>NZ_JBCOWR010000001.1:495446-673575 GCF_040918965.1 Bacteroides sp. RTP21281st1_H5_RTP21281_210402 | reverse complement strand
CAGGAAAAAAGTTCAGTGAAACTTCAACTCCCTCACCTCTCAAATCCGCATAAAATCAAAAACTTAAAAATTACAACAATATGGAAGCAAAGGTATTATCGGAAGCAAAAGTTTATGTAGGCACTTACGCCAAGTATAACAACGGTTCATTGTCCGGCGCATGGCTCGACCTTTCGGACTATTCGGACAAGGAAGAATTTTACGAAGCCTGCCGGGAACTTCACAAGGACGAGGAAGATGCGGAATATATGTTTCAGGACTGGGAGAACGTGCCGGAGGGCTTAATCGGCGAAAGCTGGATTTCTGAAAACTTCTTTGCCCTGCGTGATGCGGTAGAGGATTTGGACGACACCGAGCAGGAAGCCTTTTTCGTGTGGTGCAACTACAAAAGCCATGATTTGAGCGAGGAAGATGCGGACGACCTTATACGTGATTTCCGGGACGAGTATCGGGGACAATATGACGATGAAGAAGATTTCGCCTATGAAATTATCGAGGAATGTTACGACCTGCCGGAGTTCGCAAAGACCTATTTCGATTATGAAAAGTTCGCCCGTGACCTGTTTATGTGCGATTACTGGTTTGATGACGGTTTTGTGTTCCGTGCGGCATAACAACCAATTCGGGCGGGGTGTCAAAGCCCTGCCCGCTAAAAACAACCAAGCGATGAAACGTAAAAGCATTTATAAAATCCTTTGGCGGGTGTTGCTGTTCTGCCTTGCATGGCGGTTCACCAGCGTAGCCGGAGCAGGCACGGCGATAACGGCGTATATCGTATTTCGTGCCACCTGTTTCCTGCTCCGTGTCTGCCTTTCAGCCGTTTATGCGCTGGGCGTGGCTCTGCTTTTCCTGTCGTTGCTTTTCTTACTGATATTATAACCATAAAAAATAGAACATCATGCAGTCACTTAACAAAAACGGGGTAAGCATTACCCAAACACCGGGAGAAGAAAAGTTCGTGAAATGCCGTTTAGGGGCTTTCAGGGGACAGGTTTATTTTCAATATGACTACCGCCACACGGACGGCGAACTTTTCAGCACGGTAGCCAAAACGCTGGACGAGTGCCGCCGCAGGCGTGACGGGTGGATAGCGAAGAAGAACGGAGTAATAAATAAGTAAGTTTTGAGGACATGAAAACGACAGAAGTAAACAAAGAGCTAATCGGCAGGCGTTGCGAGTGCATTTTTACGGGCTTAATGGTAACGGGGGGTATTGAGGACATCCAAGACGACCAGCATTCTACAGCAGTCAAAGTCCGTTTCGACCACCCGCACCAGTGGGGCAATGATTTGTATAATGATGTGTGGGCGTGGGGGCGTAAAACTGACGAGTTCGGCACGTTGCACCATTTGCAACTGTTGGAGGACAAACCGGATTTTCAGATAATGACGGTAGTTTTCGGCGAGCCAATCAGCCAAATAGACCGCAGTGTTTTTGAAGATGTTGCAACGTGGGGTGTCTGTTCCCTGCAAGGCTGGGTAAACAGTTATGAAAGTGTCCGGTTTGTAGCCATAAACGACCATACGGCGGTCATAACGGGCGAATACAACATGGAACAGGTAAAGGTGTGGTTAGAGAAATACACGTCCATAAAGAGCCTTAAAACCAGTTGATAGATAACGGCGGCTGTTTGCCGCCGTTACTTTCTTCCGTGAGTGCCGAGAAAGGAAAATAGCAAAGAAACTTTATAATTAGAAATAAAAATATTATTTTTGCAAAAGATTTAAAATAAGAAAGTTATGAGCGTTATATTGAAAGTTGATGAGAAAGTAAAATCGGTTATTGATACACTTCAAGAAGATTATTCTGAAGATGATTTTTATACCCGGTTTGTGGAAATGTACCCTGAAGATTATGAAAAATGTAGAAAGAAATTTTTAGCTCAAGAACGTAAAACGAAACCGGGAAAGACGCATCCAATGCAAAATCCTGAAAAACACATCAAGAATGCGCTAAGGTCTTATCTTAGCAGGAATAAAGGAAATTAACTTATTATTCAATAGCCCACTAAAATGCCAGTGGGCTATTGAATATACTTTTACAACTTCACATATCAATTCTTTATTAATTCTGATGAATACCCACATAATCATTCCGGTTCTTCATCCTTGCCGTTGTCATTATTAAATGATAGTGTAAGTTGCTGCATCTGTCCGAAGCTGTCAATTACATAAATGTCTATCGTCTGCTGGTCTGTCGATGCCGATGTGTAGTAGAGCCTGAACGTTTCTTTCTCCAGCGGGTACAGGTCATTGGGCAGGAACACCGTACCGTTATCCATTTCCAGCTTCCCTTTGCCGTCCGGCTGGAAATACCGTATCTGATAGGTAGTCGGCTGGTAATAGCCGCCACGCACCAGTTGGCAGCGTATTTCGGCGGTTTCCCCGACTTTCAGCCTTTTGGGTACTGGCAGCGTTTCGATGCTGAACGGGTACGCCTGCTGAATATCCAAGTTGTCATTACAGGCGGTAGCAAGCACGAGGGCGGCCACGATGTAGCAGCCCATGATGATTTTATACATTACATTCTTCATATTACATTATTATATAGCGGTCAGTTGATAATGAATTTCAGTCCCAAAGATACCTGCGTGTGGAATTTGCCTATGTCCGAGCCGAACAACGCCCGTTCCCTTGCGTTCAGCAGCAGAGCCACCCGGTCGGTCAGGTAGGCTTCCAGTTCCAGCGTCAGCGCACCCCCGTAAATGAAGCAGTCCTTATCAAGCAGCGTAGAGCCGTCCGGCAGCAGCTTTTCGCTGCGGTTGCTTGTTTCATACCCGGCGAGTGCCGACAGTCCCAGCGAAAGGAAAAAGGTCTTGCGCCTGTCCGAGAGGAATTTCAGGTAATAGCCGCCCTCTGCGGTGAACTGTTCTACAGGTATCTGCATATCCTTGTAGTCATACTTCTTGTGCAGGTATTCCCCGCCAATCACCCAGCGGTTTGCGTTCTTGGTGTAAACGCTGTACGCCGCCCCGATGTGGTAGGCGAAATCACTGCCAGCGTTCCAATGCACCCCGTCCGCCATGCCCGCCGTCACCTGCAAGCCTTTCATGCCCGGCAGGTATCTTTGTGCGTGTGCCTGAAACGAGGTCAGGCACAGCGCAAAGAGTATTCCGATAAATAGAAACCGTTTCATCCCTATTTGATTTTAAGTTCGTTAATCACTTCTGCGTTCACAATGTCGGCGTTCTCCACCCGGATAACCTGATGCCGCCCGCCGTTCTTCTCGTAGACTTCCACCAACAGCAGCTTGTCGTCAGGAATGGTGAACTTCGGTAGGGCGTACACCGTGCGCACGGTCGTTTTCCCGGCAATCTCTATCACCTCGTTGTAGCTGCGTACCGCATCCAGCACCGTTTCCTGAATAGCCGTGCGCTTGGGTACTTTCTTATCGACTATCTTAAACTTGATGAAGTCGGTATCGAAAGGCACGTTGGAACTGTTCTTTGTCTGCGTGTGTACGTAGAGCATCCCGTTATAGGTGTAAATCCCCTTGATTAAGAACTGTATGCCGAAACGCTTGCTACCCAAATGGCGCACTTTCCGGTCATTGTTCTTGTAGATGCTCTGCATTATCAGCTTCACCAACAGCGGGCTTTCATTACCTAATTCCCGGAAATAGATGTTCATGCGGGTATGTGAGAAGTCGGACGTATCTTCATTTTCCAAGAAGTCTTTCATTTCGATGTTGAGCATTTCCGGTTCACGTGCATATTTGGCGTTGAACGAAAAGAAACTTCCGTCCTCGCAAATGACGGAGAAGTTCGTTTCTCCCGGAAAACCCTCTGTCGTGGCTTTTACTCGGATTACGTTCTCCGCACCGTCCGCCTTTCCCGCTATGATATGGTTGCTTCCCAAATCGACATATCGGACGGCGGCGGGGAAGATGATATGCACCGTCTTGGCAAAGGTCACTTCCACGCCGTAGGGCGTTACCATTTGACGGTACGGGAGTTTCCGGGTAATTCCCCGGTACAAGTCGTTGCCAGCCGCATACTTCACGGTGTCGGTTTCCTGTGCGTTTGCCGCACACACGCCCAGCAAGAGGGCGAACAATACAAAAATCTGTTTCATCGTTAATTGAAATTTTAGTGGTTGATAAAATGGTTATTGTTGTTTGGCGTAAAGCATGACTTTATAGCCTGCTTTCAGCTTCACTTTCACGGTTCGGAACTTCTTGGCGAGATAGCCGGACGTTCCTTGCAGCAACCCCCTTGTCACGTCCATAGCCACCTGCTGCCCGGCACTCCGTGCAAAGGAAATGCTTGTGCCCAGTCCGCTGCCGATATTCGCCATAGCTTCGTTGAATGCTTCCTGCTCCATAGAGGACGGTACGGAAAGCCCCTTTTGCCCGTCCGTATCGAACACGGCGAGTTCCACCGGGATGATGTTGCCCGCATACTCAATCGAGGACACCAGTATGTCGAGCCGTTCGCCCTGCACCTTTGCCGTTCCCGCCACAAGGGTATTCTTCGGCACGACTATGTTTCCCGCCTGCATGGGTTCGAGCAGCCGGAGTTTCACCGCCTGCCCGTCCGTCAGGGTTTGGTCTTGGTGGATGCAGGCGGCTACCGTGTTCTTTCCCATAGCGTAGCCCGTGCCTACCGCCGTGTTGAAGCCGTAGTTTCGTGGCTGGCTGTAAGTCCGGATGAAGTCGGCATCGCTCATGGGCTGCTGCAATCCCGATACGGTCGTTTCCCGGATTGCCTGCACCGCCACCACATCCGGCTTGCGGTCAATGCCGCCCGTTACCGGGACTTGTGCGACTTGTCCCTGCCCGCTGTTCATGTACTTTGCCGCCAGTTCGTAAGACTTTTCCAAGAGTGTCATTTGGTCGTCAGCCGTAGGCGTGGCGTTCTGCTGTTGTTGTAGTCTGTCGGTCAGTTCCGCCACCTGCCGCTTCAAGTCCTCTTTTTCCTCGTCCACAGGGGGCGTTTCGTAGAACGTGCTTAACTGGCGGTTGATGTCCCGGTAAGCGTTTGCCGAAGAAACACCGCCGCCCCTTTGGGGATGCACATCTTCTTCTGGCATCAGGTCGATTTCCGCTTGCGGTTCTTCCGTTTCATCGTCCCCCGTGAAACCGAAGTCCTGCAAGGATTGTATCTTGTCCTGTTGTTTGCGGCTTATCATCGCTTGTTCGTATGCCTTTTGCTTGTCGGCTATAATCTCGTCCTCTGCGGGCAGGGGTATGTCGGCGTTGAAGCCGCCCACGCTTTCCATGTTCACGTCCTCTTTGCCGGAGGGGGCGAATATCAGGTACATGCACCCGGCAAAGGCAAGGAACATCAGCGGGAAGACTATCATTTTCCTGCGCTGCTGTACCTGTTGGGGTGTCAGTTCCCGTTTGGGCTTCTTTTCCTTTTCAGGCTTCCCGTCCGTCTGCGGCACGGTCGTGCCGTTCTCATTCTTCTGTACTTCTTCCATGTTCCGGTCTGTTTAAGGGGTTGATACTGTTGATTGTGTCATTGCCTTGCAATGACAGTTGTTTGATATGTTCTATTTGCAGCCGCCTGCCGTCCCGTTTCCCGATATTGTATATTGATGAAACGGTGATGTAGATAGACAAGCCGCCGAAAAAGAAGAACATCACGAGGATAACCGCCAGCCTTTTGCCCGGCGTAATCCGTCCGCACATTCGGCGCAGTCGGTCGTCCGCCCAGTCCTGCACCTTTTCGATGTAATTTCGTTTTCTCTCCATAAGGCTATCTCTTGACGGTTTGCAAATCCTTGTTCTCGGTAATGGTGAACGCTTCGATGATGAAGCCGTGCGGGTTGTTGTCGCTCCGTGTGGCATTGAGCAACCGGCACGAGGTCACAAGGCTTCTGACCGTCAGGCTGCTTTCCCGGACAATCAACTGGCGGGCATACGTGTTCACCTTGTAGGGGTACTGGTCGAAGTCGCACTTCACGCTGTCAATCTCCACCGTCTGCGTGACGTTTCCGGAAATCACCCGGTTGTAGTAGCCCTTTTCCGCCAAGTCCTTGTAATAGTTGAAAGCGGTCTTATCGGCGAGGAACAGCGAGCGTTTGATGTTGCTTTCGATAGCCCCCTTGTCGGGCGATAACGTGAAGAAAAGTTCGTGGAAACGCCGCACGTGCGATTTGGCTTCAACGGGTCTGTTCTGTGCCATGTCCTGCGAGAGTGCCAGCATCAGGCTTTTGCCGTTGTCGAGGACGTATATCTTCTGCCGCTGCTTTTCGGCGAAGCTGTACGAGTTCCACACGGCAAAGCCCGTCACCAGTGCGCACAGGCAGATGAATACCAGTGCAAAGAGCCGGATTTGCCGGAAACTCGTTTCGATGTTCGTTAATGATTTAAATTCCATTTTCTTGTATGTTCTAAATAATGTTTTTAAAATCTTTCTATTGCAACCCCTTTGTCAAGGCAGCTACCAAGAGGTTGTCAAAGTAGCTACCAAGTGACGGTCAAGGTAGCTACCGAGTGGAAACCGTCTTATTTGAGTAGTTTCCCGGCTACTTTCCCGGTTGCCGCACCCGTCACAGCCCCGGCGATTGCCCCTGCCCTTGTAACGTTGCGGCTGTAAGCCGATGTACCGCCAGCAGATACCACCCAGCCAGCCACCGAGGGAATGGTGAAGTAACCCACGATGCCGATTATCATAAAGATTACATACACGGTGCTGCTCCCGTCAGGAATGAAATTCGGGTCTGAAAGTTCCTGAATGTCCTTTTGGAGCATCAGCGTTTGTATGCGTGCCAGCACGCTGCTGAACAAGTCCGATACGGGCAACCACAGGTAAATGGAGATATAGCGTGAAATCCACTGGGTCAGCGTGCTTTGGAAACCGTCATAGACGGAAATCGCAAACGCCAGCGGACCCAGTATCGAAAGCACAATCAGGAAAAACGTGCGCAGCGTGTCTATAATCAGCCCCGCCGCCTGAAAGAGCATTTCCAACAATTCCCTGAACCAGTCCCGGACGGACTTCTTGATATTGTAAGCCGCCCTGTCCATGTACATACCCGTCATAGTCACCATGTCGGAGGGCGACCAGCCCAGTTCTTCCAGTTGTCGGTCAAATTCCTCGTCCGATGCGAGGTAAGCCGTTTCGGGGCTTCGCATCAGGGCTTCATATTCCAGTCGGTCTTTCTGCGCCCGGTACTCGTTCATGTCGAAAGTCTGCGTTTCCATAAGCTGGTTGCACCCTTTCACCACTGGCGACAGCACCGTGTTGATAGTCCCCAACACGAAAGTTGGAAAAAACATGATGCACAGCCCCAGCGCAAAAGGGCGCAGGAGCGGGTACACGTCTATGGGTTCGGCACGTGCGAGCGACTGCCACACTTTGGCGGCTACATAGAACAGCGCACCCAGCCCGGCTATCCCTTTGGCTACCCCCGTCATGTTGCTGCACAAGGGCATCATTTCATCGTACAGCACCCGCAACACTTGGTGCAGGTTGTCAAAATCCACTGCTGCTAATAACATAGGCATACCGATTTATATGTTACCAGTAGCGTTCATCCGCCGAGCCGTAGAGAGCCAGCACCCGGTCGGTGTCGTTTTTCTTCTTTGCCCGCAGGTAGGACACGGATATGTTCTTGCGGGTGTAGTAGTTCACGAGGTTGCGGTAGTTAAGCAAACTTCGATAAGCGTTGTCGATGATTGCCAGCCGTTCGGCATCCGTCAGCGACATACCCGTGATGTTCACTACATTTTTCAAGTCCTGCAACACGTCCGAGCTTTCCGACATCAGTTTGGCATAGCCGAACGATATTGCGGAAAGTTCGTCAGGCGTGAAATTCGGGTCTGCCAGCATGTTTTGGAAGTTGCGCACGTAGATTTCGGAGATTTCCGCCACCAGTTCAATGGACTTCTTCACCTTGACACCGCCCTTTACCACGTCATGCACCGCTTTGAGCGCATCGTAATATTTTTTACCCTGCTGGAAAATCTTCTGCGCTTCCATGAAGCCGTCCAGCGTGTTCTTGGCAGTGGTGGAAGTCTGCACTATCTGCTTGGTGGTGTTGATGATACCCTGTGCCAAGTTGCCGGGGTCTGACACCACCCACTGTGCGGATGCCTTGCCGATGAAGCAAAGGCATACCGCCATAAGGAGAATTGTTTTCTTCATGTTCCTAATTTTTAAGTTGTTGATGATTGGGGATTACGTTTGCTTTCCGCAAGCCGCTTGATAGCCAGTTCAAGGTTGCCGCCCAGCTTCTCGGCGAGGGCGAACAGTTCCATTTTCTCGCTTTCCTCTGTCGTGAACGTGTAATATTCTTCCAACGAAACTTCCGTGGCATATACCGCCGACTGCGTGCCGCCCAGCGAGAAGAAAACTTCCTTGTACTTCCGTCCGGGGTGGTTCGCCATGTTGATAGACAATATTTGCGAACGCTCCTTGTCGGTCAGTCCGAGCAGGTTTTGTATGCTGTCGAACTTGTTGAGATATTTTCGCTGGTCTAACAGGATTTTGCAATCGGAGTTGTTGATGATACTCTCTTTCACTATGGGCGAGGAAATAATATCTTCCACTTCCTGCGTTACCACAATCGCTTCCCCGAAATACTTCCTGACGGTTTTGTACAAATATTTTATGTAGTCCGCCATGTTTGCCGATGCAATCGCTTTCCACGCTTCCTCGATTAGTATTAACTTTCTTATACCCTTTAACTTGCGCATCTTGTTGATGAACGCTTCCATGATGATGATAGTCGTTATCGGGAATAAAATCTTGTGGTCTTTGATATTATCCAATTCAAAGACAATGAAGCGTTTATGCAGCAAATCCAGCTCCTTGTCGGAGTTCAGCAGGTAGTCGTATTCACCGCCACGATAGTACGGTTCAAGCACGTTCAGGAAATTGTCAATGTCAAAATCCTTTTCCCTGACGTTCTTCTGTTCAAGGTGTCGGCGGTAATCATCCCGGACAAACTCGTAGAACGTGTTGAAACAGGGCGTTACCGATTTGTCCCCCGTGATACGTTCGATATAGGCACTTACCGCATTGGACAACGCCACTTCTTCCGACCGCTTGGGGGCTTCATCGTCCCGCTTCCATAAAGTAAGGATAAGCGTCTTGATACTCTCTTTCTTCTCGATGTCAAATACCCCGTCTTCGACATAGAACGGGTTGAACGCTATCGGGTTCTCGTTGGTGTAGGTGAAATAAATCCCGTCCTCGCCGTGCGTGCGGTTGTGGATAAGCTGGGACAGCCCCAAGTAACTGTTACCCGTATCTACTAATAGCACGTGCGCACCCTGCTCGTAATACTGGCGCACCATGTGGTTGGTGAAGAAAGACTTCCCGCTACCACTCGGCCCAAGTATAAACTTGTTGCGGTTGGTGGTGATGCCTTTCTTCATGGGCAAATCCGATATGTCGATGTGCAGCGGGCGACCGCTTACCCTGTCCACCATTTTGATGCCGAACGGCGAAAGCGAACTCTTGTAGTTCGTTTCTTCCACGAACAGGCAGAGAGCCTGCCCCAAGAACGTGTAGAAACTTTCCTCTGCGGGGAAATCCGCCTCGTTGCCGGGTATGCCCGCCCAAAAGAGCGTTGGCGTATCGACCGTGTTGTGGCGTGGCTTGCACTCCATTAGTGCAAGCTGGCTTCCCACATCGTTGCGTATGCGTTTGAGTTCTTCCCGGTCATCGCTCCATGCCATGACGTTGCAGTGGCAACGCACCGAGATAAGCCCCTTGCTATGCGCTTCGTTCAGGTACTCGTCTATCCACTCCTTGTTCACTTGGTTGGCACGGGAGTAGCGGGAGAGCGATTGCATATTCCGGGCGGTCTGCTCGAAGTTCTTCAGGTTTTCGGCGTGGTCGTCTATGAAGATGAACTGGTTATAGACGTGGTTACACGACAATAGCACGCCCACCGGAGCGGCGAATGATAGTCGGCAGTCGCTCCGGTCAGTGGACAGCTTCTCAAATCGGCAGTCCGTCCCGACCTTTCCGGGCAAATCTTCCACGTCCGAAAGCGTGTGCAGGCACAGTATATCGTCCCCGACACGCATTTCTTCCGGGTACAGCCCGATGTCTTTCAGGCAGGTAGTGTCGGTTTGCGAGAGCGAGAAGTATTTCTCGATGATGCCCGCCTTTCCGTCCTGCCCGGTGATTTCCGATGCCGCCAGCCGGGTAAGCGTGACAAACCCGCTGTCGTTCATGATGCGCTCGAACTGCCCGACCGCTTCGATGAACTTTGCCGCCGCTTCCTTGTCGGCTATCTCCTGCGGGACAATCCTGCCCCGGCAGAGGGTGGAGAAGTCGCTCTGTCGGCGGCTTCTCTCCCTTGTCGTTTTCGTCAGGAACAGGTAGCAGTAATGGTTCAGGAACGGGCGTTCATTGAAGTGCCGTTCAAAACTCCGGGACAGGAAACTAAGCTCGTCCCTTTCCGTGTCGGGCTGGTAGTTCTCCTTGATGAAGAAGTCCTGCTTGTGTACTATGGAGTAGTCGGGCAGCACCTTTATTGCCTTGTACCATGCCGAATGTATGGCTTCGTACTCGGCACTGGTGACGGTGAACAGTTCGGGCAGTTCCACGCTGAAAGCCACCGTTATGTCTGCATCTTTTGAAATGATGCAGCCGTTCTCCACCGCCAAAAGTGGAAATTTCCTTTCCAGCGTGGTAGCCTTTAATGTATTCCTCATGTTCTTTCTTCCTTTCTTCTTTTGTGGTTGAACAGCCGGGGTATCGCCTTTCGGCTGATAATGAAGCGTGGGTGTCTTTTGCGTGCGGCTGCTTTCATCAGCCCGTGCGTGCCGTACCGTGCGTTGAGCCGGAACGTCTGCCACACGAGCAGCAGCGAAGCCGACACGATGAAACCGATACATAGCCACTGGTTCACGCCTGCCATGAACAGGACGATGAACACCACGAAGACGGCGAGCAAGCCGCCGCAAAAGATAAAGAGGTACTGGCTTTTTAACCGTAGGCTAAGTACCCGGCGCCTTGTCGTATTACTACGGTAGGTTTCCAAGAACTCGCCTCCGAACCGTACGTACACGTCTCCATGTATACGGCTCTCCATTAACATATTCAGTCTATCCACCATGATGTATCTTTTTATGGCAAGGGATACAGACAGCCAATGTCTTCCTCCGACGTCCAATCATTTGGATTTCCCAAGGCTTTTTGCCTTTCAGGTCTTTGAGTTTTTTGACATGATGGATTTCAATATTCCCTTCTGAACCGCATAATTCACATTTACTCGCTTTCAACCGTTCCGTAAGACTGGTATAAGCTGTATTGTAAATTGTGTTTGCCAGATTATCACAATTTGATACTGTTGCGGTGGTTTTACGCTTAAAGCTACCGTTGAAGAAAACTCTCATTTTCCTTTCCCCTTTCTTATTTTCATAGAATACTGCAAAATCCTTGTTATAGCGGTATTTGGCTATGATTCTGCGAACAGATATACGGTACTTTTTTGCAAAAGTCTTATACATACTGTATTGCATGATATATTTGAAAGAGTTAAGATGTGAACTGTTATTAGCAATAGAATAGTAGTTTGTAAAACCTCCTATTTCTGCATTGTAAGCGTCCAATATCTCAAGGTCGTCATTATGAAGCACCTTTGACCTGCTAATCGGTTTCCATTTCTCTTTATTTTCAATTTGATGAATTCTCATCACTTCGTAATAGAGAAGTTTTTTCTTCATAGCTTCCATTGGCATTTCTAATACTACCTTTTTACCATACACTTTAATCAGATTTCCAGATTTCTCACCTCTTTTGGTCATATCAGAGAACTTCCGAACATAGATTTCATATCCGAGGAATTTAGCATGTTCATTACCATGTGTTATCAAAGTTTTTTTCTCTGAAAGGGTAAGTTTCAGCTTATCATAGAGGAAGTTTTTAATATCCTCTTTGATTGTTTCGCTGTCTGCTTTACTCCCAATGACACCGATAATAAAATCATCCGCATATCTCACATACTTAATCCTTTTGTAATTCTCGTCCATCTCATCGACAGAGGGTATCAATCTTTTTTTCTGAATACATCTTATCGCTGTAATCAGTTCTTTCCGAGTAACTTCATTCTCGGTTTTCTTTAGCTTTGTGCCAAGCCACCAAATTTTTCCGGAATATCTTTTGTACTCTGGGTTCATTTTCCGTTTTATGCCTTTATCAAACTTTTCGGCATATTCTTTCATATACTTATCCAGTTTATCCAAGTATATATTAGCCAGAATCGGACTAATAATACCTCCTTGTGGTGTTCCGCTGTACGTTTTATGAAAGACCCAATCTTCGATATATCCAGCTTTTAAGAACTTTCTAATCAACCGAATAAAACGTTCATCAGCGATACGTTCTTTGAGGATTCCAATAAGTACATCATGGTTGATGTTATCGAAAAATCCCTCAATATCGCCTTCGACAAACCATTTGGTTGCAGTGAAGTTTTTCTGTACTTGTATTAACGCAGTATGGCAACTTCGTCTGGGTCTAAAGCCGTGAGATGTATTTTCAAAATATTCTTCGTACATTGCTTCTAACATCATTCTAATTACCTCTTGCACTAATTTATCATCGAAAGATGGTATTCCGAGAGGACGTAGTTTCCCGTTCTTCTTTGGAATATACGTTCTTCTCGCCGGATTTGGTTGGTACGATTCGTTTTTAAGCGCACCAATCAATTTTTCAATACGTTTAAGGCTCATTCCGTCGATTGTATTACCGTCGGAACCTGCCGTCATATTTCCGGGCTTACTCTGTATATTATTGTAAGCCAGCAGAAACATGTCTGCATTGTAAAGAACCCTGTAGAGCCGTTCAAATCTATAATCCGAACATTTGCTATGCTCTGAAAGACTGTTTAATACTTTTTCTGGACTTCTCATGTCTCTCACATTTTCCGTTAATTGTATTAAAGATGTTAACTGCTTCCCTTCGCCATGTACGAGGCTTTCCCTCGCTCGGACTACTACGGAAGCTCCGTTACCGTGCCGGATATTCAGAAGCTAAACTTCATAGCCTTTCGGCATTCCGGTTTAGGTAATCCCCGTTTAGCTCTATGGCAACATAGCTTTGATAGATTGTCGGATACGACTTTCGTCCTTTACTGCTTATTGCAGTCGCGCTGTAACCTGTTCTGCTTCCAATTCTCAAAGGAGGAACTAAAAGTGTTACAGTATGGCGTTAATAACTACCTTCCGCCACAGTTCCGAGTTATACCGCTTGGACTATCGTTCAATCAATCCAGACTTTATCCTCATATCTATCGTTTCATCTCCTGATTCAGTCGCATATTGGTAGTTATATGACTTATCAGTTTATCGGCATGCTACACTCCCTGTCCGGTTTCCCTTTCAGATAAGCCGATTGATGATAGGCTATCGAACACTCGCCTAACGTCTTGCTATTGACGTATTTGCCAAAGAACCTCTACGGGCGCACCCTTGAACTCCACCGGCTTCCCGATACCCCTGTTTACCGGATATTCAGACATAGCCGTTGGTTTAGAGGAAGAACGACCGCAGGATAGTGGCGGCGACAATTAAAAAGATGCACGCCCCGAACCAACTGGCGGCAGTCTTTGAGGTGTCGGGGTCGCCGCTCGAAAATTTGTTATATACTTTTACCCCTCCAATCAAGCCGCAGACCGCCCCGATTGCGTACACCAGTTTTGTTCCGGGGTCGAAATACCCTGTGATTAGGTTCGTGGCTTCGGTGATGCCCGCCTGCCCGTTGCCCTGTGCGTAGGCACTTACCGCAGCGGCAAGGATAGCCGCCGACAAAAAGATTTTCTTTCTCATTGTGATTTGTTTTTTATGCCGGGCGGCGGGTGGGAAGTCCGCCTTTCCCGGCTGGTGAATAATTTGAAATTTTAGTGGTCGGGGATAGTCCCGTTTGTCTGTTTGGTTTTCAGGTTGCCAATCAACCGTAGTCACGTTGCTTCATATTGTTACACATTATTATATTACAGGAAATCGTTCATGTCGAACGCTTCGTGTTCCTTGCTTGTATTGCCAGCTTCGGCAGGGACAGCAGCCGTAGCCAGTTCCGCTTCGTTGCGTCCCAGCAGTTCCGCCACCTTTGCCAGCCCGCCGTTGATGTTCTCCACCACCGCATCGTAGAGGTTCGTTCCCTCAATGCTTGCCAGCGTCCCGGCGGCTTGCCGTTGTTCAACTTCGGTGGGGTTGTCGGCGTTCGCCGTGCGTACCGCTTTGCCCAGTTCGTCAAAGCTCACGCCCGTAGCCCGCCCGGTATCATCGTCACCGTCCATGTACCCGGCTATTTCCTCGTCCTCGTAGTCGGGTTCGTCATTCTCGTAACCGGGCGTTTCTTCCGCTTCGGGTGCTGCTTCCGAAATGTTTTCTTCCGGCTGTCCGTCAGCTTTCGGCGCAAAAATAGTATCATTTTCAGCCGCTTGCGGGATGTGTCCCGATTTGTCCTGCGCTGTCCCGATTAGTCCGCCCTTGTATCGGCTTTCACCTATCAGTGTGTAGCCTGAAACCCCGTTTCGTGGAAGTGGCGCATCATCCGTTCTGCCCGGTGATGTCCGGCTGTCCGTGTAGCGATACCACAGCCATAGGGCGATATAGTACACCAAAAGCCCGGTAAGTATGCAATAGATTACCATAGTTAGACTGGCTTTTGGAAGTTGCTTTCGTACAGGGTGTTTATCTCGTCTTGGTACTGCTCGAAGTGGCGCAGCAGAATGTTTTCCACGTAGCTGCTTACCGTCACCTTGCGCCCGCCTATCACCGTCACGATACGCATCAGCTTCTCGTGGGTTGTGCGGCTCACGTACAAAGGCTGTCGGTCGGTCAGTTCCACTTTCTGAAAGTAGGTTTCCCGGTAGTCACCCGAACCGCCCTTGCGCCTGCGGTTTGTCGTTTTCTCCACCCGCACCGTTTCAGTCTGCCGTCCCTCGTGGGCGGTTCCCGTTTCGCCGCCGGGCTGCGGTGCATCATCTGGCTGGCTCTCCCGCTTGGCGGGTACGCCTTGCGAGATAAGTTCTTTCATGAAATCCTCGTCTATCTGCGGCATCCTGCCGCTTTGCTTTGCCATATCATTGTAATTTGGTGTAGTACACTATTTCGGTTATCAGTTCTTCCAAGTTGCTTCCCCTTACCAGCGGGCGGCTGGCGGGAAAGAGCGTGGAGCGGAACACCGCCTTTTTATCCGCCACCAGTTCTTTTTTGTAGCGTTTGGTATCGGGGATAAAGGTTTTCATCAGCGGCAGTTCCAGTTCCTTAATGGTTTTGTCATAGGCGGTGTAAAGGTCTGTTTTCTCCCGCCCGTCCACCATGTTCCAAAAGAGGTACAGCCCGGCAAGTCGGCAGGCTTCATTCTTCACTAATAGCTTTTGGATAGCCATTGCGAACGACAGGCTGCTTTCCAGCACCACCTTGTCGGCGGAAATGGGGGTGAAGATGTAGTCCATGCCCGCAAGGGAGTTTATCACGCCCTCGCTGTTCACCGTGCCGGGCAGGTCGAAAAAGACAATATCCGGCACGTGTCCGGCGGCTATATATTCGTCAGCCGTTGCAATCGCCTTTTCGGGCGAACTGCACAGTACCGGGTAGGCTTTCTTCCCCAGCCGGGTAAACTGTTCATACGCCATGCGCTTGTAATCTTCATCCGCCCCGACCTGCCCGGCATCCCGCTTGCGCATCCCGGCAATGGAGTGTTGCGGGTAGTCGCAATCGACCACCGCCACATCGTAGCCTTTGAGGTAGTAGAGGTAACTCGCCGCCAGCACGGTAAAGGTGGTTTTGCCGACCCCGCCCTTTTGGGTGGAAAAGGCGACATAAAGGGGTGTTTTCTCGTTTTCCATATTGCTTTCGTTCATTATTGGTTGATTTATTTATTGCTTTCAATCATTCATTCTTTCCATGTTGCAATCTTGAAATATTGAAAGATTGTTTTATTTCAATCTTGCTTTCCTGCTTTCATTCTTTCTTGAAATATTGAAATCCTGCAATCACGTTTTCTTGAAATCATGCTTTCAATCATTCTTGCTTGATTGAAATATGTCTTTCAATCTTTCTTTCAATCTTGAAATCCGATGCAAAAAAAGGGAGAAAAAACGTCCCCTGAAAACCTTGTCCCGATTTGTCCTGCACTGTCCCGATTTGTCCACCAACCGCCTATTTTACAGCATTATAAATCACCGTTACTTTGCAGCGGAGTAACGAACCGCAGGGGGCGCAGGTGTAAAACCGGGCTGGTGGACGCAGGGCTTACCGTTCCACGCTAACCCCAATCCGTCCGTGACGGATTTCGATTTTCGTCAGAAAATAGCAAGGTGTGTTTTGTATGCTACAAAACCGTTTTCCGTGCCTGAAAACGCCTTGCCCCTTGCGGGGGTAAAAATCACTCCGAAGTCGTAATTTTTTAATCCAAAGAAGCATGGAAACAAGAAGAACCAACAAGGGCGGTCGCCCCGCCCTCGCAGACCCGGCGAAGCATCGCCATGTCCTTTACCTGAACGACCGGGAGAACGCCCGCTTCCTCTCGCAGTGGGAGCAGTCGGGCGTCACGAGCAAGTCCCGTTTCATCGCCGCCCGGCTGTTCGGCGAACCGTTCCGGGTGGTGAAAGTGGACAAGTCGGCAGTCGAGTATTGCGCCCGGCTGACCGAATTTTATGCACAATTTAGAGCCGTGGCGGTCAATTACAACCAAGTTGTAAAAGCGTTGCACAGCAACTTTTCGGAGAAAAAGGCACTGGCTTTTCTCTATAAACTGGAGAAAGCGACCACTGAATTATCTATGTTGAACCGTCAGGTTATCGACCTGACAAACGAGTGCAAGGAATTATGGTTGCCAAAATAAGCACGGGCGGCAATATGTTCGGCGCACTGGCTTACAACCAAAACAAGGTGGACAGCGAGGAAGCAAAGGTGCTTTTCTCCAACCGGATGCTGTTGAGCGAGGACGGGAATTTCTCTATCGGCGGGTGTATGCGCAGCTTTGAGATGCAGATGCCCGTCCAGTTATCCACCAAGAAGCCGATACTTCATATCTCCATAAACCCGCACCCGGAAGACGTGCTGACCGACCGGCAGCTTTCCGACATCGCAAGGGAGTATATGCGGAAATTGGGCTATGGCGACCAGCCTTATCTGGTGTACAAGCATACCGACATCGACCGCCACCATATCCACATCGTGGGGTTGCGGGTGGACGAGAACGGCAAGCCGCTGAATGACAAGTTCGAGCATCGGCGCAGCAAGCAAATCACCCGTGAACTGGAAAGGAAATACAACCTGCACCCGGCAGAGCGAAAGGAACGTGCCGAACGTCCGGAACTTAAAAAGGTGGACTATGCAGCCGGGGACGTGAAGCACCAAATCGGTAATACCGTGAAAGCGGCTTGTTACGGCTACCGTTTCCAGTCGTTCGGGGAGTACAAGGCTTTGCTTGCCGCTTACAACGTGTGCGCCGAGGAAGTCAAGGGCGAGATAAACGGCAAGCCCTATCAGGGCATTGTCTATTCCGCCATGAACGACAAGGGCGAAAAGGCGGGCAACCCGGTAAAGGCTTCCCGCATCGGCAAGTCGGTGGGTTATGAAGCGGTGCAGCGCAGAATGGAGAAATCGGGCGAAGCAATCAAGAACGGGAAACTGAAAGAGCGCACCCGGAAGATTGTCGCCACTGCCATGCAGACCGCCCGCAGTCGCAGGGAACTGGAACAGCAGTTAAGGAAGCGGGGCATTGACGTGGTATTCCGTCAGAATGACAGCGGGCGCATCTATGGCGTTACGTTCATCGACCACGACAGCCGGGTGGTGCTGAACGGTTCACGCTTGGGCAAGGAGTATTCGGCGAACGTGTTCGACGAATGCTTTTCGGGCGAAACCGGAAAGATGCACCAGCCCGAAGTGTCAGCACCGCAGCAAGACCAATCCACGCATCAGGAACAGCCGGGCTTCACGCCGAAAGCCGACATCATTCCGGGCGTGGCTTCCGTGCTGGGAGCTTTCGGCGGATTGCTGGGCGGCGGTGCATCAGGCGGTGACGAGCCGCAAGACACCGTCCGCCAAAAGAGAAAGAAGAAAAAGAAGCGCACAAGGCGCATTGACTAACTTAAAAACATTACAATCATGCAACAGGAAGATGATTTGAGAGGGCTTGCACGGGTCATGGACTTTATGCGGGCTGTCAGTATTCTATTCGTGGGAATAAACGTGTACTGGTTCTGTTACTCCACCCTGAAAGAGTGGGGCGTGACCTTTGAAGTGATAGACAAGATACTGTGGAACTTCCAGCGCACTACCGGGCTGTTCTCGTCTGTCCTTTGGACGAAACTTTTTGCGGTGGTGTTCCTCGCCCTGTCGTGCATCGGCACTAAGGGCGTGAAAGAGGAAAAGATAACATGGACGAAGATACATTGCAGCCTTGCGGCGGGTGTCGTGTTGTTTTTCCTGAACTGGTGGTTGCTGGAACTTCCGCTGCCACACACGGCGGATGCCGTGTTTTATATCGCCACGCTGTCGGCGGGCTATATCTGTATGCTCATGGCGGGTACATGGATGTCCCGGTTGTTGAAAAACAACCTCATGGATGATGTCTTTAACACGGAAAACGAAAGTTTCCAGCAGGAAACAAGGCTTATCGAGAACGAGTATTCGGTAAATCTGCCTACCCGGTTCTACTATAAGAAGAAGTGGAACAATGGCTATATTAACGTTGTAAACGTTTTTCGTGCGAGTATCGTGTTAGGAACGCCGGGCAGCGGGAAGTCATACGCAGTAGTAAATAATTATATAAAACAGCAAATCGAGAAAGGTTTTGCGATGTACTGTTATGATTATAAGTTTCCCGACCTTTCGGAAATCGCTTACAATCATTTACTTAACCACTTGGACGGCTACAAGGTCAAGCCGAAATTTTACGTTATCAATTTTGACGACCCACGCAAGAGCCACCGATGCAACCCGATAAACGCCAGCTTCATGTCGGACATTGCGGATGCTTATGAAGCGAGCTACACGATAATGCTTAACCTCAATCGCTCTTGGATAAGCAAGCAGGGCGATTTCTTCGTGGAAAGCCCGATTATTCTTTTGGCGGCTATAATTTGGTATCTCCGTATTTATCAAGGCGGTAAGTATTGCACGTTCCCCCATGCCATTGAACTGTTGAACAAGAAATACGCCGATGTGTTCACCATTTTGCGCAGCTATCCCGAACTGGAAAATTACCTTTCCCCGTTCGTAGATGCTTGGGAATCAGACGCACAAGAGCAGTTGCAGGGTCAAATAGCAAGTGCGAAAATCCCGCTTTCAAGAATGATTTCACCCGCCCTTTACTGGGTAATGACGGGCGATGATTTCTCGCTGGACATCAACAACCCGAAAGAGCCTAAAATTTTGGTTGTCGGCAACAATCCCGACCGCCAAAATATCTATTCGGCGGCACTGGGATTATATAATTCCCGTATCGTGAAGCTGATAAACAAGAAAGGGCAGCTTAAAAGTTCGGTGATAATAGATGAATTGCCCACGATTTATTTTCGTGGGCTTGACAATTTGATTGCCACCGCCCGAAGCAACAAGGTAGCGGTTCTGTTAGGCTTTCAGGATTACAGCCAGCTTACCCGTGATTACGGGGACAAGGAAAGCAAAGTAATCCAAAATACGGTGGGTAACGTGTTTAGCGGTCAGGTAGTCGGTGAAACGGCAAAAATCCTATCCGAGCGTTTCGGAAAGGTGTTGCAGAAACGGCAGAGCATGACAATCAACCAGCGGGAGAAGTCCACCTCGATAAGCACCCAAATGGACAGTTTGATACCCGCCAGCAAAATATCCAACCTCACGCAAGGTATGTTCGTGGGTGCTGTGGCGGACAATTTCGATGAACGGATAGAACAGAAGATTTTCCACTGTGAAATCGTGGTGGACAATGAAAAGGTGAAGCGGGAAACCGCTCGTTACGTGAAGTTACCGCAGATTATCGACTTCACCGACAAGGACGGCAACGACCGGATGCAGGAGGAGATACAAGCCAACTATGACCGCATCCGTCAGGAAGTCCGGCAGATTGTCGAGGACGAGATAACCCGGATTAAGAACGACCCGGAGTTATGCCACCTTATAAAAGAGGAAGAATAACCGATATTCTTTCCTGACAGACAGTATTTTTACTAATTTTGCAGACAAAGAAATGATTATGAACGAAAACCAAAATACGGAATGGAAAGAAAGCTGGCGTGACGAGTATCTGAAATGGATATGCGGCTTTGCCAACGCCACAGGCGGCAAGATATATATAGGTATGAATGACAACGGTAAGGTAGTCGGCGTTGCCGATGCCGACAAACTGCTGGAGGACATACCGAACAAAGTGCGTGACGTGCTGGGTATCATCGTGGACGTGAACCTGCTGGAAGAAAACGGGCTGAAATATATCGAGATTGACGTGCCGCCTTATTCCAATCCTATCAATTACAAAGGTCAGTACCACTATCGCAGCGGCAGCACGAAACAGGAGTTGAAAGGTGCGGCGTTGAACCGTTTTATCCTGCAACGTACTGGCAGGCATTGGGACGAGTTTCCCATAGAGTGGGCAGGCATAGAGGAACTTTCCCCCAACGCATTGAACCGTTTCCGCAAGGAAGCGGCGAGAAGCGGGCGTGTGGACGAAGATGTGTTGAAAGATACTACCGAAAACCTGTTGCACGATTTGCGGCTGATTGACACCCAAACCAACCGCCCGACCCGTGCCGCCTTGCTGTTGTTCCACCCCGACCCGGAACGGTTTGTAACCGGGGCGTATATCAAGATAGGTTTCTTCCGGGATGATAAGGGTAACTTGGAGTTTCAAGACGAGGTTCACGGCTCTTTAATGGAGCAGGTGGATAAGGCAATGGATTTGATAAAGACCAAATACCTGATTTATCACATTTCATACGAGGGCATTTCCCGGCGTGAAACACCGCAGTTCCCGGTGGAAGCTGTCAGGGAGTCACTGATGAATTGTGTGGCACATAAAGACTATGCCAGTGCCGTACCCATTCAGATTAGCGTGTTCCCCGACCATATCACCTTTTGGAACGCCGGGCAGTTGCCGGAAAGCTGGACGACTGAAAAACTTTTTGAAAGCCATCCGTCCTCTCCTTATAATCCGTTAATCGCCAACGCCTTTTTCAGAAGCGGGGATATTGAAAGCTGGGGACGTGGCTACAAGCGTATCTTGGAAGCTGTCAGCGCATACAAGTTGTTGCCGCCCAAACTTGAAATGTTAAGCGGTCTGATGATTACCTATTATACCGATATACGTTCGCAGCTATTGGCACAGCGGGTGGATGAAAGGTATATACCCATTATTGAGTATGCCGCCCAAAATGGAAGCGTTACCAATTCGGACGTTCAAAAAATATTGAACACCAACCGGACTACCGCATATCGTTTGTTACAACAAATGGAAGCGTGGCTGGAAATGCAGGGCGTTACTGGTAAAAGCACTTATTACACAATCAAAGGCTTGCCAAACGCTTCACAAACGCTCCAAAAATAAGCTGTATTTCAGTATTAATTTTGATATATAGCTCATTATTAGCCTATTGACAAAATAGCAAACGTTTCATAAACGCTTCACAAATGGCTCATCCAAAGAGAGTGATTAACTTCGCTCTCTTTTTTTTCGCCCTTTTCAATTCTGCGAATATTGCTCGCAGTAATTACCCCACCCGGACAATTTCAGACAACGCAGGACAAATTCGGACACCTCTTTCTGCCTATCCAAATATAGCATATTTAGTCGCTACCTTTGGGCGGGACTATTCCCGTAACCGCTAAAATTTCAATTATTTATGGCAAACAGAATGACCCCGCCCGCAGAGGGGCAGGAAAAAGACGTGCTGCTGGTCTTGGATAAACAGCAGGGAAAGGTGAGTGCCGTTAAGGGTATCGACAAGGAGGGCAATTTGCAGACCGTGCCGCCGACACACGGCGGCGAGTTCATGCAGGTGGACAAGAACAGCGATGTGTTCAGCAACTTCATTTCCAATTTCTTCCGCAAGTTCCAGGACACTTCCGGGCTGGAACTGTTCAGCGTCAAGGCTTCCGAAGCGGAGCAGGACGCAAAGGCAATCGAGGACAACCACCGCAACCCGACACCGGAGGGCGGCAAGCGGGCTGAAATGCTTCGAGTTCCGAAGCCCGACTTCCACGAGTTCAAGCAGGGCTACCGCTTCGACCCGGCAAAAATCGACTGGGAGAACCTGAAAAAAGTCGGCATCACCGCCGACACCCTGAAAAACACTAAGGACTTCGACCGGGTGATGCGTGGCTACAAGTCCCGCAACACCTACACCGTTTCGGGGACGGTGGGCGGCTTCTACCTCAAACCTACCGATGTCAAGCTGTCTTTCTATCAGGCAAAGGACGGCACGGTAGTACCCAAGCTGCACGGCGTGCAGCAGGACGAGAAACTGTTGCAACGCCCGTTCCATGAACACGGGTTCACCAAGCAGGAACAGGGCAACTTGCAAGGCACTGGCAACTTGGGCGGCATCGCCCGAATCAAAGACCCGAAAAGCGGCGAGCAAATCCCCGTGTTCGTCAGCCGGGACAGGTACACGCACGAACTGGAGTATATGCGGGCTGACAAGTGGAAATGCCCCGACACAATCTGTAACGTGCAAGTCAGCTCGGAGCAGAAAGCCGCCTTTGAAGCCGGGCAAGCGGTGAAAATGGAAAACCTGCAATTCAAGGACGGTACGAAGCGCAGTGCCTATTTGCAGGTCAGCGCAGTGGAGCGTGGCTTGGAGTTCCTGCCGAGGTCTGCCGTCCAGTTCTTGCAGCAGGGACAACAGCCCGCAGAGCAGCAGGTAGCCGGGATAAAGGACGGAAAGGGCGTTGAGTTCAACGGTCATGTGCAGCCCGGCGCACAGGGCAAATCCCCCGACAAGGTGCAGCCGAAAGACGTTACCCCCGCTGCCGAGAGCCGGACGCAGGTAGCGGTCAATTCGGAGGGCAAGACCAACGAAGCCACCAAGCAGGGCAAAGAGCCGTTGAAACAGGGTCAGGACAAGCCCACCGCCAAGCAGAAAGAGAAGCAGGACAAGAGCCTGAAAGCGGACAAACCCAAGAAGTCCAAAGGAATGAAAATGTAATATCCACCATTAAAAAGTAAAGAATTATGATTGCATTGATAGCAGAAAAGCCCAGCGTGGCAAAAGACATCGCCCGCATCATCGGGGCGACCCAGCGCAATGACGGTTATCTTTCCGGCAACGGTTATATGGTGACATGGGCGTTCGGCCACTTAATCCAGCTTGCCATGCCGGAAGCCTACGGCGTGGCGAACTTCCGCAGGGAGAGCCTGCCCATACTGCCGTCCGATTTCCAGTTAATCCCCCGTCAGGTAAAAGCGGAGAAAGGCTACAAGGCAGACCCCGGCGTGCTGAAACAGTTGAAAGTGATAAAGGAAGTGTTCGACCAATGCGACAAGATTATTGTCGCCACCGATGCCGGACGTGAGGGCGAATTGATACACCGCTACATCTATAACTATTTGGGCTGTACCAAGCCCTTTGTGCGCCTGTGGATAAGCAGCCTTACCGACAAGGCAATCCGTGAGGGGCTGGATAACTTGCAGCCGGGAGAATGTTACGATAACCTCTACCTCTCTGCCAAGTCCCGCAGCGAAGCGGACTGGCTGGTAGGGATAAACGCCACCCAAGCGTTGAGCGTAGCCGCCGGGCAGGGTGTGTTCTCGCTGGGCAGGGTACAGACACCCACGCTCGTGATGATATGCAGCCGCTATTTGGAGAACAAGAATTTCGTACCCGCCAAGTTTTGGCAACTCAAAATCCATACCGCCAGCGGGGGAATAAGCTTCACCGTCCAATCTACCGCCAAGTGGGAGCAACAGCCCGAAGCCATAGCCGCCCTGCAACGGGTAAAGGATGCCGGGCGGCTTTCCGTGAAATCCGTCGAGAGGAAAGAAGCCAGCCAAGAACCGCCGCTTTTGTACGACCTTACCACGCTGCAAAAGGAAGCGAACACGAAGCTGAACTTTTCGGCTGACAAGACGCTTTCCGTAGCACAAAGCCTGTATGAAAAGAAAGTGATGTCCTACCCGAGAACCGGAAGCCGCTATATATCGGAGGACGTTTTCGATGAAATGCCGGAGCGTGTCGCCCTGCTGGGGCAATACCCCCGCTTTGCCGGGTATGCCGCTGGGCTGGACGGCACACCCCTGAACCGCCGCAGCGTGAATGACGGCAAAGTGACCGACCACCATGCCTTAATCATTACCGAGAACCTGCCCGGCGAACTAACCAAAGACGAGCGGGCGGTTTACGAGCTGGTAGCCGGGCGTATGCTGGAAGCCTTTTCGGGCAAGTGCGTGAAAGACGTTACCACCGCCGTGTTATCGGCGGGAGATACCGATTTCACGGTAAAAGGGTCTGTGATGAAAGTAACCGGGTGGCGTGCCGTGTTCGGCGAGCAGGAAACGGGCGGGGATGAAGAAGCCGCCAGCTTACCGCCACTCCAAGAGGGCGAAAGCCTGCCGATTTCCAACGTGGAACTGTTGGAGAAGCAGACCAAGCCGAAACCGCTGCACACGGAAAGCAGCCTGCTTGCCGCAATGGAGAACGTCGGAAAGGAACTGGAAGATGCCGAACTGAAAGCCAGCCTGAAAGATGCCGGGATAGGCACGCCCGCCACCCGTGCGGCGATTATCGAAACACTGTTCGCCCGCCAGTACATCGTGCGTGAGAAGAAGAACCTTGTACCCACCGACAAGGGGCTTGCCGTTTACAAGATAGTCAAAGACAAGAAGATTGCCGATGTCGAAATGACGGGCATGTGGGAAACCGCCCTTTCCAAGATAGAAGCGGGAAGCATGGATGCCGACACGTTCCGGAAGGGCATCGAGGTGTACGCAACGCAAATTACCGCAGAACTGCTATCGGTGCAGCTATCTGTCGCTACTGGTGAAACCTGCCCCTGCCCGAAATGCGGCAGCGGGCGCATCCTGTTCTACCCGAAAGTGGCGAAGTGTTCCAACGTGGACTGCACGCTTACCATATTCCGCAACAAGTGCGACAAGCAACTGACCGACAAACAGATTGTCGAACTGGTGACGAAACGCAAGACCGGGCTAATCAAGGGCTTCAAGGGCAAGAACGGCAAGGCTTTCGATGCTTCGCTTGTGCTGGACGAACAGTTCAATGTCGGTTTTTCATTCCCCGAAAAGAAAGCGAAACCAAAGAAATAGCCTATCTTTGCTACTGAAATTTCATTGTGATAGGTTTTGCAACTTATAATAATTGAAATTTTAGTGGTTGCGCCCGGCGGGAACCGGGCGCATTTTCAAAAAACTTTTCAATTTTTTCTGTTATAACTTCCTAATATACAAAAAGAGTTACCTTTTTGTAACTATCTTACTGTCTTGTAACTTCTTTTTTTATACTAAGTATATTTATATCTTTGCAATCGAAAAAGATACTTAATATATCATGTTTACCGCATTGGTATATTTGTTTAGTGTCTAAATACATTATTAACTAATAAAAAAAGAATTATGCACTACACTGGAACTATTTGGCGACCGCCTTACGAAGCATACTCAATGCTCATTCAAGTAACGGCTGGATGTACTCACCATTCCTGCAAATTTTGTACTTTATACGAAGATTTACCTTTCAAATTTAGGCTATCACCAATTGAAGAGGTAAAATCGGATTTAAAGGAAGCAAGTTATTATTATAGACACGCACAAAGGGTGTTTTTCACAGGTGCAAACCCATTTGTACTTAGTGTGAATAAGCTTAAAACACTTGCGAAAATGGTACATCAATACTTTCCTGCTTGTCAGAGTATAGGGTGTTTTGCACGAATTACGGACATTACCCCTAAATCTGTTACAGAATTAAAAGAATTGCGAGAACTCGGATATGATGGAATTACAATCGGAGTTGAAACCGGATATGATGAATCTTTGATTTTCATGAGAAAGGGATTTCTATCAAAGGACATCATTGAGCAATGTAAGAAATTGGAAGAAGCAAATATTACCTATAACTTCTTTTATTTGACAGGAATTTATGGTAGTGGAAAAGGCAAGATGGGGGCAAAGGTAACAGCAGAAATTTTCAATCAGCTTCATCCGCAAATAATTGAATCTTCAATGCTTACAATTTATCCAACTTCTGAACTGTATAAGGAAATACAGGCTGGTAACTGGAAAGAAGAAACTGAAATTGAGAAGTTGGAGGAAATGAAGACTTTGATAGAAAATCTTAAAATTGATGCTCGATTTGTAACGGATGGGGCATCCAACTTAATTCAAGTTAGAGGCAATTTGAAAACAGATAAACAAAAAATGATTGCTTTTCTAAAACAACAAATAGCAGAGCAAGACGAAGCTTATTTGAGAAGCTATCGTGAAAATCTGCCACATCTATAAAATCTATCTAATGAAAGCGGATATTAGAGTTATAGTAAAAGGTGTTCAACAATATGCTGATTATATTGACGAGATAGTGACTAATGCTATTGGAAAATATTCTATTGTTAATGGTCTGCATATTGTTGAATATCGAGAACTATGTAAAGGTGGACATATCATTGAAAACAAATTGGTAATCAGTAATAAATCTGTTTGTTTATACCGAAGTGGAAGTTTGTTCTCTGAAATGTCTTTCATAGAGGGAGAATGTACGGAATCTGATTATATTAATACAGATGGAGAACTCAATGTAAAAATCAAAACATTGTCTTATCATCCTACAATTGGTGATAACAATATTCATATTGAGTTGAATTATGACTTATTCATAAATAACCAGTTCCTCTCGAATAACTCCCTTACCATATTTGTTAATGAAATGGCATTGTAAACTATAATATTATGACTTTATGAAAATAAGAATAATTGATTTGTTGAAAACAACTACCTATAATATTAATGTAAGCGTAAACGGCTGGGTACGAACGCATAGACAAAGTAAAAACATTAGTTTCATTGCAATAAATGATGGTTCAACTATTCATAATCTGCAAATTGTGGCTGAACATGAAAAGATAAAAAAAGATTTTCTTAAATTGGTAACTACCGGAAGTGCCATTCGGGTAGATGGTATGTTTGTACTATCTGCTGGAAATCAGCAGCATGGAGAAATAATAGCCCAAAATATAGTTTTATATGGCACTGCCGACCCACAGGAATATCCTTTACAAAAAAAAGGACACTCGTTAGATTTTTTGCGGAATATTGCTCATTTGCGGATGCGAACAAATATTTTTGGAGCGATATTTAGAGTTCGTCATAATTTAGCTTTTGCTATACATAAATACTTTCATGAAAAAGGTTTTTTCTATTTTAATACTCCCATAATAACTACATCTGATGCAGAAGGAGCAGGAAAATTGTTTGAAGTAACAACGGGTGATAATCAAGATTTTTTTGGTGTCCCGGCGAATCTAACTGTATCAGGGCAATTGGAGGGTGAACTGGGGGCTTTGGGATTAGGGGCTATTTACACATTCGGACCAACTTTTAGGGCTGAAAACTCGAATACTTATCGACATTTAGCTGAATTTTGGATGGTGGAACCCGAAATGGCGTTTATTGACATCAACGATAACATGGATTTAGCGGAGGACTTCTTGAAATATGTAATTCGCCATGCTATTGAAGCGTGTGAAAGTGATTTGATTTTTTTGAATAATACAGTAAATAGTGGTTTAATCGAAAGGTTACATTTAGTAGTAAATAACAAATTTGTTCGATTGCCATATTCACAAGCAATAGAAATATTGAAACAATCAAACAGAGAATTTGAAATTCCAATAGTGCAAGGCATGGATTTAAGCTCTGAACATGAACGTTTTTTAGTTGAAGAATGTTTTTGTTGCCCTATCATTGTTACGGACTATCCTAAAGAAATAAAAGCTTTTTATATGAAGTTGAATGAAGACGGTAAAACTGTACGAGCAATGGATATTTTATTTCCACAGATAGGAGAGATAATAGGAGGTTCCGAGCGTGAATCAGATTACCTGAAATTACGCCAGCGAATGGAAGAATTGGGTATGAATGTGAAACAATTATGGTGGTATCTTGAAACACGAAAGTTCGGAACTGTTCCTCATGCAGGATTTGGGTTAGGATTTGAAAGATTAGTGTTATTTGTTACAGGAATGTCAAATATTCGTGATGTGATACCATTTCCACGTACACCGAAAAATGCCAATTTTTAAATCTTTTAAGTTTGAACGGTGCAAAAATACATCAATGAAATATTACTTCGCATTAATGAAGAAATGGAATTGCGTGGTATTGATGAGAATGTCAATACAGAAGATGCATTATATATGATAGACGTTATACGTCCATTGTTTGAAAAATTGCGGGAAATGACTATCGCATACGAATTTCAGAGTGAACAAGAAGAAATTCATTTTTTCAAAGAAATAAAGCCAGATATTCTTGGTAGGTACATATTCTTTCATAAAGTTGTTAGAATTGAAATGAAACGTCCTATTGGCAGTGATGATGTACAGAGAGAATATCTTCATAGCCAATTAAATAGTCTGAAATATTTTTTTGACCAAAATCTTGATTTTTACCAGTATTACCGTTCAAGAGCAACGCATTTAGATACTTATTACTTTGTTCGATATAAAAGTAACTTTCGGTTATGTTTAGATTGCAATTTTTTGGATAAAGACCCTGCTTTTTCAACCGGTTTTGACTATAAAGTGGCAAAAATATTATCTAATGAAATGTTGCGCATATATTTAAATCGCCAGTTACAGTTATTAGATAGAAAAACGCAGATTGCGGAAATACGAACTTCGCTTTCAGATTTTAGTTTAAAATGGACTGGCTCGAAATCTGAAGCAATAGAATGGGGATATGGATTGTTTGCTGCAAAATCCTTGAATTATGGAAATGCTACGATAAAAGAAATTATGGCGTTTATCGAAGCAGCATTTGGCATTGAACTGGGAGATTACTATCGAACCTATTTAAGCCTTAAAAATCGAAAGAAAGACCGAACTGCTTTTTTCACATTCATAGTAGAGCAACTGCAAAAGCGTATGGATGATGATATTCTGTAGATAAAATATTTAGCCTATTAGAAAACTACCATGTTATTAGCAACTTGGTAGTTTTTCTTTTTATACAGACTGGCAATATGAATAGGACTGAAATATGCGATTTTCTCTGAAATTCACTCCAAAAGACATTGAAAATAATTTCAACCAAGTTGATATAATCTTGTATTTTTTATCTTACAGAAAGATGCAATTTTGCGGAAAATCAATTAGTTATCATTTATGGAAATAATAACATTCGAGTCCAAAGCCTATAAGGAACTGGACAACAAGATTACCGCTATTGCCGATTACATCTTCAACCATGCGGAAATGGCAAAGCAAAGTGAAGAAGATATGTGGGTGGACAGCTACGAGGTTTGCACGTTTCTGAAAATAAGCGAAAAGACCCTGCAACGCCTGCGAGTGTCGGGTACTATCGCCTATTCCAACATCAGGGGACGTTATTTCTACAAGGTCAGCGAGATACGTAGGATGCTGGAAGAACGCCTGATAAGGAGCAACAAGGAGAACATCGACAACCTGATAACCAACCACCAACTGTATGCTAAGGAAAGAGGAAATCTTAGAAAGAACAAGTAACGGGCTGGCGGTATTCAAACACTACCTGCCCGGCAACTGGCGCATAGGTCGCAACTTTCTTAACCCGCTGTACGAGGACAGCAAGGCTTCCTGCAACATCTACTTCGACCGTCATAGCGGTATGTATAAAATGAAAGACTTCGGTAATGACAGTTACAGTGGCGACTGTTTCTTCTTCGTGGGGCAGCTAAAGGGGCTGGACTGTAACCGGGCGGCTGACTTCGTGAAGATACTGGAGATTATAGACCGGGATTTGGACTTGGGGCTGGCTTCTGACACTCCGGTTTCCGTTTCTCCTGTAACCGTCCGCCGGGCAGTGCCGGACAAACCCGAAGAAACAACCGAAAAGCCTGTCAAGCCCTACCAGTTTCGGGAACAGAAGTTTCCGCTTGCCGAACTGGTGTACTGGCAACAGTATGGCATCACGCCCGAACTGCTGGAGCGTTACAAGGTCTGTTCGCTCCGGGAGTACCACAGTGAAACGGCAGAGGGGAAACCGTACACCTACACTTCATCGGTGGCAGAACCCATGTACGGCTATAAAGGCAAACAGCACATCAAGCTGTACCGCCCGTTCTCCACGCCCCGCTTCCTCTACGGCGGCAACTTTGGCGAAAACTACTGTTTCGGGCTGGAGCAACTGCCCGCCAAAGGTGACACGCTATTCATCACGGGCGGCGAGAAAGACGTGCTTTCGCTGGCGGCACACGGTTTTCATGCTATCTGTTTCAACAGCGAAACGGTAACTATCCCGCCTACGCTGGTTTATCGGCTAACATTCCGTTTCAAACACATCATCCTGCTTTTCGATATGGATAAAACGGGCAAAGAAAGTTCACGCAAGCAGGAAAAGCTATTGGAAGAATTTGGCGTGAAACGCCTGTTACTCCCACTTCCGGGAACGAAAGAGGAAAAGGATATTTCCGACTACTTCAAAGCCGGGAACACCCGTGAAGATTTCCTGAAACTTTTTATCGATTTTTTAGACAACCTGTATAGCGACACATTGATTATGCTAAAATCGTGCGAGATAGATTTCAACAACCCGCCCGCCAAAGCGCAAGAGATTATTTCGGCGGGTGACGTTCCGTTAGGAACACAAGGCAACCTGTTCGGCATTACCGGGGGCGAGGGAACGGGCAAGAGCAATTATGTAGCCGCAATTGTAGCGGGCTGCATCTGTCCGGCTGGTGCGGAAGTAGATACGCTGGGCGTACAGATAACCGCCAACGGCAGGCACAAGGCGGTTTTGCTCTATGATACCGAACAGTCGGAAGTACAATTGTTCAAGAATGTAAGCAACCTGCTGACACGCGCCAAACAGCCGGACAAACCCGATGAACTGAAAGCATTTTGTCTGACTGGTATGTCACGTAAGGAACGTTTACACGCCATAGTACAGAGCATGGATAAATTCTACTACCAGTACGGTGGCATCCAGTTGGTCGTCATCGATGGCATCGCAGACCTTGTTAAGAGTGCCAATGATGAAGCGGAAAGCGTGGCGGTGATAGATGAACTTTATCGGCTGGCGGGTATTTACAACACCTGTATTCTTTGTGTTCTGCATTTCGTTCCGAACGGCTTGAAGTTACGGGGACATTTGGGCAGCGAGTTGCAGCGCAAGGCGGCTACAATCCTTTCGATAGAGAAAGACGATGAACCCGCCCAGTCGGTGGTAAAAGCTCTGAAAGTAAGGGACGGAAGCCCGTTGGACGTTCCTTTGATGCTCTTTGCATGGGACAAGGAAGCGGGGATGCACGTGTACAAAGGGGAGAAACCCCGTGAGGAAAAGGAGAAGCGCAAGGAAAGGGAACTGGTGAATGTCGCACGTGACATCTTCGGTCGGCAGACACGCATCACCTATATAGACCTTTGCGAGCAGTTGCAGCAGGTCTTGGACATCAAGGAACGTACTGCAAAGAGTTATATCCGCTTCATGCGGGAAAGGGACATCATCACCAAAGACACGGCAAACCAAAGTTTCTTTGTTATAGGTTCATATAATCTTCAATAGAACATAACAACCCATAAACGTATGGACGAAACTTGTGTGGTTCATGTGTTTGTGTCCTGCCATGTTGTGATAACACGGCAGGATTTCTATTATTTGCAAGGTTATTCCAGTGATTTTTACTACTTTTGCAAAAGTAACATAAGAAAATAACGGCGATTGAACAGCTTCGGCTGTGATTTCGTCTTTATATATAACATATACGTTCGCCGAACGTCCCAATGCGAAAACTGGCACTTTTCAAAACGAGGGGATATTCAGCGCAGGATATGCTATGTTTTATCATAGCGTGGTCTTGCCTGTTCCTCGTTTGGGTATTGCCAGTACCTCGCATTGAAGCAGTGTAAGAGCCACGCTTCTTTTTGGGGGCATTGGCGGGCAGTTATCAAAGATTATTAACTGTTAAAACCAATATTTATGGGGCAGATAAAATCATTTATAGCACTATCTCTTGACGGTTTTATTGCGTCTGTCGATGGAGAATTGGATTGGATTCCACAAAGCGTAAGGGCGATACCTAAAAGTTTATTTGAAAATGCTTCTTGCTTATTAGTCGGTGCTAATACATACAATTATCTTTTTGAGCATTTAGATGGGCAGGTTTATAAAACAAAGCCTATTTATGTCGTTTCACATTCCGATTATAATATACTCCCCAATAGCAATATTTCATTTCTTACTGAAAAGCCATTGGATGCAATAAGAAGATTGAAGCAACACCATGAAATATTAGTCATAGGAAGTGCTAAATTATTAACGGAATTAATTCAATTGGAATTATTGGATGAAATAACTATTTGCCATATTCCGGTTTTTGTAGGAAAAGGAATAGGCTTTATCGGAGAAACATTTGGTTCTTATTGGCAGTTAGTAAAATGTCAATCAAATAAGGGCGTAATATTTGCGACCTACAACTATAAGAAAAAGCAGGATGGTTAACTATCCTGCTTTTTCTTTATTGATTCCATTTTATTACGATGTTTCAAGATTTCATCGGAATGTTCCAATGCCCATTGAATAATTCCATCTAAAGGCAGCATAAGACTTTCACCAAGTGGTGTAAGGCTATACTCTACTTTAGGAGGTATTTCGGGGTATAATTTACGATTTACCAACATATCCGCTTCTAATTTTTTCAATGCTGTAGTCAGCATCTTTTGAGATATGTTAGGAACATTGCGCATTAATTCATTAAAACGCATTGTCCCATTTTTTTGCAATAAGACCAGTATTCTTAAAGACCATTTATCACCAAAACGGTCTATAATGCCACACGCTGGACATACCGCTTCTCTATAATGATTTTCTTCCATATTTTTTTATCTTTAAATAATTGTCAATCAACAAGAGTTACCTTGTGGTAAGCATCTTACCTTTATGTAAGTTCTTTTTTTATACTAAGTAACTTTATATCTTTGTTTGCGCAAAAGTAACTAAATATATTGGAAATACAAAATTTGGTGTGATTATAAAATGGATAAATCAATGGAATTAAAAAGAATGCAATTTACTGGTTCTGTTTGGAGACCGCCTTACGAAGCAAATTCACTATTGCTTCAAGCCACTATAGGATGTTCACATCATAGGTGTAAATTCTGTAGTTTGTATAAAGACACGCAGTTTAGAGTTGCTTCCCGTAAGGAGGTTGAGAGGAATTTAGAAATAGCCCAGCTATATCAACCAAAAGCACGAAGAGTATTTTTAACTGGTGCAAATCCGTTTGTACTTAGCTTTGAAAAACTGAAAATACTTGCCACTTTAATAAAAATATATCTTCCGGAAGTGCAAAATATCGGCTGTTTCGCTCGAATTAGCGATATAAAACAAAAGACAATAGAGCAATTGATGGAATTACGTCAATTAGGATATGACCGGATTTCTATCGGGACAGAAAGTGGAGATGATATTACGCTGTCACAAATGAATAAAGGGTATTCTGTTATGGATATTGTTGAACAATGTCGAAAATTGGAGAATGCTGGTATTGAATATAATTTCACGTATTTGATTGGACTTGCAGGAAAGGGGCAAGGGGAGCGCAATGCTATTAATACGGCTGATACCTTTAGTTTGTTGCATCCGTATATTATCAATGTACTTTCTTTAACCGTATTTCCCGATACAGTTCTTTATGAGGAAATAGGAACGGGGACATTTGTTGAAGCATCGGAATATGAACGGATAGAAGAAATGGAAATGTTTATTGAACGATTCCAACCGTCTAATTGTGTTCATCTTTTAGCAAACACTGTATCTAATCCCATACCTTTTATTGGAGTTCTACCCAAAGAAAGAGAACGGATATTAAAAGAAATACAGTCCATTAAAAATAATTTCAGGGAAGAGGATTTAAGAGATTATCGTAAACGCATAAAATCGTTATAATGGCAAAATTAGAAACAAAAATAAGTGGTATTGATTTTAAAAATCCTGTAACAGCTGCATCGGGAACTTTTGGATATGGAACAGAGTTTTCAGATTTCTTTGATGTATCTTTATTAGGAGGAATATTTGTAAAAGGAACAACGCTATATGCGCAAGAGGGTAATCCGTACCCTCGAATGGCGGAAACTCCATCAGGAATGTTGAATGCAGTTGGGCTTCAAAATAAAGGTGTAGATTATTTTGTGAATAATATATATCCAACAATAAAAGACATAGATACAAATATGATTGTAAATGTTGGAGGAACGACCATCGAATCTTATGTAAAATGCGCAGAGAAAGTAGCCACATTAGATAAAATTCCGGCAATAGAGTTAAATATAAGTTGTCCGAATGTAAAACATGGAGGTATGGAGTTTGGAGTAACAACTAAAGGTGCAGCATCCGTTGTTAATGCAGTCAGACAGGTTTACAATAAGCCGTTGATTGTTAAGCTATCCCCAAATGTAACAAATATTGCAGATATTGCTAAAGCTGTAGAAGATGCAGGGGCAGACGCTATTTCTATGATAAATACAATTATGGGGATGGCTATTGACATAAATTCTCGTAAACCTATCTTATCTACTGTAACTGGTGGGTTGTCCGGCTCTTGCATCAAACCTGTTGCATTACGAATGGTTTGGCAAACATATAAGGCTGTTAAAGTTCCGATTATAGGTTTAGGTGGAATATCATCATGGCAAGATGCTATAGAATTTTTCCTTGCTGGCGCTACCGCTATTCAAATAGGGACATATAATTTTATAGACCCGACTATAAGCCTAAAAGTAATAAACGGCATCAATTCATATCTTGACGAAAATGGTTTTTCTGATATACAGGATTTGACAGGTGCATTAGGAGAGATTTAAGCCAAAATCTTAGTGCAAGGTGCAAGTATATATTTATATATATAGCTTGCACCTTGCACTAACCGCAGAATATTTATATTCAATGATTTGCATATTCCAAAAGAAAGTCATATCTTTGAACCCGAAAGTTAGGCAGACAAACAGCGGTCAAAGTCAGACAGGCTTAACGGTTGAAAATCGTTACTGTTTCGTTACCTATTTGAAATTTTGAAAGCAAAGTAGCTGATATATAAGCGGTTAGAGTCGTAGGTTCAAAACCCTCCCTCTCCGCTGAAATAGGATATAAAACAAATAAAGAGGATGTCCTTCAAAAGGCATCCTCTTTATTTGTTTTGCTACATAGCTAGGATAACTATCTTTTATTTTGAAATTTTGCCATTATCTTCCGGCTCATCTTTTTGTATATAAACCGTCCGTGTTGGAAAAGCAAACTCAAGTCCTGCCTTATTGAAAGAAGCCAGAATCTCCGTATTCATATTCGAAGTCACTCCTAATATATCCCCTTGCTTCTTAATATAGTAGATATACATGATACCTAGTGCGGAGTCGGAATATTCCGTAAAGACGGCAACCACATCCGATGGACTGGAAGATACATTTTCCACTTTTTGTGGAAGAGCTTTTAAAATTGCCAAAGCCTCTTTCATCTTTTCGGCAGTTGTGCCATACGTCAGTCCGAGATTCAGAACGACCCGTCGCATCGGTTCGGAAGAGATGTTGATGATAGAAGAGTCGGTAATCTTATAGTTCGGGATAGTGATGATACGTTTATCATAGTTCATAATTCTTGTGCTCCGGATGCCTATATCGATTACTGTTCCTTCGATACTGTCGAAACGAATGGTATCTCCGATATTGAAAGGCTTGTCTGTCAGAAGGGTGAAGGCACCGAACACATTCTTTACCGTGTCTTGTGCTGCCAAAGCGAATGCGATACCACCGATACCCAGGGTTCCCAATAATGCGCTGATATTTACTCCGACATTACTCAATGCCATCACAAGACCGATAATCCAGACAACAACCAAGATTGTCCTTTTAATAATCGGCAGCATTTTATTATTCTGACCGTCAGAACGGCGTCCCCAGTAAACTTGAAGCAAACCGCTGAACAAACGGGCGAATACCCAAGTGATATCCAATACAATCAGAATACGGTAAATGTTGTCTACTACTTTCACGAAGCTGTCCGGATATACCAAACGATGAATAGCTATCCAGATACCCAGCAGAATAATTGCAAACTTGAAAGGCGGTTCGAGAGAATAAAAGATAATATTATCCAGTTGATTCTTAGTCCGGTCTGTTAACGGTTTAAGTACTCTTTTGCTTAATAGCGTTATCAACTTTACAATAACAATTGCGGCAACAATAATAAGTATGGAAATGATCCAGTTCTGAACGGAATTTCCCCAAATTTCATATTCAAACATATTCGACTTGATTTTAATTATACATCATGATCATTATTTTAACTTAGTTTCTATACAGAATCAAGGCGGAAGAAGCCGCGATAGCTATATCGCCACCAGACAAATGCTCTTGGCTGTCCAATTTGATTTGTCCATCTTTGCAAAAAACTATCCAGTCTTGCTCGGGCAGGTGGACAATTGCTTCGTTCCGATTACCATTATAAGCTACTAATATTTCTTTCCATTCATCTCCATTAGCATATTCGCCCAATGTATAAGCAATTACACCGGAATCACCCGTGTCAAGGAAATGAAGCCATTGTTCCAATCCCTCTACTGTTGGAATACGAAAGGCGGGATGCGCTTTACGTAGTGCGATCAGTCCTTTTATATAGTCGAAAAAATCACGGTTCTTGGCTTTCAAAGCCCAGTCAATTTGGTTGACAGCGTCTGATGACTTGTAGCTGTTCGGTTCTCCTTGCTTATCTTGCATGATTTCTTCGCCACCACGGATGAAAGGGATTCCTTGTGAGGTCAGAAGTACTGTATGTATCAATTTGTCGATAGAGGGTAATTCCTCTTCAGCATGTTCGCCCTTTACGGATAGCCTCAATTTGTCTACCAAAGTGTATCCGTCATGGCACGACACGAAATTAATCATTTGCGAAGGAGCCCCGGCATAAGGACCATCACAATAAAGCAATCCGTCATAGTCTACCTGCGGGTGCTGCGTGCCGCCGACGATACCATATTTAACCGGTTCGAAATGCCCGTTTATATTTCCGGAGGCATATCCGGGTTCTTGTTCGTCGAAGGTACTTCCTTTCAGTCCGTCCCGAAACTCATCATTAAATACGGCAATACCTTCCATCCGTCCGACATTCTCCTTTACTGCCCGCTGCTCGAAAGGCAATGGGGAATCTGCTGCTACCCAACCTTCACCGTAAACGAAGATTGTCGGGTCAATTTTCAGCAGTTCCTCTCTCAAGTGGTTCATCGTTTCAATGTCATGTATCCCCATAAGGTCAAACCGGAAACCATCGATATGGTATTCTTTCGCCCAGAACTTTACAGATTCGATGATATAACGGCGAACCATTTCGCGCTCTGATGCTGTCTCGTTTCCGCAGCCGGACGCATTGGAATAAGACCCGTCAGGATTTTGACGGTAAAAATATCCGGGGACGGTCAGTTCGAAATTTGAATGATCGGTGGAAGCGGTATGGTTATATACCACGTCGAGTACAATGCGGAAGCCGTTCTGATGTAGGCTCTTCACCATTTCTTTAAACTCACGGATGCGGGTGACGGGATTAGCCGGGTCGGTGGAATAACTTCCATCAGGCACATTGTAATTTTTCGGGTCATATCCCCAATTATATTTATTTTCTTCCAGTCTCGTCTCATCTACCGTGGCGAAATCAAATGAAGGCAGGATATGGATATGTGTAACGCCCAGTTCTTTCAAGTGATCTAAGCCGGAAGTTTCCCCTTCGGGTGTCTTGGTTCCGGTTTCCGTCAGAGCCAGGAACTTTCCTTTATTCTTGATGCCCGAATTCGGATCAATACTAAAATCGCGATGATGCAATTCATAGAGAATAATGTCGGAATACATCTTCAGTTCGGGGGGCTGGTCGGACTCCCAATCTTCCGGATTCGTTTCATTCCAGTCGATTACAGCCGCACGGTTACCATTGATACCGACAGCTTTAGCCCAAATGCCGGGCGTTTCGTCCAGCCATTTGCCGTCTTTCTTTATTTGGAAGGTGTAGAAAGAACCTTTCAGGTCACGGTCGACATTGATACGCCAGGTACCATCCTCTGCCATGTCCATATCCAGTTGTTCTTCCTTTTCTTCACCTTCGCCGGCGGGGTACAGGTTTAAACGAACCCTGTCCGCGCTCGGCGCCCAAAGTGTAAAAACGGATTGTTCGGGTGTATAGACCAATTCGAGATCATTTCCATCATAGCATGGATATTTGTCATACGACTCCAATTGGTCTGCGGACGGATGATTTTTTAATTTTCTCATACATTCAATTTTATATTAATACTGTTTAAAATAATCAATGCCTATGTGGCGTAAATGAACTGGTATGTTCTTGTTTGGTATGATGAGAAACAACAGAACAAACAGAATTTATTGCTGTTATCCCGGTAAATATGGATATAAAAAGGATTATTAAGATATTTTTCGTCGTTGCATGAATCATACTCTTGAACTTTCTGCTGTTTAGCATTTGTTCGTTCGGTTTATGGACAAATTCCTACCATTTTGCTAATAATTCATACTTGTGAAGGAACTTTATTCTATTGCAACTTGTTTTATACTCGTCAATTTAAAAAAGATAGCATATGGAAAATGGTGTAATGATGCAGTATTTTGAATGGAATCTCCCGAATGACGGGAAGTTATGGAAACAATTAAAAGAAGACGCGTCGCATCTTCATGACATTGGTGTAACCGCAGTCTGGATTCCACCTGCTTATAAAGCCGACGAGCAGCAGGATGAAGGATATGCAACTTATGATTTGTATGACCTGGGCGAATTTGAACAGAAAGGGACAGTACGGACAAAGTACGGTACGAAGGATGAACTGAAAGAGATGATTGGCGAATTGCACAAATATCATATTGCGGTTTATCTGGATGTAGTGCTGAACCATAAGGCAGGCGGTGATTTTACCGAAAAGTTTATGGTCGTGGAGGTTGACCCCAAAGAAAGGAACAAGGCGTTGGGCGAACCGTATGAGATACAGGGCTGGACCGGATATAGCTTCCATGGACGTAAGGACAAGTATTCGGATTTTAAGTGGCACTGGTATCACTTCTCCGGTACGGGATTTGACGACGCCAAGAAACGTAGCGGAGTCTTTCAGATCCAGGGAGAAGGAAAAGCCTGGAGCGAGGGAGTGGACAATGAGAATGGCAATTATGACTTTTTGTTGTGTAATGATATTGATTTGGACCATCCTGAGGTTGTATCCGAACTGAACCGTTGGGGGAAATGGGTTACCGGTGAACTTGGACTCGACGGATTCCGGTTGGATGCTATCAAGCATATGAAAGACCAGTTTATCGCACAATTTCTTGATGCGGTGAGAAGTGAACGGGGAGATGATTTTTATGCCGTAGGTGAATATTGGAACGGTGACTTGGAAACACTCGACGCCTATTTGGAAACGGTAGGGCATAAGGTGAATTTGTTTGATGTCCCGTTACATTATAATATGTTTCAGGCAGCACAGGAAGGTAAAGAATATGATTTGCGGAATATCCTGAAGGATACACTGGTCGAACATCATTGTGATTTGGCTGTGACATTTGTCGATAATCACGACTCGCAGTTGGGAAGTTCGCTGGAGTCCCAAATAGAAGACTGGTTCAAACCGTTGGCATATGGTCTTATTCTCTTGATGAAAGATGGTTATCCTTGCCTGTTTTATGGGGATTACTATGGAATAAAAGGAGAGAAATCCCCGCATACCAAGATCTTGGACATATTGTTGGACGCCAGAAGAAAATATGCTTATGGCGACCAGGTTGAATATTTCGATCACCCCTCCACTATCGGTTTTATTCGCACAGGAGATGAGGAACATACGGGTTCGGGACTGGTCTTTTTGATGTCCAATGACGAAGCCGGCAGTAAAACGATGAGTCTGGGTGAAGGTCATAAGGGTGAGATATGGCACGAAATAACCGGAAGCATTCAGGAAGAAGTAACTTTGGATGAAGAAGGGAACGGTGAATTTTCCGTTGATGCCCGTAACCTGGCTGTTTGGGTAAAGAAGGCAATTTAGGTTGCTTAAAATTAAATTCCTTCTTGCACTTTTTATAGAAAATACATACCTTTGGATGCTGAATGATTAAACACGTAAGATTTTATGCGTTTTTGGGTATGTATTTTAGTGCTTTTATTTGTACACAATCAATTTTCGAGGGCTGATAAAACTATACATAGTGATTCTCTCTATACTGAAAAGTATATCAGGGATATTTATATCTCTGATTCTAAGCGAGCTCTGCAATTACTGGACGAAGCGGAGAACAGGAAAACAATATCTTTGCGGGTTATAAACGAATTGCGTAGTTTGTCATATAGTAATATGTATATGAACAAACTCGCGTTTATGTATGCGAAAAAAGCTTATCTGCTTGATTCCATATACCAGAAAGACCCGGAACACATGCTGAAAATGACAGTTTATTTGGCTGAGTTCTCGGCAATGATGAGCAAGTATAATGAAAGTATGCATTATGCATTAGAGGGAATCAGACAGGCACAAGAATTAGGAAACAGAGAGGCTAGAGCCAGATTGTTTTTCTGCATGGGAGAGAATAACTGGAGATTGTCTTTTAAAGACAAGGCATATGATTATTTCGATCGGACTATTGAATTGCTGCGCGGGTCGAAGGAGAAGCGTGAAATGATGCTGCTTTCATACTATTATGGGGCGAAAATGGGGTTTCTGATGAATGATTCCCGAATCGAAGAGGCTCTGGAAGTAGGTTTTGAACGTGAGAAACAGATTGAACGGCTCAAAGCATTGCCTCAAATCCCTGAAGCTTATGTGGACGGCCAATATAGTTATTTGTATTCCAAGCTGGCCTATATTTATTGCATGGAGAAGAAATATGGGCAGGCGGAACAATATTATCAGAAATACTTGTCAAAGAAAGAATCACATACTCCGGATGGAAAAATGTACTCGCTTCCTTATTTGATGCTTTCCGGACAATATGAAAAAGTCATAGATAATTGCAAAGATTTTAAGGAGCTGATGAGGACCCAACAAGACACTCTGAATGAACAATATCTGACTGTTCTCCGACATGAAGTGAAAGCATACTTGGGTATGCATAAATACAAGGAAGTAGCGGAGATACGTGAAACGATTTTAGCCATAACGGACAGCATCAATACCCGAGATAGGAATAATGCCGCATTGGAACTGAATGCAATATATGGCGCCTCAGAAAAAGAAGAATATATCAACGAACAGGCTTTTCAACTGAGAATCAGAAATATGACTCTCTGGTTCCTTGCATGTATTGTTGTGCTGACTTTGTTTATTGTATGGCGTTTGTGGCGTTTCAATCATATAGTCGAGTATAAGAACAGGACGCTTGCCCGGCTTATAAACGAGAAATTCGCCAATAGGAAAGACGGCAACCAGTTGTCGGAAGCATACGGACAGCAAGCTGTCATATCGGAGATAGAACCGGAATTAATCTCATCCGAAGAATTGGAAGAACTTTCGGACGACGAAACAGGTGAAGTCAGCGGGGAAGAAGAAGAGAACAGGAAGATATTTCAGGAATTGAATCAGATAGTCCTTCAGAAACAGTTATTTCTTTCATCGGAATTGTCAAGGGAAGACTTGGCGCATATAGTACATCTGAATAACGCACGTTTCGCCCGGATGATTCGTGAATGCACAGGGACTAACTTTAACGGGTATATCAATGAATTGCGTATTACTTATGCTATCAAATTGATGAAGCAATATCCCAATTATACGATACGTGCCATAGCGGATGAATCCGGATTCAACAGTACACCGATATTATATAATCTTTTCAAGAAAAAAACTGGCATGACACCCTACGAATTTAAGAAAGCACAGGATTCGCTTAGGGATTAAGAGTTCCCGGTAAACAATTCTCGGCTTTTTCGGTTTATTACTATAAAGTTAATTAAATAAATATAGTAATGTTACAAGTTAGGATAAAGCGAGTGTACGAGGATTTTTCAGAAACAGACGGATACAGAGTATTGGTAGACAAGCTATGGCCACGAGGCATTAAAAAAGAATGGCTGAAATGTGATTATTGGGCAAAAGACATAACACCGTCCGCTGCCCTGCGTAAGTGGTTCCACGAAGATATACCGGGACACTGGAATGATTTCTCCGTCCTGTATCAGAAAGAGCTGGACGCGTCTCAGGCAGTGACCGATTTTCTGTCCCTTATAAAGCCGCATCCGGTGGTGACACTCCTCTATGCATCTAAAGAACCCGTGTACAATCATGCCCGGATACTCCGTGATTATTTGGAAATGCGTCTGAAAGAGTGAAATTAAAGTAATTTTTATCTGTTTACGCTTTCTGTCGTTCACTCAATTTCCTACCTTTGTAATCTAAATCAAAATCGTGTAACCATGAAGTATAAATTATTGGTCCTGGATGTAGACGGAACACTGCTTAATGATGCGAAAGAAATTAGTAAACGTACACTGGCCGCCTTGCTGAAAATACAGCAGATGGGAGTACGTATCGTGCTGGCTTCCGGCAGACCGACTTATGGTTTGTTGCCGCTTGCCAAGTCTCTCGAACTTGGAAACTATGGTGGCTTTATCCTTTCTTATAACGGTTGCCAGATCATCAACGCACAGAACGGGGAAATCCTGTTCGAACGTCGTATTAACCCCGAAATGCTGCCTTACCTGGAAAAGAAAGCCCGCAAGAATGGCTTCGCTTTGTTCACCTATCATGATGATACGATCATAACGGACTCTCCTGAAAATGAACATATCCAGAATGAAGCCTGGCTGAATAACCTGCAAGTGATTCGGGAAGACGAATTTTCCGCCGCCATTGATTTTGCTCCTTGCAAGTGCATGCTTGTCAGCGATGACGAAGAAACACTTGTCAGCCTGGAAGAACATTGGAAGAGACGCCTGAACGGTGCTTTGGATGTCTTCCGCTCCGAACCGTATTTCCTCGAAGTAGTACCTTGTGCCATTGATAAGGCGAATACCTTAGGTGCTCTGATGGAAGTATTGGGCATCACGCGTGAAGAAGTGATTGCCATTGGTGATGGCGTGTGTGACGTAACCATGATTCAATTGGCAGGACTGGGAATAGCTATGGGACACTCACAAGACTCGGTGAAAGCTTGTGCCGACTATGTGACCGCTTCGAATGAAGAAGACGGAGTGGCTCTTGCTGTCGAAAAAGCCATTATCGCTGAAGTCCGCGCAGCGGAAATCCCCCTTGACCAACTGAATGCACAGGCACGCCACGCATTAATGGGAAACCTGGGTATCCAATATACCTATGCTGACGAAGACCGTGTAGAAGCTACAATGCCCGTAGACCATCGTACACGCCAGCCGTTCGGAATATTGCATGGCGGCGCTACTCTTGCGTTGGGAGAGACGGTTGCCGGACTAGGGTCAATGATTCTTTGCCAGCCTGACGAAATTGTAGTAGGAATGCAAGTCAGTGGAAACCACATCTCTTCTGCCCACGAAGGAGATACTGTGCGGGCAGTAGCGACCATTGTACACAAAGGACGTTCATCCCATGTATGGAATGTAGACGTCTTTACCTCAACCAACAAACTGGTGTCTTCCATACGGGTAGTCAACAGCGTTATGAAAAAAAGATGATTGACGAAGAAATAAGTAATCTGACAACTATTGATACATTCATCCGGCAACAACAACCGTTTGCCGTTTACCGTATTCCCGGAGAGAAAACCCCTCGTTTGTTGACACAGGCCGGGGGGGCTGTCCGCTTGATCTATGACCTCAAAGACCTGGACGGGCAGCGGGGATTTGTCATCGCCCCGTTCCGGGTGAGCGAAACATGTCCGATTGTGCTGATACAATCGGAGCAGTGGGGACAACCACTGCCAATTGACGAGGATACGGACGAAGAACAGGAAAAAGCCCGACAACTGCAAGGACAGGAGACATTCCTGAATACTTGCACGGAAAAGTATGCCGCCTGTTTTCATACATTTATAAATGCCTTGCGTGACAAGACTTTCGACAAATTAGTGCTTTCCCGTGAACTCACTATCGGTATCGGTCAGACGCCGGATTTCTCTCCCTCATCCGTTTTTCGTGCGGCTTGCAAACGTTATATCCATTCCTATATATACCTGTGCTATACCCCTCAAACGGGTATCTGGCTCGGCAGCACCCCCGAAATCATCTTGTCGGGCGAAAAAGACGAATGGAACACGGTGGCACTGGCCGGAACGCAACCTTTGCAGGACGGCAAATTACCGCAAGCATGGGATGAGAAGAACCGGAAGGAGCAGGATTATGTAGCATCCTATATCCGCCGGCGACTTCTTTCATTAGGCATCCGTTCTACGGAGAACGGACCTTATCCTGCCTATGCCGGAGCATTGTCGCATCTGAAAACCGATTTTCATTTCTCCTTGAAAGATAATAAGGATTTGGGGAATCTTCTGAAAGTTCTGCACCCGACGCCTGCCGTGTGCGGGCTTCCCAAGGAAGAAGCCTATCAATTCATATTGGAAAACGAAGGTTACGACCGCCGTTACTATTCCGGCTTTATCGGATGGCTCGACCCCGACGGAAGGACGGATTTGTATGTGAACCTGCGCTGTATGCATATCGAAGACAAGCAACTGACCCTTTATGCCGGCGGCGGATTACTGGCGTCTTCGGAACTGGACGACGAATGGCTGGAAACGGAAAAGAAGTTGCAGACCATGAAACGGCTGATAGCTTATTAATCACTAATTCACTAATCACTAACCATCATGTACACAGATAAGAAGAACATACTCCAACTGGTTGCGTTGCTTCAGGCGCACGGGATTACTAAAATTGTATTGTGTCCGGGCAGCCGTAACATACCTATCGTGCATACCTTGTCCAACCATCCTGATTTTACCTGTTATGCGGTGACAGACGAAAGGAGTGCGGGGTATTTCGCCATCGGGCTTACGTTGAATGGTGGCAAGCCTGCTGCAATCTGTTGCACTTCCGGAACGGCATTATTGAATCTCCATCCGGCTGTGGCAGAAGCCTTCTATCAGAATGTTCCTCTGGTTGTCATCTCTGCCGACCGTCCCGCAGCCTGGATAGGGCAAATGGACGGACAGACACTTCCGCAACCGGGTGTATTCCAATCACTGGTCAAAAAGTCAGTCAATCTTCCGGAGATTCACACGGATGAAGATGAATGGTACTGCAACCGCCTGATAAATGAAGCCCTGCTGGAGATGAACCATCACGGAAAGGGGCCGGTTCATATCAATGTCCCAATTTCCGAACCGTTGTTCCAGTTTACGACGGATACCCTGCCCGAAGTACGTGTCATCACGCGTTATCAAGGCTTGAACGTCTACGACCGTGATTACAACGACCTCATCGACCGGATGAATAAATATCAGAAACGGATGATTATTGTCGGTCAGATGAACCTTATCTATCTGTTTGAAAAGAGATATACCAAATTATTATATAAGCACTTTGCCTGGCTGACGGAGCATATCGGCAATCAGACTGTTCCCGGTATCCCGGTGAAGAACTTCGACGCGGCGCTCTATGCTATGCCCGAAGAGAAAATAGATCAGATGTCTCCCGAACTGCTGATTACTTATGGCGGGCACGTCGTCTCCAAACGATTGAAGAAGTTCCTTCGCCAGCATCCGCCCAAAGAACATTGGCACGTATCGCCGGACGGTGAAGTGGTCGACCTCTACGGTGCATTGACTACCGTGATTGAGATGGACCCGTTCGAATTCTTGGAAAAGATAGCGAGCCTGCTCGACAACCGTACTCCTGAATATCCCCGTGTGTGGGAGAATTATTGCAAAATCATCCCCGAACCGGAATTTGCCTATTCGGAGATGGCGGCTGTCGGTGCATTGATAAAGTCCTTGCCGGAATCATGCGCCTTGCATCTGGCAAATAGTTCGGTCGTCCGTTATGCCCAGTTATATGCCATTCCCTCTACGATTGAAGTCTGCTGCAACCGGGGGACGAGTGGCATTGAAGGTTCGCTTTCTACGGCTGTCGGCTATGCGGCGGCTTCTGATAAGCTGAATTTTATAGCCATCGGGGATTTGAGTTTCTTCTACGACATGAATGCGTTGTGGAATGTGAATGTCCGTCCCAACCTGCGTATTCTTTTGTTGAATAACGGTGGCGGGGAGATTTTCCATACCTTGCCGGGGCTGGATATGTCGGGCACTTCGCATAAGTTTATCGCGGCTGTTCATAAAACGTCTGCCAAAGGTTGGGCGGAAGAACGGGGATTCCTTTATCTGCAAGCGGAGAATGGCGAGGAACTGGCTGAAACCATGCAGATTTTCACTCAACCGGAAGCGAAGGAACGCCCTGTCTTATTGGAAGTGTTCACCAACAAGAACAAAGACGCACGAATGCTGAAAAATTATTATCACCAATTAAAACAAAAATAGATTATGTCAACACAAAGAGAGTGGACAACTATCAGAGAATACGACGATATTCTCTTTGATTACTATAATGGAATTGCCCGTATCACCATCAACCGTGAACGTTATCGGAATGCATTCACCCCGACTACTACTGCCGAAATGAGTGACGCGTTGCGCATTTGCCGCGAGGAAGCGGACATAGACGTGATTGTTATCACCGGAGCCGGAGATAAAGCCTTCTGTTCGGGCGGTGACCAGAATGTGAAAGGACGTGGCGGTTATATCGGCAAAGACGGCGTTCCCCGTCTGAGTGTGCTGGACGTGCAAAAACAAATCCGTAGCATTCCGAAACCGGTGATTGCCGCCGTGAACGGATTTGCCATCGGCGGCGGGCACGTACTCCATGTGGTATGTGACTTGTCTATCGCTTCGGAGAATGCCATCTTCGGTCAGACAGGCCCTCGTGTAGGCAGCTTTGACGCCGGATTCGGCGCGTCTTATCTGGCACGTGTCGTAGGACAGAAGAAAGCCCGCGAAATCTGGTTCCTCTGCCGGAAGTACAATGCGCAGGAAGCCCTGGATATGGGCTTGGTGAATAAGGTAGTCCCCTTGGAACAACTGGAAGACGAATACGTGCAATGGGCGGAAGAAATGATGCAGCTCAGCCCGCTGGCTTTGCGCATGATTAAAGCCGGACTGAACGCCGAACTGGACGGTCAGTCAGGTATCCAGGAACTGGCAGGTGACGCGACATTGCTTTATTATCTGACGGATGAAGCTCAAGAAGGAAAGAATGCGTTTTTGGAGAAACGCAAACCGAACTTCAAGCAATATCCTAAGTTCCCATAAACCATGCGGAGCACTCAAATATTTACATCTGATGGATTGCAAAATTCAAATAACTCCCCGCTTGCTCCATTTCAAGCAACCGGCAGGAACCTCACGAGGTACGTATACAACACGAAAAGTCTGGTATCTACATCTGACTTCTCCCGATTTTCCGGGTAGGGTAGGGATAGGGGAGTGTGCTCCTCTACCAGGACTTAGCTGTGATGATCTACCCGATTACGAAGATATATTGGAAGATGCCTGCCGGGAAGTGGAAAGGCAAGGCGGAAAGGTGGACGTTGACGCTTTGCGCAAATATCCTTCCATTCTCTTTGGGCTCGAAACGGCTGTCCGCCACTATAATGCAGGCGGTTGGGCTATGTGGAATTCAACTTTCTCCCGTGGAGAAGCCGGAATACCCATCAACGGCCTTATATGGATGGGAGATTACAATCAAATGTTGACACAGATAGAAACGAAGATGAAGACCGGTTTCCGCTGTATCAAACTCAAAATCGGTGCCATCAACTTTGAAGAAGAACTGGCCTTGCTCCGTCATATCCGTGCCTGTTTTTCTTCAAAAGAAATAGAATTGCGTGTAGATGCAAACGGTGCTTTCTCTCCGGCTGATGCAATGGATAAACTGAAACGGCTGTCCGAGCTTGACTTGCATTCTATAGAACAACCTATCCGTGCCGGACAATGGGACGAAATGGCACGCCTGGCTTCCGAATCTCCCTTGCCGATAGCTTTGGATGAGGAATTGATAGGCTGCAATACTCCGGAAGAGAAACGAAAGCTCCTTGCCGACATTCATCCCCAATATATCATCATCAAACCTTCCCTACATGGAGGATTCACCGGTGGAAACGAATGGATTGACGAAGCTGAAGAACAACAGATCGGCTGGTGGATTACTTCTGCTTTGGAGTCAAATATCGGTCTGAATGCCATCGCCCAATGGTGTGCCACCTTTGATAATCCGTTGCCTCAAGGCTTGGGAACAGGACAACTTTTTACGGACAACGTAGAAATGCCCCTTGAAATAAGAAAAGACTGTTTGTGGTTTTGTAATGACGCAATTTGATAATGCCCGATGATATTTGACCGAAAACAGCAATTTTTGCTATTGGAAGGGAAAGAATATACTTCTGAAGATATAGCCCGGTTTGTAGCGGAAGGAGCGGAAAACTATCCTTCTGCCATATGGGATTTATATCTTTTCCTGAACGAATGGTTCAATGATTCTCCTGTCATAACCGTTCATACTTCGGGTTCCACAGGTACGCCGAAAGAACTGGTTGTACGCAAAGACCAAATGATGCAAAGTGCACGCCTGACTTGCGAATTTCTGAATCTGCAAGCGGGAGACGCTGCTTTGTTATGTATGAATCTGCGTTATATCGGAGCGATGATGGTAGTAGTACGCTCTTTGGTGGCAGGGCTGAATCTGATAGTGCGTCCTGCTTCCGGCCATCCTCTCTCTGATATAAGCGAACCTCTGAAATTTGCGGCAATGGTTCCTTTGCAGGTTTATAATACTCTTCATGCTCCCGAAGAGAGAGAACAGTTGAAGCAAACGGAGATTCTGATTATAGGTGGCGGAGCAGTCGATGAGGCTTTAGAAACTGAGATAAAATCTCTCCCGATAGCTGTCTATTCCACTTACGGCATGACTGAAACATTATCCCATATAGCGTTGCGCCGCTTGAACGGAAATTCTGCGTCCGAGCATTACTATCCTTTTTCTTCAGTAACATTGTCTTTATCTCCCGAAAACACATTAGTTATTGAAGCCCCTCTTGTCTGCGATGATATTTTGCAGACCAATGACATTGCACGTATCTATCCCGATGGCAGTTTCATTATTTTAGGTCGAAAAGATAATGTTATCAATAGTGGCGGTATTAAGATTCAGGCAGAAGAGGTGGAGAAGTTACTTCGTCCTTTCATTCTTCAGCCATTTGTCATTACTTCAGTTTCAGACCCTCGTTTGGGACAGGCGGTGACCTTATTGTTCGAAGGCCAGTTGGATATGGAAGAACTAAAAAATAAGGTGCAGGAGATACTGCCACCTTATGAACGTCCTAAATATATTCGGATGGTGGATTTAATTCCTCAAACGGGGAATGGTAAAATCAACCGTATCGAATGCCGCACTTTAGCGGAGAAGCTATTGTAGTCGTTATACTTCTTCTATTCGTGTCAATTCCCATCCGCAGAATTGCATAACGATGCAATTTTTTTGTTCTGTTACATATTTTATTATGAGCCTTACAACACTAATGTGGCTATCTCAGGCGATAAAGTAATCGTTTTATCTTTATTGATGATAATAATATTGGCATTATACAGTGAATTTATTATTTCTTTATAAGTGATTGCTCCCATACTTCTCCCTCTACTAGAAGAGTTTTCATTTTCATTTCTCATATTCTCATGATTATTAGTCAATGGGTTAAAATAGACTGAAATAGGGAATGAGAAATGTTTTCGGATATAGGCATTTCTCATTCTTTTCTCATGCTTTATTCCTAAAAACGGGTATTTCTCATGCTCATTATCATCATTTCTCATTGTAGTTGTATGGCAATCTACTGCTATTTTACGCCTGAATCATTAATAGAAAAGTTATTCTTCATTAAGGGTAAACTTGTTTTGGATTAATTGCAAACTTGCTCTTCACCTATCATAAACTATAAATGCAAGCTTTGATTATATAAATGCAAGCTTCATTTTTATAAATGCAACCTTTGATTATAAAAATAAAGCTTTCATTTATAGTTTATGATTAATCGAAAGTAACTTTAGATATAAAGGATTGGAAGTTTACTATTAACCAATAGCAACTTTTCTATTAATACTTTTCAGATGAATAAGTAATAGTTGGGATGTGAAGATAAGGTGGAGATGTTATGCACGGTAGAATAACAAAAGCAACAACGGCAAATAATCTTTAAGTTCTTCCCGCAAAAGTTCCATTGTCTTTTGTTTGTAGCGGTTGATGGATTTTACACTGAGATTCATCTCTTCCGCAATCTCTGCGTGTGTTTTACCTTCAAAGAAGCTTTTCATAAATACTGTACGATAATTCTCAGGAAGTTTATCCAATGTTTCGTATAGCATCCGGTACAATTCATCGAGTGTATATATACTATCCGGCTCTAATTCATAAACAGGCGCTTTCTTTTGTATATTTTCAGCATAACTCCATTCATGTTCCTGATGCTTCAGGAAGTTCAGGCAACTGTTTTTCACGCACATTTTGATGTATCCCAATGCGGTGTCCGATTGCAGGACGAAAGAATCCGTATCCATCTTATCCCATAATGAAGCGAATACGTCCGATACAATGTCTTCGCGTGTCTCTTTATCATCAACAAACCTTTTTGCATACAGGCAGAATGGGGCGTAATACTCCTCATAAAGTCGTTTGAAAGAATGTTCTCTGGTATGTTTTGAAAAAGATAGTTTCATTATTTAGAGATTCTGTGGTTTTTCATTCTGCTGCAAATATATAATAAGATAATTGAGAAAACATTATTTTGAACTTTTTTTTCTTTTCTGCAAAAGAAAGTTCACTTTTCCTGTCCCTTTTGAAAACTTCGATTGTACTATTCATATAATTGCAATTAAAAAGACTAGAATTTGGAAGAGAACATGGAAAATATGAATCCGGAATCATTGCTCCGTAAGGCACAAGCATTGGGAGATGATATTAAAGAAATGGAGTCCATTGACGTAATGGGCGCTTATCGTCAGACACAGGCCAAAATAAAAACGAACAGGAGAAAGGACATGTATAATCAGTTGATGCGCTATGCTGCATTCTTGACTATACCTTTGTTGCTCACCTCGTTGCTCTTCGGATATTTATATTTTGATGGAGCGGATGAGGAAGAACAATACGCAGAGGTTACGGCCGCTACCGGTTCGGTGATACGTTATGAACTGCCGGATCATTCTGTAGTGTGGTTGAATGCCGGTAGTACATTGCGCTACCCTACGGTTTTCAGAAACGATAACCGGAATGTAGAGTTGAAAGGCGAAGCATATTTTGAAGTAGAGGCAGACAAGGAACGTCCTTTTTATGTAAACACATCGAATGGGCTGAAAGTATATGTATATGGTACAAAGTTTAATGTTACTGCCTATGATGACGATAATTATATAGAAACAGTACTGGAGAAAGGTAAAGTAAATGTGATAACCCCCAATCAGGAAACAATCGTATTGGCTCCCGGCGAGCATTTACTTTATGATAAACAGAGTCAGAAATCGAAGAAAAATACAGTAGATGTCTATGGAAAAGTAGCTTGGAAAGATGGAAAATTGATATTTAGGAATGCTTCGTTAGAAGAAATATTCAAACGTTTGGAACGGCATTTCAATGTGGATATTCAATTTGACAACAAGGCCGGAAAAGAATATAAGTACCGTGCGACTTTCCGGACAGAAACTTTATCGCAGATATTGGATTACCTCGCCAAGTCGGCAGCTTTGAAGTGGAAGATTCAGGAGTCTGAACAACAAACAGACGGTACACTTTCAAAGGCCAGAATAATAGTAGATTTATATTAATAACAACCCTTTAAAATTCAAATAGCCTATGAGATGACACATCAACAATGAAAAAAAGGAAGAAAGCTGCTACCAACAGCTATCTTCCCCTGAAATTTTAAGATTCACGGTACAGGTCTAGCAAACATTTACCCGAATCAAACCATAGTTCATTTAGTAATAAACTTTAGTTAGCCACAAATGTATGAAAAAAAATCATTCATTTATTGCATTATGTCCAAAATATGCTTTAAATCTAAAACTTCCATTAGTTATGAGGATTAGTCTGACACTACTGTTTGCGGTAGTATTCCAACTTACAGCCAAGGATGCATATGCCCAGCGGACACGGGTTGCCATTTCGATGAGCAATGTATCCGTGGAACAAGTGCTGAATAAAATTGAAGAAACTTCTGATTTTGTATTCCTTTATAATGATAAGGCGATTCAGAAAAACCGGATTGTTTCCGTTAATAATAAATCGGGAAAAATCATGGATATTCTGGAAGATATATTTAAAGGTACAAATATATCTTATACCGTAATTGATAAACAAATCATCTTGTCTAAGTCTGACAGTACCCATCAAGGTGGTAAGTTTATTCAGGTGAAGGGTACTGTAAAAGACGCTTCGGGTGATCCTTTGATCGGAGTAAATGTGAAAGTAAAAGGCGCTGCGGCAGGAACAATATCTGATATAGACGGTAATTTTACCCTAAATGTTACGGAAGGGGATGTCGTGGAATTCTCTTATGTCGGTTATACCCCCAGGACGGTGAAGATAACGAATAATAATCCGTTGAGAATCATTCTTCAGGAAGATACAAAGACTCTGAACGAAGTAGTCGTTACCGCTTTGGGCATTAAAAAAGAGGCAAAGTCATTGTCTTATAATGTCCAGCAAATCAGCAATGATGAAATCACCCGTATCGCTGACGCCAACTTCGTGAACAACCTGAACGGTAAGGTGGCGGGTGTCACTATCAACTCTTCTTCTTCCGGTGTGGGTGGTTCTTCCCGCGTGGTAATGCGTGGAACGAAATCTTTGAACGGCAATAACAATGCGCTTTATGTCGTAGATGGTATCCCGATGATTGATATGAGCGCCGCTTCCACCCAGCCGTCCGATTCGTTCGAGGGGGCAGGCCAGAGCGGTGATCCTATCGCCGGCATTAATCCGGAAGATATAGAAAGCATTTCTGTGTTGAGCGGCCCTTCCGCTGCCGCCCTCTACGGTAGCGCTGCCGCCAACGGTGTAGTGATGATTACCACAAAGAAGGGGAAGGAAGGACGTACCTCAGTCTCTATTTCCAACAATACCACCTTCTCAGCCCCTCTTGTATTGCCTGAATTTCAGAATACATACGGGCAGACGGAAGTGGGCAGTTATTATAGTTGGGGAACGAAGCTGAATACCCCGAGCAGTTATGATCCCGCCGACTTTTTCCAGACCGGCGTAAACGTGACGAACTCGGCCAGCCTTTCTACGGGAACGGATAAGAACCAGACTTACGTGTCTTTGGGAACGACGAACGCGAAAGGGATTATTCATAATAATAACTTTGAACGCTACAATGCAACGGTGCGCAACGTTTCGAAGATGCTGAATGATAAGTTGACCCTTGATCTCAACTTTATGCTTAGTTCTGTGAAAGAGCAGAATATGACGGCACAGGGACTTTACTATAACCCGTTGGTTGCGCTCTATTTATTTCCTGCGGGTGATGACTTCTCTAAAGTTCAGGCTTACCAGCGTTATGATGCTGAGCGTAACTTGTCGACCCAGTATTGGCCTTACAGCACCAATCTGGCTTTGCAAAATCCATACTGGATAACAGAACGTATCAAAATGCCGAACCATAAGAACCGTTATATGGCTACCGCGTCTGTGAAATATGACCTTACGGATTGGATCAATGTAACGGGCCGTGCCAAGATGGATCGGAATAACGAACGCCGTGAACGTATGTACGATGCCGGAACCAATACTTTATTTGCTTCTAAATATGGTTATTATTCAAAGAGTAATATTGAAAGCCAGCAAGTGTATGGAGAATTATTGCTGAACATCAATAAATACTTTCTTGAAAACACCTTTAACCTGACATTCAATGCGGGTGCAAACTTTGAGAATAATGATTACCGGTCTGATTATTTCGGTGGAAAATTAAAGTCCACGGCCAATCTGTTTACCTATGGCAACGTGGATACTACCGAAAAGAACCTGGCTAACCAATACGGCTATAATTTGAAGAAACGTGCTGTATTCGGCAGTGCGCAGGTCGGGTATAAGTCAATGATTTATCTGGACGGGACATTCCGTAACGACTGGTCGTCTACATTCAAGGGAACTGATACGTCTTCATTTCCTTATGGTTCGATAGGGCTTTCGGGCATTTTGACGGATATATTTCCTATCAGCACGAACATTATGCCTTATATGAAGGTGCGTGTTTCCTATTCCGAAGTGGGTAACTCTCCTGATGTTTTCCTGGCAATCCCTACTTATAAACTGGTGGACGGAGTACCTGTAACGATGAGCCGCCGCCCCAATCCCAATCTGAAACCGGAGCGTACAAAGTCTTGGGAAGCCGGTCTGAACTTTGTATTCTTTGATAATAAACTGAAGCTCGACGCTTCTCTTTATCACTCGCGCACCTACAACCAGTTCTTTGAACGCACCCTGTCGTCTACTACCGGATATACGTCGGAAGTTGTCAATGGTGGACGTGTGGATAATAAAGGCATAGAACTGTCGTTACGTCTGGATAATAAATGGGGAGATTTCGGATGGAGCTCTTACCTCACTTATTCTTTAAATAAAAATAAGGTGGTGGAGTTACTGCGTAATTACGAAGATCCGTATACCCACGAGCTGACTTCGCTAGACCGTATTGACATGGGCGGCACCAGCATGTATAAGATGATATTGACGGAAGGCGGATCTATCGGTGATATTTATGTCAACACATTGCGGACAGACGAACACGGGGCTATTTATGTCCATCCTTCCGACCAGGTGATAGTCACTCAGCCTGATGAGTTTATCAAGGCGGGCAACAGTGCCCCGAAGTACAATCTGGGTTGGGGAAATACCTTTACTTACAAAGGGCTTTCTTTGGGATGCCTGTTCACGGCACGTGTGGGAGGTATCGTCGTTTCTCAGACGCAGGCGACGATGGATGCTTTCGGGGCTTCCAAGGTGACGGCCGACGCCCGTGATAATGGCGGGGCTTTGGTGAACGGACGTCCTATCGGCGCGGAGAATTACTATACGCAAATCGGCGGCTCCGGTGCTCAGGGGGGTATTGGTTCTATGTACGTGTATAGCGCGACTAATGTCCGTTTGGCGGAATTATCGGTAGGATATGACATTCCCATCAATAGATATGTGGATTGGATTAAGGGCCTGAATGTGTCATTTATCGGAAAGAACCTTTTCTTCCTCTACCGGAAAGCACCTTTCGACCCGGAACTGACGGCAAGTACCGGAACTTACTTTCAGGGCATTGATATGTTTATGTCGCCAAGCTTGCGTAATCTCGGATTCTCAGTGAAGGTCAATTTCTAATCAAACTTTTAAATAATAGAAGATATGATATTAAACAAAATATTATCATGGAACAAAGTTTCTGTTTTAGGAATTCTGTTTGTTCTATTCAATACTACTTCATGCATTGATTACGCTGATAATGTCAATCCGAATGAAGTTACTGAAGAAATGATGGGAGTGGATAATCTGAAGACAGGTGCTTTCTTTTCCCAAATGTTGCGCAGGGTGATTATCGTCAGTGACGGGGACAAACTCGACTCCGATTACCAGATTGCCCAGAATTTGTCTCATGACCTTTACTCCGGCTATATAGCCGCCACATTAGGTTCTACGAATCATAACGGACAGTATAACTTTCAGGATCAGTGGCTGAATGCTACATTCGACTATGCCTTTACCGGAATAATGGCTCCCTGGGCAAGTATTCACCAGATTGCCGTTGAGCAGGGACTGGCGGAAGTGGACGCGTTGGCAACAATCGTGAAAGTGGCAGGTATGCACCGTATTGCCGATACGTTCGGCCCTATTCCTTATGTGAACTACGGTTCTTCCAGTTTATATGATGCTTTGGACAAGGTTTACGCCAAGTTCTTTGAGGAACTGGATAATTCGATAGAAGTTTTAGGCAATTATGTGAGCGGTAACAGCAATGCGAAGTTAATGAGTGATTATGACCATGTTTACGGTGGAGATGCGGAGAAATGGGTGAAGTTTGCCAATACATTGCGCTTGCGTCTTGCCATGCGTGTGGTTTATGCGAATCCTACCCTGGCGGAACAGGAAGCGACAAAGTCTGTCCAGTCCGTCTACGGTCTAATCGGGAGCAAAGCCGAGCGTGCCGAATTATCCCATAACACATTGGAATATCATCATCCGTTGCACGAGATTGCATATAACTTCAACTCGGGCGACTGTCGTCCGGGTGCTTCTATCGTCTCTTATATGGATGGTTTGAATGACCCGCGTATCAGCCGCTATTTTACGGTGGCGGGAGATGACGACGCTTATCATGGAGTACGTATCGGCATCACTTCCAGTAATATGAGCAACTATCAGGGTGATAAAATCTCGAACCTGAATATTGACCGCGCTTCTACTCCTGTCGTATGGATGACGGCCGCCGAATCTTACTTCCTGCGTGCCGAAGGTGTATTGCGCGGATGGGACATGGGCGAAGGTACGGCCCAGTCTTTCTATGAAGAAGGGGTGAGGGTTTCATTTGAAGAAAACAATGCGGGAAGTGCTGCTGCGTATCTGGCAGACAATGCATCGACACCGGGTTCTTTCAGTGATAACGTAGGTAGCGATAATTATACATTCACCAGTAGGGTGACTCCTGCATGGGACAGTAGCGCCGGATTTGAAGGAAGCCTGGAACGTATCATTACGCAGAAATGGATTGCAATCTATCCCGACGGCCCTGAAGGATGGAGTGAATATCGTCGTACGGGGTATCCCGAATTGATTCCGGTAGTGCGGAATAGTAGTAACGGTACGGTAGATACTGATTTGCAAGTCCGCCGTCTGCCTTATACCCGCGACGAAAAGAGTAATAATCAGGTCGGAGTGAATAGCGGTATTGCCGCCTTGGGTGGCCCGGATACCGGTGGAACGAAACTTTGGTGGGATCAAAGAGCACGCTGATCGAAGAATGGAGATAGTTTAATTCTAAAAACTAATTACAATGAAGACAAAAATAACAAGTTTGCTGACTTCCGTCATCGGTACGTTTCTTTTCTGCGGTTGTGATACGGACGTTGAACCGTTGGAAATCCAGAAGCTGAAAACTTACGATGAACAATATTTTCAGAATATACGCGAGTTTAAGAAGACAGACCATGAGATAAGTTTTGCTTATTATGAGAACTGGTCGCCCATTGAAGGTGTCACTGGATACAAAGACCCTGCTTCGTGGGGTGAACGTATGGTGGGATTGCCCGACAGCATTGATATCGTAAACCTGTGGATGGGCATACCTACCGCCGAAACCCACCCGATAGCATATCAGGACATGAAGTACTGTCAGGAAAAACTGGGGACGCGTTTTGTAATGCATGGTGATGCTTCCCATTACAGGCATCAGTTCACGGTAGATGGCGTGGATTACAATATGAACGGTCAAAGTCCCGATGATGAAACGATGGCCGCTTATGCAAAATGGATTGTGAATCAGGTACTCGAACCGGGACTTGACGGTGTGGATATAGACTATGAAGGTTGGGGTGGAAATGACCTGGTACGGTTGGTAGAGGAACTCGGTAAATATTTCGGCCCTAAAGGTGAGCAGCCCGATAAGTTGCTTATCGTCGACTATTTTAATACTACACCGCCGACTGCTACAGAACCCTATTGTGACTATTTCGTGAAGCAGGCTTATAGCCATCAAGGTGTGGGAACGGGCGTCCCGAATGGCTTTCCTTCCGAGAAGATGATTTATTGCGAATCATTCGGCGTGCAATATCTGTATGGTGGCGAACTGCTGAATTATGCAAGATGGGAACCAAGTACGGGGCGTAAAGGTGGTTGTGGAGTGTTCTTTCTCGGAAGAAATTATTATTCCGCGTCAGGCATACCTTATAATGAATTCCGTCAGGCTATTCAGATAATGAATCCTGCAATAAATGAATAAGTAATGAATAAATAAGAAGCATGATGAAAACATATATATTTAACAATTATTTATTGGGAGTGATATTGGGAATATCGGTTCTGGGCTGTACTGAAGGTGATAAGTTCGACTATGGAAAGACAGTCGTGCTTGTTACGGGAACTGAAACGACGCCTATTGCCAAATTCCTGGTAGAGGACACTCCGTCCACTTATCTGGTGACCGCTTCTGCTACTGATAAAGTGGAGAAAGATGTGAATGTGAAATTTGCCATTGACCCTTCGCAAGTGGAAGCGTACAATCAGGAACATGGTACGAAATATAACAGTATTCCCGATGGAGTCGTGACATTAGAGGGAGCTGACGCGGTGATTCAGGCCGGCAAGTCATTCTCAACGCCGGTTACTGTAAAAGTGGTGTCTACGGAAGGGCTGTCGGATGACCTTATCTACGTTATCCCTGTCACAATGGCACAAGTGGACGGGCTTGAAATACTCAAACCGTCGAAGACGATATTCTTGCAGCTTTCACGCTATATTTATTTCACTTCGTTGAATATCAGCAACACGAATCTTTATAGCAACTTTGTTTTTGATGATGAGAAGAAGCTGCAATTGTCCAACTTCACGTATGAGGTAAAATTCTATTCTCAGGAATGGCATCAGATAGCCCGTATGTGTGCGTTTACATCAAAAGACGAGGAACGTTCGAGCATGCTCCGTTTTGGAGAGGAAGGGATGGATACCAATGCGCTGCAATGGGTGAGCCCGAGCGGTAGTATTGTTTCTTCTACGCGTTTCAGCACCGACCGGTGGTATTCGCTTGCGTTGACTTATGATGGCAGTAAGCTGACAATGTATGTCGACGGGGTTAAAGATGCCGAGGGGGATGGTGACGGTCTGTCTGTAGACTTCCAGCGTTTCGAACTGGGTATGTCGTGGACAAGTTATCGTGGTTCGCAGTATTTCCGTGGCCGGATTGCGGAGGTTCGTGTCTGGAATCGCGCTTTGCGTCCTGCCGAGATCCGGATGGGGCTTTGCAGTGTGGAACCCCAATCGGACGGACTGGTGGCTTACTGGAAAATGAACGAGGGAGAAGGGCATATTTTCAACGATGTGACCGGTAATGGCTATGATATGGATTGGACAAAAACAGCCCGCGAGCTTAGTGAAGGAGCCGGACTGACCTATAATCTGGATTATAGTTCGTCTATAGCATGGGACAGGGATGATAACAACAAGTGTATGCAATAATAAAGGCAATGATTATGAAATGGAATAAATATATTTTTACTCTCTTGACGGGGGTGCTGTGCCTTCAGTCTTGTGACAGTGAAACTTATGATGTGGAAGGCAATCCCAATAATCTGATTTATTTTATACCGTCTGCTCAGGGAAACATTTCTACTTTTAACGTGGACTGGACATCGAGAGGTGCGGTAGGAGATGAAGTCGTGGTGAAATTGCCGGTGAAGTCGACCCGTCAGGCTGAAAATACGATGATGGTGTACGCGGAAGTGGATAATTCTTTGGTAAACTCTTATAATACGGCCAACGGCACATCTTATGAGGCTTTTCCGTCCGATGTGTACAGTATTGTAAAATCTGCGGCTACTATTGAGCAAGGGAAGACTTTATCTGTTGACTCGATAGAAATAAGAGTTCCGGGGGAAAACTTTGTAACGTTGGACAAACCGGCTTATTTGTTGCCTGTCCGTTTGGCCAAAGTGGAGGGTAACGGCAAGATTTCCGTACAGCATAATACAATTCTGGCTGTCGTGAACATAACGTATCCTGATGAAGCCAAACTGGATGTATCCATCACGAATGGAAGCAATATGGGGACATCGGTTCTGGATATATCCGCATTGCCTGCTTCTTATACTTTTACTGTTTCCGCGACGGGCAATGCACGGCAGGATGAAACTATAACTCTGGAAGTGGACAGGTCTTTGGTCGGGTATTATAACACAAGTAAGAATACCAGTTATATTGCTCTCCCTCAAAACGCGGATGTCACGGTGACGGGACTGGAAGCGGCGATTCCTTGGGGAGAGAAGCAGTCCTCGGAGATTAAGGTTACATTGAATTCCTTGAATAATCTGGAGATGGGAACGACTTATATGTTGCCGGTTACGATAAAAGAAGTGTCCGGTGGTTTACAGTTGAAAGAGAATTATACTACCGTTTACTTGCTTCTTGATTATATTGACCCGAACTCGAAATTTATAGCTTTGGATATCAGTGATTATGAATGTTACAGTAACTATTATTTCGCTGAATCTTTGCAGAAAGAACTGACAAACTTTACATATGAGATCAAAATCCACGCAAACCAGCTCAGTGGAATGTCACGTTTCTTTGCCTTCAATGGTTCTAATACAGTGATGTTCCGTTTTGGAGAAGGTGGAAATGCCACCCGCCTGCAATGTGTCACGGGAAAAGGAAATTTCTTTGCCAATACGTCTTTTGAGACAGGTAAGTGGTATCTGCTTTCGTTGACTTATGATGGAAGTAAATTTACCTTCTACGTGAACGGAGTGAAGGATTACGAACTAAATGTTTCAGGCTATTCGACCCTTTTCAAAGGTGTTGAAATCGGAATGTCCTGGGCAGGATATCCTTCTCAACAGACCTTCGACGGCAGTATTTGTGAAACACGGATTTGGAACCGTACATTGGCCGAAAGCGAGCTCGCAGCAGGCCTATGTGGTGTAGAACCTGACTCTCAAGGCTTGCAGGCTTATTGGAAGATGAATGAAGGCGAAGGTCACATCTTCTATGACTACACGGGCAATGGATATAATATCGACTGGTCTGATACTTGGCGTTGCCTGACGGAATCAGCGCCTGACCCGGGCTCACACCTGACTGACAGGCATAACTATATCGGTTGGGACAAGCGTGACAGTAATGTATGTAAATAACAACTAGGCATGAACAATGGGAGGACGAAGTCTTGTTTTATAAATGGGCTTTGTTCTCTCTTAATTATTGAATGGACAAAGATGAATATTCAATCAAAAAAGTATTTCATGAAAATAACAGTATCATCCGTACTCTTTCTTTTATTTTTATCTTTCCCCTTATTGGCGCAAGAGCCACGGGCTTCCAAAATACTTCAATTTGAGGAGCGTGTTTTTGATTTTGGTGAAATAGAGGAGCAGGATGGAATCGTATCCCATGAGTTTACGTTTAGGAATACCGGTACGGAAATGGTTTATATCAATGGAATGAGCACAGGCTGCGGCTGTGTGCAATATGAATTCCCGAAAGAGCCGGTTCGTCCCGGATCTTCAGGTAAAGTGAAGGTCAGTTATGACCCGGCATACCGCCCCGGCTTTTTCAGCAAGGAAGTTGTAGTCTTGAGTAATAGTAATACCAATTATAACCGTATATGGGTGAGGGGGACTGTCATCCCCTGCCGGCATCCGGTTGAGGAAAATTATCCTTATGACTATGGCGGCGGATTATGGATGAACTTCAAGGTAATGCTTTTCGGAACAATGGACGAAGGAGATACGAAAATGATGAATCTGCAATTTGCCAATGATACTGATAAGGATATGAGGCTTTTCTTTGTAGTCATAGGTGGTAATACGGATATAAAGTTTACCAGTCCTCAGACTTTGAAGGCAGGTGGGGAAGGGGTGATGCCGGTTACTTATCACTATTCGGGTCGTTTTCCTGCTATCACTCGTGTGTATCTGGTGATTAATGGAACGCCTTCGGCTACTCCTCTTACGGTAAAGGTTGAAACAAAATAAAGGACGTTATATAGTATAGTATGATGATAAAACGATTGTATATCCTGATAATGGCGCAGATTGTTGGTGTCCAACTCTTTGCCCAACCCTCTTCATTGCAAGTTGCTTATAAGAATCCTGATTTGCCGGTAGAAACGAGAGTTGCGGATTTACTTTCCCGCATGACTTTGGAAGAAAAAGTCGGTCAACTGCTTTGCCCTTTGGGTTGGGAGATGTACGAGATAGATGGAACTGACGTTCGTCCTTCCGACAAATACAGGCAACTTGTCAAAGAAAGAAACGTAGGAATGCTTTGGGCAACCTATCGGGCTGACCCGTGGACAAAGAAAACATTGGAAAACGGACTTAAACCTGAATTGGCAGCTAAGGCAGGAAACGCGTTACAAAAATATGTAATTGAGAATACCCGTCTGGGGATTCCTGTCTTCCTCGCGGAAGAAGCCCCTCATGGGCATATGGCTATTGGAACTACTGTCTTTCCTACCGGCATAGGAATGGCGGCAACATGGGCTCCTGAATTAATTAAAGAGGTAGGGCGGGTCATCGCTAAAGAAATCCGTTCCCAGGGCGGGCATATCAGTTACGGGCCTGTGCTTGATTTGACCCGTGATCCTAGATGGTCGCGTGTGGAAGAAACTTTTGGTGAAGACCCTGTGTTGAGCGGTACTTTAGGAGCTGCTATGGTTGCCGGACTAGGTGGCGGCAACTTGTCACAGGAATATGCTACCATAGCTACTTTGAAGCATTTCCTGGCTTATGCAGTGCCGGAGAGCGGGCAGAATGGTAATTATGCGTCAATAGGCGTCCGGGAGTTGCATCAGAATTTTCTACCCCCTTTTCGTCAGGCAATAGATGCAGGAGCGCTATCCGTAATGACTTCCTATAATTCAATAGATGGTGTTCCCTGCACGTCAAATCATTATCTGTTGACTCAACTGCTGCGTAACGAATGGAATTTTCGTGGATTTGTAGTATCGGATTTGTATAGTATAGAAGGGATTCACGAAAGTCATTTTGTGGCTCCGACCAAAGAAAATGCCGCGGTACAGGCTGTTACGGCAGGCGTAGATGTGGATTTGGGCGGAGATGCTTATACGAGCCTTTGTCATGCGGTTCAGAGCGGGCAAGTTGACGAAGCGGTAATTGATACGGCCGTCTGCCGGGTGTTGCGGATGAAATTCGAGATGGGGTTGTTTGAACATCCTTATGTCGATCCGAAGATGGCAGCGAGGGAAGTACGTAGCAGGGAGAGCATTGAATCGGCACGGAAAATAGCTCAGGCTTCTATCACTCTGCTTGAGAATAAGAACTCCATATTGCCTTTGCGTAAAGATATTAATAAGATAGCCGTCATTGGCCCTAATGCTGATAATCAGTATAATATGTTAGGAGATTATACTGCACCCCAAGAAGACGGGAATGTAAAAACCGTACTTGACGGGATTGTTGCCAAATTATCTCCATCGCGTGTAGAATATGTGAAAGGCTGCGCTATCCGTGATACCACAATAAATGAAATAGAGAAAGCGGTCGAAGCTGCCCTGCGTTCCGAAGTTGTAATTGCAGTAGTGGGGGGCTCTAGTGCCCGTGATTTTAAAACGAGCTATAAGGAGACAGGAGCGGCAGTTGCGGATAAAGGCAATATCAGCGATATGGAATGTGGTGAAGGGTTTGACCGTGCCACTTTGTCTTTACTTGGCAGGCAGCAAGAATTATTAGAAGCCTTGAAGCGGACAGGAAAGCCCTTGGTTGTAGTTTATATTGAAGGTCGTCCGTTAGAAAAGAATTGGCCGGCAGAATATGCTGACGCACTACTGACCGCTTATTATCCCGGTCAGGAAGGGGGAAATGCCATAGCTGATGTCTTGTTCGGGGACTATAATCCGGCAGGCCGTCTGCCAATTACCGTACCTCGTTCGGTAGGACAAATACCTGTATATTATAATAAGAAAGCACCTCAAAAACATGATTATGTAGAAATGTCAGCATTGCCATTGTATGCTTTCGGATATGGACTTAGCTATACAACATTCGAGTATTCGGATTTGCAAGTCACTTCTACATCTCCTTATCATTATGAAGTTTCATTTAGGGTGGAGAATACAGGGAAATATGATGGTGAAGAAGTGGCGCAACTTTATATAAGAGATGAATATGCTTCAGTTGTACAGCCAATGAAGCAGTTGAAGCGGTTTGAACGTTTTTTCTTAAAGAAAGGAGAGAAAAAGCCAATTACTTTCACCTTGACAAAAGATGAACTCTCCATTATCAATCAGAAGTTGGAAAAAGTTGTTGAACCTGGAACCTTTCAGATAATGGTTGGTTGTTCTTCGGATGATATCAGATTGAAAGATTCTATTTTAGTAAGATGAGTAACTGACGTATATTCATTTTTCTAAAATAACTTTTATTGCTGCTATTATTTGTTTTTTTATGCAAAAGCATCTACTTTTGGCTTTTATAAAAATGATAATAACCGCAAATCTCTGATGACACATATTGGTGAACAAGAAAAGAAGAAGAAATTCGAGCAATTTTTCATTCTTACTTTTCCGAAGGTAAAGGCTTTTGCATGGAAGATTTTACATTCGGAGGAGGATGCTGAAGATATTGCTCAGGATATATTTGTCAAGCTGTGGGATAATCCGGAAATATGGGAGAATAAAGAGACATGGGATAGTTATATCTATACGATGGCCCGTAATCAGATTTATAACTTTTTGAAACATCAGTCGGTAGAGCTTAGTTATCAGGAGAAGTTGTCTCAGGAAGATGCGCCTTCTTTTGAATTTGATACATACGACAAACTTTATGCAAAGGAACTGCAACTTTTGATAAAGCTTACTTTGGATAACATGCCGGAACAACGTAGAAAAGTGTTTTCTATGAGTCGGAAAAACGGTATGAGCAATCAGGAAATCGCTGATAGACTGCAACTTTCTGTCCGTACAGTGGAGCGCCACATCTATCTTGCACTACAAGAATTAAAAAAAGTCATCTTAATTGCATTTTTTTTCTATTTCGGTTGAGTAGTCCGTTTTAGCAAGTTGTCTATATTATATAAGGCAAATCTAAAATGAAGAATTATATTCAAAAAATTATCAATGTATTCACAGCTTCCGGGCATAGTGAGAATGTAACCAAAGAAGTACATCAATGGTTATTAGATGAAGAACATGCTGATGAGAAAGAGGCGGCATTGAATACATTATGGAAAGAAACAGAAGGAAAAGTTGATTCAGGCACATGGACTTCTTTAGAAAATGTATATAGTAAAATCGGTGTATCTGCCGGTACTAAAAAACAGTATAGGTTATTTCCCTGGAAATATGCGGCAGCAGTCGCTGTGTTTGTTGTAACTGTGTCCGGTACCTTCTGGTTGACAAGGAATGCATTTAATGAGAAGACAATCGCAATGATTGAACAATATATTCCTGATGGCAAAACACGTGAGTTGGAATTACCGGATGGTAGCCGTGTCCATGTAAATTCCGGAACACTACTGCTTTATCCGGACGCCTTTAAGGGAGATACCCGTACTGTTTATCTGGTCGGTGAGGCTGATTTTAAAGTAAAGAAGAATCCGGATAAGCCATTTATTGTACGGTCTGCGAATATGTCTGTAACAGCTTTGGGGACGGAATTTAATGTAGCCGCCTATCCGGAAGCTCCGGAAATTGTTGCTACCTTGATTCAAGGTAAGGTAAAAGTGAGCTATGAACAATCTGATAATTCTTATATTTTGAATCCGGGGCAACAGGTAATTTATAACCGAAAAACTGCTCAAAGTAAAATTGCGGATGCTAATCTGGAAGATGTGACAGCTTGGCAGAGAGGACAGATCGTATTCCGCGGAAGTACAATGGAAGAGATTTTGCAGACTTTGGAAAGACGTTTTGACATAACTTTCCAATATAGTACAAGCTTGTTCACTAACGATAAATATAATTTTAGCTTTAGTGCGAATGCAGATATTGAAGAAGTGATGGAAGTGATGAAAGAAGTCACCGGGAAGTTCACTTATAAGATGGATAAAAATATTTGCTATATGAAAATTGTGAGATAGAACAAGATAGTTAATTGTTTAACCTTAAAACACATCATTATGTAAAAAAGTATCCGGAACAAGGATGCCGCCTGGTTCCGGATATGAAATAAGTCTTTTAGTATTAAAAAGTAAAATACTAGATTTTTGATAGAATTAATATTATGAGTTTAACACTAAAAACGCTACGAAGATATGAATTTATATCTAAAAACAGCTAAAAGTACAATAATTATTTGCTGTTTGTTTATATTGCAGACGACAGCATTCGCTCAAAGTAATATTCGTATTACTATAAAAAAAACAGAAATCACTTTACAAAATGCATTGGTTGAAGTTGAAAGACAATCCAAATTATCTGTCGCTTATAATCAATCACAACTTTCGGGTCAAAGACAATTATCTTTGAATATAGTAAACCAGCCATTAGAGTCTGCTCTAAAGACAATTTTGAAAGGTACGGGATTTTCATATAAATTGACTGATAAGTACATCATGATTGTTCCTGAAAAAAAAGAGACGAACTCGCAGGCTTCAAAGACTGTAAAAGGGAAAATTGTTGATGAGAATGGCGAACCTTTGATTGGTGTGAATGTGGCGGTAGATGGAACTACTACAGGAACCATTACTGATTTTGATGGGAATTTTTCTATGTCAGCCTTTGCTAATTCCACTTTGAAAGTTTCTTATATTGGCTATGCCACTCAGTTAGTCGCCGTTTCGGACAAGGAATTTTATAGTATTACTATGCGTCCGGATAATGAGGTGCTGGATGAGGTCGTAGTTACCGCTTTGGGCATCAAGCGCGAAACGAAATCTCTGACGTATAATGTACAGGAGATGAAAGCGGCGGATCTTACTACCGTAAAGGATGCCAGTTTCATGAACAGTCTGGCAGGTAAGATTGCCGGTGTGACTATTAATCAGAGTGCATCAGGTATTGGTGGTTCTACCCGTGTTGTAATGCGTGGTTTGAAATCTATAACGAATGACAACAATGCCTTATACGTGATTGATGGTATTCCTATGTCTTCTATGCGTTCTAATCAGGAAAAAAGTTTTTATGAGAATGCAGACGGAGGGGACAGTGACGGGATTTCCAGTATAAATCCGGACGATATTGAATCAATGTCCGTATTGACGGGTGCGGCGGCTGCCGCGCTTTATGGTTCGCAAGGTGCGAATGGTGTTGTTTTGATAACAACAAAGAAAGGGGAAGAAGGAAAACTGAGAATTAATTACTCGAACGATACTCAGTTTATGAGCCCTTTAGTAATGCCGGAGTTTCAGACTACTTATGGTTCGGTAGAAGGTGAGTTTGCCAGCTGGGGAGCTAAGAAGAATGCGACATGGGAACCTAAAGACTTTTTTCAAACAGGTTTCACAGAAACTAACTCTATAGGTTTGTCCGCAGGTAATGACCGTAATCAAACTTATTTTTCGGCAGCGTCGACCAATGCACGTGGCATTATACCCAATAATACTTATAACCGGTATAATTTCACATTGCGTAATACGACTGAACTAATTAAAGATAAGTTGACATTGGACATGAGTGCTTCTTATGTTATAACGAATGATAACAACATGATGTCTCAGGGGCAATATCATAATCCGCTTGTTGCATTGTACCTTATGCCTAGAGGAGATGATTTAAATAAGTATAAAGTATATGAACGTTATAATAGTGAGAAATATTATGATGTGCAATACTGGCCTTATGGTAATCAGGGAATGGCAATCGAAAATCCTTATTGGATCGTAAATCGTGAGAATATGAGTAATCATAAATCACGTTATATGTTCTCGGCAAATTTGAATTATAAAGTATTTGAATGGATGAACGTTGTGGGGCGTATGCGTGTAGATAATAGCAATGACACGTACGAACGTAAAATAGCAGCTTCTTCCGATCAATTATTTGCATCAGAATATGGTAATTATATGAACATGAAGTCAGGATATAAGAACACCTATGGAGATGCAATGATCCAAATTAATAAGCGTTGGGAAAACTGGGGAATTACAGCCAATGTGGGAGGCAGTTTCAACCATCAGACTTATGAGATGACAAATTATGAAGGACATCTGGCTACTGTTCCGAACTTTTTCTCGTTCAATAATATAAGCAAGAATGGGGCGAACACTAAAGCTGAACAGGCAGGATATATTGATAATAATCAAGCTGTATTTGCAACTTTTCAGTTAGGATATAAAAGCTGGGCATATCTGGATTTAACTGCCCGTAATGACTGGTTCTCTACTTTGGCTAATACTGATAATGAGAAAAGTGGATTTTTCTATCCGTCGGTAGGTATATCTGCTGTTGTCAGTGAGATAGTCGATTTGTCGAAAGTATATATTTCCTTTTTAAAGGTTCGGGCTTCATATAGTGAGGTTGGTAATCCGCCGATGCGACAGATTACAATGCCGACATATACAGTCAAAGATGGTGTTATCAATACTTCCTCAAGATTATTGAATCCGGATTTGAAACCTGAACGTACAAAATCTGTTGAAGTTGGTATGAATCTAAGAATGTTCCAGAATTTACTGAATATTGATTTTACCTATTATAACAGTAATACTTTCAACCAGTTTATCAACTATACTATGCCGCCAAGTACAGGTTACAGTAATTACATGCTGAATGGAGGAAAAGTGAATAACTGGGGTATTGAGGCACGTTTGGGTATCAATACCAATCTTGGACCTGTAAAATGGAACTCCAATCTGACCTTTACAATGAACCGTAATAAGGTTGTTTATTTATTACCCGGTGGTGCTACCAATCCGATAACAGGAGAACCTATCTCTATCACGGAAATAGAACCTTTCAACCCACAAGGTAGCTATAAAATGATAGTGAAAGAAGGAGGTACTTTGAGTGACATTTATGTGACGGGGCTAAAGATGGACTATTTGGGAAATATTAAAGTGGATGCGAATACCGGTGCGATAGAAGCCGATTCGAACACTTGGATAAAAGCAGGTAGCACGGCACCTCGTTTTAACTGGGGGTGGAATAACAGTTTTAGCTGGAAAGGTATTAATTTAAGTTTTCTGATTGATGCCCGTATCGGTGGGGTCGGCGTTTCGGCTACACAAGCGAAGATGGATTACTATGGGACTTCTAAAACATCGGCTATAGTACGTGATAATGGGGGAGTGAATATTAATAGTGGACGTGTGACCGCGAAGGATTACTATAATGTGCTTGGTAATGGTTCGACCGGAGTTTTGGCTAATTATGTATATAGTATGACAAACGTACGACTTAGGGAAGCCACTTTAGGATATACATTCCCGACTAAATGGTTTGGTAACCAGATACAAAACCTGACAGTGTCACTCATTGGTAAAAATCTGTTCATGTTCCATAATAAGGCGCCTTTTGATCCGGAACTATCGGCTTCTACAGGTACATATTATCAAGGGTTTGACTATTTTATGCAGCCGAGTGTACGCAGCATTGGGTTTAGTGTGAAGTTCCAATATTAATAAACCAGAAAGGAATAATACAATGAAAAGACTAGGAAAAATAAGACATGCAATGTGTGCATTGGGAGTAGCTGTGCTGATCACTTCCTGTACAGACAATTATAAAGAATGGAATACCAATCCAAATGAGGTTCCTGAAGAAATGTTGGTTGGGCTGATGAAGATTGGAAACTTCTTTCCCGCTATGCAGATGGATGTGATACCGACCAGTGATGTGGATGCTAATGAATTTCAACGTGCTCAAAATTTGTGTGGTGATATGCATTCCGGCTATATGACTCCAATTGGTACATGGGGGACGAGTTCTGCTGTTCATTACAACTTGCGATATGATAAATGGAATGATGTCGCTTTTGACGTAGTGTTCACGAAAGTAATGCCTGCCTGGAAGCAAATCCGGGATAATGGGAAGGATAAATTCCCGGAGGCTTATGCCGTTGCACAAATCTTGAAGGTAGCAGCCATGCATCGTGTAACAGATATGTATGGTCCTTTGCCTTATTTACAATTTGGCCATGGGGGATTGGAAACTCCTTATGACTCGCAGGAAGAGATATATAAATCATTCTTTATTGATTTAGATGAAGCTATAGCGGAGTTACAGGACTATATCGCTATTCATCCGGGTAGTAAACCTTTAAGTAAATATGATCTTGTGTATGGAGGTGATTTTACTAAATGGTTGAAATTTGCCAATTCGTTGAAATTGCGTTTGGCTATGCGTACATATTATGTGAATGGATTTGAAGTAAATGGAAAAACATCACAGAAATTAGCGGAAGAAGCCACAAAAGCCGGAGTAATTACAGAAAATGCTGAAAATGCTTTGTTGCAGTCTGGAAACGGAATCTCAGTATTCCATCCTTTGAAGATTTGTTGGGATAGTTATTCGGATACACGTATGGGGGCTGATATTGAGTCTATAATGAAAGGATATAGTGACCCTCGACTTTCTAAATACTTTCAGCAATCTGAATATGGGGAAGCCGGTGATAAATTTCATGGTGCCCGGTTAGGAGTGAATGTGACGGATAAGAAGAATTATTTAAAGCTATCTTCTCCGAACGTATTTGCTGAAACGCCAGTCCAGTGGATGTGTGCTGCGGAAATCTACTTTTTGCGTGCAGAAGGAAAACTTCACGGCTGGGATATGGGTGGTGAAGTTGAAGAATTATACAACGCAGGTATTACGAAATCTTTCGAACAGTGGGGTGTTGCTTTGGATGATTACTTGACGAGAGGAGATACTTATAAGCCTGTGCGGTTTACTGCACCAGCCGGAACTTCTGGAAGTGTGGCTGCTGCATCTACGATTACTATTGCATGGAATAAAAATGATAGTGATGATAAGAAGTTGGAACGTATTATCACTCAAAAGTGGATTGCTATGTTCCCGGAAGGTCAGGAAGCATGGAGTGAGCACCGTCGTACCGGTTATCCCAAGCTATTTAGTTTGTATGGAACAAATGCCAGTGCAGGTCAAGTAGAAAGCTCCGGGCCACGTCGTATTCCATTTCCATCTACAGAGTATGATACTAATACGACAGAGGTAAATAAAGCAGTGACAGATTTTCTTGGTGGCACTGACTATGGAAAAGTTAAGTTATGGTGGGATAAAAAATAATTATTGTATATTTAATTTGATTACTATGAATAAAATAATTAATAAAATATTTTGTTTTTTCGTATTAGCTACTGTATGGGTGGCATGTGATACAGAAATAGAAAATATTCCTCTTCAGGTGCCGTTAGAGCGGGATGCCCAATATTATGAGAATCTGAGAGCTTATAAAAAAACGAAACATCAAATGGCTTTTGGATGGTTTGGAGGTTGGAAAGCAACCGGGACATCTCCTGTGAAATATTTGCGTAATTTGCCTGATAGTGTAGATGTAGTATCTATCTGGGGAACATGGCATAGCTTGACGCCATCTCAAATGGAGGATTTGCGTTATATACAAGAAGTGCACGGAACAAAAGTGACATTTACTATATTTTCTCATAATATGGCAAACTTTCCGGGCAATTTTGAGAATATAGCCGAAAATATTCCGGCCGCAGCCAAAGCGCTGGCAGATAGTATCTTTAAATATGGATATGACGGCATTGATTTTGATCATGAATGTAGTGGGAATGATTTGTTTAATAATTCCGTGAATATGACTACATTATTAAGAGAAATGCGTTCGAATCTGGGGGAAGATAAACTTATTTGTGTGGATGGATTTGTTGAGAAAATAACGGAAGAAGGCTGGGAATATGCTGATTATGCGGTTGCGCAGGCATATAATACTAAATCACCGACATCGTTACAGAATCGTTTTAATACAGTCAGTAAATATTTGGCTCCCGACAGATTTATAGTGACGGAAAACTTTGAAGATCACTGGGCTACAGGAGGAGATAAGTATTCTGATCCGGAGTTAGGAGTTATTCCATCGTTGATCGGTATGGCACGTTGGCAACCGAATAATATAACAGAAGGACAACATAAAGGCGGTGTGGGAAGTTACCACATGGAGTATGAGTATAATCATACGGATATTGAATATAAATATCTTCGTGAGGCTATTCAGATCATGAATCCCGCAAAGAAATAATCTCTAAAACTAAAAATATATGAAGGCGAAATACTTATTATTAACTATATTTTGGGTTGGTATATTGTCAGCTTGTACGAATGTAGAAACATTCAAAGATGTTTTGTATTTTACCGGTACAGAAGATTCTCCTGCCGTTAAGTATACGATAGATGGGCCGGCTGAAATTGGAGTGACAGTCTCTGCTTCTTGCCAGGCTACGAGTGATCAGACTATAAGAGTACGGGTAGATCAGGATAAACTCGAGGGGTATAATGCATTGTATGGTAAGAAATATAAAATGGTCCCGACTGAAGACTACATGTTATCTAATGATGAAATTGTATTAAAGGCGGGTGAGAATATTTCAGAGCAATTGATTTTTTCTTTGTTGAGAGCTTCTAATTTTGAAGAAGGGGTTACCTATTGTGTGCCTTTAACCATTACGGATGTAACCGGTGGTATGCCTGTATTAGATTCTTCCCGAACGGTTTATCTTGTATTAAATCAGGTGATGGTTGTCAATGCTGCTAATCTTTCTAGAACGAATATGCAGCTTCCTTTTGAAAGCGATCCTTCGCTGGCTGCTGTTCCGCAAGTTACAATGGAAGCAAGAGTCAAGGTTAATAATTTTGCTTCTAGTAGTCCGTTTATTAGTACGGTAATGGGGGTAGAAGAAGAGTTCTTATTACGATTTGGAGATACAACTATAAAGCCGAATCAGATACAATTGGCTGGTGGTGGTTTTCCAGTGACAGGAAAGACTGAATTTGAAGTTGATAAATGGTATCATCTTGCAGTTGTATTTGATGGTTCTACGATTAAATTATATGTAAATGGTGAATTGGATGGACAAGTAGATGCGCCACGCGGTCCTGTTATCTTGTGTGGAAACACAGATAAACGTAGATTCTGTATTGGTTCTTCTGTGAACTCCCGTTATTTGGATGGATCTATAAGTGAGGTTCGTGTGTGGAAGAGGGCCTTAACACAGAATGAAATTCAGAATAATATGTGTTATATTTCTCCTGATTATTATCAGGATATGGTTGCCTATTGGAGATTCAATGAAGGTGGTGGCTCTGTAATTAAGGACTGGACTGGTAATGGCTGGGATATTAGCAGATCTCTGAATTGGACAGAAGGAGTACGTTGTCCGGAATAAAAAATGAAACAATCAACTCACAGTTAAGTATGAAAAAGAAGTTATTATATTTTATGTTTGCTGCAGTTGCTTTATGCGTAGCTTGTGGCGATGAGGATGAAACTTTTCAAAGAGAAGGGGTGGAAAATCCGGTAACCGGAATATCCATCGAGAACGAGTTTCTTGAAGATGGAGTCATTAGGATTGAAGGGGTGGGGACTACCACTACTCTGCAGATAAATGTTACTCCAGAAAGTGCAGAAGGATCGGCAGGGTATTCCTTCAGGTTTAGTACAAGTGATGCGAAGATTTTTACGGTGAATCGAGAAGGAACAGTCGTTGGTGTTGCGCCGGGTGAGGCTGAACTGACTGTTACGGTTGTAAATGATGCAAATGTTGCTCAACTGGAAACAAAATGTAGAGTAAAAGTAATATATGTTGCAAAGGTTGAGAAAATTGAAGTGGCTGATGGAAAAGAAAAAATGATTCTGAAAATAGGTGATACTTATGATTTGGGAGCTAACCTAACTGTATTGCCGGATGATGCTGTGGACAAATCTGTATCTTATGTTTTAAAAGAGGGACATGGAATCATTTCATTAGAAGACGGCGTGATTACAGCTCTTGATTACGGAAAGGCAGTGGTTGAGATAACAGCTAATGATGGTAGTGGAGTTTCAACGGTACTTACAGTAACAGTGAAAGATATACCGGATTCGGATGTGTATTTAGAATTTGGAGCAATAGAAGTGCTTCCGATGGGGAAATATCTGATTTTAAATTTTTCTAATGGTGATAGCAATAACAAGGTGACAATAGCATTAAATCAAATGGCTGAGTTATTGCCGGGAGAATATTCTAAGACTCAAATGTACCTTATTCTTTCGTCTGTTACACTAGATGGTTCTAAACGAAATTTGGATACTAATGATCCTGGTTCATTTACTGTTAAGTATAATGAAGAGACTAATATGTATAGTATTACGGGTGTGCTTAAATTAAAGTCAAATGGGACATCTGTGAACACAGTAGGATTTGATTATTCAGGTTCTATATAATATTTAAATTTCCCCTCGTTACAGATATTTGTAGCGAGGGGAAATTTTTAATCTAAACCTTTTTTTCTAAATTACTTGCTATTATAAGCCACCAACATCCAAACCAACTTTTCCTGTTCTTTCAGATAATCGCTCATCATCGAAACGGTTACCTCGTCTCCGGCTTGTGAAGCGATAGACAGAATCTTGCGTTCTTCACCGATCAGATAACTGATAGACTGAAGGATGCTGTTCAGTGCTTCATCTCCATTGCTCACCTTGTCCACTTCATTGATACCGGCAACTTTCAGATAATCACTGAACTTATTGGCAGGAGTGCCGCCCAACATCAGGATACGTTCTGCGATTTCGTCCACCTTTTCGGCAGTGTCGTCATACATCTTTTCGAACTGGCTGTGGAGAACGAAGAAGTTATGTCCTTTGATATTCCAGTGGAAACCGCGAAGATTGGTGTAATACACTTGGAAGTCAGCTAATAGTTGTTGCAAAGATGCTACTACGTTGTTTGCTCCCGATTCGTTCAATTTGATAAATTCTAAAGTCTTCATAATCTTATTGTTTTTAATGATTTATATTAATTTTCTTTTTTTCTGTATGACAAAGATAAGGCGAAAATTGCTTGCTGTCAAACTGAAAATTTCTATCTTTGCATAGATACAATCTATAACATCAAACAATTTGATAGATGACAATACAACAATTGGAATACATATTAGCCGTTGACCAGTTCCGGCACTTTGCCCGCGCAGCGGAACACTGCCGGGTGACGCAACCTACATTGAGCGCCATGATTCAGAAACTGGAAGATGAACTGGGAGTGAAGCTGTTTGACCGGACAATGCAACCTGTTTGTCCGACAGCTATCGGGCAAAAAATAATAGATCAGGCTCGTGTGATTCTGGCGCAAGCAGCACTGGTAAAGGAAATTATCAGTGAAGAAAAGCAATCATTATCCGGCGTATTCCGTTTGGGAGTATTGCCGACAATTGCACCCTATCTGCTTCCGCGCTTCTTTCCGCAACTAATGGAGAAGTATCCCGAACTGGATATCAGAGTTACGGAAATGAAGACCCAAGACGTCCAACAAGCATTGCATGCCGGAGATTTGGATGCAGGAATCATAGCCAGTAAACTGGAAGATACGTTCCTTACAGAAGAAACACTGTTTTATGAGCAGTTTTACGCTTATGTATCCAAGAAAGAACCCTCTTTCAAACATGACCTTATCCGCACTTCCGATATAACCGGTGAACGCCTTTGGCTACTGGATGAAGGGCACTGTTTTCGCGACCAACTTGTCCGCTTCTGCCAGATGGAAGTAGTGAAAGTCAATCAGATGGCTTATCGCCTGGGAAGTATGGAAACCTTTATGCGCATGGTGGAAAGCGGAAAAGGTATCACTTTTATTCCCGAACTGGCAGTATCCCAGTTGACAGAAGAACAACGGAAATTAGTACGCCCGTTCGCCATCCCGCGCCCGACGCGTCAGGTTGTACTGGCTACAAGCAAAGATTTCGTGCGTCACAGCCTTCTCTGCGTACTGAAAGAAGAGATAAAAGCGGCGGTACCTAAAGAAATGCTGGCCTTACAGTCTATCCAATGTTTATTGTAACTCCATGCTTGTAGTCCATGCAATGTTTCTTATGACCTGTCCGGATTCCTTTTATGCTCTAATCTTCTTAAACCATTGACCTATCTCAGCTCCTTTGAAATAAATAATCAGGGAGCTGACGATAATAATCATTCCTGCCACCGTACTGAATGTCGGATATTCGTCAGGGAGCATAATCCAACTCAATACCGCACCGAGAATCGGATTAATCAGCCTGCACATATTAATATCGCTGACCTTCGCTCCCTTACTTTGCAGAGCGATAAACCAAAAGCTGAAAGCAAAGACAGAAATAAACACCAGAATACCAAGACTGATATAAAATCCGCCCGGTTTTCCGATAAAAGAATGATAACCTTCCGTACCCAGTCCTACCATATATATCAGCAGACCACCGAAGAACATCTGCACAGCATTCAGGAAAATAGGATTCACCTTTCCCTTATCTTCCGAAACGGAGATGGCGGAATACCCTTGAAAAATAATACTAAGCAGCAATAACACAATACCTGTGATTCCCTTCCAATCGAGCGGTGCGCCGTCACTTCCCATTCCTATAATAAGGAACAAGCCGATGAGACTGACCACAAGACTGATAATTTTATGGATATTCAGCCTGTCATTACTAGCAAGCAGATGCGCCAGTAACACATTGATAAGCGGAGTCATCCCCATGATAATGGACGAGATAGCCCCGCTCACAAAATCCACGCCGAAGTAGAAAGCCGTGTATCCCATAAACATATTGATAAGAATCAGGTTCATAAACAATCTGCTGTGCTGACGTATTTCCTTCCACATCCCTTTGTGCCAGGTATAGGCGAAGAGAATGATCCCCACGGTAGTAAAACGGATTCCGGCAAAGTTCATCGGAGTAAAATCGTAGCTCAGTCCCTGTTTGATAAATGGATTGACTATAGCCCATAAAACAGAGGCCAATATGGCATAAAAAAGTCCTTTTTTCATTCGGTGTAATTTTCTATATTCGAAAAATGCCGCAAAGTTAGTCATAATTATACATATAGACTTTGATTTCCGCAGTAAATTATTTATTTTTGAAAAATAATACATTAATAAATTTTTGATTAGTTATGAAAAAGTACATTGCAGAAATGATTGGAACGATGGTGCTCGTCCTTATGGGATGTGGTAGTGCCGTCTTTGCAGGTGGTTTGGCCGATACAGTAGGCGCTGGCGTGGGAACGATCGGTGTGGCTTTAGCTTTTGGTTTGTCCGTAGTGGCAATGGCATATGCTATCGGTGGTATTTCGGGCTGTCACATTAATCCTGCCATTACATTAGGAGTATTCCTGAGTGGACGTATGAATGGAAAAGACGCAGGGATGTATATGGTTTTCCAAGTGATAGGAGCTATTATCGGCTCGGCTATTCTTTATGCTTTGGTGTCTACCGGAGCTCACGATGGCCCGACGGCAACAGGTTCGAACGGTTTTGGTGAAGGAGAAATGCTGCAAGCATTTATTGCCGAAGCAGTGTTTACATTCATTTTTGTATTAGTAGTCTTAGGTTCTACCGACCCGAAAAAAGGCGCAGGCAATCTTGCCGGACTCGCCATCGGTCTTACCTTAGTACTGGTGCATATCGTATGTATTCCCATCACAGGTACATCTGTCAATCCGGCACGTAGTATTGCTCCGGCATTGTTCCAGGGTGGAGAAGCCCTTTCACAGTTGTGGTTGTTCATCATTGCCCCGTTTGTCGGAGCGGCTTTGAGCGCGGGCGTATGGAATTATTTGGGAGATAAGAAATAAACTTTCTTTTCAAGAGGATAAAATAGCGAAGTATAAAAGTAAGAAGGGCGGGAGTTTCACAACTACCGCCCTCTTTTGCGTAATTAATATATAATATTAAAAAAGAGTGTCTTTCACATTAGATTAGCAGATTAGGGAAATTTCACTTCATATGTTTTTATTCCGCCATATAGAGTATTAACACGGATTCTTAGTCCTTTCTTTCCTTCCATCTGTTCCTTGATCTCATCCAGTTTGAAGGACACATACCCTTCGCCTAAAGTCTGTGGATAATCCCCTTCACTGTTGTGACGGAATTCCAGGTTGATATATTCATCTTCCGCATCCTCTTCGTCCGCAGTAGGAGCCGGCACAGGATTATTGATAACCAAATTCAGGAAATGCTTCTTATCTTCGCTGTGCGTGCCATAATATTGGAATTCAATAGTCAGATATTTCTTATCCTTATTAATCCACATATAGGTAGCGTTGATTTTATCGTCTCCTATTTTTTCTTCCGTATTTTCTTCATCATCCATGGTGACGATATCCTTGGTCAGAATTTCCTTGATTTGCTTAACCTGCACATTGTAGTCATATCCGCCCACCGGTTCTTCCAACTCGTTGAACATGACAAAGGCACGCTGTCCGTCCGCAAAATCTGCGCCATTCCATCCTTGTCCGTTACTCGGATACATCTTTTTTCCATCATCCAAGGTGAAATAAAAATCCTTGCTATCCTGGCTGATCATATTTATTGTGCTGATAACCAATAGGTCGGACGGACTGTCATCGTCGTCCAGACAAGACTGGAAAATCGGCATTGTGGTCATAATAGCAAAGATAAAGGCAATGAATTTAAATTTCTTCATATAATAAACTAGGTTTTAGATTGATTAATATTACTGCTTTGTATTCAGAAAATGCACGATAACCAAGAATATTGCATCTGCATCTGTTAAAGAAACAAAAGTGGCAAAAGAGTTGTTCTCTCTATGCAGTATTTCTATCTTTGCTGCATTTATAAGGTAAACACGTGTATAAGCGAATGGAAGAATTAGAGTTGTCGGAACAATGCAGGCAAGGAAACAACCGGGCCCGCAAGGAACTGTATGAGCAGTATGCGGGGCGTATGCTTGGCATCTGTCTGCGCTATACCGGCGACCGTGATACGGCCCAGGATCTGCTACACGATAGTTTTATAAAGATATTCGACTCTTTCGACAAGTTCACCTGGCGGGGTGAAGGCTCCCTGCGGGCCTGGATGGAGCGGGTGGTAGTCAACACCGCTTTGCAGTATCTCCGGAAGAATGATGTAATCAATCAGGCAGCGTCATTGGAAGAGTTGCCCGAAGAATATGAAGAGCCGGATGCTTCTGATGTAGAGGCGATACCCCAAAAAGTGTTGATGCAGTTTATCGAAGAACTGCCTGCCGGGTATCGTACAGTGTTCAACCTTTATACTTTCGAGGACAAATCACACAAAGAAATCGCTCAAGTATTAGGTATTAATGAGAAATCTTCGGCTTCGCAACTGTTTCGCGCGAAGACGGTATTGGCAAAAAGAGTAAAAGAATGGATAATGCATAATGGATAGATAGAGATGGAAGAGAAAGAATTGTGGATGAATAAGTTGAAGGAGAAGCTCGCGGATTATTCCGAGCCGACACCTGCTTCCGGTTGGGAACAACTGGAGAAAGAACTTATGCCCCCCGTGGAGAGGAAGATATATCCTTATCGAAAATGGATGATGGCGGCTGCGGCTGTTATATTGTTAGCTGTTGTTTCGTCAGTAAGCCTGTATTTCCTGGGGACACCTGCCGCGGATGAAATGCGTCATATACAAACACCGGCATTGGCTTCTACTCCCGATGTCTTGCCGGGCGTGCAACAACCGGATGTACAAGGAACTTCCGTTGAACCTGTCCTGCGTCCCGTTGCCCGTGAAAACCGGTTGGCAAAAGTAGACCGGAATATCTCGGAACATAAGATGCCGGTAGATGAACCCGCCGTGAAAGATGAACCGGCACTTGTAGTAGAAGAAAAAGACCCCGGAACAGTCATCAATGAGGGAGAACCGACCGAAGAAACAAATGCCGGTCAAACTCAGACTCAGACGAAAGATAAGGAACGACCGACTGCGGGCAACAGGCCACGCCGTCCTTCCGGCAGAGATAAATATCATATCCCGACTGAGAAACCATCTTCCCGGAAAGGAACATGGTCAATGGGACTTGGAGTAGGGAATTCGGGTGGTGCTTCTTCAGAAGTAGGTTCGGGCGCGTATCCTTATATGTCCCGCGTCAGTATGCTTTCTGTATCCAACGGTTTGATGGAGATTCCCAATGACCAGACTTTGGTCTTTGAGGACGGAGTACCTTACTTGCGCCAGGCCAAACAGGTAGTCGATATCAAGCATCATCAACCCATCTCTTTCGGATTATCCGTCCGTAAAGCCTTGGGCAAAGGCTTCTCTCTCGAGTCCGGTCTGACTTATACGCTCCTTTCTTCTGACGCTAAATTGGCGAATGACGACCATCAGATAGAACAGAAACTTCACTATATCGGTATTCCGTTGCGTGCCAACTGGAACTTCCTTGATAAGAAGCTCGTTACTTTTTATGTATCCGGTGGCGGTATGGTTGAGAAATGCGTGTATGGAAAGCTCGGTTCCGAAAAGGAAACGGTGAAACCTATGCAATTCTCCGTGTCCGGTGCGGTAGGTGCACAGTTGAATGCTACCAAACGTGTCGGTATCTATGTAGAGCCGGGTGTCGCTTATTATTTCGATGATGGTTCGGACATTCAGACTATACGTAAAGAGAATCCGTTCAACTTCAATATACAGGCAGGTATCCGTCTGACTTATTAATTCGAATAATAGTTATTCAAAATAATCATATTGGTTAATAAAGAAATTCTCGATTTGTTGAATCAAGTCGGGATTTTCTTTTAGTGCTATATTGTTGATGAGCATGTATGCACTCTTCTCTATATTTTCTTTGTGATAGAAAACTCTGTCGCTAAAGTAGGTTGCTACAATTCTTGAATAGACTCTGTATCTTTTGGTACACTTCGTATCTTCATTAAAACCGTTGGCTCCAATAAAACCAAATGAAGCTTTGGAATTTTTTTCGTAGATAGAGAGCATTATATTAATACAGGTATTAATGATCCTTCTCGGCTCGAAAGTATTGGTCATTATTCTATACTTATTATGAGATAATCTATGATTTTTCTGATAGAACTTTATTGCATAGATACTGCATTCGTATTGCTCTACCCTGACAATATAAACTAAATTCGACTTAGTGGATTTGAATCTGTATAATGATATAGATAGAAATCCATCCTCATTTCCTTCATCTTTTTGGATGAAGAAGAATGGATATGCGCTTTCTAACATTTAGAGGAGGTAAGGATATACTGGAATCCTTCTTTTATTTAGTTCTTCTTTGGATACATCAGACAATACAAACTTTTTCCCGTCATCAATTTTTGAGGGATTGATTTTATTCTTCTGCTTTTGAGAAGAAATATTTTTTTGTTTTGTTTTGATATTACCCATTCTATTTAATCTTAAAATTACATTTTTTCCTTGATAACGTAATCCTATTGCAAAGATAGGAAAATATCCTTGTATGCTGATAGAACATTGGATAATCCGGGAAGTTAATTAACGATTTTTGGACTTTAGGAAAAAGAAATATATGCAGAAACCTTCCCGAAAAATCGGATAATTGAGAAAATATTAATAATATTGTCACCTGTTTCAGACCAACAGTAACATACCTTTGTCGCAAAACTCTAAAATATGATTGACTCTACTGCTGAAAAACTTTTATTAATCAAGTTAAAGGAAGGTTCTTTTCAGGCATTTGAAAAGTTATATACGATGTATAGTGGCAAACTGTACAATTTCATTATGCGGCTATCTTCCGGAGATCGATATATGGCTGAAGAAGTGGTGCAGTCCACTTTCATCCGTATATGGGAAGTGCGTGCAAAAGTAGATTCCGATGCTTCATTTATATCTTTTCTCTGTACGATAGCCAAAAACTTACTGATGAATATGTATCAGCGTCAGACCGTTGAATATGTTTACAATGAATATCTGCTGAAAAGTGGGGTAGACCGTGACTCGCAGACAGAAGACGATATTGACCTGCGTTTCTTGAACGACTATATCGACTCATTGGCAGAGGAATTACCGGCACAGCGAAAGAAAATCTTTATCTTGAGCAAGCGTCAGAACTATACGAATAAGGAAATCGCCGGGATGATGGGAATTTCCGAAAGCACAGTCGCCACACAATTATCGTTGGCTGTGAAGTTTATGCGTGAACAGTTGATGAAGCATTATGATAAGGTAATTGCGCTTTTGCTCGCCTTTTTTGTTAATGAAATGTAATTGTAGTACACCTTTTTGGATAGTAGACAGGATGAAAATGTATACTTGTAAATAAGCAGGAAAGAAGATGGATAAGATATATTATAAGGAACTGATTGAAAAGTATTTCGAAGGAAATATAACGGATGCTGAGATTAAAGAACTCTCCGATTGGATAAAGAACGACCGCCGCTTACAGAACTGGTGGGAAGAGGAATTTTCCAAATCGAGTGCAGATATTAATCCGGTGCTGCGTGACAAACTCTTTGCCCGTATCAAAGAAGAAACCCAGGGCGAAGGGAAAATCCAGGGCGAAGAGAAGCCAAATACCATCCGCATGAATCCCTGGAAATGGGCAGCCGCCATCGTTTTACCCATTTGTATCGCCTTCTTTACCTACTATCTTATAGATTCTTCCCCAACAGCAGGAGCCCCCTTTGTAGTAAAAGCCAATAAAGGCGACAAAGCAACCATCGAACTGCCGGACGGAACGAATGTCGTTCTCAATTCGGCTTCGCAACTAAGCTATCTGAATAACTTCGGAGAAAAAGTGCGTCGTGTGCAACTGAATGGTGAAGCCTATTTCAAAGTAGCCCATGATGAAAAACACGCTTTTATTGTGCAGGTCGGAGATTTGGAAGTGAAAGTACTCGGCACTTCTTTCAACGTATCAGCCTATGAAGATGCCAAAGACGTGACAGTAGTTCTGTTGGAAGGAAAAGTAGGCGTCTATGCACAGGAAATGTCGCATATCATGAAGCCCGGTGACAAAATAGAATATAATAAAGTCACTCATAAGATAACAACCGCCCAAGTACATCCGAATGACTACATTGAATGGACGAAAGGAAATATCTATTTCGAGAAAGAATCTTTGGAAAATATAATGAAAACCCTTTCACGTATTTATGACGTAGAAATCCGTTTTGATTCCAGTAAACTGCCTAATGAATATTTCACCGGAACGATACCGGGCGGTGGCATACAGAATGCCTTGAATATTCTCATGCTTACTTCACCTTTCTATTATGAAATGGACGGTTCGGTGATAGTTTTGAAAGAGAAATAGTAAGTAAAATATAAAATAAAGCCATTCCGCAGCCCATTACTAAGGAATGGCTTTTTTATTCCCGGTATCGAATAAGTTAACGAGAGTTAAAGTCTGATAGGCGATTGGACGAGCGGGTATAGCAGTCTGTATACCTATCAAACAACTTAAAAGTTTTGATATATGAAGCACAAAACAACCTTTGAAAAGCTCCCTCAAACAAACGTGGGGAGAAGTAAGAACTGGAAAACACTGCGGGCTCTATGTCTGCTATTGTTTCTAAGCGTCTCTTTTGCCGCTTATTCCCAAATAACAGTAAGCGTGAAAGACATCTCTTTGAGAGCCTCTTTAAAGAAAATCGAGCAAGTAAGCAATTACAAGTTCTTCTACAATGAGAGCCTTCCGGAGTTAAACCGGAAAGTATCACTCAATGTGAAAGATGCAACGATTGCTCAAACCATGCAACAACTTTTAGGAGGAATGGACTTGGCGTATAAGAAAGAGCAAGACAATGTGATTGTATTGATTCGCAAAGCCCAGGACAAATCTATAACTAAAAAAGTAACAGGCACCGTTATAGATGAAAAAGGAGAACCTATTATCGGAGCGAGTATTGTGGTCAAAGGCGAGTCACATGGGACGATAACAGATTTCGATGGAAAATTCACATTGGCAGATGTACCGGAAAAAGGTATATTGACAATCTCTTACATAGGGTATAAGACAGTTGATATTGCTACCACAGGCCAATCATTAGTGAAAGTCGTACTTCAGGAAGACAGTAAAATGATAGACGAAGTCGTTGTTGTCGGCTACGGAGTCCAGTCACAAAAACTGGTTACAACTTCTATCAGTAAAGTAAAAATGGAAAATATAGATCAAGGTAATGACTATAATCCGATTAAAATGCTGCAAGGACGTGTAGCAGGCGTCAATATCTCTTCTGCTTCCGGCACTCCCGGCGAGACACCTAATGTAACCGTTCGTGGTATCGGTTCCGTCAGCGGGGGAAGCTCGCCACTTTATGTGGTCGATGGTATCCCCAGTGAAAAATATCCCAATTTGAATCCGAATGACATTGAAAGCATGGAAGTCTTGAAAGACGCTTCCGCCGCTGCCATCTATGGTTCGCGTGCCAATGCCGGAGTCGTGTTGATAACCACCAAATCAGGTCAGCAAGGCAAGACAAAGATAGAAGTGTCCGGCCGCTACGGATTCGCCTATCTGGCCAGCGACATTGAAATGGCCAATTCAACGGAATATATGAACACCATGCAAGCCGCTATTGATAATTACAATGTACAAATGGGGGCCAACCTTCAATTATATGTTCCTTCCCATATTCAGGAAACCAATTGGGTGAAAGAAATATCAAGAAAGAACTCAAAAACAGGTACCGGCTCCATCAGCATCTCCGGTGGAAATGAAAAGACCACCTTCTTTGCTTCTTTAGGCGCTAATACTCAAGAAGGATATCTGAATAAGAGCAGCTATGACCAATATAATATGCGTGCCAAATTCACACATAAAATAAACAACCTATTCAAACTGAATATGAATCTGGCAGGTTCGGCCAGCCGTTCAGACCTGTTGGAAGAAACAAGTACCAGTCTGAAAGTCCTGCGTACGGCACGTGAAGAACAACCCTGGTATTCACCCTACAAAGAAGACGGAACATCCTACAAAGTGAATGGTACGGATATTCTGCGCCACAATCCCGTAATGCTGATAAATGAAGAAGACTGGGTAGCCAAGAAATATCAACTATCCGGTGTGTTCAGCATAGACGTCACCCCCTTCAAAGGATTCAAATATACACCGACCGTAAGCGTATATGGCATTTTGGATAACACCTCTAAGAAACTGTCGGACAAGCATGACGCCCGCAAAAACAGCAGCGGTTGGGGAGCATTGGCAGAACAAAAAGATCAAAGTTTCCGCTATGTGATAGACAACATATTCTCTTACAACAATGAATGGAACAAACTGATTTATTCCGTCATGCTGGGACACTCGTTTGAGAAATACACTTATGAGCAATTCGGCGCAAAGAGTGACAACTACGCCAACGGCGCATTTCCTTCTTCCAACTTTGATTTAATCAATGCAGGCCCCAATATCTATGCCGGAAACATCAGTTATACCTCTTACGCTTTAGAATCCTATTTCGGGCGAATCGCCTTGAACTGGGACAACAAATATATACTGAATGCCTCATTGCGTAGTGACGGTTCTTCCCGTTTTGCAAAAAACAAGAGATACGGTTATTTCCCCTCTGCCTCTTTTGCGTGGCGGGCATCCAATGAAGGATTCTTCCCGAAAAACAAATACGTCAATGACGCCAAGTTAAGACTAAGCTGGGGTATGACAGGAAGCATGGCAGGAGTGAGCAATTATGCTCCGCTGTCACTTATCAGTGCGGGCGGCGCTTCTTACAACGGTTCTGCCGGATTCCAGATTTCGCAGGACGCCCGTGCCCTGACTTGGGAGAAAGCCAGCCAGTTCAATATCGGATTTGATATAGAAATGTTCCAGTCCCGCCTGACTCTGAACGTGGATATGTTCTATCAGAAGACCACCGACCTGCTGTTCAAGAAACCGGTCAATGCAACCACCGGATATACCACTTTGCAGTCCAATATCGGTTCATTGGAGAATAAAGGGCTTGAGTTGGCTTTGAATGGCAAAATCCTTACCGGAAAATTCAAATGGGATTTGGGAGGAAACATTTCTTTCGTGAAAAACAAGTTACTTTCCCTGATTGAAGGAAATGATATGTATGTAGTTCCCAGTAGCGGAAGTAACCTTTTGGGAGGTTCGATGCACGCATTGATTAACGGACAGCCTATCAGTACATTCTATATGTTGAAGATGGAAGGCATCTACCAACGTGACGACGAAGTGCCTGCAAAACTTTATGCTAAAGGCGTACGTGCCGGTGACGTGAAATATTTCGATTATAACGAAGACGGTGACATCTCCGATGCCGACCGGATGAACGTAGGAAAAGCCATCCCGGACTTTTACGGAGGTATCACTTCCAACTTCTCCTACAAAGGTTTCGACCTGTCTCTGTTCGGACAATTCTCGGTAGGCGGTAAAGTGATGTCGGCATGGCGGGGAGTGAACGGCTCCGAAGGTACTGACCACCTAGGGCTCGCACTGTCGAATGTGAAAGTAAGCGACCGGGGCGAATCTGTGGAACAATACTTTAATGTAAGCAAAGAAGTAGCCAACGGATACTGGCGCGGAGAAGGCACAAGCAACACGATTCCCCGTCCTGTACGAATGGGAGTGCATACCGGATACGATTATGACTACAACGTGCAGACCTCAACACGTTATTTGGAAGACGCTTCCTATTTTAAACTGAAAACAGTAACCTTGGGTTACACATTGCCGGAATCAGTTGTAAAGAAACTCCGCGTAAATTCATTAAGAGTCTACGTTTCGGCAGATAATCTGCTGACCCTCACCAAGTATTCCGGTTATGATCCCGAAACATCATTCTCCGGCAGTCCGGGTGATTCAAATTATGGCGTTGACTTCGGTCTGCAACCCGTGTTGAGAACATTTATTTTTGGTCTGAATCTAAACTTTTAAAAACATAGATGTATGAAACGATACTATACTATAATCAACTATTTGCTGTGTAGCATTTGCCTTTTGTGGATAACGGCTTGTTCAGGTATGCTGGACGATATGCGGCCTAAGGATCAGATACCTCAAGATATGTTGAGCGAATCCGATTTGGAAAAATTATTGAATGGAGTGTACGCCGAAATGGAAGAACTTGTATTTAAGTTCTATATGGACGGTGACGTAAAAGGCGAGAATTTCAAGGCAGGCCCCGGCTTCTCTATGAACGACCCGATGTCGATGGCTCCTAGTTCCAAAGAGGTTTTGAGCCAGTGGCAGAAATGCTTCACCACCTTGAAGCAAGTAAATTTCCTAGTCGAAACATACGAAGCGTCCTCTAATAAAGAAAACCTGGTAGTGAAGCAGACAGGCGGTACGGGATACTATTTCAGAGCCTTGATTTATTATCATTTAGCCACTCGTTGGGGTGGAGCACCTATCTTGCGCAAGCGTACCTATGATGTCGTACCCATCTCTCCCGAAGCAGAAGTATGGAGTTTTATCAGAGAAGACTTGACGAAAGCGGAAGGGTTATTGCCAGAGTTTACAGACCGTTTTTATGTATCTCTTAGCGCTTGTGACGCACTGAATGCCAAAGTATGCCTGTCTTTGAAAGACTATACGAACGCAGCCGCTTATGCCGACAAAGTGATTACAAAATCAAATTTTGCGTTGAGCGCTACATCAACTGATTATGCCAATGCCTTTGTTTCCAACAGCAGCAGTAAAGAACTGGTCTTTGCGCTAGCCAACAAGCGCAGTACAAGTCTGCTGCTATTCTACCAAACGGTGAACGACATCGACCCCACCTGGGATTATTCTCCCTCTGCCGACTGTTACGGACATCTTTACGATGATACAGCCGTCAAGAAACAAGATATACGTGCAAAAGCCGTGTTTGGCGCAGATAATAGCCGCATTATCAAATTTCCGAATGGAAGTACCGGTCAGTTTGTCACTAATGAACAACCGTCACAGACTCCGATTGTAGTTACCCGCGTGGCAGAGATGTATCTGATAAAAGCAGAAGCACTGGGAGCTGTCAACGGACTGTCTACACTGAAAGAATTTATGAACAAACGCTACGCCACCGTTTCGCTGCCCTCAAGCATGACTGATGCTGAATTTCAGAACCAGATACTTGATGAGCGTCACCGTGAACTGTATGCGGAAGGTCAGCGATGGTATGATTTGAAGCGAACCAACCGCTTGGACTTGTTTTCTTCCTTGAACGGCAGAAACTACCTGATGTATTATCCCGTTCCCCAGTCGGAACGCGACTTGGCGGGAGAAGAAAACTATCCTCAAAATCCAGGCTATTAATTATCTTAGAAAGAACAAAGTATGAAGAATATAAAAATAGTTACAACGTTTTTCATCTGTTTGCTGCTACTTTCGGCATGCTCGGATGATTGGAAGGAAAATGCGCTGACAGCTAAATTTACTTTTGACAAGACAACCTACTATGTAGGTGAAGAAGTCTGTATCACGAATGAGACAGTAGGCGGAGAAGGAAATTATACCTGCCAATGGGATTTAGGGAATGGGGAGACTTCAACGGAAGTTGCTCCTAAAGTGATTTATGAAACGAATGGGGCATATACAGTGACTTTGCACGTCAAAGACGGCAAAGGAAATTATGCGATGGCTCATAAATTGCTGACGATTGAAGCAGAACCTCTGCCCGAAGTCGGCAATGTGAAACTGAAGTGGGTAGGTGCTCACGTACTGGGCGAAATACGTTCTACGGCTCCGGCAGTCAGTGATGATAATAGTGTATATATGACTTCCAATGACCATTATTTGCGGAAATTCTCGGCCGCTACCGGTGAACAATTGTGGGAATTCGACTTGTGGACATCTGCCGATGGTGATTCTCCGTCCGGCAACACGCATACCACTCCGAGTATTGATACGGACGGTACTGTGTATGTAGGAACAGGCGACACGAGCGGCAAAGTAGGGCGTGTATACGCCATCAATCCCGATGGAACAAAGAAATGGGTAGTTGCCGGAGATGCAGAAAAAGGCTTTTGGAATAAAGGACAGGCTTCCAAACCTCGTATTAATTATCTGACTTGTGCGATTGGAGAGAATCACATCTATATGGGGAATGGCGGCTCTACGGGCTCTGTGCTTGCTGTCGATAAGAGCACCGGTTACAGAGTAGGTTATGTGGCAAACGCAGATAATTCCGGCGGCCCTTCGGGTGGAGTATCTGCCGGAATGGCATTGGCGAACAACACATTGATTTGGTCAGGCGGAAAGAACGGATTATTCGGAGCGTCGGCGTCTGCGCTGAATACAGGTGGTAATGTGATGTGGGCATGGCAAATATATAGTTCGGGAAATGATAAGCCTGCGGAAAACATGAATGCTTCCGTAGCTGTGGACGCTGCCGGCACCATATACGGAATTGCCACCTTCCCGGGCATAGGAAGCAGCGCATTTGCTGTTGGAAGTGACGGGGTCGAAAAATGGCGTACTTCGTTAGGAAATGTAGGGACGCTGGATCAGGGCGGCGTTGTGATAGGCTTGGATGGAAGCGTCATTGTGACCGTAAAACGTGCTCCGGGTGAAGCCACGGGAGGAATCGTTGCGTTATCTCCTAATGGAGTAATTCAATGGCATTACGGTGTGCCGGAAGACGTCAGTGGATGTGCGGCAATCGACCAGGCCGGTAATATTCATTTTGGAACACAGTCCGGTAATTATTATATCATTAAACCCGAAGCCTCGGAAGAACAGCTAATCTTGAAAAAAGACTTGGCCGCATTGATTAGCGAGAGCGATTCTCCTTTAAAAGATAATTGGGAAGCGGGTATCGGAAAAATCTGGAGTTCGCCTACCATCGGGCCGGATGGAACGATCTATATTGGCGTTACTCATACAGTAGATCCATCGAAGAGTGTCCTGGTAGCTTTGGAAGATGAAGGTATAACCGGATGTGCAGCTTCGGCATGGCCGATGAAAGGAAAAGACAGCCGTCACTCCAGTGCACAATTGGGAGGTTCGGGAGAGAATCCGGGAGGTGAACCGGGCGGACAACTGCCTATTACAGGGAATCTGAAGACTGATTTAAAAAACTTGTTTGATGATAGTTCCTACAAGGTCTGGCTTTGTGCCCATCGGGCGAACACGCAGAAAGGTATAACCAATGGCATACCGGAGAATTCATTGCCTTCCATAGAGTATGCAATTAATGTAGGAGTAGAAATGATCGAGCTTGACGCACGTCCCACTTCTGACGGAATATTGGTACTGATGCACGATAATACGATTGACAGAACCACCAACGGAAGCGGCGCGGTAGGAGATTATTCTTATCAGCAGTTACAGCAGTTCTATCTTAAAGATGCAGCGGGGAATCTCACAAACGAGCGGATCCCCACTTTAGAGGACGCATTGAAAAAAGGTAAAGGAAAGGTTTATTATAATTTGGATATAGTCAACAAAAACGTTGCCGTAGCGACAATAGTGGCATTGCTTAAAAAACTCGACATGGAAAACGAAGTTCTGCTCTATGTCTCAAACAACCGTAATTATGCATATGATTTGAAAGCGGCGAACGGCAGTCTCTTACTGCATCCGATGGCAAAAGCTTCAGATGATATTACCTATTTTGCTTCATCTTACACGGACAATGTGCAAATGATGCAACTTTCCACCTCGGATGCTCTTGCGGGAGCGATGACGGAAGACATTAAATCCAAAGGCTGGCTTCTATTCTCCAATATCGTAGGAGCGAATGATACGAACATGTTGTCGGACAACTATTCGGGTCTGGTAGGCATGATAAACAAACGCATTAATATCGTACAGACCGATTATGCTGAAGTGGCAGCCAAGTATTTGAAATCCAAAAACTATAGATGACAAAAATGAATATGAAGAACTACCTGATAATAGGAATTATTTTGCTGTTTCCTTTCCGCTTGTTTGCAGATGAACCGGTGAAGGCAATTTATGCAAAGATAACGAATCCTGATGATAAAGAAATAACCGTAGTCGCTCATCGGGCGGACTGGCGTTTTGCACCTGAAAATTCACTGGCGGCGATAGAGAGTTCTATCCGGTTGGGAGCCGACGTCGTAGAACTGGACGTTCAGAAAACCAAAGACGGACAGTTGATTCTTATGCATGATAAGACTTTGGACAGAACGACTACCGGAAAAGGTAAGGTTGCTGAGTGGACACTGGATTCCATCCGGACGCTCCGTTTGAAGAATGGTGCCGCTTTGAGAACCAAACACCGTGTGCCTACATTGGAAGAAGCATTATTGACAGCCAAAGGGCGCGTTATGGTAAATTTGGATAAGGCTTATCCGATATTCGATGAGATTTTCCCCATTTTGGAGAAAACCGGAACTGTTGGACAGATTATCATGAAAGGGTCGAAGCCTGTTGCGGAAGTGAAAAAGGATTTGGGAAAATATTTAAACCGGATCCTATATATGCCAATCATACATTTGGATCGACCGGGAGCTATGCGGCAAATAAATGATTTCATGAAAGAACTTCACCCGGTAGCCTTCGAATTGTTGTTTGAATCGGATACTTGCCAACTCCCCAAACAAGTGAGGGCTAAACTTGAAGGAAAAAGTAAGATTTGGTATAATACTCTTTGGGATACGATGGCAGGCGGACATGATGACGATAAATCGTTGGAAAATCCGGATGAAGGATATGGATATTTGATAGATAAACTTGGAGCGACAATCATTCAGACCGACCGTACCGCTTATTTACTGGAATACTTGCAAGCTCGTAAAAAACGTAATGAACATAAGATAGATGTCTTTCATTAATATGTAAACTTCAGTTATGTCATTTAAAATAGTGGACTTTTATAAAATCTCTTCCCCTCTAGTCGGGGGAGAGACTGATTCCGAACGTTCTTCCCGCTTTAAGCGTATCCGTTGGGCTACTTTTTTGTCGGCTACTACCGGATATGGCATTTACTATGTTTGTCGTCTTAGTATGAACGTTGTGCGCAAACCGATTGTAGAGGAAGGAGTATTTTCCGAGACTCAATTAGGAATCATAGGATCTTGCCTGTTTTTCGTGTATGCGGTAGGCAAACTGACGAATGGATTTCTTGCCGACCGTAGTAATGTACGGCGTTTTATGTCTACCGGACTATTGTGTTCCGCTTTGATAAATCTATGTTTAGGTTTCACCGGTTCCTTTTATGCTTTTGTCGTACTTTGGGGATTGAATGGTTGGTTTCAGTCAATGGGAGCAGCATCCGGAGTGGTTTCGCTCACTCGGTGGTACAGTAGCAAAGAACGCGGTACTTTTTACGGCTTCTGGTCTGCCAGTCATAATTTGGGTGAAGCATTGACCTTTATTTCCATAGCCTTGTTAGTCAGTTGGATGGGGTGGAGATATGGGATGATTGGAGCCGGTGTCATTGGGATATTAGGCTTCTTTATGATGCTTGTTTTTATGCGTGATACGCCACAGAGCCAGGGATTCTTGTTGGACAAAAAATCTTCTCCTGTGGACTCTCATTCTTCGCCGGCTAAACAGACGGAAGATTTCAACAAAGCTCAAAAAGCAGTTTTGAAGAATCCCGCAATTTGGATTTTGGCTTTGTCAAGTGCATTTATGTATATCAGCCGCTATGCTGTGAACAGTTGGGGCGTTTTCTATCTGGAAGCTCAAAAGGGCTATTCTACGTTGGATGCCAGTTTTATAATCTCAGTCAGTTCTATCTGTGGAATCATTGGTACGGTATTTTCAGGTATCATTTCCGATAAAATGTTTTCCGGCAGTCGTAATATTCCGGCTTTGGTATTTGGGTTGATGAATGTAATAGCTCTCTGTCTGTTTCTCTTGGTTCCGGGGGTTCATTTTTGGATAGACGTGTTGGCAATGGTGCTGTTCGGTTTAGGCATTGGAGTTTTGATTTGTTTTCTGGGTGGTTTGATGGCAGTGGATATTGCTCCCCGCAACGCGTCGGGTGCAGCTTTGGGAGTAGTCGGCATCGCCAGTTATATCGGAGCCGGACTGCAAGACGTGATGAGCGGTATTCTGATAGAAGGGCAAAAGACTGTTCAAAATGGCGTTGATGTTTATGACTTTACCTATATCAATTGGTTTTGGATTGGTGCGGCATTGTTGTCTGTTCTCTTTGCTTTGTTGGTTTGGAATGCAAAATCAAAAGAAGTGAATTAAAAGTGAGTACATTAGGTTAGAAATAAAGTCTTTGTTTTCGAGGTATTGGTCGCCATTCCGGGAAGTAAGTAATGATTGCTTTCTTCCTGGAATGGCTTTTTTATAATCAATTAAATAATAGTTTTATGGAAAATTCATGTAATGATGAATTGTTTTGTTCATTGAAAAACGAACTTCGCAAAGTAATGCACAAATATGTCTGCCACTATCGAATATCAGGGAGACCCGAAACGATACATTTTCGTAGTGTTGGCCGCTATCGACCACGGCCGTCTTACGTATGACGGAGTAGCGAACTACGAACAGACTTTCTGTTCTTTGATACCTGTAATTGATTATTGCTTTGTTGTTGGATTATGAATGTTAGAATAATATTTTGAAAAATAGAATTATAATTTTATCTTTGTCACATGAAAAATGAGTAACTAATGAGAATATTTACTGAACAGGCATTAAAAGAATATGCAGAGAAGCATCCCGATTCAAAAGTCGCTTTGCAAGAATGGGCTGTTATAGTCAAAAGAAGTGAGTGGACTTGTTTCGCTGATATAAAGAAAACTTTTAATAGTGCTGATAATGTAGGTAATCAGCATTATGTTTTCAATATTAAAGGAAACAATTATCGGTTGGTGGTAGTTATTAAGTTTACTGTAAAGTTTGTATATATTCGCTTTATTGGTACTCATAAAGAATATGATAAAATAGATTGTTCTAATATTTGAAAGTATGACAAAGATAGAGAACCAAACCCAATATGAATGGGCTGTAAAAAGAGTAGAGGAGCTTCTTCCGTTAGTGAAAGATGATACTCCTTTGGATGACCCTAACAGCATAGAGTTGGAACTTCTTTCTAATCTTGTTGCTGACTACTCCGAAGAACATTTTTCTTTGGGAGAACCTTCACTTGTCGATGTCCTGAAACTTCGTATGTACGAGATGGGACTTAATCAAAAGTCACTATCTCAGTTAATAGGAGTCAGTCCTTCACGTCTTAGTGATTATATTTCGGGAAAATGTGAGCCAACATTGAAGGTGGCTCGTGAGATAAGTAGGAAATTGAATATTGATGCTAATATTGTGTTGGGAGTATAGCTTCGAACTTAACTTTAAAAAGATGGCGGGAAATCTGAAAAAGACAGTTGTGTTTTCAGATTTCCCGCTGTCTTTTTGAAGAAGAAAAAGGCAAAAAGTGAGGGGATTGAGGGAGAATTTATAATATTTGTGTTTGTTTTAAAAGAAAATATAGATAGGTGTATTGGAAATGAATGAAGTCAGTACTAGAGTAAGCAAAGACATGTACTTGATTTGCCTGATTCTCCTATATCATCCAGTTGAATGTAGTACTTGTTACAGTCAAGTCTTCTATACATTTTCTCATGATTTTGCCTATCCGAATATATAATACAAAAACTGCTTTCAGCTTCTGGTTTATGCTCTGAAACTCCTTGATAGGAGGGAATGTGGCTGAAAGCAGTACCCTGAAAGGAGGGGATTCCGCCTTCAGCCGTATTTTATGCCGATGGACACTCACCAATGTGTGAGCAAAAGTTTATTGACACGTCGGCAAAATTTGCTAAGATGTCGACTGAAGGAATCTGACATGCCGGTAAAGGATCGTTGATACGTGGGCTGGTATTTACTGTTCCAGGAAATAGGGAGTTATGTAAAATAGAGGGTCTGTTTAAGTAAAACAGACGCTTTGTTTGGATAAAACAGACGCTCTATTTTCGGAAAATAGACCTTTGGTTCAGTATGGACGTTTATGCAGACTCTAAAAATAAATAGAAAAACTTTCCCTTTGTTTTCAGGGGTGGCTTCAGCCAAATAGCTCGATGAAATGGAAGATTTAGGAAGAAACTGAAGGCTGAATGCTGTTTTGTGAACTTTTTATTGGATATGGTTTATATCTATAATATAGGTTGTCGGATAAAAAACATTTGTCATGATGTATGTTGTCTTTTATCTATTTATTACTGTGGTGGTTAATTAACCACCACAGTAGCAAAATACTCTTTGAATACTCCCGCAGCTTTTTCAAGCTGTTCGGGGGTATTTTCTTTTACGTCTTTCAGCTTGTATTCCTGCTCCATGGCTTCGTACTTGTGTACGCCCAGTGTATGGTAAGGCAGGATTTCTACCCGCTGAATCATCTTATACTTTCCCAGTGCCTCTCCCAGTCGGCGGATATCCTCTTCGAAATCGCTGTATCCGGGCACTAATACATAACGCAGCCAAAACGGTTTTTCGTTCTCTTCGAGCCATGCCGCCGTGCGGATGGTCTGTTCGTTGCTTCTTCCGGTCAGCGTCTGATGGCGGGCGGGGTTGAATTCTTTGATGTCGAGCAATACAAGGTCGGCCAGTTTGAAAAGCTCTTCTACATCTTCATTCCAGATGCCGCCGTTGCTGTCTATGCAGACATGAATCCCTTTCTCTTTCAGCTCGCGAACCAGCGGGACAAGCGCTTTCGCCTGAAACGTAGGCTCTCCGCCCGAGAAAGTGACTCCGCCGCGCTTGCCGAAGAAAGGACGCTGGCTCATGGCCATGCGGATGATTTCTTCCGGTGGGGTAGGCGTACCGCCTTTGCCGGCTATCGTGTCGGGATTGGCACAATACAGGCAGCGGAAGTTGCAACCCTGAAGAAAAACGACGAGCCGTAAGCCCGGCCCGTCGAATGTTCCCATACTTTCGTATGAATGTACGTTTATCGTCATATAGAGTAGATAGATTACATACGTTCGTGGAAGCTACGGCTGATAACTTCCAATTGATGTTCGCGGCTCAACTTCACGAAGTTTACGGCATAACCGGAAACACGGATGGTAAGCTGCGGATATTTCTCAGGATGTTCCATGGCGTCATAAAGCATATCACGGTTCAGAACGTTAACGTTCAGGTGGTGAGCGCCTTTGGTGAAGTAACCGTCCATCATGGTAACCAAGTTATCAATACGGTCTTCTACGGTTGCTCCCAGTGATTTCGGAACGATAGAGAAGGTGTTGCTGATACCGTCTTGTGAGTCGCGGTAACGAAGTTTCGCTACGGAGCTCAAAGAGGCGATAGCACCGTTCTTGTCGCGTCCGTGCATCGGGTTGGCACCCGGAGCGAAGGCAACGCCTTTGGCACGTCCGTCGGGAGTAGCACCGGTCTTTTTACCATACATCACGTTGGAAGTGATGGTCAGCAGAGACAGGGTAGGACGGGCATTCTTGTACACCGGCAACTTCTTCAATTCTTCGCTGAAGAAATATACCAGGTCAACACCCAGGTGGTCTACCTTGTCATTGTCGTTACCGAAACAAGGGAATTCGCCTTCGATGTCAAAACCTTCCGTCAGGCCGATGTCGTTGCGGCGGGCGGTAACTTTGGCGTACTTGATGGCCGAGAGTGAGTCGAGCGCGATGGAAAGTCCGGCTACACCGTAAGCAAGGTTGATGCGCGGGTTGGTATCTACAAGAGCCATCTGTGCTTTCTCGTAGTAATACTTATCGTGCATATAATGGATAATGTTCATCGCTTCGTTGTAAACACGGGCGATTTCAATCAATACCTTCTTGTAGTTGCTCATTACTTCTTCAAAGTTCAGCGTGTCACTGGTCAGTACAGGGATGTTTTTCACCATGACCGTACCTGTGTTTTCGCAACGTCCGCCGTTGATGGCAAGCAGCAGGGCTTTAGCCAGGTTGCAGCGTGCGCCGAAGAACTGGATTTGCTTTCCTATCTCTTGGTAAGATACGCAGCAAGCGATTCCGTAGTCGTCCGACTGGCGTACTTCGCGCATCAGGTCGTCGTTTTCGTACTGGATGGATGAAGTGTCGATAGAAACTTTGGCACAGAATTCCTTGAAACCGTCCGGCAGTTCCGGGCTCCACAGTACAGTCAGGTTCGGTTCGGGTGACGGGCCGAGGTTGTACAGTGTTTGCAGGAAGCGGAAGGAAGTCTTTGTTACTTTGGTACGTCCGTCGTTGAGACGTCCGCCCAGAGATTCGGTTACCCAGGTCGGGTCGCCGGCAAAGATGTCGTTGTATGATTGCATGCGCAGGTGGCGAACCATACGCAGTTTGATGACAAACTGGTCTATTAGTTCCTGTGCGAAAGATTCGGTGATAGTTCCTTTGCTCAATTCATATTCCATATAGATGTCGAGGAAGGAAGAAACGTTACCCAGTGACATAGCTGCACCGTCTTGTTCTTTCACGGCGGCAAGGTAAGCCATGTACACCCATTGTACGGCTTCCTGTGCAGTGTAGGCAGGACGGCTCAGGTCGAGTCCGTAGTATTCGCCCATTACCTTCATTTCTTTCAGCGCCTTGATTTGCTCTGCCACTTCTTCGCGCAGGCGGATGCGGGCGTCGGTCATCGGGCCGGTCAGGTTACGCAAGTCTTCTTTCTTGGCTTCAATCAGTCGGTCGATACCGTAAAGAGCCATACGGCGGTAGTCGCCGATGATACGTCCGCGGGCGTAGTTGTCAGGAAGTCCGGTAAGGAATCCCAGTGAGCGGAACGAGCGGATTTCTTCCGTATATACGTCGAATACTCCGTCGTTGTGCGTCTTGCGGTAGTGAGTGAATATGTCTTTTACGCGGTCATCTACTTCCACGCCGTTCTCGTGGCAAGCCTTGCTCACTACGTTGATGCCGCCGAAAGGCTTGATGGCACGCTTCAGCAGTTCGTCTGTCTGCAGACCGACAATCAGTTCGTTTTCCTTGTCGATATATCCGGCTTTGTGGGAAGTGATGGTAGATACGGTAACATTGTCAAGAGAGCGGACGCCATTGTTTTCTCTTTCTTCTGCCAATGCTTCGAGGCAGCGGTTCCATACAGCTTTTGTGCGTTCGGTGGGGCCTTCGAGGAATGAAGCATCTCCGTAATACGGAGTGATGTTATGACTTACGAAATCCCTTACGTTGATTTCGCTGCTCCAAAGACCGTCTTTAAAGATCTTATTTAATTCCATAAATGATAAAATTAGAGGTTGTAGTTATCCTTTTCTTTAGAGCGCACAAAGTTACAATCATTTTTCATATAATCAGCATAAATATGCTCTATTTTATGCTTTTCAACATAAAATACCTAGATATTGCTATCCTTAGGAAATCTTCCCGAATTTTTTTTGTGGAAACTCTTGCATGTTTAAAAAAAGTTCGTACCTTTGCACCGCTTTTAACGAAAAGCACTTCTGAAAAGGAAGTTTTGGAGAGGTGGCAGAGTGGTCGATTGCGGCGGTCTTGAAAACCGTTGTACCGCGAGGTACCCGGGGTTCGAATCCCTGTCTCTCCGCTGAGAATAGCAGCTTTGAAGCTGCTATTTCTTTTGTGGAAAATATATTTCCATTGTCTGTTTTTTTATTGAAAAACAAGGAGAGGTGCTCGAGTGGTTGAAGAGGCACGCCTGGAAAGCGTGTATACGCCAAAAGTGTATCACGAGTTCGAATCTCGTTCTCTCCGCTTTTTTTTTCTCTGTTGTTAAAAAATGTTTTGAAGCGGCTGCCTTGATTTTTCAAAGCAGCCGTTTTTTATTTGCGGCATTTATTCCAACTCCTCGATAATCTTCTTCACATCTATCGGTTGCAGTCTTCCGTACACTTTTTCACCAACCATCACCACTGGAGCCAATCCGCAGGCGCCTACGCAGCGCAGGCAGTCCAATGAGAACTTCCCGTCCGGGGTGGTTTCGCCGACTTCGATGCCCAGTACGCGTTTGAATTCTTCGAGCAACTTCTCGGAGCCGCGCACGTAACATGCCGTACCCATGCAGACGGAGATGGGATGTTTCCCTTTCGGAGTCATGGTGAAGAAGGTGTAGAAGGTGACCACTCCATACACTTTCGATACGGGGATATTGAGTTTGGAAGCAATGATGCGTTGCATCTCTTCGGGCAGATAGCCGTGCAGGTGTTGCGCTTCGTGCAAAATATTGATTAGTTCGCCCGGGTTGTTTCCGTGCTTGTCGCAAATCGTTCGGACTTGTTCTGCCACATCGCAGGCTAGTTTTATATCTGACATAATACTCTTCGTTTAAAGTTAATCCATAGATTTGTTGAAATAATGCGTGTGCAATAGCATTTCCGATTTCTCGCCCAGAGGTTTGCCGAGATATTCTTCGTACAGTTTCTTGATATACGGGTTGTCGTGCGACTTACGCAGCGGTTTGTTCGCGTCTTCGCGGTAAAGGGCATTGGCGCGTGCGTATAAGACTTCCGAGTTGCCGTGGTGTAACGGCTGCCCACCACCGCCGATACAACCACCGGGGCAAGCCATAATTTCGATGACGTGATATTCGTTGTGCCCGTTCCGTATATCTTCCAGTAGATGGCGGGCGTTGCCTAGTCCGTGTGCGATGCCTACTTTGAGTTCAAAACCATTCAGGTCGATGGTGGCGCGGCGGACACCGTTCAGTCCGCGTACTTGTTCAAAATTCACATTCTTGAGAGGTTCACCAGTATAGATTTCGTAGACGGAGCGCAGGGCGGCTTCCATCACACCGCCTGTGGTGCCGAAGATAACGCCGGCGCCTGTCGATTCGCCCATCGGGTTGTCGAAAGGACTGTCCAGTACCAGGGGGAAGCCAATGTTGGCTCGTTTAATCAGCCGTGCCAGTTCGCGGGTGGAGATGGAGTAATCTACGTCGGGGATGCCGTTTACTTTGAACTCGTCGCGGTCGCATTCGTATTTCTTTGCCAGACAGGGCATGATGGATACGACGACTAACTTCTCCCTGGGGATTCCCATTTTCTCCGCCCAGTAAGATTTGGCGATGGAGCCGAACATCTGTTGCGGGGAGCGGGCGGTGGAAGGAATGTCGAGCATATCCGGGAAATGATGCTCGAAGAAGTTCACCCATGCCGGGCAACAGGAAGTCAGGATGGGCAGGCGGACGGATTTGTCTCCGTTGAGATAACGTGTCAGACGGTTCAGGATTTCAGAACCTTCTTCCATGATGGTGAGGTCGGCTGCAAAGTCGGTGTCGAATACATAGTCGAATCCCAGTTCGCGCAGGGCGTAGACCATTTTTCCGGTTACCAGTGTGCCGGGAGGGAAACCGAATTCTTCTCCCAGGGCGGCGCGTACGGCGGGTGCGGTCTGTACGATGACTGTTTTGTTCGGACTGGCTAAGTCGTCGAGCAGGCGGTTGGTGTAGTCTCGTTCGGTTAGCGCACCTACCGGGCAGACAGCTACGCATTGACCGCAATAAGTACATTCACTCTCTGTCATCATCCGGTCGAAAGCGGGAGCTATCGTTGTGTTGAAACCGCGACGGATGGCACCGAGCGCTCCTACCGTCTGCACATCGTTGCAGACGCTTTCGCAACGGCGGCAGAAAATACATTTGTCCATGTTGCGGACGATGGAAGCGGTGATTTCCCGTTTGCGGGGAGACAGTTCGCCGCCATTGAAAGGCATTTCGCGGATATTGAAGCGCAGTGCCAGCGTTTGAAGCTCGCAGTTGCCGCATTTCGGACAGGTGAGGCAGTCGTTCGGATGGTCGGAGAGGATAAGTTCGGCCACTACCTTGCGGGCGTTCATCACACGCAGGGTACTGGTCTTTACTACCATTCCTTCCGTGCAACGGGTGGCGCAGGCAGGAGCAAGGTTGCGCCGTCCCATGACTTCCACCACGCAGATGCGGCAGGAAGCGGGATTGTTTTTTATACAGGTTCCTTTCAGGTCGATGTGGCACAAAGTGGGTATGTTGATACCGATTTTTGTGGCGGCTTCGAGGATGGTGCTTCCTTCGGGGACGGTGATAAAGTGACCGTCTATTTGGAGTGTAATTTGTTTTTCTTCCATAGTGAACAGATTATTTTAGCAGACAAGAATAGCTTTAAATTTACAGCGTGCCAGGCACATTCCGCATTTGATACATTTGTCGGGGCTGATAACGTGCGGTTTGCGTACCAGACCGATGATTGCGTCGGCGGGGCAGTTCTTGGCGCACAGGTGGCAACCGATACAAAGTTCGGGATTGATGGTGTAAGTCAGCAGGGATTTACACTGTTTGGCACGGCAGGTCTTGTCGCGGACGTGTTCCAGGTATTCATCATGGAAATTGTCCAGCGTAGACAGAACCGGATTCGGGGAAGTCTGCCCCAGTCCGCAGAGGGCGGTATCCTTGATGACTTGTCCCAAAGTGGCGAGGGTATCGAGGTCTTTCTCTGTTCCCCTTCCTTCGGTTATCTTGTTCAGCAGTTCCAGCAGGCGTTTGTTGCCGATGCGGCAAGGCGTACATTTTCCGCAGGATTCTTCTACGGTGAAATCTAGGTAGAAACGGGAGACGGATACCATACAGTCGTCCTCATCCATCACAATCATACCGCCGGAACCCATCATGGAGCCGGCAGCCAGAAGATTGTCGAAGTCGATGGGGGTATCCAGATGCTTCTCTGTCAGGCAGCCACCCGAAGGGCCGCCGGTCTGCACCGCCTTGAATTTCTTTCCGCCTTTGATGCCGCCGCCGATTTCGTAGATTACTTCGCGGAGCGTAGTTCCCATCGGTACTTCAATCAGCCCTACATTGTTTATCTTTCCCGCAAGGGCGAATACTTTCGTGCCTTTGGAACGTTCCGTTCCGATGGCTGCGAACCATTCGGCGCCTTTCGTCAGGATGATGGGAATGTTGGCGAGTGTCTCTACATTGTTCACGTTGGTAGGCTTTCCCAAATAGCCGGATTCGGCGGGGAAGGGCGGTTTGAGGGTCGGTTCTCCCCGTTTTCCTTCCATGGAGTGAATCAGGGCGGTTTCTTCTCCGCAGACAAATGCGCCTGCGCCGTAACGTATCTCGATGTCGAAACTGAAATCTGTTCCTAAGATATTGTCTCCCAACAGGCCGTAGTTGCGGGCTTGTCCGATAGCTATTTTGAGCCGGTTGATGGCAAGCGGGTATTCGGCGCGGATATACACCAGTCCTTTGCTTGAGCCGATGGAGTAACCGCAGATACACATGGCTTCTACGATGGAGTGTGGGTCGCCTTCCATGATGGAACGATCCATAAACGCGCCGGGGTCGCCTTCATCGGCGTTACAAACCACGTATTTGATGTCCGATTGCTGTTTGTGGGTAAATTCCCATTTCAAGCCTGTGGGGAAACCGCCGCCACCGCGTCCGCGCAGGCCGGAACGCTTGATGAGGTCGATTACGTCCGTCGGTTGCTTGTTGAGAAGGCAGTCCGCCAGGGCGTGATATCCTTCGCGGGCGATGTATTCTTCGATGTTTTCGGGGTCGATAAATCCGCAGTTGCGCAGGGCGATGCGCAGTTGCTTCCGGTAGAAATCCATATGTTTGGAGTCGCTGACGGTGTGCTCCGTTTTAGGGTCTATGTACAGCAGTCTTTCTATTTTCCGGCCGCCGATGATATGTTCGGTGATGATGTCTTCCGCGTCCTCGGGGGTGACTTGTGTGTAAAATGTATTGTCGGGGATGATTTTCACGATGGGGCCTTTTTCGCAGAAGCCGAAGCAGCCCACTGTGATGACTTCCACTTTGCCGGCGATGCCGTTCTTTTCGATGGCTGTCCGGAGACTGTCCGTAATGCCTTGACTGGAAGAGGCTTTGCACCCTGTACCGCCGCAGATAAGAATCTGGAGATGCTGTGCGCCGGACGCCAGTCCGCAGCACTTCTCTGTGACTTTTTCATTACTTTCTTCGCGCAATGAAAGTTTGTGTTCCGCTCTCTTCCTGATTGTAGCCAAATCATGGATAGATAAGATTTTCATAAGTATCAGAATTGTTAGTAGGTTTTTTGCAAATATAATTCTTTGTTTGGAATAAAAGCATAGTTTCGGACAAATAAAAACAGTCTTTGCCGATCGGATTAGGTAAATAAATCTCTATCTTCGTATTTAATAGGTATTAAACCTAAAAAAGATAATTGAAGTATGAGACGAATTTTACTGGGACTGTGTTTTCTATCCTTTCTGAACAGTGCATCCGGACAAGAGATTCCCTTGCCGGAAAAGATGCCGCAGGAGCATCCGCGGGTGCTGACTACTCCGGCGGGAAAACAGGAAACATGGAAGCTGATTAAAAAAGAAGAATGGGCGAAAGATGTTTTCAATAAGTTGAAGGAACGGACGGAAGTTTATACGAACCTGACGGATGCTCAACCGTCCTGGCTGCTGTCCCGCCTGGCGATGTATTGGAAGTCTCATGCCACGGAAGTATATGTAAAAGGTGAAACGTTCGACCATGCGGGCGGCGGGAAAGCTCCTTATCCTACGGTGCGCTATACGGGAACGCGTGGAACGGCTGCCACTCACGGTCGTCCCAAGTTGGCGGATGTCGTGCCTTATGATGATGACGAGAGCGGGAACGTCACTTTCTGTAATAATGCCCTTCCCAATCGTCCGATGGAGAGTGTGCATCCGTCCAAGACCGGACGGAATATCGAAAGCCTGAACTGCGAAATTCTGGGAATCGCCCGTGACGCCGCTTTCCTCTATTGGATGACGGACGAAGAGAAGTTCGCCAAACTTGCCGCAGGTGTATTTGATACGTATATGACGGGTATTTATTACAGAAATGTGCCTGTCGATTTGAATAATGGTCATCAGCAGACATTGGTGGGATTGACTTCTTTCGAGGTAATCCATGAAGATGCACTTCATATCGCTGTCCCTTTGTATGATTTTCTGTATAATTATCTCAAGGCTAATTACCCGGACAAGATGGAAATCTATGCCGGAGCTTTCAAGAAATGGGCGGATAATATCATTGCGAACGGTGTGCCCCACAACAACTGGGATTTGTTGCAGGCACGTTTCATTATGAATGTAGGCCTGGTATTGGAAGACAATAAGGAATATGCCGACGGAAAAGGACGCGAATATTATATCGACTATGTGATGAACCGTTCCAGCATTCGCCAGTGGAGTCTGACACGTCTCGCGGATTATGGCTTTGATTCCAATACGGGGATTTGGGCGGAATGTCCGGGATATAGCAGTGTGGTAATCAATGATTATGCCAATTTTGTGAATCAGTTTGATACGAACCTGCAATATGATTTGGTGAAAGCGATGCCTGTATTGTCGAAAGCGGTGGCGACCACTCCCCAATACCTGTTTCCTAACCGTATGATTTGTGGCTTTGGGGATACGCATCCGGGATATTTGAGTACGAACTTCTTCATCCGTATGATACAGAACGCGCAGGCAAACGGGAAGAAAGAGCAGGAAAACTATTTCACCGCTTTGCTGAAATGCTTGCATCCGGATTTTGGAAATGATAAGGCGGAAAAGAAGAATGTGCGGGTATCTGTCAATTCGTTCTTTGAAGACAAGCCGCTGACGCTAAATCCGAAAGTACAGCCGGGAAAGATAGAGGATTATGTTTCTCCTTTATTTTATGCTCCTAATGTGTCATGGCTGGTACAGCGCAACGGTATGCATCCGCGCAACAGTCTGATGATTTCGTTGAATGGCAGTGAAGGTAATCATATGCATGCCAACGGTATTTCAATGGAGCTTTACGGAAAAGGATATGTGCTTGGCCCGGATGCGGGCATCGGGCTTTTCCTGTATAGCGGACTGGATTATGCGGAATATTATTCTCAATTCCCCAGTCATAATACGGTTTGTGTGGATGGAGTATCGAGTTATCCGGTGATGAAAAGTAATCATTCTTTTGATTTGCTTTCTTGTTTTCCGGCATCGGCGGAACCGGGCAAGGAGTTTACGTCCGTCACTTACAGCAACCTTTATTTCCGTGAACCGGAAAGCAGGGCAGACCAGACCCGTATGATGAGTATTGTCACCACCGGTGCGGAGACGGGATATTATGTCGATGTATTCCGCAGCCGGAAGGAAAAAGGGGGAGATAAGATGCACGATTATTTCTATCATAACCTCGGACAGTCTTTGACATTGACGGCGGCAGATGGTACTGACTTGAATTTGCAACCCACGGAAGAACTGGCTTTTGCCGGTGCGCATCTTTATGCTTATTCCTATTTATATGATAAGAAAATGGCTGCTACCGACAAGGATGTCAAAGCGACTTTCACCATAGATATGAAGGATAAAGGCGGTGACGACATATATATGAATCTTTGGATGAAGGGTGAACCGGAACGCGAAGTCTTTACGGCATTGTCGCCAATGACTGAAGGATTGAGCCGTACACCGAATATGCCTTATAATATAAAGGAGCAACCGACGCTGACTTTTGTTGCCCGGCAGCATGGTGAAGCTTGGAATCGTCCTTTTGTTTCTATCTATGAACCGAGCACGAAGAATGAGCCGTCCGCTATTCAATCCGTTTCTTATTTTGATGCGGAAGAATCTGGCTTGAAAGACTTTGCAGGAATTTGCGTGAAAAGTAGGAACGGGCGTGTAGACCATATATTCTCTCTGTCCGACGCAGTTCATACTGCTACTTATCAAGGAATGAAAGTGAAGGCGGACTATGCAGTTATCAGCAATGAATATGCAGGAAACCGGACGTTATTCTTGGGGAACGGAACGCAATTGGTTGCGTCCGGAATAATGATTCAGACTGACAGTGCCGCTAACGTGTTACTCGAAAAGAAAGAAGGAAAATGGTATATTATTTCTTCTGCTCCCTGCACGGTCGTTATTAATGGCAAAAAGGTGAAATCCGGTGTTGAGCCGAAACTTACATTGCTGCGTATCTGATGTTTCATTTATAAGAAGAGAATTTGTATATTTTATGCGCAATATGGTATATTGCGGTTTAAGATGGAGAAATGTTGCAATAAAAAACAAAAAAAGCGTATTTAAACGTTTTTAATGCTATATTTTTTCTATTTTTGCGGCTTCTTGTCCAAGTTGTATATAATATGGACAAGAAGCCCTTTTTGTGGGTGAATATTTTAGTGGGAAATATTTAGTGGGAAATAAATTATGGTATATGTGATGAGAAATGGTCGCAGGGCATTAGCTGCGTTATCATTTCTACTAGTATGTTGTGGCGTACATGTGCACGCGCAGCGGGTAGCTGTAAAGACAAATGCGTTGGGTTGGCTCACTGCCAGTCCGAATGTAGAAGCAGAGTTTGTATTGGGTAGTCACGTCTCCCTGAATATGGGGATTGCTGCGAATCCAATCAGTAAAGACAACTTTAAAACGACTTTCACGCATTTTCAGCCTGAAGTTCGTTACTGGCTAAATCGTCCGATGGTGAGCCATTTTCTTGGGGTCACCGCTTTCGTGAATAATTTTAATATGATGGTGAAGGATGTGCATCACAAAGGCGATGCATACGCCGCTGGGTTGACCTATGGGTATGCATGGGTACTGGGCAACCATTGGAACATCGAAGCAACTGCTGGTGTGGGTGTAATGCGCTATCGCCAGTTCAAGTATGATAAGGGTGCTCCGAAACCGGGCGCGGTCAATGATAGCAAGACTACCATTGCGCCTGTCAAACTGGGGGTATCCTTTGTTTATATTATCCGATAATTAGAGAACATTAGCTAGTCAGAAAAGAGAATGAAAATCAATTTGAAACGTGATAGATTAATAGGTGTGCTTCTCATGGCGATGATGTTGGTCGGCATGGATGCATCCGCCCAACGTATCCGTGTGCAAGGACATATCACAAACCCGCAGGGGAAAAGTGTGCCGAATGTGAATGTGCTCAATCCTGTCAATGACGAACGTATCGAAATGTCCGATGAGGATGGTCGTTATAGCGTATTGGTGGAAAAGAACGGCTCGTTGAAGTTTACATGTGTCGGTTATGAGGACAAGACGGTGAAGGTGGCAGGAAAACAGATTCTTGATGTTGTGCTGAAAGATGCTGTCATCGAACTGGATGAAGTGACGATTACTTCCAAGGTAAAAGATAAAGTGATTCCGGAGCCGACGGACATCGAAATCAAAGGTAATTATTTCCATCTGAAAACCCGTGTCCCGGTGCCTAAGGAAATGTTTAACTCGCATCGCCGGTTGGTATTGCAGCCTTCCATTTATGATGTGACACTCAAAAAACGCCTGTTGATGCGTCCAGTGGTATTCGACGGTGGTACTTACAATACGACGCAAAACCGGATGTACGATTATGATTTGGATAAAGACCCTCTGCATGAATATATTCAGGTGAAAACGACTTCTTCGCGCAAGGGAGATGTTATCGCTTATCATGATTCTATATACATAGAGTATCTGCAACATGATTACCGTGCGGATGTGCATCTTGCAATGGAGAACTATCGGAACATCATTTATCGTGATTCTTTCTCCATTGCACGCGGAACTGTCAACCCGCTGCGTTTCCTGGAGTATAAGTTTTCCGCTTTCAATCTGACCGATGAGAAGTATCTTCCGAAACCTGTCATGCAGCTACGGGATACGAAAGGTGAAGTGAATCTGACATTCTTGGTAGGTAAAGCCGATTTGGACGACAAGAATCCTCAGAACCAAGTGGAACTGAACCGATTGAACCAGGAACTTCGTGCTATTGAGACGAATCCGGATGCTTCATTGAAGAGTTTCCATATCACGGGTGTGGCTTCGCCGGACGGTTCATATGAAAGAAACTTGCAATTGGCAAAACTGCGTACGGACAAAGCATTGGAGCGTATCCTTTCACAACTAGACCCGGAAACGCGCAAGCTGCTTGAAGTGAAATCGGATGCGGCGGTCGCTTCTTGGAAGGAAGTGGCGGAATTGCTGAAGAAAGACGCTAAACCGGAGATTGCCAAGGAAGTAGAGGATTTAATCAAGCAATACGAATCTGTTCCTTACCGCTTGAATAATGTATTGAAATCGAAACCTTTCTACAAGGAAATAGCTGCTACCTATCTGCCTAAACTGAGAAAGGTGCAATATACGTACGGTTATTCAATCTTCCGTTTCCTGACTGACGATGAGATTAGGGGAATTTACAACAGGAATCCGAAGGAGCTGACCCGTTTCGAATATTATCGCATGATTACGATGGCGAAAACTTCTGACAAAAGGGAGAAGTATTGCAGGGAAGCCCTTGAACTTTACGATAACTTTACGTATGCAGCCAATGAGCTGGCAGTGGCGACGATACAGAAAGACGCTCCGGATTCGCGTATTCTCGAACCGTTTGTCAGCAAAACCGCGCCGGTAGAGTTATTGTCCAATCAGGCTATCGCCTTGCTGCACGAAGGAAAATATACAAAGGCGGATTCTGTCCTGACATTGGTTCCCGAAGGAGCTGTTTCTGAGGATTTGCAGGCAATCGTACAAGCTTTGGCAGGTTACCATAAAGATGCTTTCGAAAAGGTGGCGGCTACCAGTCCTTTCAATGAGGTGGTGATGTTGCTGGCGATGAAGAGAAATGAGGAAGCATGGGAAAAGATTTCTGCCATGAATGTGACAACAGCCCGCGAATATTATGTGAAAGCGATTGTTGCCAACCGTTTGGAGAAAGTGGGTGAAGCTATAATGAGTATCGAGAAAGCCCTTGAATTAGACCCATCCTTACTGGAAACAGCAAGAGTGGACGGTGATATTATTGACTTGCTGCCGGAAGAGCAGAAACTTAAATAATGATAATACAGAGTAAACGATGAATATCCTCAGAATCAAAAATAAATATGTGGCGGTGGCGTTATTTCTGATGCTTGCTGTCACCTTACAGGCACAGGATTATGGTGCATTGCAATATATGTTGCAGAAAAGACCTGCGAATGAGAAGTTTGAGAGTAATAAGTTCAATGAACATCTCTTTTTCTCTGCCGGTATAGGTCCGTATAGCTTGCTTTCGGGTAAGGAGGCCCAGGACGGATTAGGTATGACTGCTCGTCTTTTTATGGGAAAATGGATTACTCCGGTTCACGGACTCAGGATAGGGGTGAACATGGGGTATTTACCGTCGAAAATATATGATTCTAAAATAAAGATGGGTGGCGGTAGCCTGGATTATCTGCTGAATATGTCTTCCTTGGCATATGGGTACAATCCGAACCGTCGTTTTGAGTTATTTGGAATAGCTGGTGTAGAAGCCGGTTATTCTAAGGTTGGTGATAATAGTGAACGTTCTGAAAAATATCCGAATCTGAAAGGTGGGGGTGAATTTTATTATGGTGCCCATATTGGTTTACAGGGCAATATACGTCTTTCCCGTACATTGGACTTGTTTGTAGAGCCACAGATAGGATGGTATAATGATGTTTTGGCACATAGGGGAAGTTGGAGAAATTATCAAGTGGGAGGTTCGGTTCTGGTTGGTCTGACATATATGCCTGCCGCTCCGATGGGTACTAAGATTCATTTTGATGAATTTGATAACAGTTCGTTCCAGAATCATATGTTTATCTCTTTGTCCGGTGGTATCAGTACCCTGAAAGTTTCGGGAATCAAGAATACAATTAAAGGCTTGGGCCCCCAGTTCTCTGCCGGAATCGGTAAATGGTTCAGCCCTTCTTCCGGTCTGCGTCTGTCCGGGACGGTCGGTTTTTCGGATACACCTGCCGGTAGTAAGAACAGATATTTCAAACATATTGATTTGCATGCGGATTATATGTTGAATCTCAATAATGTTCTGTGGGGATATGATGAAGATAGGGTCTTTAATTTAATTGGTATTGCAGGAGTTAATCTGGCTGGGACAAAAGGGGTGGAGAATTCTGGCAAGTACGCTCCGGGGATAGGAGTAGGCGTACAAGGAAGTTTCCGTCTCAACCGTTCCATGGATTTATTTATAGAACCTCGTCTCAATGTTTATCACAAGAGATATGCAGGCGGGTGTGGATTGCGTGGTACAGACCAGCTTGGAGAATTGAATTTAGGTTTGACTTATCATACGATTGACCGTGCGGCACGTCCGAAGAACGGATTCTCAAACAATCATATCTCAGACAATCTGTTTATGACTTCAGGAGTTGGTCTGCAAATGTTTTTGAATAAGAAGAATTTTGAAAACCTCAGTTCTTTAGGTCCGCAGGCTTCTGTCTCTCTTGGTAAGTGGCTGACTGCTTATTCCGGTTTGCGTCTGGTGGGTACGGGCGGGTTCTTTACGAACTATCTAGTTCCCGGTGATATTAAAGAGGGCAGACTCAGACATATCAGCGTCAGTGGCGGTCTTGATTATTTGTGGAATATTACGTCTACCATGGACGGTTACAATCCTGACCGTATCTTTGATTTCATTGCTTCTGTGGGTGTCAATCTGGCGTATACCAATAATTCAGACCATAAGTTTCAACCAGGCATAAATGCTGGCATACAGGGGCTATGGCATGTGAATGACTTTCTCGGTCTATATATCGAACCGCAAGTCAGAATGTATGGAGACAAGTTCATCGAAGGAAACTTGGGTTTTATGCAGAAAGATGTATTGGTAGGCGTCAATGCCGGTTTCCATTACCGCTTTGTTCCTTATTCAAAAGCAGCCAATCGCAGTGTGTTTGATAAGGATGACAAACGTTACTTCATATCAGGGGCACTCGGAATGGGTAGTTTGCTGGTTGGTAACAAGGATTTGGTGAAGAACGCAGGTGTGGAAGCGAAAGGAAGTTTTGGCAAATGGTACACTCCGCTGTCTGCATGGCGTATCAACGGGACAATCCTGTATAAGTCGAAAGCGCAGAATAAATTACCTTTGCATTATGCCGGTTTAGGGATGGACTACATGATGAGTTTGGCTACGTTAACAAAGGGGTATAGTTCCGATCATGTGATAGATGTCGTACCTTTTATGGGAGTCACTGCCGGACTGTCTCGTCGTAACGGAGAGTTTCAGGTAGTGCCGGGACTGGATGCCGGTGTGCAGTTTAAACTGCGGGTAGCCTCTTCCGTCTATTTGTATGCCGAACCTAAGGTGGGTATCCGTACAGATACATACGATGGTATCAAACAGGGAAAACCTGATTACGTAGCTTCTATGGTAGGCGGATTGTTGTACAGGTTCAAGATGCCTACTTTCCAATAAAAAAGCAGATAAGAAAATATTTATAGGTAGGGTTGCACAATACTGATTCAATGATTGTGCAACCCTTTTTGTATTCTATGGCTTCGGGTGGAAAAACAACTCTGCTTAAATAAAGTTAAAACAAAAAACAGGAAGGGGTATTTTGTACTAGCTTTACGTAGATGATTAAAAAAATAAGTTTGTCATCCAACTGGTTATTTGTATGAAAGCACCTCATATCCTGCTTGTTCTTCTGTTTTCTGTCTTGTGTTCGGTGAAACTGAATGCGGAACAATCTCCCTATATCTTTCGTCATATCGGAGTGGCTGACGGTTTGCCCGATAATTACGTGAAAAGTGTGTTTGAAATCCCTGACGGACGGTTGGGGGTAAGAACTACAGTCTTGTTAAGTTTATATGACGGCAATCAGTTTACCAGCTTTCCTTATAATTCGCGAAGCAGGTATCCGATAGCCTATCATCATGCTGTTCCCGAACAATACATTGATGTGCATAACCGATTATGGATGAAAGAACGTGGCGGACTCCATGTCTTTGACTTAACGACCGAACGATATATTGCCAATGTCGATTCCTTGTTGCAGGACTTTGGATTGACTGCCAAAGTCTCCGATATGTTTATTGATTCGGAACAACATTACTGGTTTGTTACTCCACAGTCTTCTGTCTATATGTATGACGAAAGGAAGAGAAAGTTGAAGCTGATTTGTGCCAGGGATGAGTTTATTGAATATTACGGAACATTGCAGAATGTAGAAAGTAAAGGAAACTGTGTGTGGATGATTCATGAAAAAGGTGTCATACGGTGTTATGATACAGAACTAGGACGATTCATCCGTCAGGAGGATTTTCTGATAGGAAAAATGAATCCGGGTGACCGTGCTGTCATAAAGATGCTGGATAATGGCGATTACTGGTTAATGTGGGACTGGGGGATAGGATATTACAGCAGTCAGGGAAAGAGATGGCAGGAAGTTTTTACCACTCCGCGGGACAATTATACCATACTGACTTCCATCTGTGTGGACAAGGAAGGCAATGCTTGTGTCGGTGGCGTTTCTCAAGGTATGTATAGGATTATGCGCCATAATCTGTCCGTTACCCGGATGAGGGACATTCCGTTGCATACAGGTGGAACGATACACAACGATATTCATAGCTTGTTCTTTGACTCCGGAAGCGGAGCTTTATGGCTGGGACTTTTCAGTCAGGGGATATGCTATTATCATCCGAGTATGGATAACTTTCCTCTTTACAACCGGACGAATACTTATGGGAAATGGAATAATGAAGATGTCTGTGCCTTTGCGGAAGATGAACAGGGAAATATTCTTTTGGGCACTCTTGGCGGGCTTCATTTATATGACCCTTCTACAAAGAGAGTGACTGTTCCCTATAGGGAATTAGACCATCAGATTTGTTGGGTGCTTTACAAGGATAGCAAACAGCGTATCTGGGTGGGAACTTATCAGGAAAATCTGTATTGCATTGACAAAGGTAAAGTAAGGCTGTATTCATATCCGAGCGGAGGCTATCAGCAAGATCCGGACTTCAGGAATATCCGCGCTATTATTGAAGATAAGAAAGGGCGCATGTGGATCAGTGTTTACGGTGGTGTAGGAAGTCTGGATGTGAATACCGGTAAAATAACCTTGCTGGTCGAAAAACATCCTGAACTGAAAGAATATAAAACGGCTGACGCACTGGCACTGGACAATAGTGGCAGACTGATAGTAGGAGCATATAATGGTTTATATATCTATGATCAGGAGACGGATCAAGTCTGGATTCCCGAACGGGACGAACCATCCAACAAACTGTTTATCCATGACAGCAACAAATATAATTGTATCCTGAATGACAGTCGCGGCCTGCTGTGGTTCGGCACTCAATATGCGTTGAATATTGTAACTCCTGACAAGCAATTATATACACTTCAGGAAGGGGACGGACTCCCCAATGCTACCATACAAGGTATACAGGAAGACAATAACCATGATATATGGATTTCTACAATAAACTCTATCTGCAAGATAAAGGTTGACAAACAAGGCGTGGATTATGTTTTCCACGTCGTATCATTTCCTATCGGAACAGGTTCGCAACAAGATGATTTATTTGATTTCCATTCTTTGAAAGCGAGAGACGGGAAAATCTATTTCGGCAGGACAAACGGCTTTAATGCCTTTAATCCGGAGAATGTGTTCTACGATAAATTTGTGAATCATCCGGTTTTCACCTCATTGAAGCTGTTCAATACATCCATTACTCCCGGGACGTACTATAATGGATGTGTTTTGCTCGATAAAGCGGTAAATTACGCTCGCAGTATCGAATTGGAGCATGATGAGAACTTCATAACACTGGATTTCTCAGGCGTAAATTTCTCCAATCCTTCTCATACTTTCTTCCGTTACCAATTGCAGGGATCCGATAAGGAGTGGATAGAAGTTCTTTCCGATAACGGGCAAGGACGGGCTGTTTATAACAATCTCTCTCCGGGTGAATATGTGTTTAGGGTATCAGCAGCCGGAAATGATAAACTCTGGGGACCGGAGTCTTCATTTTCCATTGTTATCGATCCCCCGTTTTGGGAGACATTGATGGCGCGTATCATCTATTTCGTACTTTTTTGCGCCTTGTTATATGGTCTTGTCATATATATGAATAAGAGGAACCACCGGAAGTTGGTGGCTATGCAACATGAAGAAGCCCAGCGGCAAAAAGAAGAATTGAACCAGATGAAGTTCCGATTCTTTACGAATATCAGCCATGAGTTACGTACCCCGCTGACACTGATTATTACACCTTTGGAAATCTTGAAACGCAAGATTGCGGACGAGTCGGTCAACAGGCAACTGAACACCATATACCGGAATGCACAGGAACTTCTGACGTTGGTAAATCAGTTGCTTGACTTCCGCAAACTGGAGATGAAAGGCGAGAAAATGCTCCTGATGAATGGAGATTTGGAAGAGTTTGTCTCCTCTGTTTATAATAGCTTCTGTCCGGTCGCGGTAGAAAAGAAGCTGGATTTTACGTGTCTGATACCCCATCAATCACTCTATATGTATTTTGATAGGGATAAAGTACATAAGATTATTAATAATCTTCTCTCCAACGCATTTAAGTTTACCCCGGAAAACGGAAAAGTCACCTTGTCGCTTTCCGGGGAAGAGAAAGAAGGCAGACAATATGCAATGATAAGCGTATCGGATACGGGTGTCGGGATACCGGAAACTGAATTGCCTTATATCTTTGACCGTTTTTATCAAGTGAGAAATTGGGAAGAAGAAGAAAAACCTGGCAGTGGTATCGGACTTCATCTTGTCAGGGAGTATGCAGTACTGCATGGCGGGAAAGTAACAGTTGAAAGTCATTCGGGACAAGGCTCTACATTTACTGTGTATCTGCCGGTAGATTTAAAACCGGAAGGGGAACAGCTTGAAACAGTGGAATCGAATCCTGCGGAAAGTGAAAGAACGGACGAGACACAGCAAGAAGCCGCTTTCCCGTCACAGGAGAACAGTGATGACCGGAAAAGGCTGTTGATTGTCGAAGACAACAAGGAATTCCGCACCTTCCTGAAAGAGCAATTGGAGGAATTCTATCAGGTGTTGGAGGCAGGTGATGGTGAAGAGGGGGAACAGTGTGCGATTGACAAGAATCCGGATTTGATAATCAGTGACATCATGATGCCTAAGGTCGATGGTATCGAACTGTGCCGGAGAGTCAAGACCAACGTGCAGACATCGCATATCCCTGTTATCCTGTTGACCGCACGAACGGCCGATGATATAAAGATTAATAGTTATGAAGTAGGGGCTGATTCTTATATGTCCAAGCCGTTCAACTTCGATATGTTGATGGTGCGCATTGAGAAACTGATAGAGCAACAGGAGAAAAGGAAGCAGGAATTCAGTAAAAACATAGAAGTCAATCCAAGCTTGATTACTATCACTTCTGTTGACGAGAAACTTATTCAGCGTGCTTTGGAATATATCGAGAAGAACATGGATAATACAGAATATGCAGTGGAAGAATTAAGCCGTGATTTAGGCATGACCCGCATGAATTTATACCGGAAGTTACAATCCATCACCGGAAACACCCCTTCCGACTTTATAAAAAGCATTCGTCTGAAACGGGCGGCGCAGCTTCTTCAGGGAAGTCGGTTGACGATGGCCGAAGTTGCAGACCGCGTCGGATTCAGCTCGGCAAGCTACTTCACAAAATGTTTCAAGGAAATGTTCGGGGTGACGCCCACCCAATATGCAGAGATGCATTCCGGGGACGAAAAGCAGGAATATAAATAGAAGACGGAAATATATTTGAGTAAATCTCCTTTATTGTTCGTAGTGGGCAATAAAGGAGATTTTTTTTTGTGCATTTGTTACCAGTTTACCAGCTTCTGTTACCAGTTTACCAACCTTACAGACATGGAAGGCGTAGCTTTGCAATTGTCTTCAATAAATAAAATAGATTAAAATATTAAATAGTTTAGTGAAATGAATATGACAGGATTTCTATCAGGTAAAAGAAAATGTTTATTGGCGATAGCTGTTGCGTTTTCAACATTCGTGAATGCCCAATTGGCGACTTATCCGGCAGGATTAGACACCGGCATGCCGCATAATGACGATTATACCGTCAAAGTACGTCAAGTAGGTGGGGAGTGGAAAGATGTATTCGAATATGAAGTTCATGTGGATATGGATAAAGTACAGTCTGCTTCGATGGTACAGTTTGATATGGGTGAGCCGGTGGAAGTGATGGTGAAAAAGAACAATGGCTTGATTCAGGATGTGAAAATCCGTCCGTTGGCAACAGGAATACAGCATACGGTAAATTCCAACGTTATATATTTCACACTGACAAAACCTCAATATCTCTCCATTGAATTCAACGGTGACCGTTTGCACAACCTGCATTTATTGGCCAATCCTTTGGAAACGGAAACCTACACCGAAAGTCGGGACAATGTGATGTACTTCGGCCCCGGCATTCATCTGCCTAAGGATCTGCCGAATACGGAAATACGGATTCCTTCCAACACCACGGTTTATCTGGCTCCCGGAGCCGTCGTGAAAGCCAAGCTCCTGGTTGACAAAGCGGAAAATGTGCGCATCATCGGACGTGGTATTCTCTATCATTCCATTCGTGGAATAGAAGTCACTCATTCTAAAAATGTGTTGATTGATGGCATTACGGTAGTGAATCCCGACCATTATACGGTATTCGGCGGGGAGGCTACCGGACTGACCATTAAGAATCTGAAGTCTTTCAGTTGTAAAGGCTGGAGTGACGGTATAGATTTGATGTGTTGTAATGACGTATTGATAGATAATGTTTTTATGCGGAACAGCGATGATTGCATTGCTATTTACGCCCATCGTTGGAATTATTATGGCGGAAGCCGCAATGTAACTTTACAGAACTCCATCCTTTGGGCGGATATCGCTCATCCAATTAATATTGGCGGGCATGGAAACCCGAATGACGCCATAGGTGAAATAGTAGAAAATATAACTGTCCGCAATGTCGATATTCTGGAACAGGATGAGGACGACCTGCCATATCAGGGGTGTATGGCAGTAGATTGTGGCGACAAGAATCTTGTCCGTAAAATCCTGTTTGAAGATATACGTGTGGAAAATATCCAGGAAGGAAGATTGTTTCATATTAATGTCCGTTTCAATCCCACGTATGACAAACAGCCCGGACGTGGCATTGAAGATGTCACTTTCCGCAATATCACTTATAATGGATTGGGTGAAAATCCTTCTTTGATAAAAGGGTTCGATAAAGAGCGTGGCGTGAAGAATGTGACTTTCGACAATGTGATAATCAATGGAGTGAAGATGAAGAATACCGATGGCTTTATCACGAATGAACATATAAAGAATATCAAAGTACGATAACCTGCTGTCTGTCATGCAGAGTATTAACAGATAAGTTCCCCGGCATTAAAGGTAAACTTCCTTTCTTCCGATACCAAACTTTCTTTTGCTTAAGTATAAACTATAAACGCAAGTTTCATTTATAAAATCAAAGCTTGCAATTATATAAATGAAACTTCCGTTTTTATAATCAAAGCTTGCATTTATAGTTTTCTCTTTGATCGGAACAACTTTGGAGTTAAGGGAAAGGAAGTTTGTCATAAGGAGCTAATAACTTTTCTGTTAATAGATAAGATGATAGATAAGGGTACTCTTTAGTTTGGTTAATGCCCTATGTTACCCCTTTTACAGGTTTTGTTACTACGTTACCATCCTAAAATACACTTCAAGCATACTTTTGTGGTATCGTGAAACGGATAAAATGAGTGCTATGAATAATACTACAATTACATTAGAAGATTTCTTCTCGGAATGTTATCTCCAATACTATGACATTATCAAGAGATACATTACTTTTCGTATTGACAACTCTTATGAAGCGGAAGATTTGGTGCAAGATGCTTTTGTACGTTTATGGGAACATAGGGCATTTGTGAATAAGGAAACAGTTCGTCCGTTGCTTTTTACTATTGCACGGAATTTGGTGACAGACAAAGTTCGCCGCTATTATAAAAAAGCGGAACTTCTCTCTTATATATATAAGGTACAAGAGGCAAGCCGGAATACGACGGAAGAAACAGTCTGTTCCAATGAGCTTCAACTATTGCATGGCCGGGCAGTGAACAGGCTTCCCGGCAAACGCCGTCAAATCTATGAACTTAGCTTTCGTGGAATGCCTTCGCCTGTTATTGCTGACAAACTTTCTTTGTCCGTCCGCACTGTTGAAGGACAGTTGCTGCTTGCCCGAAAGTCGGTACGGAATGTGTTAAAACAGCAATTGGCCGGCTGATTTTAAATGAAAATATACTAACTTCAATTATTAAATTAATATTATGAGAATTAAACCCAGTTTCTTATCTAGTAAAAGAGCCGTCATAGTTTTAGCTATGTTGGTAGGCGGTTCATCCGGTACGTTGCTTCTGGCAAATGCCGGTGTAGAAGAAAACTTGATTGTTGCTCAAACGGGGAGAACAGTCAAAGGAGTTGTTACAGACCAGAATGGTGAGCCGTTAATTGGTTGTAATGTCGTTGTCGTAGGTTCGCAAGAAGGAGTGATAACAGATCTTGATGGAAAATTCAGCTTGAAAGTGTCCGATGGGGCAAAACAGTTGAAGGTTACCTATATCGGATATGTAGATCAGGTTGTAACTATCGGCAATAGCCCGGAAATAAGGATCGTGCTGAAAGAAGACAATAATGCATTGGAAGAAGTGGTTGTTGTAGGTTACGGAACGCAGAAGAAAGCTACACTGACCGGTTCTATCGAACAGGTGAGCGGCAAGACGCTGGAAAGCCGTGCGGTGACCAATGTCGGTCTGGCCTTGCAGGGACAAACACCGGGTCTGGCGGTGACGCGTTCGTCCGCCCGTCCGGGAAATGAAGACTTGAAGTTCCAGATTCGTGGTGCCACATCCGTCAATGGGGGCGAACCGTTGGTGATTATCGACGGTGTTCCTGCTTTGAACGGCTATTCCTTTCAGAATATGAACTCGGATGATATTGAAAACATCAGTGTCCTGAAAGACGGTGCCGCCTCTATTTATGGTGCGAAAGCCGCCAATGGTGTAATCCTGGTTACCACCAAAAAAGGTAAGGGGAAAGTGAGCGTTGATTACAACTTCAATATGCGTTTCAATACGAATGGTATCACGGGATTCTCACCTTCCATGTCGGAATATGCCCAGATGTGGCTGGCTGCCAATAAGGAAGAAAAAGTTCCCGAATGGTGGGCATGGGTTTCGCAGGAAAACATGGAGCGGATGGCTCAAGGGATTGAAGGTATTTATCCTACCCAGTATTATGGGGATATATTTATCGGCAATGCCAACCGTCTGGATGAGATGTTTGCCACCCGTTTTTCCTATCAGCACAACTTGAGCATTTCCGGTGCTACGGACAAATCCGATTTCCGTATTTCGGCTGCTTATGCCGATAATCAGGGCAATCTGGCTACAGCGTACGACGGACAGAAACAGATAAACCTGCGTCTGAACTATGGCTATCAATTAGCCAAATGGATGCGCCTGGAGACAGGAGCCAGTCTGGTAAATACAGAAACCGAGTCTCCTTCAGTGGGATTGGATAATACATTGTATGGCAATGACATGCCTTTCTTCCCAGCAAAGAACCCTTACGGACAGTGGTACGCCAATTTTGGCAATGTGGGCGACCGCCAGTCGGTTGCCGCAACGAGCGACGGCGGCCGGGATAACAAGAAGTCCTTGACGACCCGCATAGACATGAAGGCAATCGTTGATATCTGGAACGGTATCAGCTTTGAAGGTATGGCCTCTTTTCAGAACGAGGAATTCCGGCGTGAGCGTTGGGTGACTCCGGTGCAGACTTACGACTGGTTCGGAAATCCCGCCCAACAACTGGTCAACGCTACCGTGACGGGACTGAATACCACAGACCCTTCGAATCTGGATCATAATAATCCGGGATACCTGACCGTTGCCGAGAATTATTTCTATCAATATTATTCCGCCCTGTTGAAGTACAACAAGACATTTGCCGACGTGCATACTATATCTGTCCTGGCAGGTATCAATGCGGAAAAGAAACAAGTGAAGAAATTGGCTGCCGGCCGCAAGGACTTTGAGAATGACGGAGTGTATGACTTGAATTTGGCAGACGGTACGCTTCAGGGAAACAGTGGTGGAAAGTTCCAGAACGGCACTTATTCGTATATTGCCAAAGTGAACTATGATTATGCGGAAAAGTATCTGATTGAACTCGTGGGGCGTCGTGACGGTAACTCCAAATTCGCCGACGGCTATCGTTTCCAGAATTATGGCTCCTTCTCTTTGGGCTGGGTGTTTACACAAGAGAACTTCATCAAACCCGTATCTTCTTTTATCGGTCTGGACTTTGGTAAGGTGCGTTTGAGTTATGGTAGTTCCGGAAATGATGCCGGACTGGGTGATTATGACTATGTGTCAACTGTTAATCAGGGAACTACGATATTGGGCTCGCCAGCCGGATCCCTAATTTCTACTTCATTGAACAATTCCGGTTTGATCAGCCTGACAAGAACATGGGAACGTGTCGAGCAGAAGAATATCGGTGTTGACCTGAATTTCCTGAATAACCGGCTGGTATTCAACTGGGACTATTTTATCAAAGAAAATAAAGGCATGTTGTCCGAGGTTTCATATCCCGCCCTCTTGGGAGGCCGGGCGCCTAAGACGAACAGCGGTCATTTGCGTGTAAGAGGATGGGAAGTATCCTTGACATGGCGTGATCGTATCAAAGATTTCTCCTATTTTGTTACGGCGAACGTAAGCGATACGCGCAGCAAATTGATGGAACTGGAAGGAGCAAATACAATCAAAGCCGGAAAGAATGAAACATTGAATGGCTATCCGCTGAATGCTTACTTCTTGTATAAGACGGACGGTTATTTCCAGTCGCAGGATGAGGTGAACGCTTATTATGCGAAATACGGTGGTACGGGAGCGTTGTCGGCTTTGCCGGCAGGCGGTAGCACGGAACTTCGCCCGGGTGATGTCAAACGTCTGGATATGAGTGGCGACCGTTCCATTTCTGCCGATGGTGGTGCTTCCAGTGACTTGATTTATATGGGAGATGGAAATGCACATTATTTGTTCGGTATTACGCTTGGCGGTTCGTGGAAAGGTTTTGACTTTAACGCCTTGTTCCAGGGAGTTGGAAAGCAACTGATTATGAGACAGGGCTGGATGGCCTATCCGTTTGCAACCATCTATACCAATCAGAATTCAAAATTCATGGGAAAGACCTGGACGGAAGACAATCCGAATGCAGAGTTCCCGCGTCTGACTGTTTATACAGACCGTTCAAAATGGAATTATGAGAACAATGACTTCATGTTGCAGAACAACCGGTATATCCGTTTGAAATCATTGGTTGTCGGCTACACCTTGCCGCAAGTATGGACAAGAAAGGCGAAACTGGAGAAAGTCCGTGTTTATTTCTCCGGCAATGACTTGTGGGAGGCAACGAGTATTAAGGACGGGTTTGACCCGGAAATGGGAGAGATGTCACAGAACACTGGTTATCCATTCTCCAGAACATGGTCGTTCGGTATAAATGTCGGTTTCTGATTGTGTAACTTTTATAAATTTGATGGATATGAGAAAATTATATATAACAATTCTTTCCGGTTTATTGCTTGGCTTGTCAAGTTGTGCGGATACATTTCTGGATTTGGAACCACAAGACAAGCGAACCAATGTGGTCTATTTCAAAAAGCCTGCGGATTTTAAAGAATACGCCACCGGTTTTTATAACCAGCTCCTGGGGTGGCGCACACCGTATGGCAAATACTCTATTTACGAGTTTATGGATTCCTCTTCGGATCTGGCTGCCAATTTTGTGACTTCGTCCGACGTAGGTCGTGGCACTATTTCTATTTCATCTTCCGACGAACGCTGGGATCAATGTTATACTTACATACGCACGGTGAATATCTTGTTCGAGAAAGCGAAAGATTATCCGGGCAGTCAGTCGGAAATAGCGCCCTATCTGGCAGAAGCTTATTTCTTTCGCGCTTACAATTACTTTACGTTGCTGAAAGCTTTTGGCGGTGTGCCTGTGGTTACTTCCGTGATGGATACGGATTCCCCGGAACTGCGTTCGCCCCGAAACAGCCGTTATGAGGTAATCGACTTGATTCTTTCGGATCTGACGAATGCGATAGCGTCTCTTCCTATCGAACAGAATATCCCGGAAACGGAGAAAGGACGTGTCAGCAAATGGGCTGCCGAAGCCTTTAAGGCACGTGTACTGCTTTACGAAGCTACCTGGAGAAAATACAACGGAACGTCTACCGACTTTGAAGGTTCGGCAGGCCCCGCCAGAGACCAGGTGAACGAATTTCTGGAGGAAGCTATCTCTTTGTGCGACGATGTAATGAAGAAAGGCGGATATCAAATCTGGAATTATAACAGCAATGACAAGATAAAGAATCAAAGCAATTTATATCTGTTTAACCTTGAAGATGCGGGAAGTAATCCGGCAGGACTGACAAAAAGCAGTAATAAGGAATTTATTCTCTATGGCGTTTACGATATCAATCTAAGAACAGGCGGGGTCAATTTGAGCCATACTGTGTCGCTGATGATTCCGAGCCGCAAGCTGATTGACATGTTCCTTTGCACGGATGGTAAACCTATTGACAAATCCGACCTGTTCCAGGGATATCATAAAACCGGTGACGAATTCAAGAACCGTGATTATCGTCTGATGAATTATATCAATGGCGGAGTAGACCCTGCACCGGGTTCGGTGACATTGGACAAAGGTCTGGCGGGTTATGATTGTGCAAAATTCAAGGCTTACAATTATCCTACCTACCGTAAGGCAAACGATGAATCCGCCAATTATCCGGTATTACGTCTGGCGGAAGTATATCTGAACTATGCGGAAGCCTGTTATGAACGTTACGGTAAAGTGACTGATACACAATTGGACGGAATCAATGAATTGCGTGCCCGTGCGGGTGTGGCCGCCTTGACCAACAAGCTGGTTGAAGATAATGGACTGGATATGCTGGAAGAAATCCGTCGCGAACGTGCCATCGAACTTTATATGGAGGGCGCCCGTTTCGACGATTTGAAACGTTGGGGAATTGCGGAGAATGCACTGAACACTTCACGTTGTGGTATGGTTGTCGGCGGTGACGGTTATGAAACAGAATTTAAATCGGCGGACGGGACTCCCACAAACCGTTATGCAAAGAATTCTTTCGTCTGGGGAGAGGAAAAAGTACAGACGGGAGACGGAGTCTTGAATTGTGTGGTAATCAGTAGTGCTGCCAACCATTCTTTCATGAAGAAGCATTATTTGTGGCCTATACCCCAGAAACAGATTGATTTGAATCCGAGCTTGAAACAGAATCCGGGATATTGATAAATTATTTAAATGGATAAGATTATGAAGCGTTTATTTATAAAAACCATAAGTTACTGTCTGCTGGCTTTGGGAACAGTAGTCTTTACAAATTGCGAAAAAGACAGTAATATCAAACAGTATGTATATCCTGCTCCCGAAGTGTCGGGCTATTCGCCTGCGGCAGGTTATGTGAAGTCGCGTGTGGCGATATTGGGACATAATTTCGGTGACCGTACAGAAGCGGTAAAAGTCTCTTTCGGCGGAATACTGGCGGATAAGGTATTGTCCTGCAATAATAATTGTGTGGTAGTGGAAGTGCCTGAAGAGGCGATGAGTGGTGACATTACCTTGCAGGTATGGACTAATTCGGTAACAGTGGGAAGTTATGAGATATGGCCGTCGCCTATTGTTTCCGAAATGCTGACGGAGAGTGGCTCTACTATTATCAGGCCGGGAGAAACGGTGACAATCAAAGGTACAGGTTTCGGTACGGCAAAGGAAGATGTTGTTGTGAAGTTCGGTGGTGTTAATGCGGTAGTGACCAACTGGTCTGAAACAGAAGTCCATGTAGTCGCGCCGGAAGAGTTTCCTACCGGCGAGGTGGTTATCGTTGTGAATGGCTTTGAAGTAGTAGCCGGAACGGCGTTGAATCCGTTAGCCAAAGGAGATGTTTCGATTGCTTATTTGAAGAATTACAGGCAGCCGTTCAAGATTGACCCTAATATGACGGATGCGCAACTGGGTACTTCTCCCGGAACTTACCTTCCGGCTGACTGGATAGTGAACGATGCTGCACGCAGTATGCAGAATGGGGGAGCTTCAGAGAAAGTGGCCGGGTTGAACAGTGATAATCTGCTTTTGCAGGCCGGTTGGGGAGCAAACGACTTTACAAATGGTAAACTTTATCAGACAACGACATTGCCGAAGGGAAAATATCGTCTGACAGTAAACCTGAAAGAGTATGGAGTGAAGAAGAGTACGCTCTATATAACTGTTGCTGAAGGAAATGAGTTGCCTGACGTTACTGATATTAATAAGGAGAATGAAAAGGTGAAAGGTTTTTACTTGTTTAATCAGGTAGAGAACATGAGCCCTTCTTCAGTACAGTTTGAGTTTGAACTTACGGAGGAAAGTACGGATGTTGCTCTCGGATTTGTTTGTTCTATGACCGCCAACGGCTGGTTTAGAGCAACAGAATTGAAATTGGAGTTATTATAAACAGATTCTAAAAACAAAGAAACAGATGAGAAAGATATATTTAATATTACCGTTGTTGTTCTCATTGCTAGTCATTTCTTGTGATGACGATGCGGAAATAGTACAGTTGACAAATGAAGACCCTGTTCTGTCGGTTTCCAATATTTCACCCCAACGTGGCTATGCCGGAGCGGAAGTTACTATTGAAGGGACTAACTTCGGAGCCGCGAAAGAATTGGTGAAAGTATTTTTTGCCGGTATGGAAGAATCTGCGGAACTGCTTACTTGCGAGGATACCAAATTAGTAGTGAAGGTTCCTGAAAATGCAACCAGTGGTGCTTTGACTATCGAAGCGAACAAGATGAAGATTGTAACGTCGGATCAGCCTTTTACGGTTATTCCCGATCCTGAAATGACGGAGATATCTTCGGCAAGAGTAGTAGGCAATGCGGAAGTAACGATTACCGGTGAGAATTTTGGTACAGTGATAGAAGATGTGCAATTATATTGTACGATAGACGGAGAGGAGATGCCTTTCATTGTAACTTCATGTACGGATGAGGAAATAAAGGCTACAGCTCCCGAAACTACCGTATTTGGAGAGTTTGACCTTAAACTACGCATTCAGGGAAAAGCTGCAAAGAATACGCTGAAGATTACCTTGTTGGAGAAACCGACTATTACCTCTGTGAAGTCTGACAATGTCTTGAATGAAAGTTTTGCATTCGCTGGGGACAAAGTGACAATTTCCGGTACAGGCTTTGGCACCGAATCTAATGCTGTTACAGTGAAATTCGCAGGTATTGACGCCGCCGCTTCCATTGAATCTTGCGTGAATGATAAGATAGTCGCAATAGTTCCGGATGGTTTTACCGGTGGTACGGTTACCGTGACGAAAGACGGACTTTCTTCTACTTCTACGGATGAACTGAAAATATTGGAAGATGATACGGATATCTCAAGCTATGTTTTGAAGAACTATAAAGCTCCTTTTACTCCGAAGCCTTTTGAAGACGGACAGGGAGGTAATAATAACTCTTGGGCTGTACCTGCTGACTGGACGGTGAATGAGGCGGTGCAGAATATGTTTAACAAACAGGATGGACAGTTCTGTTCAAAGCCTGTCGGAGGATTGAATACGGATGCACAGGTATTGACTATGCAGGCAGGTTGGAATAATGACGCTGTTGAGGCTGCCAAAGTAATGACGAATGGTAAGATGTATCAGAACATTACTTTACCAAAAGGCTCTTATGAAATGGTAGTAACTTATGGGGAAGTGGTAGTGAATGGTGGACATCCTTATATGGCGGTTTGTAAGAATAAGACCGAATTGCCGAATTACGGAGAATTATCAGAAGTAAATGGCGATGTGTATTGGAAATTTGAAGGTCATAACAGTAGTCTTACTACTCACACTCTCAATTTTGAATTGACGGAGACGACGGACGTTTGCCTTGGCTTTACGGCAAGTATGCCTCAAAATTCTTGCTTTAAGGTTAAAGAACTCCAACTGGTTTATAAAAGTAATGCTGTGCAATAGTTCTAATTTATAAAAAGAATAGGTATGAAAAAAATATATTATTTGATGTTCACAAGCTTGTTATCATTGTCGGCAGCTTGTGGTGATGATATTGACCCGATAGAAAGAGATTGGGTGACAGATAACGGTGAAGAGGATATTCCTCACAGCATTGTAATCAAGGATGAAAGTGAACCGATGATTCATCCGGGCGGATTGCATAGTGCGGAAGACCTTGCACGTGTGAAAGCTAAGGTAGCAAGCGGCACATCTCCCTGGATTGATGGATGGAATAAACTGTTTACTAATGACCATTTTGCGGCATCTTCTTCGCCTGTGTCGGTTGCTGACGAATCTACTCATCCTGATGTTGCGGTAACTCCCAATCCTACAGTAAAGATAGTCAGGGGAGGAAACACAATTTGGGAATCTGATGGAGATAATTATACGAATGCATCCAATCAGGCTCATGCCGCTTATCATTATGCTTTGGCCTGGAAGATTACGAACAATGTGAAATATGCGCAGGCTTCTATCAATATTCTGAATGCGTGGGCTACCACCTGCAAGTCAATCAATGGAGACTCCAACATGTCATTGGCCGCAGGACTGTATGGCTATCAGTTTGCTAATGCCGGAGAACTGATGCGCGACTATTCCGGTTGGACTTCTGATGAGTTCAAGGCATTCCAGCAGTGGATGATAGATGTCTTTTATGTGGCCAATCATGATTTCATAGTCAGGCATCATGGCACTCATACGTTGAACTATTGGGCAAACTGGCCGTTGTGTAATTTGGCTTCTATGTTGTCTATCGGTATCGTTTCGGATCGTCGGGATATTTACAACGAAGCCGTCGAGCATTTATTGAATGGTGATAGCAATGGCTGTCTGAAAAAGACGATTGTTCATGTATTTGACGGAGAAAATGCCAGTCTGGCGCAGATTCAGGAAAGTGGACGCGACCAGGGACATGCCACATTGGTAATCGGACTGTTGGGAATGATTGCCCAGATGACATACAATCAGGGAGACGATTTCTACGGTTACAATAACAATGTCATTTTAAAGGCTGCCGAATATGTAGCCAAATACAACGTGGCTATGCTGGATGTTCCTTTCGTGCAATATAACGGATATAATGTAGTACATACGGAAATCAGCGCGGATGCCCGGGGAACATCGCGTCCGATGCATGAAGTGCTTTACTGGCATTATGCAAGAGTCAAGAATCTGGAACCCCAATGGATGAAATATACATTGATGGGCGTAAATCAGATGCGTCCGGAATGGGGAGCGCAATCGAAAGATGGCGGAGGTGCGTATGACTTGTTAGGATGTGGTACATTGATGTATCCGAGAGATTAATTATTGATAAATACAGGCTGGATTCTTTGGAATATCAGCCTGTATATTTTATTTTCACAGGAATTTAAATGATTGATGTTGCAAGATATTGTATGTAGAAGACATTATTTTTACAAAAACAGGTATAAGATGAGAAGGAAATTGTTACTGTTGATCGGACTGTGTGGTTTCTTTGCCGGTATGAACGCGCAAGTCACAGAACGCGAGCGACCGAAGGAATGGCAATCTTTGATTAAAGGAGGGCGTTTTATGGATCGTTTCTTGCCAATGCAGGGGAGCATAATTTCAAAAGATGTATGGGGAGCCGACAGTGTGCGTCTCCGGTACGTGGACAATGGTATCGAACTTCCAGCAACTTCTTTCTGGGGTGGAAATATAGTGCAGACGCCTGATAGTTGCTATCATTTATTCGTTTGCGGATGGCCTGAAAACTCTCCCAAGGGTCATATGTTCTGGCCGAATTCGACTGTTTATCATGCTACCGGTAAACATTTGCATGGGCCATTCACTGTGCAGAATTCAATAGGTAAAGGGCACAATCCCGAAGCTTTTGTCTTGAAAGACGGGCGTATCGTGGTTTATGTAATTGATGGTTATTATATTTCGGACAGCATGGATGGCCCTTGGACGTATGGCAAATTTGATTTTGATGCCCGTGACCGGAAAGTCATAGAGGGATTGTCTAATCTGACTTTTGCCCGTCGTCAGGATGATTCTTATCTGATGATCTGTCGTGGTGGTGGCGTGTGGGTTAGCCGTGACGGGCTTTCTACTTACAACCAGTTGACGGATAAAAGGGTATATCCGGAGGTGGACGGACGGTTTGAGGATCCTGTCGTATGGCGGGATTCCCTTCAATACCATTTAATTGTAAATGATTGGCTGGGACGAATTGCCTATTACCAACGTTCGAAAGACGGGGTACACTGGGTGACCGAGCAGGGAGAAGCATACGTGCCCGGTATATCGTTCCATGAGGATGGATATGTAGAACACTGGTTCAAATATGAACGTCCGAAAGTCTTTCAGGATAGGCAAGGGCGTGCTGTCCAGATGAATTTTGCCGTCATTGATACCATCAAGTGGGAGGATCTTCCTAATGACAATCATAGTTCGAAGAATATTTGTATCCCGCTGAACAAGGGGCTGTTACTTTCTGTCCTGAATCAGGAACCGATAAAACCGACGACACGCACCATTGAAGTCAAGATAGCGGCAGAGGAGGGTTTTAATCCGCAGACAGAAGTTGATATCGAGTCTTTGCGCTTTGGTTCGTATACGGAAGTGAATTTCGGACGAGGCTGTAAGCCTCTCCGGACACGGAAATCCGGTAAAGACCTGATTGTCGTTTTTAACGGGAAGGGCAGTGGCATTACAGAAGAAGAGTTCGCTCCCAAGATGATAGGAAAGGATAAGAAGGGTAATTTGATATACGGATATGCCCGTTTGCCTTATGTTTGTTATACACCGCCATTACTTTCGGCACGTCGTCCTGTTGTGGATGATGCCGGGACAGAACTTGCAGTTGAGATACAGAACTTTGGCTTGTCCGCTTCTCAAAGGACGGGAGTAAAAGTATTCTGCGACGGCAAACTTCTGACGCAGGGGATGGTTGAACCGTTGAAACCTTATGAACAGGTGGTGTTGACCTTGAAAATAGAAAATAAGGTTGTCTTCGGACAGCCCTCTTATGAAGTGGTCTTTTTAAATTATAAATAATAGATTGAACAATGAAAGATTTTAAGTATATAATAGCTTTGTCGGTTCTGATGCTGGCAGGCAGTATGTCATGTTATTCTGAAGAATCCCGTGGTGTATCTTCTCCGGATGGAAAACTTCATTTGATAGTTCCGCCAACCGGAGAGAATGACGGAAAGGCTTGTTTCACGGTAGAATACAATAACCGTTGCATACTTTCACAGGCACGTTTGGGAATGAATACAGACCAGCAAAGTTTTGCGGGAGATTTAAAGTTGAAGTCTGTATCGGAGACAAAGTCGGTAAAGGATGATTATGAAATGCTGACGGGAAAAAGAAGCCATTGTACAAACGAGGCTTTTGAAAGGACTTATAATTTCGCTAATTCCCGAGGGCAGGAACTGGCGGTTACTTTCAGAGTCTACAATGACGGAATTGCTTTTAAATATGGGATAAAAGCAGTTTCTGCTGATGAACGTCTCCTTAATGAAGTTACTACTTACCCGATACCCGCAGGGAATAAGAGATGGTTTCAGCAATATAGCAAAGATTATGAAGGTTTTTATCCTTTAGCCGTGGACGGGACATCAACTGTAGAAAAGAAGAGAACATATTGCTGGGGATATCCTGCCCTTGTTGGGTTCCGGGATTCAGTATTTATGTTGATTACCGAAGCCGATATACTGCGTGGACATTGTGCTTCTTTTTTATATAATGGGATCGACCCGAATGAATATCAAGTACGTCTGGCTACCGATAATCTGCCTTTGAAAGAGACATGGGAGTCTCCCTGGCGTCTGCTTGTTATCGGTTCTTTGGCTGATATTGTAGAATCTACGTTAGTTACCGATGTGTCCGAACCTTGTAAGTTGGCAGATACGGACTGGATAAAGCCGGGAATTGTATCATGGGTGTATTGGGCATATAATAACGGCTCCAAAGACTTTAAAATTGTGAAGGATTATATTGATTTGGCTGTGAAGATGCAATGGCCGTATAGTCTGATTGATTGGAAATGGAATGAAATGGAGAATGGCGGAGACGTGCATGATGCATTGCAATATGCGTTGAAGAAAGGAATAAAACCTCTTTTATGGTATAATTCGTGTACTGCGTGGGTTGGAAACGGAGCTCCGGGGCCTATGGACAGGCTGAATAAGAAAGAAAATAGGGAAAAAGAATATCAATGGCTTGCGGAGCAAGGGGTAGCCGGTGTTAAAATCGACTTCTTTGCCGGTGACAAGGTGGAAACAATGGATTATTATCTGGATTTGCTGGAAGATGCGGCTAAATATAAATTGATGGTGAATCTTCACGGAGCCACCATTCCCCGTGGATGGCAACGGACGTATCCGCATTTGATGACGATGGAAGCAGTGTATGGGGCGGAGTGGTACAATAATACTCCGAGATTGACCCCGCTGGCGGCGAGACATAATGCCACATTGCCTTTTACGAGAAATGTGGTCGGTTCGATGGATTATACGCCCGGAACTTTTTCCGATTCCCAGCATCCTCATATTACATCGCATGGTCATGAATTGGCATTACCGGTTATCTTCGAGTCAGGATGGCAACATATGCCGGACCGGCCTTCCGTTTACAAAGCATTGCCGAAGGAAGCCGGAAAGTTGCTTTCCCAATTGCCGGCAGCCTGGGATGATACAAAGCTTTTGAGTGGATATCCCGGAGAATCAGTGGTTTTGGCTCGTCGTAAAGGCAACGTCTGGTATATTGGGGGCATTAACGGAACCGATGATAAACAGACATTGACTTTTGCGTTGAATGCTTTACCCGACTTGGGAAAGAAAATAGTCATATTCAAAGATGGCAGTGAGGAAAAGCAATTGGATATAAAACGCTCCCGGTTGTCAAAAGGTCGGACAATGATGAGTATAGATTGCCTTCCCAGAGGTGGTTTTGTAGTTGTGGTCGAATAGCATTTTCCTTCATTTGCAAGGAAAGGTAGTATATGGTAGTTCATTCTCATATAGGGAATGAACTATTTTATTATTCAGGGATATCTTGATTTTATCTGCTAAATGCTATCTTTGCTTATTATTTGGAATCTACAGAAATTAAGTCAGACTATGATTGACAGGATTATTTGCTTTATTATTCTTGTATGGATAGGGAATGGCCATATTCCGGTGCAGGCACAAAGAAGCTTTGTTCATCCGGGCATCACTTATACCCAAGGTGATCTTGACCGGATGAAAGCAATGGTCGCAGCAAGGCAGGAACCTTATTTTTCAACTTTTCTAAAATTGAAAGAATCTCCTTATTCTTCATTAACGGCTGTAGCAGCTAATCAGGGTAAACAAATCAAAGAGGGGCGTTTTAACGCTACTATCGGAATAGATGGCAGGCGTGCCCATGATTTGGCATTGCTTTGGCATTTAACCGATGATGAAGCCTATGCCCGTAAAGCTGTGGAGTATTTGAATGCTAATTCTTATTATACGAATACCAGTGCCCGTGGAACGGGGCCATTGGATAATGGAAAGATTTATCTGTTGATAGATGCTGCGGAACTGATGCGTGATTATCCGGGATGGGAGGAAGCGGATCAGCAGAGATTCAAAGATATGCTGGTTTATCCGGGATACAGTTCGATGGAGGATTTCTGTGCCAAATATGCGGATTATTGGGACGATTCTAGAAATGGAATAACTTTCTACTGGAATATCTATAATTTCGATGCGGCGCGTTTTGGAAATCAGGGATTGTTTGCAGCCCGCAGTATGATGGCTATGGGGATTTATCTGGATAACGAGAAAATGTATGAACGCGCCTATCGTTATTTGTTGGGGATGAAGCATCGTGAAGATGATTTGCCTTATCCGTCCGGAGCACCGGTTACGAGTGAAGAGCCGATTCGGAAATCACCGGCAATTATTGATTATAAGTTGGTGGGAAGAGAAAACAAAATTCCTGATTATGGTTATGATGAGCAACTGCAATACTATATCTATCCGAACGGGCAATGTCAGGAATCCAGTCGCGATCAGGGACATGTGTTGGCGGGAGTCCATAATTATGTAGCAATAGCGGAAATGGCATGGAATCAGGGAGATTCCTTATATAGCTGTCTGAATAATCGTCTTTTGACCGGACTGGAATGGAACTACCGGTATAACCTGTCGAAAGTCCGTTCTTATGAAGAGCAGAAAGAACCATGGGAACCGACAGGATATAGCAAGAATCCGGACGAGGTCACTTTTGAGAACGGGAAGTTTCTGCAAATAAGGAGTCGTAGCGGACGTTGGGAATCCATAGCCGTATCTCCTCACGGACGTGGAGACGTAGCAGGCAGTGGCGGAACCCGTGAAATGGCATTGGCGCATTATGCAGTACGTGCCGGACTGCCTGCAAACGACTATACCTGGCTGAAACGTTACCGTGATTATATGATAGAACATCACGGTTGCGAAAACTGGGGGATAGCACCCAACTGGTTTTATGAATGGACAGGATGGGGAACATTAACCAAGCGACTGACTCCCTGGATGGCAGGCGATCCCGTTTCCTTTTCTACAGGAAAGCGCGTATCGGGAATCCATACGTTACCTTGTGAGATATTGGCTGCTGACTATGACTATTATTGTCTGTCGGAAGATCCCGAAGGACATACCTATCACAATGTAGGGAAGAAACGTGGAAATGCATACAGGCCTGACGGGGCGGTAGAACTACGAAAAGAAGGACATGGCTATGTCGTTACTCAAACAGAAGATGGAGAATGGATGAATTATACAGTAAGCGTTCCTGCGGATAAAGTATATACAATTAGTCTTGTTTATCGCTCGAAAGGAAATTCTCTCTTGTCAGTAGTTTCTGATTCGGGAGTTGGAACAAAAACAGCGCAGTTACCTCAATCCGGACAATGGGCGGAACGGGAGATTGGAAAGCTCACTCTTTCCGCCGGAGCTTGTGTGCTCCGCTTGCAGATAGAGCAAGCCGGCAATAAGCTTGAAATTCAGAAAATAATAATAAAGCAGGATAAGGGGATTTGATTTTTCGTTCGTATTAATGGTAGTACTACAAAAGAAATGGCCATGAAAATTCGAATAGGTTTGTTAATCATATTAGGAGGATTATTGTATCCGGGTTATATTAACTCGCAGGAATCCCCTTATGTGTTCCGTCAGATTGGAGTTGTCGAAGGATTGCCGGATAACTATGTAAAGAGTGTTTTCCCCATTCCCGACGGACGTATCGGTGTCCGGAGCACTGTGCTGCTAAGTCTCTATGATGGTGCGAACTATTCAAACTTCCCTTTCAATATTCATGGCGAATACTCGATTGCGTACAACCATATTATTCCTGAACAATATATCGATGCCGATAAACGTTTGTGGATGAAAGAACGCAAGAGCTTGCGTGTCTTTGATTTGACTACCGAACAGTACATCTATAACGTAGATTCCTTATTTCAGCAATTCGGCTTGAAGGATAAAGTGGCGGATCTGATTATTGATTCAGAGAAACATTGTTGGTTTCTGATACCGGGCTCCTCTGTTTATATGTACGATGCAGAGACAAAGTCAATTGAACAGGTTTGCAGGAATGATGAGTTTATGGAATACTATGGAGGATTGCTCGGAGTGGAAAGTCATGGTAAATACAGTTGGATGGTACATCAGAAAGGAGCTATCCGTTGCTACGATTTGGAAAAGAAACGTTTTGTGCAGCAACTTGATTTTCTGAAAGACCAATTGAAACCGGATGATCGTGTGATTCTAAAGATACTCGATAATGGTGACTTTTGGCTGATGTGGGATCGGGGAGTAGGTTACTATGATGTTTACAATAAAAAATGGAATCAAATCTCCGGTATCCAACTCGAACACTATTCATGGTTTACTTCTATGGATGTGGATAAAGGGGGCAACGCATGGGTAGGAACTGTTATGGATGGCTTTTACGTCATTGATATGCATAATTTCTCCGTAACCCGTACGTTGGACATTCCTTTATTATCTGGCAACACTGTACGTAATGGCATTCAGAGCATCTATTGCGACCGGGAGAATAATTCCGTATGGATAGGACTCTATAATCAGGGAATGTGCTATTATCATCCTAGCATGAATAAGATAGTGCTGTATAATAAAAAGATGGTTAATGGCGACTGGAAGGGGGAAGAAATCCGTTGTATGCTCGAAACATCCAAGGGAGAAATCCTGATGGGTACAACCCAAGGTGTCTATCGTTATGAGCCGTCGACTAAGAGAATGAACAGCTTCTATCATGAATTTAATCAGAAAAATTGTCGTGTACTCTATGAAGACAGCAAGAAGCGCGTTTGGGTAGGGACATACCACGATGGACTGTACTGCATAGATCGTGGAAAAGTCCGTTCGTATGATTACCCCGATACGGATTATCAGAACGAACTGGATTTCAGTAATATACGTACTATGATCGAAGATCCTTCCGGCCGGTTGTGGGTAAGTATATATGGCGGTGTAGGACTGTTCGATCCTGAAAACGGACAGATAAACCTATTGTCCGAACAGTTCCCCGAATTAAGGAAATACAAGGTAGCCAATGCATTAGCCATAGATAACCAATCCCGACTGGTCGTAGGAAGTGATAACGGACTTTACATTTACGACCCTGCGAAGAATAAAATATGGATACCCGAACAGGACGGCCAAGCCAATTCAATCTTTAATCAGGGAAGCATCAAGTACAACCAGATATTGAAAGACCACGAAGGCACTTTATGGTTTGCCACTCAATATGGCTTGAACATCCTGACCCATAACGGTCAGAGTTATACATTAGGGAAAGAAGAGGGTTTGTCTACAGCCATATTGAATGTCGTGGAAGATAAAAACCATGATATATGGATATCGACAGTTACCTCTATCTATAAGGTAAAGGTTGACCGCAGAGCGGATAAATATAACTTTCATGTGATAAGTTGCCTGTCGGAAGATGAAATCCGTCAGGATGATTTATATAGTTTTCCTTCCTTAATGACCCGGGACAATCAGCTTTTCTTAGGGTTGATGAATGGCTTTATCGCTTTTTCGCCGGAGAACATGATAGACAATCAATGTCTCAACCGCCCCTTGTTTACCTCATTCCGCCTGTTTAATGTTCCGGTTGTTTCGGGCGAATCATATAACGGCCGTGTTTTGTTTGATAAGGCACTAAGCTATTCGGATGAGGTACAATTAGAGTATGACGAGAATTACATAACACTCGAATTCTCCGGCCTGAACTTTCCCAATCCTTCTCAGACTTCTTTCCGTTACCAACTCGAAGGATTCGACAAAGAATGGACGGAAACCCTTTTTGAAAATGGACAGGGACGTGTTGTCTATAATAACCTTCCTTCGGGCGAATACATTTTCCGTGTTTCTGCTGCCGGAAACGACCGTATATGGGGGCCGGAATCCGAATTTAAGGTTGTTATCCGTCCGCCGTTTTGGGATACATTAGCCGCCCGCATCCTTTATGCTATTTTAGGCATTCTGTTTGTCTTCGGGTTGATTTATGTGATTAACCGCCGTAATCGTCGGAAAATGATTCGTATGCAAGAGGAAGAAGCCTTGAAACAAAAAGAAGAATTAGATCAGATGAAATTCCGTTTCTTCACCAATATAAGTCACGAACTTCGTACTCCGCTGACACTGATTATCACCCCATTGGATATGATGATACGCCGGTTGACGGATGATGCAATGAAGAAACAACTGAATACTATCTATAAGAATGCCCAAAACCTGTTGTCACTGGTGAATCAACTACTCGATTTCCGCAAACTGGAAATGAAAGGGGAGAGGCTACACCTGATGAACGGCGATATGGAAGAATTTATAGTTTCTGCCTACAACAACTTCATGCCGATGGCAGTGGAAAAGCATCTGAATTTCGCTAACCAGTCGGAACATAGGGCACTCTATATGTTCTTCGACCGTGATAAGGTGCATAAGATAGTGAATAATCTCCTGTCTAATGCTTTCAAATACACCCCGGAAGGCGGTACAGTAAACTTACTGTTCTCAACGGAAGAGATAGAAGGAAGGAATTACGTAAGAATATCCGTATCCGACACCGGAATCGGAATATCCGAATCAGACCTTCCGTATATATTTGACCGTTTTTATCAGGTGGGAAATGAAGGGGATGAAAAAATAGGCAGTGGTATCGGACTTCATTTGGTAAGGGAATACGTAAATATACATGGCGGCCGTATTAAAGTAGACAGCCGGATAGATTGCGGATCGGTATTTACCATTTGGCTGCCGATGGATTTGAAACCGGAATCGGACGAATTGCCGGAAGAAGTTATCGGAACGGAAACACCACCGGATACAAAAGAGAAAGAAACTACTGCATCCACAGTCGATGATAATCTGAAGAAACTGCTGTTGGTAGAAGACAATCAAGAGTTCCGTACTTTCCTGAAAGAACAGTTGGAAGATTTTTATCAAATCATTGAAGCGGCAGACGGCGAGGAAGGAGAGCGGAAAGCGATAGAGGAAAACCCGAACTTGATTATCAGTGACATCATGATGCCAAAAGTAGACGGTATCGAACTTTGCCGCCGAATCAAGACGAACGTGCAGACATCCCATATACCTGTGATATTATTGACAGCCCGTACCGCTGATGATATTAAGATTAACAGCTATGAAGTAGGAGCGGACTCTTATATGTCGAAGCCCTTCAACTTTGATATGCTGATGGTGCGCATTGAAAAACTGATAGAACAACAGGAAAAGAGAAAACAAGAATTCCGCAAGAATATAGAAGTAAATCCAAGTGCTATCACCATCACTTCAGTGGATGAGCAACTTATACAGAAGTGTCTGGAATACATAGAAAAGAACATGGACAATCCGGAATATGGCGTAGAAGAGTTGAGTGGTGATTTGGGCATGGTGCGTATGAGCCTTTACCGTAAGTTGCAATCCATCACCGGACACACGCCGACCGACTTTATCCGCAGTATCCGTTTGAAACGCGCGGCACAATTATTGCAGGGAAGCCAATTGCCGATTGTCGAAATAGCGAATCGGGTAGGATTCAGTTCTCCTAGCTACTTCTCGAAGTGTTTTAGAGAAATGTTTGGGATGCTACCCAAGCAATATGCAGAGGAATCGGGAAGAAAAGGATGACATTGTGCTTGCATTTATAGTTTAATTGTTACATTTGCGTCGTATTAAACAGGATAATTGTAAAATCTTGATTGTATTGGGGCTGAAAAAGTTTTATTTTATAATATATATTGATATGAAAGTATTAGTTTTAATTTCGTTGGTAGGAGGTTTGTTGTTATCCTCTTGCGGAGGTGGCAGTTCAAAAAATAATGCAAATAGTGAGAATGTAAATCCGGCAGATACAATCTATTTGGGTGACTTGCGTGAAAAGTTTGCAGGAGATAGTGTTTTCTTTAAAGTAGTAGCGCCGGATTTGATGTTGATGGATTATCAATACTTCTGGGCGGTGACAGAATCGGACGCAATAGGGAAAGGACTTACAAAAGAGTACTATAAACGCGTAAAGAAAGAAATTACCGATACGAATGAAGCTATCAAAAGAGGTGTGATGAAAGGTGCGAACGTAAAGCGCATACCGGATTTCCAGGCAGCTCAGGAAAGCAAATAATATATCCTTCCGGATGAAAGACATTCATCCATGAAAATTTAAGAACAGGGGAACCGTCAATTGTAACGGCATCCCCTTTTTTATTGCACTGACGGCTGGATTTATCCCGATGAAATGGGGAATTTTTGCAAAATAACACGCTTGTTACGATAGTTTTGTTATCTGTTACTTATGTGGTATTTGCTTTTAAAACTTATCCCTACTTTTGTATCATCGTTAAACGGATAAATTTAATGCCATGGAAAAACAGCAGACTACATTTGACGACTTCTTCTCTGAATGCTACCTTAAATATAGGGAGTATATCAAAAATTATATCGCTATCCGCATTTGCCATCCGCACGAAGCGGAAGATCTGGCGCAGGATGTCTTTGTCCGCTTATGGGAGCATAGGGCATTCGTGAATAAAGACACTGTCTGGTCTTTGCTCTTCACCATCGCCCGCAATATCGTAACGGACAAGATACGTCGTTATTACAAGCAGGAAGATTTCATCGCCTATATATATAATAAGGTGGAAGATTCCGCCCGGAACACGACGGAAGATGCCGTCCACTATCGTGAACTGAAGAAACTACATGATAAGGTGGTAGAAACGCTTCCCGCCAAACGTCGCCGGATTTACGAGTTGAGTTTCAATAATGAACTCTCTTGTCCTGCCATTGCGGGAAAATTGTCTTTGTCTCCCCGTACGGTAGAATGCCAATTATTACTGGCACGCAAAACAGTACGCACTTATTTGCAGAATGAATTCTCCAAAGTCGGTTAGATACCAGATTCGGAAAAACACATATTAACTTTAACAATTTAATAGTATTATGGAAATTAAATCCAAATTCTTATGTTCAAAAGGAGTCGCATTGGCTTTCGCCATGCTGCTGGGTGGTTCGCCCGGTGTATTGCTCTATGCAAATGATTCTGTAGAAGAGAGTTTGATGGTAGCCCAGGCAGGGCGTACTATCAAAGGACTTGTTACGGACGCGAATGGTGAACCGCTGATTGGTTGTAATGTGGTGGTCGTAGGAAGCAATGCAGGGGTAATTACCGATATTGACGGTCGGTTCGCGCTGAATGTTCCTGTGGATGCAAAACAAATTAGAATTACTTATATCGGGTATGCAGATCAGATTGTCAATTTGAATGGGCGGTCAGATTTCAAGGTTGTGTTGAAAGAAGATAATAATGCATTGGACGAAGTGGTGGTAGTAGGTTATGGTACACAGAAAAAAGCCACATTGACCGGTGCGGTAGAACAAGTCAGTAGTAAAGTTCTCGAGAGCCGTGCCATTACGAATGTGGGTGTAGCCTTGCAAGGAGCTACTCCGGGCTTGGTTGTTACCCGTTCGTCTTCACGTCCCGGTAATGAAGGACTGAACTTTCAGATTCGTGGAGCAACTTCTGTCAATGGTGGCAGTCCATTGATTATAGTAGATGGGGTTCCTATTTTGAATAGCGAATCTTTCCAGAATTTGAATGCGGATGATATTGAAAATATCAGTGTCCTGAAAGATGGTTCAGCTTCTATTTATGGAGCCAAAGCTGCTAATGGTGTAATCCTGGTGACTACAAAGAAAGGAAAAGGAAAAACAACAGTTGATTATAACTTTAATATGCGTTTCACTACCAACGGCATTATGGCTTTCTCTCCTAGTATGCAACAATATGCTACCATGTGGTTGGAAGCGAATAAGGAGATGCCCGAACATGACTGGTGGGGCTGGGGAGAAGAAAACCTCAAGAGAATGGCACAAGGCATCGAAGGTATTTATGAATCGACTATATCAGATTGGGGCACTATGTTTGTGGGTAATGCCAATCGTCTGGATGAGCTGTTTGCACGTCGTTATTCCTATCAGCATAACTTGAGTGTGTCCGGTGCCACTGATAAATCCGATTATCGTATTTCCTTGGAATATGCAGATAATCAGGCAAACTTGGCAACAGCCTATGATGGGCAGAAACAGTTGAATTTACGTCTCAATTATGGGATAAAATTGACCGACTGGTTTAAACTGGAAACTTCTGCCAGTATGATTAAGACAAATACTGATACACCGACACATGGTATCGACCGTACACTTTATGGAAACGACGCTCCTTTCTTTCCAGCTAAAAATTCTTATGGTCAGTGGTATGCTAACTTTGGGAATGTAGGCGATCGTAATGCCGCTGCGGCTACAACCGACGGCGGACGTGATGAGAGAGAAAAGCTGACTACCCGCGTAGACTTTAAAGCCTTGGTCGACATTTGGAAAGGGATAACTTTTGAAGGTACGGCTTCCTTCCAGAATGAGGAATATCGGCGTGAACGTTATTCATTACCGGTCCAATGTTATAACTGGTTTGGTGAGAAATCTTCCAAATTAGTGTATGAAACTACGCAGACACTTAGTACGCCACAGGACGTAATGAACTTTAAAGATTCCCATCAGCCGGGATATTTGGTACAGGCAAATAACGCCCGTTATCAGTATTATTCAGCATTACTTAAATACAAACGTACATTTGCAGAGATGCACAACGTGGATGCAATGTTTGGTATTACAGCTGAAAAGTATATGACTAAGAAGGTGGTGACGGCACGTGAAGAATTTGAAGATGTGGGTATTTATGATTTGAATCTGGCTGCAGGCAAACAAGGTAACGGGGGAGGAAAGTCCCAAAATGGAACCTATTCTTATATCGCTCGTTTGAATTATAACTATGCAGAAAAGTATATGGTTGAGTTATTGGCACGTCGTGATGGAAACTCTAAGTTTGCCGCAGGCTACCGTTTTAAAAATTTTGGCTCTGTATCCTTGGGATGGGCGTTCTCTGAGGAACAGTTCATGCACTTCTTAAAACCTGTTGTCTCCTTTGGAAAACTACGTTTCAGTTATGGTACTTCAGGAAATGATGTCGGTTTGAGTGATTTTGATTATGTAGGTACTATCGGGCTGGGTACAGCCGGATTTGGATTAACACCTGCCAATCAAGTTTCTTCCAGTTTTGGCGGATTGACTTCTTATGAACGTACGTGGGAGAAAGTGAAACAAAAAAACTTTGGTGTTGATTTGAATTTCTTTGATAATCGTTTGAGAGCATCCTTTGATTACTTTATAAAAGATAACATCGGTATGTTGGTGAATGTCACTTATCCGGGAGTATTAGGTGGTAAGGCACCGAAGACAAATAGCGGTCATCTCAATGTGAAAGGTTGGGAATTTAATTTGGGATGGCGTGATCAGATAAAAGACTTTACATATTATGCAAATTTCAATATCGGTGACACAAAAAGTCTGCTGAAAGACATGGAAGGTGCGGACAATTATGGTGCCGGATGGAATGCCCAAGTGAACGGCTATCCGTTAAACTCGTATTTCCTTTATCGTACAGACGGATTTTTCAAGGATCAGGCAGAAGTGGACCGTTATTATGCACTTTATGAAAACGGTGCAGAGCTGCTTGGCAATTTAGGTTCCGGTACCTCGAGCCAATTACGTCCCGGTGATACAAAACGACTGGATTTGAACGGAGATTATAAGATTACCGGTGCAGGTAATGAAAACAGTGACTTGCAGTTTATGGGAGATTCAAATCCGCATTTCGTTTTCGGTCTTACATTAGGGGGCTCATGGAAAGGTATTGATCTTACTGCCATGTTCCAGGGAGTCGGTAAGCAGTATGTGATCCGTAACGATTGGATGGCATATCCGTTCCAGTCACGTACATCTAACCAAAATCCTACGTTTCTTGGTAATACATGGACAGCGGATAATCCCGGAGCGGAATATCCCCGTTTGACTACTAATACGGCAGTTTCTCACTGGAATTATGAGAATAATGATTTTATGTTGCAGAACAATCGTTATATCCGTCTGAAATCCTTGATTGTGGGATATACTTTGCCCCAGATATGGACTCGTAAGGTGAAACTTGAAAAGGTACGTCTCTATTTCTCCGGAAATGACCTGTGGGAGACTACCAGTATCAAGGATGGTTTTGATCCTGAAATGGGAGCTGCTTCCAATAATAGCGGATATCCGTTTGCTCGTACGTGGTCGTTCGGCTTGAACGTCACTTTATAATAGTCATTTTAAATACAGAATAATATGAAAAATATAAAGACTTACATATTGGCCGGTGCTTGTATTTTGGGATTTTCTTCCTGTGCTGATACTTTTCTTGATTTGAAACCGTTGGATGCCAAGACCGATTTGATTTATTTTAAGACACCGGAGCATTTTCGCGAATATGCCAACGGGCTTTATGGGCAGTTGTTGGGATGGCAGTCTGCATATGGAAGTATATGGGATCATATGGATATGTCATCTGACCTTGCTACCTGCATGAAATATTCGTCAGGTGTGGGTACCGGTGTGATGGGAATCCCTGATTCTGATGGCCGGTGGGGCAATTGTTATGCGAATATCCGGGCTACGAATCACATGTTTGAAAGGGCAGCTTCTTCCTATACAGGTGATTTGGCAGATATCAAGGGTGAACTGGCAGAGGGACATTTCTTCCGCGCTTACAACTATTTCTATTTGTTGAAATTCTTTGGTGGTGTACCTATTGTAACAAAAGTGCTTGATGTAGAGTCACCAGAATTATACGGTGAACGTCGGAGCCGTTATGAAGTCGTAGATTTGATTCTTTCTGATTTGCAGGAGGCTATTGACGGATTGCCCACAGAACAGAATATTGCCGCTGCCGATAAAGGAAAGATAAGCAGACAGGCTGCGCAGGCTTTCAAGGCTCGTGTCTTGCTTTATGAGGCGACATGGCGTAAATATAATGGAACGTCTACTGATTTCGAGGGTTCCGCAGGTCCTTCATCCGATCAAGTAAATGCTTTTCTGGAAGAATCCATCCAATTGTCCCAGACGGTGATGAATGACCCCGCTTATTCGTTATGGAATTACAATAGTATTCCTGAAATGAAGAATCAGAGCAACCGTTATCTGTTTAACATCGAAGAACCGGGTAGTAATCCGGTAGGTGCAGGGAGAGATACGAATAAAGAATTTATTATTGCCTCTATTTATAGCCAGGATACTCGCAAAGGGCAAATTGACTTGAACCGCATTATTTATTCCGATATACGCCCGAGCCGGAAATTGATGGATATGTTCCTGTGCAACGACGGATTGCCTGTCGGCGTATCGAACCAATTCGAAGGGTATCACAATCCTGGTGATGAATTTAAAAACAGGGATTATCGTATGGCCTGCTATGTCAATACTTACGCTTCCAGCCTGAAAGTGGAGAATTGCGGATATGGGGTTTGTAAATTTGCCATAACCATCAACCGGAATGCCAAGGATGAGTCTCCCAACTATCCGGTACTTCGTTTGGCAGAAGTATATTTGAATTATGCGGAAGCTGTTATGGAGCGTTACGGGAAGATTGAAGATCAGCAGTTGAATAATTCGGTCAATAAAATTCGTGCCCGTGCGGGAGTAGCCAATCTGACCAATGCATTGGCGGAACAGATCCGGCAGAAAACAAATACGGAGAAAACAAAAGACCAGGTGCTGCTTGATGAAATCCGTCGTGAACGTGCTGTGGAACTTTTTATGGAAGGACATCGGTTTGACGACTTGAAACGTTGGGGAATTGCGGAAGAAGCGCTTAACCAGTCGCGTTGCGGAGCTGTAGTGGGAAGTGCAGATTACCCGACAGCATTTATAGATGAGGAAGGTAACGCTACCAGTGAATATACTCCCGGCGTATTTACAAGAGGAACAGAGGTTGTAACGACGGGAGCCGGTGATTTACCTTGTGTGGTACTTCATAGGGCGACTGATTGTGATTTTGGAAAGAACGACTATCTATGGGCAATTCCCAGGGATCAGATTAATCTCAACAGGAACCTGAAGCAAAATCCGGGATATTAATTAATTTATCATTCAATGTATTACTATACAGAACTTATGAAACTATTGTCTAAATATACATTCCGTTTGGCGGTGCTTGCATCTGTGGCTCTTATGGCTGCTTGCGAGCAAGACCCCAAGTTCACAGTTTATGATTATCCGGTTCCGGTAGTGGAGAACGTATATCCTACGGACGGATTTGTAACTACGCAGGTCGTTATCACGGGAACTAACTTTGGCGACCGTGCGGAAGCTGTAAAGGTTTTCTTTGGCGATATCCAGTCAAAGAAAGTTGTTGATTGCAAGAACAACCGTATTGTGGTGGAAGTGCCCGAAACAGCTAACACCGGTGATTTGTCTTTGCAGATTTATAATAAGAAAGTAGAAAATATAGGTCATTATACAGTGTTGCCGACGCCCCGTGTCATCACAACGCTTTCCAATAGCGATTTTGGATATAATGTGGCAGATACGGGTGACAAGGTTACCATATCCGGCGAGAATTTTGGTACGGATGCTTCCGATATTTCTGTCGATTTCAATGGCACACCGGCAGTTTTTGAATTGGTAGATGAAAAGACAATCATCGCAACTGCTCCTGAAGGTTACGTGACAGGTAATGTGATTGTAACCGTTCATGGATATGCCATGACAGGAGGGGCTATGTTTAATCCGAATTCGAAGGGAGATGTGACGGTACTTTATCTGAAGAATTATCAGCAACCTTTTGCCAGCGAGGAAGATAACCCGGGCGACTGGAGCAAACCTATGTATTGGAATCAGAATGCGGCGTCCATGAATCCGCATGGATGCAGACAATATGTTAAGAATGGAAATTTGACTTTCCTTTGCTTCCAAAGAGGATGGGGTAAAAATGCCATGACCAACGGTAAGATATGGCAGGGTGCCAGTTTCTTGAAAGGTACATATAATATGGAGATTACCTATGATACGTCTTGGTTCCCTAATGATGGGGGTAATTCTCTTGTCGCTATGATTGTGCCGGGAACGGATGAAAGTGCTATTCCCGATTTGGCGGATATTGCTACTGTCACAGAGAGAGGAGGAGCATATACGGTGTTCGATGACTGGTCATATCTGGATGGAAAGAATCAGGTATTGACGTCAGGGAAGCTTACTGTGGAACTGACTGTGGACGAAGCAAAAGATATGGTGGTCGGTTTCCTTGTTACAGTGGGGACGAACGATACTTATTTCAATGTGACGAGTGTGAAACTGATTCTTCAGTAATGATAAATAAATGGTCAAAAAGGAATAAATAACATAGATTATGAAGAAAATATATAATTATCTGTTTCCGGTTTTCCTCTCTTTGTTTGCGGTAGCGGCATGTGATGAGGACAATGAAGAAATCGTTCAGATGACTTACGAGAATCCATGTGCTATAGTAACAGGCATATCTCCTGTTCGAGGATATGTCGATACTGAATTTACGATTAGTGGTGAAGATTTTGGAGTCCGTACGGATGACGTGAAAGTGTATATCGGCTCTCAAGAAGCTTCTGTTATTTCTTGTGAAGACAAAGCTATTGTTGCAAAAGTTCCTGTATCTGCTACGGACGGAAAAATAACAGTTGAAGTGTTTGGTCAAAGGGTAGAAACCGACTTGTCATACAGCGTATTAGGGAAACCGGGTATCAGTGCTGTGAAACCTTCTTTCGGATTTCCCGGTACGGATATTGTTTTTGAGGGACATGATTTGGGAGTCTCCAAGACTTTATATACTTTGCTTTTCGTTGGTTGTACGGACAAAGCGGAGATAATAGGTACTCCTACTGATGAACGTTTTCAAGTAAAACTGCCCGAGTCTGCTGAAAGCGGAATTATGACTTTGAAAATTTCCAATCAAGCAGTCGATTTGGCATCGTATCCGTTTACGGTGTTAAAGCATGCTACTCTTGATTTGCCGAAACAGGATGAACCGGTTCCTTCGGGATATGCAGGAAGTACATTTACTATCACCGGAACCAATCTTGCTCAGGAATTATTGAAACCTGTTGAAGGGTTGCAGCCATTGAGAGTTACTTTTACTGCTAAGGCGGGAGGAGACCCGGTGCAAGCTGTAATTGATGTGGATAAACTAACTGATAAGAGCATTACAGTAACTGTTCCTGAAACGTTGATTGCCGGAGATTATGTTGTCACTGTTATTACTCCGTTTGAAACCATTGAGTCCACATTGGCATATACAGTGCTTCCAATGCCGGAGGTGATGGAGGTTACTCCATTAAGAGGATATGTGGGTAGTACAATGACTATTACTGGAAAGAATTTTGTGAATGACGTGAAGGATATCGAAGTTAAGTTTGGTGATACGCCTGCCACGGAAGTGACGTTGGAAGGGGATAAGACTGAGATTGTGGTTAAAGTTCCTGCAATGACAGATTTTGGAGAAAAAGAACTTTCTCTCTTTATGTATGGCGTTGAAATACCTATGGGTGATTGGAAAACTTTTGAATTGTTGACATCTCCTGTAATTACTTCCGTTATTACTGATAATAGATTTAGTCGGGCTGCGGTTGAGCAAGGTGATATTATTACTGTTACAGGAACGGGCTTCCAGAACAGCAGGGTGACATCGGCTATGTTTAATGGGCAACCGTTGACTGTGACTGTTGAAAGTAACACTCAAATAACAGCAACTGTTTCAGAAGATTGCAGTGTGGGTGAAGGCGTGATTACGTTACATTTTGAAGGTGTTGATGCAGATGTTGTCAGTACGGATAAACTGAATATGCTGAAAACTGGTAGTGATATTTCAGAGTATGTGCTGACTAATGGGAAACAACCATTTAAGGCGGTGGAAGAATTTAGTGGTAAGGGGCATTATACACCTGTAGGATGGAAATTTAATTATGGAGGTGGAAATAATGGTTTTCAACATTTGGGAGAGGGAAAAGACCCTCATGAAGGTCTGTATTTAAGTTCCGGTGATGACCCCGGATTATTGGTTATACAGAATAGTTGGGATAAGTTACCACATAAACAAAATGGTAAGATGTGGCAGACCATTGAACTTCCGGCAGGGGTTTATGATGTCGTTTTGAATCTAACAGAGGTGAATGTTATGGAAGGCGGCAGGCATCAGGCAGGGTTCTTTGTGCAAAAAGGAGATGATACCACATTACCGGACATAAATCCGGATCGTTATCAGTGGGAAGGTACCGTAGATAATATACTTGCAGGTGTCAATATTGCCACAGGAAATTATAATAATCAGCAGTTGATAATGAATGATGTAGAAATAGATGGTCAAGTGACTATGGGATTTGTGGTGCAATTTAATCAAAAAGCTCATTGTTTGAAATTATCCTCTATAGAGATTCGTCTGAAATAAGAAATTTAAAGAAATGTAATGCTGCCTTTTGACGGTGGCATTACAATAAATAATTTAAGTGAAGTATCATGAAGAAAATATATTATTTAGCCGCAGCATTCGTTGCTTTATCTTTCGCAGGATGCGGTGATGGCATCGACCTACCGGATGTCAACGTAGAGAAAGATTTGAATATGATTCCTCTGCCGGAGGATCAGTTGGATTTGGTACAAGTAGAATCGAAAGATGCGAGTGTATCAATGGAACATATAGGCGGTTTGCACACGGATGCAGATTTTGATTTTGTGAGAGAAAAAGTGAAAGCAGGTGAGTCGCCCTGGGCGGAAGCTTACGAGCAGTTGAAAAGCAGCAAGTATGCCCAGCTTGATTGGACAACCTGGCCTACAGAAATTATAATTCGTGGCGAAGGAGCGGAGAATTATATGAATGCGGCTCGTGGTGCAGCAGCAGCTTACCAGATGGGTTTGCGTTGGAAAATAGAACAGGACGACCGTTATGCTGATAAAGCAGTCTCTATTCTGAACCAATGGGCAGATGTTTGTAAAGGATTGGGGGGCAACTCGAATGTATCGTTGGCATCCGGTATTTACGGGCATGAATTTGCTATTGCCGGAGAACTTCTTTATGATTATATCGGGTGGGATTCACAAGATCGTCAAGATTATGTGGATTGGATGTTGACCGTGTTTTATCCTGCCAATAAAGACTTTCTAGTACGCCATCATGGTACTAACCATTTGCACTATTGGGCGAATTGGGGACTTTGTAATATTGCTTCTACTATGGCAATCGGTATTCTTGCCGACCGTCGTGATATATACAATGAAGCTATCGAGCATTTTCAGACAGGAGTGACAAATGGACGTCTGACACGTGCTATTTATCATGCATTTACCGGACAATATGCTAATTTTGCTCAACTTCAGGAAAGTGGACGTGACCAGGGACATACATTAATGTGCGTAGGACTGATTGGCGTTATTTGTCAGTTAGCATGGAATCAAGGAGATGACTTCTTCGCTTACAAGCAAAACCTTTTCCTTAAAGCTTGCGAGTATGCGGCATGTTATAATTATACAAGTGATCCTGTTCCTTACACTACATATACATGGCAACAACATAATGCTTGGGGAGGGATATCGCCCGTTGTTCAGTCTGCATTGGGAGAAAACGGGCGTGGCAACGACCGACCTATTTGGGCACTTCCTTATTATCATTATAAAGCACAGGGGAGCATCAAGGATGAGCAAATTAAGTATACGAAAAATGCTGTGGAAACCCGTGGCATAGAAGGCGGAGGTGGAAATTATGGCGAGACTTCCGGTGGTTTTGATGTACTGGGATTCGGCACATTGATGTATACCCGGTAAAACTGCATTTGAGTAAAAAGAAAGATTTGTTCGAATTATACTGATGAAAGACAATGGAAGTATTGCCGGTGCTTCAGCCCGGATGGTTTACCGGCATGCTTCGTTGTCATATATCAGCAGATAAAAAATAGGTATGAATAAATTAAGAAGAATGGCATTGATTTCTCTTTCTGCGCTTTTCGGATGGAACTGTGTGCAGGCGGAAATCATCACCTATCCCGTACCGATGGGCATTTACTATGCCCGTCACAACGATGATTACACAGTAAAAGTACGGCAGGCAGGTGAAAAAGATTGGGTTGACCTTTTCGAATATAACGTAAAGGTGGATATGGATACCAAGTCCGATGCGACCATGGTACAGTTTGATTTCTCCGGTAAAGTGGAAGTGCTGGTGCAAAAGAATAACGGAGACATCCGTTCTGCCGTAGTGCGTCCCCTTTCCAAAGGCATTCAACCGGAGATAGACGGGAACTTTCTTTTGTTTACACTGGATAAACCGCAAAAACTCTCTGTCGAATTCAACGGCGACCGTTTGAATAATCTGCACGTATTTGCCAATCCGATTATTAAGAATGTGCCCGACAAGAATGACCCGAATGTGATGTACTTCGAGTCCGGCATCCATGAACCTACCGATGTGGCAGGAAAGTGCTTCCGTATTCCTTCCAATACGACAGTTTATCTGGAAGGTGGAGCAGTATTGAAAGGCTGCCTTAATTGTGACAGTGTGGAGAATGTGAAAATCTTGGGGCATGGCATGTTGCTCGAACCGCAGCAGGGAATATCCGTAGCCTATTCCAAGAATGTGCTGATTGACGGGATTACCGTTGTCAACTCGCGCCACTACACCGTTTCCGGCGGGCAATCTACCGGCATCACCATCCGAAACCTGAAATCATTCAGCTATCAGGGATGGAGTGACGGACTGGATTTTATGTCTTGCTCGGATGTGACGATTGATGATGTCTTTCTGCGCAATTCGGATGATTGCATAGCTCTCTATACCCACCGTTGGAATTATTACGGGGATTGCCGTAATATCCGTGTACTGAATTCCACCCTTTGGGCGGACATCGCACATCCTATCAACATAGGTACGCATGGCAATACGAAAACCGGGGATGAAGTTCTGGAAGACATATTGTTCAAGAACATTGATATACTGGAACATGATGAGGACGACCGTGATTATCAGGGATGTATGGCTATCAACGTAGGTGACCATAACCTTGCGCGAAATATTACTTTTGAAGACATTCGTGTGGAAAATATTCAGGAAGGGCAGTTGTTCCATCTCCGTGTGATGTATAATCAGAAGTATAACACAGGGCCGGGCCGGGGTATAAAGAATATCGTGTTCCGCAACATCTCTTGTACAGCCAAGTATGTCAATCCTTCGCTGATAGAAGGGTATGATAAGAACCGCAGAATCGGGAATATCCTGTTCGAGAATATAGTCTTGAACGGTAAACGGGTGACTTCACTGGAAGATTTGAACGTCAATATGAAAGGGTTTGTAGATAAAGTGAGTATCAAGTAATATTTTGTTTCTCATGCTTATGAACTAATTTCGAGTTTGTGCAGATTTATTTTTAGTGTTTAATGGATTTATGGCTAATGATACATGACTTTATTCGTCTGACAACCGTTTCTTTTTCGTCTGACAGTTGTCAGACGAAAGAATAACAATTGTCAGACGAAAGTTCGACAACTGTCAGACGAATAAAGTTATGTGTTACGGGTATTAAATCATTGCATGTTAGCAATTAAGTTTTAGAAAAACTACGATTAGTTTATTACTGTACAAGATAGATTATATGATTACAAACGTATTGTTGAAACAATGAAGAAATACATTTGCCTTTTATTCCTTATACTGATAAACAACCTGCCGGGAGTAGCCGATATAGCTTTCCGACTGAAAAAACTGCAAGTGGAATATGCGACAACCCCGCTAGGGATTGATGTGGAGAAACCCCGTTTCAGTTGGCAGATGGAAGCGCTTACAGATGAAAGGGGATTGACACAAACAGCCCGCCAGATAATAGTGACTGATGAAGCTGGTACACAAGTATGGGATTCCCGAAAGATTGCCGACGATAAATCATTGAATATCGAATATGCCGGACTTCCCTTGAAAGCAACTACACGCTATTTATGGACAGTTCGCGTATGGAACAACAAAAATGAGGAAACTTCCGCTTCTTCCTGGTTCGAAACCGGACTGATGAGTACCGACCGTACTTATCAGGGATGGAGCGACGCCAAATGGATTGGAGGGGGAGAGGATGACAGGATGTTATACTCCCATTATCTTCCCGTTTTCAAGTTGAACTTTTCATTGCAGTTGGACAAGATTTCAAGAAGTACCCGTGCCGGATTCATCTATGGAGCCAATGACGAGCGTCTGATGGGGCAAAATAGGAATCTTTATCACTTGGAGAATAATAAAGACGAATCGTATATAAAGATAGAGTTGGATATTGCTCCTTTGCTTTCCGGTAAGGAAGCCGTACTGAATGTATATAGGACTGGATATCACCCGAATGATAAAAAAGAGGTTCCTTATAAAAGTTTCGCTGTTCCTCTGACAATCATCAATGAGGACAACAAATACGAACGTCATCATATAAGCCTTACTTCAGAATTAGGTTTTACACGTTTTTATATAGATAATATCGACAAGGAAATAGGCTCGCTCAACCTGAATCCGTTAGGGCGGGGTGGTGATTTTATCGCTTTTCCGGTGGTCGGAGATATAGGTTATTCTGTCTCTGCCGGTCAATCCGCTTCCTTTTCAAAGGTAGAAATTGCGAATTTCAGAAGTCCCTCGAATGTGATAGCGGCAGTGCAGGTTGAAGATTACCGGATAGAAGGTGGTGCTTCCGGTACTCTTAAAACATTTACGCCAAAAGGTCATTCGGCTCCTATGCTCAGGACGGTCTTTGCCGCTTCAGATGCAAAAATAACTAAGGCGCGTTTATATGTAACATCACGTGGCATCTATGAAATTTATCTGAATGGCAGACGGATAGGGGATGATTACTTTAATCCCGGACTTACCCAATATAATAAGACTCATTTGTATCAGACGTTTGATGTCACAGAGCATATTCATTCCGGAAAGAACGCTCTCGGCGCTATATTGTCCGAAGGTTGGTGGAGTGGTGGAGCGACTTTTACAGGGGATAATTGGAATTTCTTCGGCGACTGCCAGTCTATCCTGGCAAAATTAGTTATCACTTATGTGGACGGACAAGAAAAAGTGATTGTTTCCGACCCATCCACCTGGCAATGTTTCAACAGAGGGCCTGTGCTTTATGGCAGCTTCTTTCAAGGGGAAGTATACGATGCTTCGAGAGAGGTGGAAATAGAGGGATGGAGTACCCCCGCCTATAATGCATCCGGTTGGCATCCGGCCTGTGAAGTTACTTTGGACGGTCATATTAGTACGGAAGGAAATCCGAATAAACCGAAAGTGGATGATTACTCTGATTTTGAACTTGTTGGGCAGTTTGGTCAGACGGTGAAGGCTATAAAAGAATTGACTGCTCTGTCTGTGGAAGAAGTCCGTCCGGGTGTATTTGTTTATGATATGGGACAGAATATGGCAGGTGTGCCAAAAATCAACCTGTCCGGAATGAAGCCCGGAACGAAGATAAATTTGCGTTTTGCGGAAGTGAAATATCCCAATCTTCCGGAGTATGAAAGTAATATCGGCATGATAATGCTTGAGAATATCCGTGCAGCTATGGCACAGGATATTTATATAACGAAAGGTGGTGAAGAAACAATCCTTCCCCGGTTTACCTATCACGGTTATCGCTTTGTAGAAATTACCGGTATTGAAAAAGCATTGCCTGTGGATGCGGTGAAAGGTATAGTACTTAGTTCCATTCACGAGCTTTCTTCTCATTATGAGACATCCAATGCGAAAGTAAACAAACTTTGGGAAAATATTACATGGTCTTCGTATGCCAATTTCATGTCTGTCCCTACGGATTGCCCGCAGAGGAATGAACGTTTGGGTTGGACAGGGGATATTTCCGTCTTTTCCCGAACTGCTACCTATTTGGCAGATGTCTCGCAATTTCTGAGAAGATATCTTCGATCTATGCGAGATGTGCAGCGCAAGGACGGACGTTTTCCTGACATCGCCCCTTTGGGTGGTGGATTTGGCGGAGTTCTGTGGGGAAGCGCCGGAATCACGGTACCTTGGGAATGTTACCAACAATATGGAGACAAAACACTGTTGAATGAGCATTATGACTCAATGAAACGGTATATTTCCTACATCCTTAATGAAACAATCGACCCGAAGACGAATTTGCTTGTCCAATACAGGGCATGGGGAGATTTAGGTGACTGGTTGGGGCTTGAGGACTCAAAGAATGATAAGTCACTCTTATGGGAAGCTTACTTCCTCTATGATTTGGAACTGATGAATAAGATTGCAACTGTCTTGGGCAAAACCGCTGACGCTGAATGGTTTCAGAAACTTCATGCTGTTAGAAAAGCTTTCTTCAACAAAACCTATATACAACCCGGTACCTGCAAAACAGTCTTTTCCGCTTTTATTCCTGAAAAGCAAGGGACATTGGTGGATACACAAACATCCTATGTACTTCCATTGGTCTTTGGTATTGTTGAGGAAGATAACAAGCCGCAGTTCATTCATAATTTGATAGAAACAATTCCTTCTTATTCACTCATGACTGGTTTTATCGGAACTGCTTGGATTAGCAAAGCATTGTCGGACAATGGCTACAGTGATCTGGCATACAGGCTGTTACAGCAAACCAGTTATCCTTCCTGGCTGTATTCGGTAGAGCAGGGAGCTACCACGATATGGGAAAGATTGAACTCCTATACCCACGAAGATGGATTCGGAGGAAATAACCGCATGAACTCCTTCAACCATTATTCTTTTGGGGCAGTCGGTGCATGGATGTACAACCGTTCTCTAGGAATAGAGCGGGATGAAAACTCCCCCGGATTCAAGCATTTTGTGTTGAGGCCGGAAGTAGATACGACTGGTGGCATGACTTACGCAAAGGGATATTATGATTCGATGTATGGGCGTATTGAAAGCAGTTGGAAAAAGGAAAACGATGTAGTTACCTACCAATTTACAGTTCCTGCCAATACGACTGCTCGGTTATATCTGCCGGCTGTTTCAGTAAAGAAGATAACCGAAGGGAATAAATCTTTAAAGAAGAGCAAAGGAGTGGAGTATGTCGACATGAAGGATGGAAAGGTGATATTGGAACTTTCGTCAGGTAGTTATTCTTTTGAGATTGGCAAGTAGGATAAATTACTTTTTACCCCTGATGCAGATGAGTTATGGAACGGTGATATGCAGAACAAGTAGTGGAGCAGGAATTACTGGGAGCCACTGTAACTTTTGGAGAGAAAAGAATGTTTTGGGTACGGGATGCACGTAATTCGCAAGCGGAGGTTGATTTTGTTTATAGGTTTAACTCTCATTTATTGCCGATAGAAGTCAAGACCGGGGATAATTCAAAATTACGCTCTTTGCATCAGTTTATGAATGACTCGAAAGAGACTGTGGCTTTGCGTCTGTGGAATGGAATTTTATGCTCGGATGTAATCAAACTACCTGATGGCAAAAATATACGTTATATAATATACCCTTTTATTACGCAGGACAATTGGAAACATTCTTGAAAAATAGGGTTTCGTTGCAATAGAATGAAGAGTTAACCTATTGTAAAGGCGTGGCTGAACCTATATAAATACGTTCTATTTTCAGGGAATTGCCGTTCATTTCTAATAGCTCTGTTACTGCCTGTCGGCTATTTCTGCTGTATAGTGAATTATTGAGTCTCTTGATTACGAATCGGATACATTATTCAATAGGTGTATAGAGGTTTCTGTTCGTATTTAAATATAGAAACATACATAAAATGGTCTATTAATATTGCTAATTGAATAAGATTTGAACATGATGAAAAAGTGTATTTTGCTATTCTTGTTTACATTGATGAACTGGTCGTTTTACGCACAAGAGTATCCGAAAGTTATTATTCCGGGAGATTATCCTGACCCAAGTATTATACGCGACGGGGAGGATTATTATATGACTCATTCACCGTTCTATTATGCTCCCGGCTTTTTGATATGGCATTCCCGTGATTTGGTAAACTGGGAACCAGTGTGCCGCGCCCTGACAGATTGGACAGGTTCGGCTATGGCTCCTGATCTGGTAAAGTACAAGGATAAGTTCTATATATATTATCCTGCTGCCGGAACTAATTGGGTGATTTGGGCAAATGATATTCAGGGGACGTGGAGCAAGCCTGTTGATTTAAAGATTGGGGGGATTGATCCGGGACATATTGCTGACGAAAACGGTAATCGTTATCTGTATGTCAATGAAGGTGAAGTGATTCGTCTGACCGATGACGGATTGGCTACTATCGGAGAAAAAAAAGCGGTTTATACCGGTTGGGAATATCCCCAAAAATGGAATACAGAATGTATGTGCCTGGAATCTCCGAAGTTAAATTACAGAGATGGTTATTATTATATGACTTCCGCCCAAGGCGGGACTGCCGGACCTGCTACAAGCCACATGGTTGTTGCTGCCCGTTCTAAAAGTCCGCTCGGACCGTGGGAGAATTCTCCATACAATCCTATTGTACATACTTATAGTTCACATGATAACTGGTGGTCGAAAGGGCATGGTACACTAATAGATGACATAAATGGAAATTGGTGGATTGTGTATCATGCTTATGCGAAAGGTTATCATACCCTAGGACGTCAGACTTTAATAGAACCTATTGAATGGACAACGGATGGCTGGTACCGTACCAAAACTACTGCTACTCCGATTAGGTCGGATAAACAAATCAAGCATGGAATAGAGTTGTCTGATGACTTTAGCGAAGCAAGTTTAGGACTCCAATGGACTTTCTGGAAAGAATATGCCCCGAAATCTTTGACTTTTGATAATGGCACCCTTTGGATAAAGGCTAAGGGAAATACTCCTGCTAACGGACGTCTCCTTCTAACAACTGCTGAAGATAAGAATTATGAAACCCAAGTGGAAATAAATACCGGTAATGGTAATAGAGCCGGGCTTATCTTGTTTTATAATGAAAAGGCTTATGCGGGAGTTGTTTCTGACGGAAAAAAGTTTATTGTATATCAGAATGCAAACAAACAATTTGAATTACCTAATGAGTTGGGTAACCGATTTATTGCTAAAATCCATAATCAGGGTAACAATCTGCGTATAATGGTGAGCAAAGATAGCAAGGAGTGGATTACCCTTGCGGAAAATGTTGATGTGTCACAAATGCACCACAATAATTATCATGGTTTCTATGCTTTGCGTATAGGATTGTTGTCTGCTGGAAAGGGAAGTGCTGGATTTAATCAGTTCTGTTATAAGAATGCCGTTCCTCAAGAAGCGGATATGGGTGCTTATCTGATGGTATTTCACAAGGACGAAACGCATGGCTTGTATATGGCTGTCAGCCGTGACGGATATACTTTTACAGCCATGAATGACGGGGAACCGGTAATTGCCGGCGATACGATTGCCTATCAGAGAGGTATTCGTGACCCGCATATTTATCGTGGACCGGATGGCGCCTTCTATTTGGCAATGACAGACTTGCACGTGTTTGCAAAGCGGGACGGTTACCGGGAAACTGAATGGGAACGTGACCGTAATATGTATGGTTGGGGGAACAATTATGGACTGGTATTGATGAAGTCTTGGGATCTGGTTAACTGGAAACGCGCGAATATCCGTTTTGACAAGTTGACTGCAGGCTTGAGTGAGATTGGTTGCGCATGGGCACCGGAAGTGACTTACGATGAGAAAAAAGGGAAACTGATGATTTATTATACGATGCGTTTTAGAAATGAAGCGAATAAACTGTATTATGTATATGTAAATGATGATTTTGATACCATTGAGAGCTTGCCGCAGATTTTGTTTGAATATCCTAATGAGGGTGTTTCTGCCATTGACGGAGATATCACGAAAGTAGGAGACAAATATCACTTGTTCTATGTTGCCCACGATGGGACGGCAGGAATCAAGCAAGCAGTTTCGAATCGTGTGAATAGGGATTATGAGTATGACCCGCGCTGGTATGATTTTGAGCCTAAAGCTTGTGAGGCTCCTACTGTATGGAAGCGCATCGGTGAAGATAAATGGGTATTGATGTATGATGTATATAGCGTGACCCCTCACAATTTCGGTTTTATTGAAACATCGGACTTTGCGAACTTTAAAAACTTGGGACGTTTCAATGAAGGAGTAATGAAAACTACTAATTATAGTGCTCCCAAACATGGTGCAGTCATCCATCTGACTGCTGAAGAAGCTGATAAACTCGAGAAATATTGGCAGAAGAATAAAAGGAAATTTGTACCTATGACATCTGTCGAAGTTGCACAAAACAACAGGGACGGCGAATGATGGAGCATTCCGTTAGTAGGAAAGCAGTCTTTCACCTTTCTGAAAAGACTGCTTTCTGTTTTTATAGCCGAGGATTTCCTTAATGCATAACGAATACTCAGACTTTTTTATTTATAGTTTTATCTGTCGTCCTTTCTCATCATCCACCACAGCCATCATCCCTTCCACTTGTGCCAGAGCCAACATACGCCCGTGGAAAGAATATCCCGGATTATATCCTTTATCTTCGTCTCCAAGCATCATCCGTCCATGGTCTACACGCATGGGCAGTCCCGGATTTTCCTTTTCAAAGATACGGATAAGGTCAATCAAATGTCCCCGTCCTGTGAGATGGGAACTTTCAATGAAGTTTCCGCCCGGCATGGCAGCCGTGCTACGTAAATGTACAAAGTGGGTGCGTTTGGCAAATTTCTTTGCCAGTTCACGGGTATCGTTATGTTCACCTGCACTCAAAGAACCTGCACAGAAAGTCAGTCCGTTATGTGAATTATCTACGGCATTCAAGAACCATTCAATATCACTTTCATTGGTGACAATGCGTGGTAATCCCAGGACTTGGAATGGCGGGTCGTCAGGATGTACACACATATTGACATCATATTCTTCGCATACAGGCATGATTGCAGATAAGAAATAACGCATATTTTCACGCAAAGCATCCCGGTCTATATCTTTGTACAAAGTAAGTAACCGCTTGAAGATGGAAACCGGATTTTTGTCCCCTTCTTTGATATTACCATTGACAAAACCTTGAGTCTTGACAATGATGGTATCAATCAGTGCGTCTTTCTCTGCATCTGTGATTACCTTATCCAACTCGGCAACTTTCTGAAGTTCTTCTTCAGTATAATCTTTTTCTGCTCCTTCACGTTCCAGGATTCGGATATCGAAATAAGCAAAACGGATACGGTCGTAATAAAGTGAACTGGTTCCGTCCGGCCAAGGGTGTTGCAAGTCTGTACGTATCCAGTCGATAACGGGCATGAAGTTGTAACACACTGTCCTTATGCCGCATTTACCCAAATTGGCAAGGCTTACTTTGTAGTTCTCAATCAACTGTTCACGTTCCGCTCCTGCGTATTTGATTGCTTCGCATACAGGAAGACTTTCCACTACCGACCAACGCAAGCCGTATGATTCGATGTATGATTTCAAATCATTAATAGCTTCCATTGTCCATATTTCACCGTTCGGTACATCATGCAGGGCAGTGACAATCCCTTCTACCCCTATCTGTCGGAGCATCGGCAGAGTTATCTTATCCTTTTTGCCGAACCATCTCCATGTCTTTTCCATCATAGTCTTTTTCTTCTCTTTATTACAGGCTATTATTTATTACTTAAACTCCGCTGAATGCACTGAAACCACCGTCGATAGGCAGCATTGCTCCGGTTACGAAACTGGCAGCTTCACTACACAGGAAATGCACCGCACCATTCAACTCTTTAATGTCGCCGAAACGTTTCATCGGAGTTTTAGCCAATACTTTCTTGCTTCTGTCTGTCAATGAGCCGTCAGGGTTGATGAGTACACGACGGTTTTGGTCGCCGATAAAGAAGCCCGGTGCGATAGCGTTTACACGGATACCATCACCGTATTTCAGTGCCATTTCGCTTGCCAGCCATTGAGTGAAATTGGCTACGGCAGTTTTGGCAGCCGAATATCCCGGTACACGGGTGATAGCACTGTATGCTGCCATTGAGGATACATTAATGATACATCCTTTACCCTGCTTAGCCATTACCTTGCCAAATATCATAGACGGATATACTGTTCCGTTCATATTCAGATTAGTTACTTTCTCCCAACAGGAGATATCCATGTCATAAAAATGTTGTTCCGGTTCAAGAGTGGCTCCCGGCATATTGCCACCGGCAATATTCAGCAGAATATCAATCCGTCCCCATTTGGCTACGATTTCTTCGGCTACTTTTTCCAAGCTAGAGATGTCAAGGACATTGCCGATGATACCGATTACATCGTCACCATATTGTTTGAGTTCAGCTACACGGTTATCCAGTTGCTCCTGACGAATGTCAATAGCTACTACTTTTGCTCCCTGCTGTACAAAGTGTTGGGCGATATTTCCACCCAGTACACCACCTGCTCCGGTAATAACAGCAACTTTACCGGCAATACTAAATAATTCGTTCATGGTTCTATCAAATGTTTTTATGAATTGATGCAAAAATAGCGGGTTTTTACACATGCTATGATGCGTATATTTGCAAGATATTTACTTATCTTTGCAAAAGTGGTTTAGAAAGAAAATTTATGAAGAAGATAATGAATGAGAAGTTGACGATTACGACTTCCAATCCCGTCCGTGCCCGCTTTTATGAATATCCGCGTTTCACGTATCCGTGGCATTTTCATAATGAGTATGAAATTATCTATGTGGAGAAAGGGGAGGGGGATTGTCTCGTAGGTGACAGCATTATTCCTTATTTGAAAGGTGATTTGATTCTTTTCGGTTCTGAACTGCCTCATAGCATGCAGAGTCCGCCGGATAGCGGGGAAGAATCTGATGACGGAGAAAAAAACGAACAGAAAGTAAAAGGCGTGAATATCCAGTTCGAGAAAGACTTCATGCATTATTCCATCTCTCAATATTCCCAGTTTATTCCCATCAGGAACCTGTTGGAAGATGCTTGCAGGGGAATTAAATTCACTGTTACCCGTTCGGGAAAAATCATTAAGTTATTAAAACAGATACCTTCTGCCAAAGGAGCCGACCAAATCATCCTGCTGCTTTCACTCCTGCAAATGATGGCTACCAGCAATCACAGGAAGTATCTGACTACTTCCCATTATACTCCGTCCCCTTCCATCATGCGTAATGAAAGGATGGAAAAAGTGATTGCCTATCTGAACAAACATTATACCGAATCCATCGGCTTGGATGAAATCGCTTCTTACACAGCGATGAATCCCACCGCCTTCTGCCGATACTTTAAAGAAAACACAGGAAAGACATTCAAAGAGTATGTGCTTGATATGCGTGTCGGATATGCTTGTAAATTATTGAATAGTAGCATGATGAATATATCGCAAATTAGTGCTACCTGCGGATTTGAATCTCCTGTGCATTTCAATCGTATCTTTAAACGGGTGACCGGGATGACGCCGACTGTTTATAGGGAGCAGATGGAATAACATCAAAGTTCAGATGATATTTTTCTTATAAATTCTTCGGGAGTTACAATCTCTATTTGGTCATTGTCGGTATAGAAGTCTTTTTTATTCAGAGTTATTAGGTACTCACATTGTTCGGCTATTGCATTTTGATATTGATAACTATCTTCTATATCTGTAAAATTAGCATCCCATATGCCTTTGCTTAATTCTTCATTGGAAATATCGCAAATATCTGACATTAATAATATGTTATTAAGTATATTACGTAGCTTATCTAAACGTTGATCTTTGGATAAAGACTCCGTCTTCTTTAGGTACGCTTCTACAAGATATGTGATTGTGTAAAAAGAACCTTGGGAAATATAACAGTCAATAACACCGTTTTTATATAGGTTATATATACGGGCGATTTCAATGGAATGCGAACGATTAGTAATGGATTCCATTAATATATTGGTATCTAAAAATACTCTCATTCTAAGTTGAATTTTTCTTTTAAAATATTACCTCTCATATCTTCCCAGGGAATTTCAGAATCAATGCTTCCTATTAGGGATTGGCTATCGAACAATTCTCTTCTTTTTTTTCTGGTAAGATTAATTTGTCCCTCTTTTTCTTTTTGAAACTGCATGTACTGTTTTAGTACATCAACGTTTTCTTCTTCTCTGATGGACTTAATAATTTTGCGCCTTATATTTTTGATATACGACTGAGAATAATATTCACCTATGGGTTCTTCTGCTTTCATATCTTGCTCTGTTTACAATCTAAACAAAGATACTATTTAAATAGCGGAACTAAAAATTATATTTTATTTTTTATCGTATATTTGATGTTGAGTATAATTTCTTCCCCGTTCGTATATAATAGGAAAGAAGAATAAACATGAACGTAAATAGAATGAAGAAAAGATTTTTGCTTTTGTTGCTGGTAATACCGGCATTGTTGAAAGCGCAGGATGTGATGACAGAAACCCGTCAGGAACTGACCTCTCCCGATGGAGCTTATCGTTTTACCTTTTATCAGCGTGCGGTAGGAGAGGATAATGCACAAATGTATTATACCTTGACTTATAGGAACCGTCCGGTGATTGAAGAAAGTAAATTGGGGGTTCTGATTGAAAATCAGTTGTTTGAGTCGGCGTTGGGGGTTCCGAATGATACTTGTCATTTTTGGTGTGAAAATCTCAAGTTGACAGGGACAGAACAACGAAAAACGGATGAGATATGGAAGCCTGTGTACGGGGAACGTGCGGAAGTGCGTGATTGCTACAATGAGATGACTTTGAAATTCAAGAAGGGAGAAGGGAATGGCAACCAGGACGGCGGCTATGATAAGCGTAAGAATTACTTTATGAACATTATCGTTCGTGCCTATAATGAAGGAGTTGCTTTCCGTTATCATTTCCCGGAAACGACAAACGGGCTTTTCTTGCATATCGTCGGCGAACAGACCAGTTTCACAATGCCGGAAGGAACGATGGCTTATTACGAGCGTTGGGCACAAGGCCCTTGCGTACTTCGTCCGTTGGAAGGATGGGGAAAAGAGGAGAGTGAACGTCCGTTGACCTTGAAACTGCCTGATGGATTATCAGTAGCCTTATTGGAAGCGGAGATGGTGGATTATGCCCGTGGCAAGTTCCGTTTATCGGCAGAGAAACCTTCCACTTTGGAGACAAGTCTGTATAGCAGTGTCGATATTATTTCTCCTTACAGCACTCCGTGGCGTGTCATCATGGTCGGCGAACGTCCGGTTGATTTGATTAATAACAATGATATTGTCTTGAATCTGAATCCGGCTTGCAAACTGGCTGATACTTCCTGGATTAAATCCGGAAAAGTATTCCGTTCGGGCGACTTGAAACAAGATAGGGTGAAAGCAGCCATTGACTTCGCGGCAGAGCGTGGTATCCAGTATGTGCACATGGATGCAGGTTGGTACGGGCCGGAAATGAAGGTGAGTTCGGATGCCACTACTGTTTCTCCGGACAAAGACCTCGATATACCCGCTTTGTGTAAATATGCCGAATCGAAAGGAATCGGACTTATGGTGTATGTCAATCAGCGTGCGTTGGTGCAGCAGTTGGATACTTTATTGCCTTTGTATAAGAAATGGGGATTGAAAGGTATCAAGTTCGGGTTTGTGCAGATTGGTAATCAGCGATGGAGCACCTGGCTGCATGATGCAGTCCGTAAATGTGGAGAATACGGCCTGATGGTAGATATTCATGATGAGTATCGCCCGACAGGTTTCAGTCGTACTTATCCCAACCTGATGACACAGGAAGGTATCCGTGGAAATGAAGAAATGCCGGATGCGACACACAATACGACTCTTCCTTTTACCCGTTTCCTTGCAGGCGCAGGAGATTATACGCTATGTTATTTCAATAACCGGGTGAAGAATACGAAAGCACATCAGTTGGCGATGGCAGCAGTGTATTACAGTCCTTTGCAATTTATGTACTGGTATGACAGACCGGAATTCTATAAAGGAGAAGAAGAGCTGGAATTTTGGAAAGCCATTCCGAGTGTATGGGATGACAGTCGTGCATTGGATGGAGAAATTGGTGAATATATCGTTCAGGCTCGTCGCTCAGGAAATGACTGGTTTGTAGGGGCAATGACGAACACCGAACCCCGTACTGTTACATTGACTACGGATTTTCTGGAATCGGGGAAAAAGTATATGCTTCATCTGTATGAAGATGACGACAAATTGAATACACGCACGAAAGTGCGGACTACTCATAAGAAAATAAAGGCAGGCGATAAGCTTGTCTTGAAGTTGAAAGCAAGTGGTGGAGCCGCGTTACATTTTACTCCGCTGAAAAAATGACTCAATTATTTAGATGACCATTGAGTATGTGAAAATGACAAGTAAATGATATTTTTTTAGCAGACAGATTAATAACTTTCTATTTAGACAGAAGAACATAAGAACAAAAGATGAAACAGTAGCAGTTTAATGACCGGCAGAAATAATTTTCCAAGCGCAGCCTTTATGTTCTTTTGTTCTTATGTCTAAATTAAATTCCCATTAGTGGTCTCTGTTGAGAATTGCTACTTACCACTATTTACCATAATTAATCAACCACTTCACCATCTCCGGGTCATTGTGAGAGAAGAAAAGGGTTTTAGCCGTATCAAGCGCAGCAATAGCCGCCATATCATCCGGTGTTAACGAAAAATCGAAAACATTGAAATTCTCAATCATACGTTCTTTATGAGTAGATTTGGGAATCACGATAATATCACGTTGAATCAGATAACGCAGTGCGACCTGTGCCACTGATTTGCCATATTCTTTACCGATTTCCTGGAGAGTCGGGTTGGTAAAGAAGTCATTCCGACCTTCGGCAAACGGGCCCCATGACATAATTTTAGTACCATATTCCTTCATTACTTCCTGTAACTTTATCTGTTGGTTGAAAACGTGTGTCTCCACCTGATTGACGGCAGGAGTGATTTCGCAGAATTCTGCCAGGTCTACAAAGCGGTCGGGATAGAAGTTGCTGACACCGATTGCACGAAGTTTTCCGGCTTTGTATGCTTCTTCCATAGCCCGGTAAGTTCCGTAATAATCACCGAATGGCTGATGAATGAGCAACAAGTCGATATAATCACTCTTCAATTTGCGCAGCGATTCATCAATAGAAGCTTTGGCCTTTTCGTAACCGGCATTTGAAATCCATACTTTTGTAGTGATGAACAGTTCCTCACGCGGCACACCACTTTTACTGATTGCATTTCCTACACCTTCCTCATTGTGATAGGCTTGTGCCGTATCAATAGAGCGATAGCCTACACTAATTGCATCTGATACGCAACGTTCACACTCCTCAGGCGTAACCTGATAAACACCATAACCCAAAACAGGCATTTCAATGCCATTGTTCAATTTTACTTTTTCCATAATCAAGCTATATTAAAATAAAAGCGTATTCTAATGTTTTTATTATCTTTATTTCCTCTATGCAAAGTTAGCCTGTAAATAGTAATCTGTCTTTATATAGATTACGGGTTTTGCTACCATTTTTACGGATAGCCCTATCTTTGCATTTAATCTCTCATATATATAGTCATTTTTTGAGTGTTTTGTTCTCCATATTCGTAGTATATGAAGTTAAATCAATTAAAAGAAGCATTATGAATAAATATTTTCTTGTTGTTTTGTTATCCCTGTTCATGCAGGCTGCCCGGATTGCAGCCGCCCCCTGGCAATGGTCAGTAGAAATAAAAGAGCTGATTTCGGAAGAGACAAACGCTCATCCTTCCGCCTATCTATGGATACCGGAAAATTGCAAGCAAGTCCGTGCCGTCATCATCGGGCAACATAATATGACCGAAGAAACGATTTTCGAGCATCCCGAATTCCGGAAGAACATGAGTAAGCTGGGAATCGCGGAGATATGGATAACTCCCGGAATAGACCAACGATGGGACGTGACCCAAGGTACTCGGCAAATCTTTGAAACAATGATGAAGAACCTGTCTGAAACAAGCGGGTATACAGAACTCGAATTTGCCCCGGTCATCCCTGTCGGACACTCGGCAATGGCTACTTATCCGTGGAACTTTGCCGCGTGGAATCCCGAACGGACATTGGCCGTACTCTCTATTCACGGTGATTCTCCCAGAACTCATCTGACAGGTTACGGGCGTGCGAATTTGGATTGGGGAACCCGTACAATAGAAGGTATCCCCTCATTAATGGTAATGGGAGAGGATGAATGGTGGGAAGACCGGTTGATAACCTCTTTCGATTATCGTCGTGAATACCCGAATGCCCCTCTTTCATTCCTTGCAGATGCAGGACATGGACATTTTGATATTTCCGATGAATTGATTGATTATCTTTCACTCTTTCTGAAAAAGGCAGTGCAATACCGGTTGCCGATACATTCGCCATCGGATACTCCCGTCCGGTTAATCCCGGTAGAAGCGAAGAATGGCTGGCTGGCAGACCGTTGGCGGAAAAATAAAATGCCTGCAAGCGAAGCCGCTCCCTATGATAAATATAAAGGAGACAGGAACCATGCATTCTGGTATTTTGATAAGGAAATGGCGGATGCCACAGAAAAATACTATGCCAATGAACGCGGAAAGACAGAACAGTATATCGGCTTTGAGCAAAAAGGAAAACTGATTACTTTCAATCCGGAATCCCATGTGCGTATGTCCCCTTCTTTTCAACCCGATGCGGATGGAGTCACTTTCCACTTGAAAGCAGTGTATACAGATACACTAAGGAACGAATATTCAAAAGAACATGGTACACGTCCGATTCGGATGTCGAGAATCTGTGGCCCTGTGGAAGTTGTGAATGATACGACTTTTACTGTACGTTTCTATCGGATGGGGTTGGATAATCCCAAGCGTACAGGAAGCATCTGCCTGATGGCTTCCGTAAAGCAAGACCATAAATACCGGAGTGCCGTCCAGCAGGTAGAGATTCGTATTCCGCATCGGAATAAGGAAGGGATACCACAACATATTACTTTCCCGAAACTATCGGATGTAAAGGCTTCAGTGAAAGAAATAACACTGAAAGGAACTTCAGATTCCGGCCTTCCGGTCTGCTATTATGTAAAGGAAGGCCCGGCAGAAATAAAGGGCGACAAGCTTGTATTGACAAAAATTCCCCCGCGCGCAAAGTTTCCGGTAAAAGTTACGGTAGTAGCCTGGCAATATGGACGTAGTGGAGAACCCCAAGTGCAGACTGCCGAAGCGGTAGAACAGAGTTTCTACATTGCTGCCCGTTAGTTTGACGGAGAGATTGTTCAGCGAATCAGAGTACCAGTTCCTTGAACAATCTTTCCAAAGTCTTGTCTAAATCAGCCGAAAATCCCGGATGCGGGCGGGACACCTGTATGCAGGAACTTTTGACCGCAGTCAGCCAACGAAACCTGTCGGGAATATCCATATTGGCTATGGCTCCCCCTTCTTTATTTCCTATACATATCTTGTCAAATACCTGTAATCCTTCTCTCAGACAATGAATATCCAGTTCGGAAGAAAACAGTTTCAGTTTATTCTCATTTATCATATAGAGGGACTTCAGGTATTTAGCTCGTTTGGAAAACAGTACAATCCCCACGTTGATAAACTCCTCACGTTCTACTTTGGGAACGAAGCGGATAACTGCGTATTCATATAAGTGCCTTTCTTGCATTTTGTGCTTCATTTACAAATGTTTCGGAATGCTTCATCCTTTCTTCTAAGAATTGAATATAAACCTCTCTCAAATCCTGTGGCGTTTCTGTGCCTTCCGTCCAGTTCAACCAGTCGTCGGGAACAGCATTGACTATATCACGTATTTTATCGGAAGTCAATAACTGCCTGAATTCAGCGTCTGCTTCTTCCAGTTTATCGGCAAACGGTAGTAGTACATGGTCTTTTATCTGTACAAAAGGAACAAGTGCCTGTTTCTGCCAGTTAGTCCAGGAATGGTGGAAATAGAGGGAAGCCCCGTGGTCAATCAACCATAGCTCTTTGTGCCACATCAGCATATTGGTATTTTTGATGGTGCGGTCTATATTAGTCAACAGGGCATCCAGCCATACTACTTGCGAAGCAGTCTTTCCATCCACCGTATGCACTATCGGGTCAAAAGTCAGTGAACCGGAAAGGAAATGCAGTCCCATATTCAGCCCGCGGCTCCATTGAAGCAAATCCTGTATTTCTTCATCCGCTTCCGTCTGTCCGAAGGCTTCGTCCAGATTCAGAAAAACGATTTCGGGGACTCTGAAACCCAGTGCACGGGCTATCTCCCCACCAATCAGTTCGGCAATCAGTGCTTTCGTACCGTGTCCTGCCCCTCTGAATTTGACTACATACTTAAATTCATCGTCAGCTTCGGCCAAAGCAGGCAATGAGCCCCCCTCACGCAGAGGAAGAATATATCTTGTAACATTTGCCGTACGTAAATCCATGTAGCTCCTTTCTTTGATTCGGGCAATAAAGATAGGACGTTTCAGATGAATTTTATAAGAAAGTGGGCTTTAAATTAAAGAATTGTAGCTTAATTAAATAATTTTGTGGCTTTGAGTGTTTAAGGCACCTTGTTCGTATCTTATAGATAAAAGATAGAAATAGTATGAATAAGAAAGTTTTAGTTACGGCCTTCTTGTTGGGCTCATGGACAGTATCAGGTATAGTGTCTGCCCAGTCTGTATATCCCGGACAACATCAGGGAAAGTTGAAAAAGGAAACGGTAGCTCCCCTTCAGGTAGAGAGTTTTGATTTGAAAGACGTCCGCCTGCTGCCAAGCCGCTTTCGCGATAATATGCTTCGGGATTCTGCCTGGATGACTTCAATAGATGTCAACCGCCTGCTGCATAGTTTCCGTACCAATGCCGGCGTGTTTGCCGGACGTGAAGGCGGATATATGACAGTGAAAAAACTGGGTGGCTGGGAATCTTTGGATTGCGAACTTCGCGGACATACTACCGGACATATGCTTTCGGCGCTTGGTTTGATGTACGCATCTACCGGCAGTGAAATATTCAAGCTGAAAGGCGACAGCCTGGTTAATGGACTCGAAGAGGTGCAGAACGCATTGAAAAGCGGGTATCTGAGTGCCTGGCCTGAAGAACTGATAAACCGGAACATTCAGGGAAAAAGCGTATGGGCTCCCTGGTATACTCTGCATAAACTTTTCTCCGGACTGATAGACCAATATCTGTATGCGGATAATAAAAAAGCATTAACTATTGTCACCCGGATGGGCGACTGGGCATACAATAAACTGAAGCCCCTTAGTGAAGAAACACGTAAACTTATGATCCGCAATGAATTTGGCGGTATCAATGAGTCATTCTATAATTTGTACTCAATCACGGGAGATGAACGTTATCGCTGGCTGGCGGAATATTTCTATCATAATGACGTAATCGACCCATTGAAAGAACTTCGCGATGACTTGGGGACAAAGCATACCAATACTTTTATCCCGAAAGTATTAGCCGAAGCACGTAACTATGAGCTGACAGAGAATGAGACTAGCAAAGAACTCTCGGAATTCTTTTGGCACACCATGATTGACCATCATACTTTCGCTCCCGGATGCAGCAGTGATAAAGAGCATTTTTTCGACCCGAAGAAATTTTCTAAACACTTGACCGGATATACCGGGGAAACCTGTTGCACATATAATATGTTGAAGCTTAGTCGCCATCTTTTCTGCTGGACGGGCGATTCATCTATTGTAGACTATTATGAAAGAGCATTGTACAATCACATCTTAGGACAACAAGACCCTGAAACGGGTATGGTGGCTTATTTCCTGCCTTTGCTTTCCGGTTCCCATAAACTGTATAGCACAAAAGAGAATTCTTTCTGGTGTTGTGTAGGCAGCGGATTCGAGAATCATGCCAAATATGGAGAAGCTATCTACTACCACAACGACCGTGGAATATATGTAAACCTGTTTATTCCCTCACAAGTAACCTGGAAAGAAAAAGGGTTAACGCTCCGCCAGGAAACAGAATTTCCCAAAGAAGAAACGACACGTTTTACTCTTCAGGCGGAAAATCCTGTCCGCACGACTATTTATCTGCGCTATCCTTCGTGGAGCAAGGATGTAAAAGTTTCGGTGAATGGTAAGAAAATATCTGTAAAACAGAAACCGGACTCTTATATTGTCATTACCCGTGAATGGAAAGATGGCGACCAAATCTCGGCTACTTATCCGATGCAAATCAAATTGGAAACTACTCCGGATAACCCGGATAAGGCAGCCCTGCTATACGGCCCGTTGGTATTGGCGGGAGAACGGGGAACTGAAGGTATGCAGGCACCTGCTCCTTTCTCAAATCCGGCTCTTTACAATGATTATTATACCTATAATTTTCATGTCCCTGCACATCTGCGCACTTCTTTGAAACTGGATAAGAAACACCCTGAACGTGCTTTGCAACGTGTAGGACGTGATTTGATGTTTACGACAGAACAAGGAGATGTGATTCGTCCGCTGTATGATTTACATCACCAGCGCTATGTCGTATATTGGGACTTACAATCAGAATAATAGATAGTAAACAACGATATGAAGAATCTATTAATTGCCGCTTTTGTAGTAAGTATCAGCTTTTTGAGTGGTTCTTGTAAAGTATCATCCGATCAGGGGAATCAGTATGACTTCTCATCTTTGGATTCTGTTATCCAAGGATGGGTAGACAAAGAATATTATCCCGGAGCATCTATTTGCGTAGTGAAGAATGATACCGTCATTTTTCAAAAGAACTATCGGGACTATACACCTGATACGAAAGTATATGTCGCTTCTGCCGGAAAATGGGTCGCGGCTGCCGTCATCGGTGCAGTGGTAGACCGTACAGATTTGGGATGGGATGATTCGGTAGAGAAATGGTTGCCTGAATTTAAAGGTGATCCCAAAGGCAGGATTCTTCTCCGGCAATTATTATCCCATACATCAGGAGTACGCCCGTATCTTCCCGAACCTCGTGTAGATAACTATAATCATTTGGATTCGGCAGTCGCAGAAATTCTCCCTTTGGATACAGTCTTTACCTCCGGCACTCGTTTTGAATATGGCGGACTTGCCATGCAGATTGCCGGAAGAATGGCGGAAGTAGCAATGGGAAAGGAGTTTGAAACTCTTTTTCAAGAACTGCTTGCACAACCTTTGGAAATGAAAAACTCTCATTTTACCCCAATCAATACGGACGGTGGACACGCTCCAATGTTAGGGGGCGGGCTATGTACCACCATGAATGATTATCTTCATTTCCTGTCTATGATTTATCACGATGGAATATATAATGGCAAGCAGATTATATCAGCAGAAACTGTGAAAGAAATGCAGGCCGACCAAGTGAAAGATGCCATAATCCCTTCGAATGACTCGGATAATTATGTGGCGAAAGGACTGGGACAATCCCACAATGGAATCTATGGATTGGGAGAATGGCGTGAACTGATAGACAAAAAGACAGGCGAAGCTTATCAGATCAGTTCACCAGGATGGGCTGGTGCTTACCCATGGATAAATAAGCGTGATAAAGTTTACGGATTCTTCATCTCCCATGTAACAGGTTCTTCCGCTAAAGAAGACGGTTTCTCTTCTTTCTTCGGCAGCCCTGTCATTTCACGGACTGTTTCAGAAATACTGAAAGGTAACTCACTAGTCATTAAGCAAGGACGGATCAATGTAGGAAACGGCTCTCTATACTATGAAGAAGCCGGTCAGGGTGAACCTATCATCTTTGTACACGGTCATTCGCTCGACCATCGTATGTGGGATGAACAATTTTCGGTATTTGCGAAAAAGTATCATGTCATTCGTTATGATTTAAGAGGATACGGCATTTCTTCTTCCCAAACAGAAGATTATCAATTTATGCACGCTGAAGACCTGATTACTTTAATGGACTCTTTACGCATCCAAAAAGCACATATTGTCGGGCTTTCTTTGGGCGGGTTCATTACTGCTGATATGTTGGCGTATTTCCCAGACCGGATGCTATCAGCTTTTCTAGCCAGTGGAAACATCCGGAAATCAAAAGGCCCCAGTGAACCGATGACTAAAGAAGAAGCAAAGATGCGTGATGAAGAAATAGCTGCCCTGAAAAAGAAAGGAGTGGAGGTGATGAAGAAAGAGTGGTTTGAAGGATTGATGAAATCCGGAGGAACCCAACGTGAACGGATGCGTGTACCTTTGTGGCAGATGATTGACGAATGGGATGCATGGCAACCGCTACACAAAGAAGTACGGGTAGTAGCAGGGTTGGATGCCATTGAAAAATTAGAGAAAAGTCACCCTGCTGTACCTGCTTTAATTGTAGAAGGTCATTCTTCTGATAATAAATTCTCAAAAAATCCCCCAATATTAAACTATCTACCTAATGGAAAACTGAAAGTTATAGAGGATTGCGGACATATGATGAATATGGAACGGCCGGAAGAGTTTAATGCAGCTTTAGAAGAGTTCTTGAAATCGAATTTTTAAAGCAATCTTTCGTGATTGATAAGTATTGTGCTATGGGTACTTCGCATTCTGACTCCTTGAAGTTGTGTATTGATTAGGGAGTTATAAAGAGATTATAGTCTTTTTTACTGTTAAAATCTAATGCCAGGTTGCATAATTGTACAACTTGGCGTATATTTGTAATATGAAACGTAAGATTATGTCTTATTTAATGGCTTTCAGAAAAAAAGTCAGAAGACACCATCAGGAGAGATAGAAAAGGCGTTAAAAATAAAGGAGGCTTATTATGGAGACAAACAATCATCAAATCGTTGATTACAGTGCTGTGTTAGAAGCACAGTATGGAGCACTGGGCACTCCTGAACGTGCGAAGTTTGACGAAGAAGCTTATGCTTTTTATACGAGTCAAATACTTTTGGATGCGCGAAAGAATGCCAGATTGACGCAGGAAGAACTTGCAAAACGTATCGGTGCCAACAAATCATACATCTCACGCATTGAGAAAGGCATTACAGTTCCGAGTGTTGCTACTTTCTATCGTATCATAAATGCTTTAGGATTAACGATTGAGCTTAAACCTGCTTTATGATTTAGGTTATTTTGCAATAATAAAAAGTCCCATTCCATTTATTTGGTTCGGGACTTTTGTTTTTATTAGGATTGTATTGAGTAAATTATTTACCCCCTTCGTATTTAGCTATGTACATATAGAGAATACGAAGGGACTACTTTTTTAAAAAAGGAATGTGCTCTTTTGGAGATTTTTATGTATGTTTGTCACATGTTTAATATGAAAGGAAGCAGTTGTAAGTGAAAGACACGATTAAATATCTGATTCTTATATTAATATATTTGGCTTGTGGTATGGAACTGCAAGCCCAGAATTACACATTCCGTAATGTCGTCATGTCCGATGGACTATCCGGACTGTTGGTGAATGCCATTTATAAGGATTCCGAAGGTTTTGTATGGTTGGGGACGGATAATTGCCTCGACCGTTTTGACGGTGTGAAAGTGCGCCATTTTGAATTCCGGGGCATTGAGTCGGGAAGAAAGAAACGTGTAAACAGCATTACAGAAACAGCCAATAAACAACTGTGGGTAGGAAATGGAATCGGACTTTGGCGATTGAACCGTACAAACAGTCAATTGGAAAGAATTGTCCCCGAAAAGATTGATTTTGCTGTAAATACGTTACTGGCTGACGGGGATATTCTTTATATCGGCACAGAGAAAGGCTTGTTCATTCATAAAGACGGTCAGTTGCTTCAAGTCTTGACAGACCGGAATATGCTTGCCGCTTGTAACAGAATCATGGATATTTGTCTGAATGAAGATAAAACCGTATTATGGTTGGCTACGGTGCAGGGGCTGTTCTCTTATTCGCTGAAAGATGGCAAGATTGATTCCTGGCATTTTCAGGAGAATGTGCCCGAAGCCGATTATTTCCGTTGCCTTACCCGTATCGGCGAAACGCTCTATCTCGGTACAATGAGCCAAGGTGTAGTACGTTTCGATACAAAGAAGGAATCATTCTCTCATGCGGTATCTTTAGGGTGCGATGTCATTTCCGATATTTCCAGCGATGGTAAAGGGACTGTGTACATAGCTACTGACGGTAATGGCGTCCACTTCCTTTCACACAAAGACCAACAAGTGACACGTCGTTTTTACCATGATGTCAATGATAAGGAAGGAATTCGCAGTAACTCTATTTATTCCTTGCTTGTAGATGACAGAGGGGCTGTCTGGGTAGGACATTTTCAGGCAGGATTGGATTATTCACTCTATCAGAATGGTCTTTTCCGTACGTATGCCTATCCGCCTTTGTTCAATTCGGCCAATCTTTCCATCCGTTCTTTTGTAAACAAAGGGCAAGAGAAGGTCATCGGTTCGCGTGACGGCTTGTTTTATATAAACGAAGCTACCGGAGTAGTGAAGAGCTTTGTAAAACCCGTCTTGACCTCGGATTTAATACTGACAATCTGCTTTTATCAAGGAGAATATTACATCGGTACGTATGGTGGCGGTATGATGGTATTGAATCCGGAAACGCTGTCTTTGAAATATTTTGCCCAAGGTGATACGGAGCTTTTCCAGAAAGGACATATCTTCTGTGTGAAACCGGATGCCAAAGGAAATCTTTGGATAGGTACTTCACAAGGACTTTTCTGTTATAACGGGCAGACCAAACAGATCAAGCACTTCACCAGTGCCAACTCCCAACTGCCGGAAGGCAATGTGTATGAAGTCAGTTTTGACTCTACTGGCAAAGGATGGATTGCCACCGAAACCGGTATGTGTATTTATGACCCGGCTTCCCAAAGTTTGCGTTCCAATGTCTTTCCCGAAGGATTCGTGAATAAAGATAAGGTGCGTACAATCTACGAAGATGCTGAACACAACCTCTATTTTATCCGTGAGAAAGGAAGTCTGTTTACATCCACTTTAACGATGGATCGTTTTCAGAACCGCTCTATCTTTTCTACTCTTCCGGACAACTCGCTGATGTCCGTAATAGAAGATAACCAGGGATGGCTGTGGGTGGCCTGTAATGACGGGTTGCTGCGTATCAAAGAAGAGGGAGAGGAGTATGATGCTTTCACTTTCAATGATGGAGTGCCGGGGCCAACTTTTACGAATGGAGCTGCTTATAAAGATGGAAAAGGACTATTGTGGTTTGGTAACACTAAAGGACTGATTTATGTCGATCCGAAACATGTGGACGAAGTGCGTGGCAATGTTCGTCCGATCGTATTTACCGACATATTAGCTAATGGTGTCCCTTTTACCAGCTCCTCTTTGAAATACAATCAGAATAATTTGACTTTCTGTTTCACAGACTTTGCCTATGGTCTCCCATCTGCCTTGCTATATGAGTATCGACTGGAAGGAGTGGACAAGGACTGGAAATTATTGGCGGCACAGAACGAAGTTTCTTATTACGGACTTTCTTCCGGGACTTATACTTTCCGTGTACGCCTTCCGGGAAATGAGCAATCGGAAGCTATCTGTCAAGTGACAGTGCGTCCAATGATACCTTGGTGGGGATGGTCGCTTTCCGTTTTATTAATCGTAGGAATTATAGCCTTTATACGGTATTATGTCTGGAAACGTATGCGTCGTTTGCATGTTTCTTCTGCTTCATTGGTTTCGGCATCATTAGCAGAAGAGGAGATACAGCAAAGAGAACAGTCTGTAGAACATCCGGAAGTAATTTCAGAGCAACAACCGTCCGTTGCTGAAGAGAAATATAAGACCAATAGACTGACTGAAAAGGAATGTAAAGAACTTCATAAGAAACTGGTGGCTTATGTGGAGAAAGAAAAGCCATATATCAATCCTGATTTAAAAATGGGTGACTTGGCATCTGCATTGGATACTTCCTCACATTCATTATCGTATCTCTTGAACCAGTATCTTAATCAGTCTTACTATGACTTTATCAACGAATACCGCGTTGCCCAATTCAAAAAGATGGTAGCGGATATCCAATATTCCCGTTATACTTTGGTTGCACTGGCGGAACTTTGTGGATTCAGTTCGCGTGCCTCTTTCTTCCGTTCATTTAAAAAAAGTACGGGGGTGACTCCGAATGAGTATATTCGTAGCATTGGTGGCACTACAAAAGAAGAGTAATACCGGTCTGGTATTTCTTTCTGTGGTTTCTTGTATGTCATTCATGTGTTTCATGTACTTCTTTCTGTGGTCTCATGTACTTCTTTCACCGGATTCATGTACTTGAATTACTCCGATGTCCTACATGTTTGGCTCCTTGCTTGTACTTGTTTTATTCCGACTCTCTCACTTGCATCGTTTTTATTGAAATTTGTATATATTTTATATCATATAAACAGTTGGGGTTTACTGCCACTACTGCCAACTGCCACCATAGGCATATTTGACAGTACTTTTTTCCTTGTTTTTCTTTCTATTTATTGATAATCAGGTTAGTACATTGTTTTTATAGAATTCGTTTTTATTTTCTTTCTATCTTGAAGTCTTCTTCTTTAATACTCATGTTTTACTTATATTGTTTATATAAATTAATGATCGAGAACCCATGGAGAGTATAGGGCTATTGCAATGCGAGAAAAACGGAATAGTAATAATTACTTATATTTAGACTTTAACATACTCGGTTTTTCAAAAAAAATATGCCTATAGGTGGCAGTTGGCAGTATGGCAGTAACTATGGAAGTGACTGTTCTTTATATATGTATGATATAGAGTGATTTATGGTGTATCTGCTTGTTGGCGTACTGCCAAATGTATCATCTGTTACTGCCACTCGAAATGTTAATTTGAAAATCCTTGTATGGTAATTATTGCTTATGCTCCTTCGGGCGTTATGGAGCTATCGTAAAAAAGGTCTCCGATACTCTTCGAATAGCGCTTATTGAGTCTCATTCTATAAAATGAGACTCAATGAATTGTCTATGTAATTCTCTGATAATGAGAAATATAATTAAAAATTAGTCTGTCTTGATGCGTTGAGATTGATATGCTCTGTTTTTCGGCTGTTATATCCGGAATCCCCTCTATATTTGCACCGTGATTAAAACCGAAAAAGATAGTATTATGGAGACAACGACCCACACTTCCGACAGTATCATCACCCGTTCTTATGAAGAATATTATCAGGTGATTCTTACCTATATTACTTATCGTATCACTCATCGTTACGAAGCTGAGGATCTGACTCAAGATGTATTTGTGCGTCTGCTGGACTATAAACAAATGCTTCGTCCGGATACAGTGAAATATTTCCTGTTCACTATTGCCCGTAATATCGTGACCGACTATATCCGCCGTTATTATAAGAAGCAGGAGATAGACAGTTATATCTATGATACGATATCTACCTCAACCAATGAAACCGAAGAAAAAATTATCGGTGATGATTTAATGACAATGGAACGGACACGTCTGGCTGCCATGCCCGAACAGCGTCGGTTAGTTTATACATTGAACCGCTTCGAAAATAAAACCTCTCCAGAAATCGCCGATGAACTCAACTTGAGCCGCAGGACGGTAGAAAACCACTTGTTCCTCGGGCGTCGTGAAATGCGCGAATTCTTTCGGAATTGTATATAATCTTATTTCATTAATAAATAACCCTTTGTGCTTATGGAAAAGGAACCGAAATCTACAAGGAGACATCTATGTGTCCCCATTTATTTTAGAGAACAAAAAATTAATATTATTTTTAAACCTCAAATTTAATTGTATGAATAATATCTTAAAAAGCTCATCAAAGAAAGTAGTATTTCCGCTGATGATGGCTTCCGCCTTGTGGGCAGGTATTCCTCAGACGGCGTATGCAGACGCTCTGGAAATACAGACAGTCATGCAGGCTATTACTGTGAAAGGAACGGTACTGGATGCCAATGGTGAACCTGTGATTGGAGCAAGTGTGCTGATGAAAGGCACAACTACAGGTACGATTACGGATATTGACGGTAATTTTACGCTGTCTAATGTGAATCCGGGTATATTGGTAGTGTCCTACATCGGATATAAGACGCAAGAGATTCAGGCGAAAGGTGGCGCTCCGGTAAAGATTGTACTGAAAGAAGACTCGGAAGTGCTTGAAGAAGTAGTGGTCGTCGGATACGGTACGCAGAAAAAAGCGACAATGACAGGTTCCGTTACAGTAGTGAATGATAAAATGCTGGAAAGCAAAGGTACAATGTCCAGTCCCGTACAGGCGTTGCAAGGACAGGTTCCGGGAGTTATCATTACCCGTAGTTCTACTGCTCCGGGCGATGAAAGCTGGAATATGAGTTTGCGTGGTGCTGTTTCTAAAAACACGACAGCTCCGTTGGTAATTATTGACGGTGTGGAATACGAAAGTGTAAACGAACTTCGTTTGCTGAATCCTTCGGATATTGAATCCATGAACTTCTTGAAAGACGCCTCTGCTTCTATTTATGGTAGCAAGGCCGCCGGTGGTGTAATATTGGTGACTACTAAAAAGGCTAAGGAAGGTAAGGTGCAAGTAGAATACAGTGGCTCGGTGACGGCAAAGTTTATCGGCCTGTCTCCTGACCTGATGAGTCTGGGAGAATGGGCTTCTGCTTTGGTAGAGGCGCGTACTAATGATGGTTATAATGATGACGATATCTGGATGCGGTACGCAAAGATGGCTTTAGCTTACAAAAACCAATATATAAATCTGGACAACACTACCAATCCGTTTAATGGATTTACCGATGTGGCAGATTTTGTATTCTTTGATACGGATTGGCAAGATATCATGTGGGGAACAGCAGCTTCAACGCAACATGAACTGGCTGTTTCCGGTGGTTCAGATGCATCCAGATATCGTCTTTCTTTAGGATATATGTTTGATGATAGTAACTTGAAATGGGGAAATAACAATAACAATCGTTATAACCTGCGTCTGACCAATAGTTTTAAGTTGTCGAGCAGGGCATCTATTGAGTCGGTGATTGCTTATAACCGCCAGGATCAGGTAGCCCCAACCCAGATTGGTTCTGCTCTGTCCACGGGTGTGCAACAGCCGGGCTTCCCTTCAGCAACAGCGGATGGAAAACCTTATGCTTGGGGTACGTGGGGTGGCCCTAACTGGTTTTGCGAACTAGGAGGTGATAATAAACTGAAAGTATCGGCTATTAATATCAGCGAGACTTTTAATTATTCGATAATGAAAGACCTGAAGTTTTCTGTTACAGCCGGATATAATACATCTACCGCGACTCGTGATACTCAGAAAAAATCTATAGACTGGTATAATTATGCCGGCGACCGTGTGGTTCGTACTTCTCCGACAGAAGCTGAAAGCTCATATACAAAGTCAAATTCACGGACAGATTTCTACTCTGTTTCAGGACATCTTGACTGGTCGCACCTGTTTGCAGATGTACATGATGTGAAAGTGATGGTCGGCTCTCAGTATAATATGAAAGAATATGAATACACTTATATTCGTTCAATGGGTATTTTACCTTCTTTGGAGATTCCGAATAGTCAGGACGGACTGATTTATTTAACGAGTGACGATAAAAAGACAAGTTCTTCCAAATGGCAGGAAGCTGTCATGTCTTATTTCGGACGTGCCAATTATAATTATCGTTCCAGATACATGTTGGAAGGCCAGTTCCGTTACGACGGCTCTTCCAAGTTCCAGCCTGAAAACCGTTGGGTATTCTATTGGGGTGTTTCCGGCGGATGGCGTATCTCTGAAGAATCCTTCATAAAAAAAATGGACTTCATTGATGAACTAAAATTAAGGGCTTCTTATGGTAGTGTTGGTAACCAGGCGGGCGTAGACCGTTATGACGGTACGCAATTGTATAACTTTAAAGCAACGCAAGGAGCCTTACTGGGTAATGGAAAAGTATCTTATGTAAATACAAACGAGAAATTACCAAGCCTTGACCGTACTTGGGAGCGTATTCATAATTATAATATCGGACTTGATTTCGGTTTCTTCCGCAATCGTTTGACGGGTACGGCCGAACTGTTCTGGAAGAAAAGTGATAATATGTTGATTGATGTGATTTATCCGGGCATATTGGGTGATAAAGCACCTACGGCAAACAAGGGTAAATTTAAGGCTCGTGGTTGGGAAGGTATGATTAACTGGTCTGATAAGATTGGCAGGGTGAATTATCACGTAGGCGGTACATTCACTTACGCCACCAATGAACTGGTAGATAATGGTGGTAGTGGCGTTATTCAGGCAGGGGTACGTTCTGACCGTGAAGGATATCCGCTGAACTCTGTATTCGGACTCCGTTATTGTGGTAAGATACAGAAAGAAGAACAATTGCAGAAATATGTAAATAAGTATAAGAACAACAGTTCTGTCGGCACATTAACCAACCTGCGTTTAGGTGACAATATGTTTGAAGATGTGAATAAGGACGGCAAACTGAATGAAGAAGACCTTGTATATTTAGGTACGGATGATCCGAAGATGCAGTTCTCATTCAACGCAGGAGTCGAATGGAACGGATTCGATCTCTCTATTGTGTTCCAGGGAGCGGGCAAACGTACCGTAT
>NZ_JBCOWR010000001.1:440914-495296 GCF_040918965.1 Bacteroides sp. RTP21281st1_H5_RTP21281_210402 | reverse complement strand
CTATAACTATCAGTGTTCCTCGTGGGCGGTAGAAGACGGTTCTTATCTCCGTCTGAAGAATGTGACATTGGGATATACATTGCCTTCTACTTTGCTGAACAAGACAAAAGTGCTCTCTAAAGCTCGTGTCTACGTATCGGGAGCCGACCTTTGGGAACACAGTAATATCAACGACGGTTGGGATCCGGAAGCCAGTCGCACTGTGGACGATGCAAAGCGTTATCCGTTCTTACGTACAGTGACTTTTGGATTAAACTTAACCTTTTAATTGAGACGAATTATGAAATATACATTAAAAGCTATTTTGATACTGGCATTGGGATGCCTTACTTATTCATGTCTTGATTTGGATCCGAAAGACCAGATTGCAGATGGTAACTATTGGGGAGAGGCATCTGATTTCAAATTATTTGCCAATCAGTTTTATGGTTGGACGCGCGACTTCTCGAACAGTGTCTATGATGCGCCCCATTCAGACAAACGTTCGGACTTGATTATGGATAAAAGTGGAACGAATGTTTATAGCAATGGGACAAACTCCATTCCGGCAGGCGATAATAACTATACGGACAACTACAACCGTATCCGCCGTACTAATATTCTCTTGCAGAAAGCTGAAACTTACAGTAACCAAAGTGATATTGCTCAATACATAGGCGAAGCAAAATTCTTCCGCGCTTACTGTTATTTTGAACTGTTGCAGCTCTATGGCGATGTCATAATAACAAAAACTCCACTGGATGTTACTGATTCCGAAATGAGTGCTGCCCGTAATGACCGTGGAGAAGTTGCCGATCTGATGATTCAGGATTTGAAGGATGCTGCCGGATTGTTGCCGCTTACTTCTGCGGTAGAAAATGGTAGAGTTGGAAGCGAAGGTGCTTGGGCATTCTTGTCAAGGGTTGCTCTTTATGAAGGTACATGGCAGAAATTCCGCGGCAATGAGGCACGTGGTAAAGAATTGCTGGATATTGCTGCAAAAGCTGCCAAAGAAGTGATAAACAGCAAGAAGTTCTCTTTGTACACTCCGGCTGTGTTGGGGGATAGCGCTCAGAAATACATGTTTATTCTGGAAGATGTGAAATCCAACCCTGCAGGACTCCTGAAGGCTTCTAATACAGAATATATTTTCTCCCGCCGTCATGACGAAACATTGAACCCGATAGGCAAGAATATTACAAAAGAATGTCTTGCTAATGCACAACTGATTTCTCAAAAGTTTGCGGCGATGTATCTTTGCCAGGATGGGCTTCCTATTGAAAAATCGTCTTTATACTTGTTCAAGACAGATGGAAAGATTGCCCATGAGTATTTGAACCGTGATAACCGTATGCTTTACACTTTGTGTGTTCCCGGTGCTTATTATTGGAGTAATGAAAATTCTCGTGTCAATTGGACTAATGATGCTGTGGATAGAGCTTCGGCTTCCATCAAAGGGTATTCTCCTGCAAGCGGCAGTGGGTACGCTAATCAGAAGTGGGCGGCAGAACGAAATGTGAAATCAGAAAATGAAGGCTATGATTATCCGATTATTCGTTATGCAGAAGTGCTGTTAAACTATGCGGAAGCAGTCTTTGAGCGTGATGATGCCATTTCGGACGAAGATTTAAATATATCTCTGAATTTGGTGCGTAACCGTATCAATGCGAAAATGCCGAAACTGAGTAATAGCTTTGTTACGACAAACGGACTGAGTATGCGTGATGAAATTCGTCGCGAACGTACAGTAGAATTGTTTAACGAAGGTTTCCGTATCGACGACCTGAAACGATGGAAAACTGCAGAAACAGAAATGCCAAAGGATTTTTTGGGTATCAAGTGGAAGGGTACGGAGTACGAAACCAAATGGCCGAATGTCTCTTACGCCAAAAACAGCGAAGGTTATATTATACTGGAAACCGGACGTAAATGGGAAAGCAAACATTATCTCTATCCGTTGCCGACAGACCAGTTGCAGTTGAACCCGAACTTGAAGCAAAACCCGGGTTGGGGAGAATAACCGTTCCTTTCATTCATTAAATTATAATTAGGTATGAAAAATAGAAAATCGATATATAAGAACTTGCAAGGTGTGTCAATGGGAATTGTGGCTGCCTGTCTGGCTTTAACTGCATGCGACAAGGATAAAGAATTTACACCTGCCATGCCTGAAGCAAAATTGATAAATTCCATTACGTTTGATGTCAGTCCAATATTGCCGTTGGCTATTGATATGGATTCTACTATTGTTTATAAAGTTGAGGCCCCGGATGATTTGGAAGATCGGACTATTCTTTGGAGATCTACGAATGAAGCTGTGGCGCGTGTGTCGCAGGACGGTACAATTACCGGTGTCTCAGAAGGTACGGCCGTGATTAGTGCTACTCCTTCTATCGGTTTTGGAGCTGAGGCTACAGTGGCAGTAAATGTTATTCCTCAGATAATAAAAGCCGAAAGTGTGACACTTGTTAATCCACGTGAGGGAGAAGTGATTTACGAAACGGATCGTTTGCAGTTTGCTGCTGACATATTACCAGCCAATCATACATATTCTTATTTGACATGGAGCAGTACTGATGAAAATGTGGCTACTGTTTCGCAAAATGGATTAGTGACTTGCCAGAAAGCCGGAACGGCAAAAATCCTGGCTTATACGCACGACTATAGCAAGGTGTTTGGTTCGTATGATTTGACTGTAGTGAAATATATTCCGGTAGAGAATGTTGAGATCAAATCCTATACCGAACCTGTCTGCGTTTCTTTGGGGGACATCAATTTGGATGTCGTTTATACACCAGCTAACGCAACTTTAGGTTCTGTTGACTGGGCATCTAGTAATGAAGATGTAGCTACTGTGGATTTGGGTGTGGTTACTCCGAAGGGATTCGGTACAACTGAGATTACTGCTACTTGTCAGGCAACAGGCGTGAAATCTACCACTACTATCACGGTTGTAAGTGGCTGGTGGATTTGGGACGGTCGGAATGAATTTAAGAATTGGGGACTGGGGCAAGCATATTCAAGCATCGCTATTGAAGATGGGAAAATGGTTGTCACCGCCGGTGCACAAAATGCAACAATGAAACGTGCCGACTTGAAATATACCGCTGTACCCGTTACTATGGACTTTGGACAATATCCTGTTATTGCATTGCGTACCACTCTGCCGAGTGGCGGGAAAGGCTCCGGAAAAGGAGGGGAATATACATTGGATTTAGTGACAAGTGCCGGAAACGTAAGTGGTAAAAAGTGTAATACGGGGGTAATACTGGATGATGGCACACACATGTTGTATTATGATGTGGCTCAATTAAATCCTGGCGTTGCTGCGGCAGGCGCAGTAACTGCTAATACTTTTCAAGTGAAAATAGCTGATATAATGAATGAAAACTTGCCAACTAGTAAATATACAGTTTACTGGATTCGCACTTTCAAGAGTCTGGATGAAGCTAAAGCTTTTGCCGAAGCAGAAGTGGCGGCAGGCAAGTAATTGAATAATAACCATTAATGAAGACAGTATGAAAAAGAATATGATATTTGCATTAGGATTTTTATTGGCAACAGGCTTTTCAGCCTGTTCCAGTGAAATCGAAGATGGAACAACCGATATAGACAGCTGGCCAATGCCCTATATTGAGGTCGACGGGCGTTATACTTACCAACATCCGTGTGCTATGTACAATGATGCAGATTTTGCTCGTGTAAAGACTATGTTGGATGACGGTACGGCTCCACAGGCTGTAAAAGATGAATTTGAGAAATTGAAGAACAGTGCCTATGCTTTGCCAAGTTATGTAGCAGACCCCACCGAATGGATTGTGCGTGGTGATCCTACTGGTACGGGAGTGGATAGGGAAAACTATGATAAAGCTATGCGCGACGCGGCTGCTGCCTATCAATTGGCTATGTTGTGGAAGCTGACGGGAAATATAGAATATGCTAATGCTTCTATCAAGGTAATGAATGCCTGGGCGGATAAGTGTAAAGGAATTACATCTAATGATGCTAATCAAGTGTTGGCAGCCGGTGTGCAGGGATACACCTTTGCCAATGCTGCTGAAATTATGCAAACTTGTGATAAGTGGGCGGATAATGATAAGGCAGATTTTAAGAAGTGGATGATGGATGTATTTGCCGCCAAGAATCTTGACTTCTTGAAGAATCATGCCGGACAGTGTAACGACCACTATTGGGCTAACTGGGATTTGGTGAGTCTGGCTTCTTATTTGGCTATTGGCATCTTAAACGAAAAAGATGATATGGTGAACTATGTAGTGAACTATTTTTATAATGGGGTAGGAAATGGTTATATTGGAAAATTGATTCAAGGTACATTTACAGATCCGTTGGGAAGCGGTGAAGGAATTGCGCAGAATCAGGAAAGTGGTCGTGACCAAGGACATGCCATGATGTCTGTTGCAGTAACGGCAAATCTTTGCCAGATGGCTTATACTTTCTATTTAGGCAATAAATCAGTGCCGCAACTTGATTTCTTTGCAGCTAATGACAACGTTGTCATGAAGATGGGTGAATACACGGCGCTTTTTAATTTGCGTAACGGTTCCGACCAAATGAATACGACCGGTGCGTGGTTACTGGCAAAAGACCAAATGCCTTTTAATACGTATAAATATTGTGTTGACTGCTCATGTTCCAATAAAAGCCACGGTGTCACCCATACATCTGTTGCCGATGATACAGGGCGAGGAAGCCTTCGTCCGGGATGGGAGATTCTATACAATCACTACGCTAAAGTGAAGAATTTGGGTAGCGGTTATAAATATGCCAAGCAGGCCGCCGACAAGATGCGTCCCGAGTGCGGTGCCGACGGAACGAGCCGTTATGGCACTAATAGTGGAGCGTTTGACCAGCTAGGCTGGGGAACACTGATGATGTATCGTGAATAACCGGAAAGTTTTGGAAAAAATAGTTTATGGGGGGATTAGGCGCTTGCCTATTCCCTCTTTTCATATCATAAACAAATATGGCTGGGTGGAATCGGATTGCCTTGTTATATCCCGGGAAACAACCTTGTTTCCGAAAAAGCAAGATACATCTTCATGAAAAATATATAATTTTGCCACAAGCATTGTGTTTTACTTAATTTTATATCGTATGAACAAGAAACTATTAATGTATTTGTTTGGGGTAATGATATGCTTTATGGCTGCTTGCTCCGATAATGAAGATGAACAACCGAAGCCACAGGAACTACCCAAGGAAACGCCGGAAGTGATAATAGAAATAGTAGAGACACTGGAAGAGACAGTGCCTCAGGCTAGTGACTTTGTTGAAGTGTTGAAGAAGGCCGATCTGACAGGAGTGACTGCTGAGAAAATCACTGTATTTGCCGTCAGGAATGAACTTGCTGACACAAGGGCGAAAGCAGGACTGGATACTGTGTCTGTGAAACGTCACATTGTTGTCGGTACTTATAAAAAAGAAGAGTTGACGGACGGGCAGGAACTGACGAGTGTGAGCGGTGAGAAATTATTAGTTTCCAAAGCAGGCGACGAAATTTCAATAAATGGTGTGGTGGTAGCGGGAGAACCGGTACAGGCAGGTGATAGTTATATCTATGTGGTTCCCAAGTTGATACCGGCACGTGAAACCGGCTCGTCCGAACCGATATTGCATCGTACCACATTTAAGGTCATGAAGTTGACAGGAGATGATTACGGCAATTGTATACCATTAGAAGGAGTTGTTGTAAAAGCCTTGAATAGTACCAGGGATTCTTTGGAACGTAATGTAACGAATAGTTTGGGTGAAATCACAATCAGTCACGCTTCCGATACCATTTTCTATCAATTATATAGAGCCGGTTATCAAACGTACGTTGACTGGAATGTCGATGGCAAGATTGACGGGAACGAACAGATACCGGAAGGGGGATTGAATATGGTTATCTATACAGATACCGGAAATAAGACAGAATACTGCTTCATGAGAGAGCAGGCGGATGATGAAATGCCATTAGACAAGGCAAAGGAACAGTGGCAGTCTTGCATTAAGAATTTTTATGACCAGAACCGTATTCTTAATCAAAGGCTGTGTTACGGATATGGCAATTTCTCGTATCGCAATGATATTGATTCGTGTTCTTATGAATATTGGAGAACGGCTTATAAGGCAATAGATTTAGGTGCGGGCTTGCAGAAGAAAGGTACAGATGCAGATGCTTCCTGGAAGGACTTCTTTAATTCGGTACAAATTGACATGAGTCTGATTTATGCGGATGTACTGGGATTTTATAATCAGGTTGCGGTATGGGATGCCGGAAATGATAAGTTTGTATGTACGACGGATGCCTTGACCAATTCTTTGAATGAAGCGGTACAACATCTTCCGGAACAACAGAAGGGAGCTGCTTATGCGATAGCCGCAAGGGTTTACCTGAGCCAGAAAAGATATCAAGAGGCGTATGAATATTGTAAAAGAGTGATAGATATGGGGCGATATGCACTTGTTTCGAATACAGACGTATTCTCCAGTCGGGCTAATAAGTCTGTTATTTGGGGAGACTATGACGATAGCGTTTTCTCGTGGAGTGGCTTGAGTAAAGGCCTTTATTATCATCCTGTCCGCTATCAGGAAGTTCTTCTGATGTATGCGGAAGCGGCCAACGAATTGGGGAATATAGCGGACGCGATAGCACCTTTGAACCAAATAATGCAGGTGGAGGGTAAAGTTGAAATAGCACCTGCCGGTTCTACAAAGGAAGATATTAGAAACCACATCAATACGCTGTTTAGTTCCTATTTGCAATATGAAGGCTTGGAATATTCGACTTGGAGACGTTGGGGAGTACTGGATGCAAAGATTGGAAACAGGTTTGGCTATCAGTCTCCTAAGAACTCATTGCTCCCGATTCCTAAGGCAGCCTTGATGCGATATCCTGAACTGAGACAAAACGCGGGATATTATTAAGTAAGCGGCTATGGTCAGGAAATCTTTCCGGATAGCCTGATGAATAAGACAGGCTTGAAGAGGGAAACTGATAGATTGGAAGATTTACAGAAAAAATATTGGAAGGGGATTAGGTATTTACCTAATCCCCTTCGTATATATAAGCAAATAGGTCAGTAAATAGATTGTTTTAGGAAAGAGAATATATTCAGTTCTCCGATAGATTAGTTTTTATAAAGGTGGAAAGAACCTGTTTTTAGGAATAACAATTGAATTTAGAAAAGAATTATTAGTTAGGTACTATGCGTAAAAAGATTCTGTTTTTAGCAGGAATGATGGCTTGCTGCACCATGGCAGGCGCACAAGAAATTTCAAAGACCTGGGTGGCTGATAAGGGAAACGGTACTTATCAGAACCCGGTTCTTCATGCTGATTATTCCGATCCGGATGTTTGTGCAGCCGGAGATGATTTCTATATGACAGCATCCAGTTTCAATTGTATCCCGGGTATTCCTATCCTTCATTCCAAGGATTTGGTGAATTGGTCGCTGGTAAACTATGCGTTGCCGGTGCAGGAACCGAAAGAGTTTTTTGAGATGGCACAGCATGGAAAGGGCGTATGGGCACCGTCTATACGTTTCCATAACGGGGAGTTTTACATTTACTGGGGCGATCCTGATTTTGGAATCTACATGATAAAGGCGAAAGACCCCAAAGGGGAATGGAGCAAACCGGTGTTGGTAAAGGCGGGAAAAGGAATGATTGATCCGACTCCTCTTTGGGACGAAGACGGTAAAGTATATCTGGTACATGCCTATGCCGGAAGTCGTAGCGGAGTGAACAGTATCGTGGTGATTTGTGAACTGAATGCCGAAGGAACGGAAGCAATATCCGCTCCTGTCATGGTATTCGACGGAAATGATGGAAAGAACCATACGGTGGAAGGCCCGAAACTTTATAAACGTAACGGATACTATTACATATTTGCTCCGGCAGGTGGAGTAGCGACCGGTTGGCAACTGGTACTTCGCTCGAAGAACATCTATGGCCCTTATGAATCGAAAATCGTCATGGCGCAAGGAAAGACGAATATAAACGGCCCTCATCAGGGAGCTTGGGTAGACACGAATGCGGGAGAATCCTGGTTCGTTCACTTTCAGGATAAAGGGGCTTACGGACGTGTGATTCACCTGAATCCGATGGAATGGAAAGCAGACTGGCCGGTAATCGGAGTAGATAAGGACAAAGATGGTTGCGGAGAACCTGTCACTTCATATAGAAAGCCGAATGTAGGAAAGACATATCCGGTAGCCACACCGCCCGAGAGTGATGAATTCAACACCCGCCATTTGGGATTACAGTGGCAATGGCATGCCAATAAGCAGGACACTTACGGGTTTACTACCGATTTGGGATACATTCGTTTGTACGCAGGCAGCCTGTCAAAAGAATTTGTGAACTTCTGGGAAGTGCCCAACCTGCTGATGCAGAAGTTTCCGGCGGAAGAGTTTACAGCAACCACGAAGCTGACTTTTACAGCCAAACAGGACGGCGAACAAGCCGGACTGATTGTGATGGGATGGGATTACAGTTACCTGTCCGTTCGCAAAGCAGGCGATAAGTTTATTCTGCAACAGGCAGTCTGCAAAGATGCGGAGTTGAAAAATCCCGAACAGGTGAAAGAACTTGCCAGTTTCCCGGTAGAATATCTGAAGATGCCGGGCGTGGCGGACAATGAATGGAAAACTGTTTACTTACAGGTAAAAGTTCGTAAAGGAGCAGTTTGTTCGTTTGCTTATAGCCTGGACGGAAAGAAATATACGACGGTAGGAGAGAACTTCACCGCCCGTCAAGGTAAATGGATTGGAGCAAAAGTCGGTGTATTCTGTGTGACTCCCAATGAGGGAAACCGCGGATGGGTGGATGTCGACTGGTTCCGGATGACTAAGTAAAAAAGAATAAAAATAGATAGATTAAGAATTAACGCGAAGATATTGAACGATGAAAAAGGTTGTAGTAGGTTTGGCTGTGATGTTAGGATTCTGTACGTGTGCTCACAAGCCTTCCGGTACATTGGATGTGAATAAGGCATTAGATTACTGTGCGGAACAGACACAACGTACGCTTGCAGAACTGAAAACGGATTCCGGTATTGACTATACGATGATGCCGCGTAATATCATGCCCGACGAGCAGCACTGGAACTGCCGTAAGGCGACGAAAGAAGAATGGTGTGCCGGTTTCTGGCCGGGGGTTCTTTGGTATGATTACGAATATACACAGGATAAGCAGATTCGGGAAGAAGCTGAGAAGTTCACCAACTCCCTGGAGTTCCTGTCTCGAATTCCGGCTTTCGACCACGACCTGGGTTTCCTCGTATTTTGTAGCTACGGAAATGGTTATCGCCTGACCAAGAATCCTGCTTACAAACAAGTGATACTGGATACAGCCGATACATTGGCTACATTATTCAATCCGACAGTGGGCACTATCCTTTCATGGCCTCGCGAAGTGAAGCCGCGCAACTGGCCGCACAATACCATCATGGACAATATGATTAATCTTGAAATGCTTTTCTGGGCAGCGAAGAATGGCGGTAATCCCTATCTGTATGATGTAGCGGTTGCCCATGCGGACAAGACCATGAAATGCCACTTTCGTCCTGACTATACTTCGTATCACGTAGCTGTATATGACACGATTACGGGGAATCTTATTAAAGGAGTCACCCATCAGGGATATGCTGACAGCACTATGTGGGCGCGCGGACAGGCATGGGCAATTTATGGCTATACCGTAGTCTACCGTGAAACGAAAGACCCGAAATACCTGGATTTTGCGCAGAAAGTGACGGATGTCTATCTGGAAAGACTGCCTGAAGATAAAGTTCCTTATTGGGACTTCGATGACCCGGCTATTCCAAATGCTCCTCGTGACGCTTCGGCAGCTTCGGTGGTTGCTTCCGCTTTGCTCGAATTATCTACGTATCTTCCGAACGGAACAGGAAAACGTTATAAGGATGCGGCTATCGGGATGTTGGCGAGTCTGAATTCCGACAGCTATCAGAGTGGTAAAAGTAAGCCTTCATTCCTGTTGCACAGCACAGGACACTGGCCGAATCATTCGGAAATAGATGCTTCTATTATTTATGCGGATTACTATTATATCGAAGCCTTGTTAAGATTAAAACGTCTTCAGGAAGGGCATGGAGTGCTTGGATAAGGCGATTAAGTGAAGTATGCTGCCAATGCCACAGTACAGATTGGCTTAAAAAATAAATGCTCTGCAAGAACTATTCATTCTCTGCAGAGCATTTTTACTGGTTAGGGTCAGGTTGTTTATTATTGTTTCACCTTGATGATGTCATAATTCAAATCGCTTACAGCTTCCTGCAAACTATCGTTTACCAGGCGAAGAGTAGTATCGTTTACAATCACGAAATACATCGGTTCGTCATTACCATCTTTCGGAGTTAACTTAACAGCGGTAACAGGCTTTTTGTTCACGACTTTGTGTACAGTCTGCTGTTTTCCTTTTGAAGTGAAGGTTTTATTTTTACCTTGTCCATCGGCATCCAGGTAAGTCATATCCAGTGTATAAGTGGTATCTACACCGTCGGTTGCAGCGTTCAGGGTCAGTACATAGTCGATGCCCGGGCCGTCGGCAGCAGGAAGGGTACCGGCATAAACTTCAGTCATTTCTGTGATTGGAGTCATGGCAATGGCAAGGCTGTCTGCTTCTGCCTCTGCGGTTTTGTTGGCTTTTGATTGGCAAGATGCCAAAGCAGCTACAACGGCTGCTAACATAATTACTTTTTTCATCATTAAGTGCTTTAAGTTAATATAAATATAGTGAGCTATCGCTCGGTTTTCTCTATTCTTCATCCCGTTTGATGACCAGCAGTTTGTCTACTCGTCCCCGATCCATATCCACTACTTCGAATTGCAGGTTCTTGTAAGTAAAGATGTCTCCGGCTTTCGGGATACGGCCTATCAGGAACATGGCCAGTCCGCCTAAAGTGGTGAAGTCCTCGGACTCCAGGTCTTCATAAGATAAAATTCCCATTTCTTCCATGAAGTCGTCAATGTTCATTGAAGCTTCCACCAGCATCGAACCATCCTGCCTTGTGACGATTTCTTCTTCTTCCGTTTCATCCTCTTCAAGGATGTCTCCAAAGATACTTTCGGTCAGGTCGTGCAGTGTGATAATACCTTCCGTACTACCATACTCGTTAACAACAACTCCGAACTTGTTTTTGTTCTTCTTAAATAGCTCTAAAACTTTATTTGCATACAAACTTTCCGGAATAAAGAGGGGCGGACGGGCTATTTCACGCAGATTGAACTGCCGTTGGCTGCCTACCATCAGGATAATATCTTTGACGGAAACCACTCCGATAATCTCGTCTTTCCGTTCATCCACCAACAGGTATTTGCTGTAATGTTCTTCCTCGATAACTTTCATCACCTTCTCCCGTGTATCGTCAGGATGGAGAATGATGAGATCCCTGCGATGTGTCATCAGTTCGTTGGCACGCTTGTCCGAGAAGCGGAATACGTCACGTATCATTTCCGTCTCTTCCTTGTCAATCACTCCCTGTTCCGAACTTTGATGGAGAATCATTTTAATTTCTTCCTGCGTCATGGGGCGTTCTTCGCTTTTCAGACCGATAAGTCTGTTCAGCAGCCGGGTAGAGATACTTAGCAACCATACAAAAGGGTAAGATACTTTTGTCAGCAGAATCATAATCGGACTGAATAAGATAGCGTATCTTTCCGGATTACTCAGGGCAATGGATTTGGGAACCAGCTCTCCGATGATGAGGGAAAGATAAGTGATGACTGCCACGGTTGTAATCATGGCGAGGTTGCGTGCGTAGGCTTCTGCTCCCGGAATAAGGGAGAACAGGGGGACGAGGTCGTCGGCAATGGCTACTCCACCATATGCACCGGATACAATACCGATCAGTGTAATGCCGATTTGAATAGTGGACAGGAACTTTTCCGGCTCTTCCAGTTGTTTCAATACTCCGCGTGCAGATTTGTTGCCTTTCGCGACAAGGGTTTCAAGACGTGCTTTACTGGATGATACCAGCGCAATTTCATACATGGCAAACACGCCATTAAGTATGAGTAAGAAAAGAATGATAAGAAATTCCATAAATGGATTAAAATGGTTATTGCTTCGAAATTACATAAAAAATGAATACTCTCTATATTTATTAATGATAATTGGGTAAAATTGTTTGCTTCATCATATCAGAATTTTGCATAGTGGGGAAAATGTGCGGATGACCTAAGGCATTAGGATATAATTTGTATTGATAGTATTCAGGCACGGAATTGCTTCAAATTTCGTGCCTGAATGTATTCATTAGAGAGTACTACTCTTCTTTTATTCTAATTATTTCTTTGCGTAGCTGTCTGCTTTGGCTTTAGCGCGTTCGATACGTTTTGCGGTATCTGGGTGAGAGGAGAACATTCTCTGTACATAAGAAGATTTCGGAGCGTCCTTTGCCAGTTCAGCCAGTTTGGTTAATGAATTGGCCATAGCGTAAGGGTCGATGTTGTTTTTTACGCAGAATTCAACACCATACTCGTCTGCTTCGTTTTCTTGCTTCTGTGAATACTGTGCGCCGGCAAGAGCTTCTGCCATGGCTCCAAGTTCGGAGTCGGTCAGTTTGGCAACCTTGTCGCTGGCTGCTCCCGCTGCGTTCTTCACTGCCGAGCGGAGATAGGCGTTCTTCATTGCGTCTTTTGAGTCTGTGTGAACCACGTGACCGATTTCATGTCCAATCACCGCCATCACTTCTTCGTCAGTCATAACGTCCATCAGTCCGGCGCAGATGCGTACGCTACCGTCGCCGCAGGCAAAGGCGTTGACGTCTACTACTTCATAAACACCGAAGTTCAGTTTCAATCCGTCCATTTCTTTGATGTGTCCGGTCAGTTTCTCCAAACGTTTGCCGTACTCTGTGTCAGGTTTTGTCAATGGATTGTGTGTGTCCATCCACGCCATGTATTCCTTACTCATGTTGGCGATGTCGGCATCTGATAAAGTTACTGCCGATACTACGTCTTTTCCTGCTTGCAGGGCTTTACCTACATTAAATTTCTTTCCGAACTGTGCGGAAGCTGTCATTCCCATGCCTAATAATACTAAGGCAATCATAGCAATTTGTCTTTTCATACTCTTTTAATTAACGTTCAATTATAAAATTAATATTCAAATGTAATTCCTAAAGTTGGTAGCAACGTACCGCTTGATTGTTCAATCCGCTTCATCCGGTAGTGCCGGCTATCGGCGGGAGCATCCGGGTTTTCAATGATACCAGTGCTCATAAGCACATCTTGTTGTTTCTGTTTACTCATCGTGATATTCTGCAAGTCGATATAGAATCCCAACATGCAGTGTTTCAGATAGAATGTCTTGTCGATACGGATGTCTGCCTGTGCAAAAGCGGGAAGGCGTTCTTGATTGTATCTCGAATAATCATAGTATGCCTTTCCTTGCGCATCCCAAGCAGATACAAGCGATGATTTGCTCTCGTCATAAGGCGTGTAGGGAGCACCACCGATGCAGCTCACTTTCATTCCGACACTCCATTGATGGGGGAGATTATAAGTTCCGTGCAGGTTGAAAATAAACCGGTTGTCCCATGCGGACGCGATGTATTCGCTCTCTTTGTCGTTGCGGTATTCACTTTTAAATAAGGTAAAGGAAGAAGCTAGGTTCAGCTTCTTGGCTATGAGCCATTTTACCAAAACCTCTGCGCCGTAGGAGCGTCCCTGTGCGGTGGAAGTCAGTAATTCGTTTCCGACTACTCCATAGTCATTTCCTTTGCAGGCAAGGGGAATTCCGTCTACCATAGAGAGTGGTATCTTGTCATAATCCTTGTAGAATCCTTCAACGGAGACCTCGAACGAATCTCCTTTGCGCCAACTGATTCCCAAGCTTTCCTGGCTGACTTTCATGTAGCGGAGATTGTGTTTGTTGGTATACGTTCCATTGTTATTCTTAAAGCCGAGGGCCGTGTAAGGGGGAAGCTGATAGTAAAGTCCTGCATTGCCACTGACGAACCAATGGTCGGTCAGTTGGTAAGAGAGCGAGATGCGAGGGGATAGTTGGTCGGAAAGTGACTTCATTGCCGACGAATAATTATTGGCATCGGCTCTCAATCCCAGGGAAGCAGTGAAGCGTTCGTCCATTGAGGAATAATTGATAGTTCCGAAAAGTCCCCAACGCAGAATTCCCAAGTAGGTGTGATAATCGAACGTTTGTGCCTGGTTGGTATATACTTTCTGGAAGGTAGTATTGGAATACTGGCTGTAATCCAAATTCACTCCAAGGTTGATTTTCCAGTTTCGGAAAGAAGAATTGTTCTCGAAACGGAACTTGGTTTCCTGTTCGGTTGAACGAAGGCGGAGCATCAGGTTTTCAGGAAGACTTTCGTCATTCTGGCGGTATTTCGTATTACGGTTGTTCAGGTAACTGTGGCTGACAACGACCGATTGCACATGTGCGCCTGCATAATGGCGATATACAGCACCCAGCGTAAATGTCTCCTGCTTGATTTTAGGCAAGTAGCTGAGAATATATTCGTTGTCTTCACTGTCGGCTTTCGTATTCAGTCGCATATTGTCGATTCCACCCAGTCCTAATACGGTCAGTTCGTTCTGCTCGTTGAAGCGGGTTTTCAGTTTGAATTGGGCATCGGTGAAAGTCGGCAGGAAAGGCAGGTCGAGCATATCAAAAAGGAACTGCAAGTAGGATTGGCGCACGGATACCAGATAGGAAGTCTTTTTCCCGATGTGTCCATTGGAAGCGAGAGAAACTTCGGAAGCTCCGAGAGTTGCCTTTAGTGAATTACGTTCCATATCTCCGTCACGCAATTTGAAGTCGAGTACCGAACTAAGTGCGTTCCCTTTATCGGTAGGGAAAGCGCCGGTGTAGAAGTTCACTTCACGTATCAGATCGGCATTGAGGATGCCTACGGGGCCACCGGATGCTCCTTGTGTGCTGAAATGGTTGATATTGGGGATTTCTACTCCGTCCAGATAAAAACGGTTTTCAAAAGGAGAACCGCCACGCACGATGAGGTCATTACGGTAACCTATCGGTGAGAAGGCAACTCCGGGATAAGACTGTACGATACGCGAAATATCCCGGTTGGCTCCCGGACTCTTTTCTATTTCCTGTAGTCCGATGATACGCAGGCTGACAGGGCTTTCCATATCACGACGGAAAGGAGAGGCGGTGACGGTGACTCCTTCGAGTTCGGTCAGGTTCTCTTCCATCTCAATCGGGATATTCAGATTTTTGGTGGAAAGGATGTATTCGGGAGTGGTGACACTTTTGTATCCGATGGCTGATGCTTGCAGGCGATAGATGCCGGGCCGCACTTGTTCTATTGTAAAATGTCCTTCCGCGTCGGTGACACCGCCTTTGTTCAGCCCGATAACCATCACATTGATAAATTCCAATGGTTGGCGGCTGTTTCTGTCAATCACTGTTCCTTTTATTTGATGCATGGGTTGAGCATGCAACGGAAAGAACAGGATATTGAAGAATAAAAGAAGTGTCAACAGTCTTTTCATGTGATTGCAGTTTAGTGCTGCGAAAGTACGAAAAAAGTATTAAAGAATGATATATTCGGTGAATAAAAAAGGAATAAGTCTTATATTTGTAGGACATATTAAAAACAGATTCCTTATGAAGACTGTAAAATTGATTACTTGCAATGATGCGATGAAGGCACATATCCTTCAGGGAGCGTTGGAAAATGAGGGTATTGAGTCTATCCTGCATAACGAGAACTTCTCCACCTTATATAAGAGTTGTGTGAGCAGTATAGCAGGAGTCGACATTTTGGTGGCGGACGAAGATTATTCAAGGGCTGTCCAGGTGTTGAGAGATAACGAGAGCTGGCCGGAAGAGTTGACGCTTTGTCCGTTTTGCGGTTCGCCGGATATTAAGTTTATATTAAAAAAAGGAAAGAAGTTGCGTGCAATAGGGGCGGCAATCCTTTCGGTGTTGGCGGCAGCCCCTCCTGGAGATAATCATTGGGAGTATACCTGTGCACAGTGCCATAAGACTTTTGAAATGCCTGTTTCCAAATTTTCTTCTTCGGAAGAAAGGGAAGAATAACTTTATATAATTATATACATATAATGAATAAGAGAAATTTTTTGTTAGCCGTTTTATTATTACTATTGGCAGCGCCTTCTTTTGCTGCCCGGGTAGATACTTTATTAGTAAATAGTCCTTCCATGAATAAAGATGTGCAGGTGGTAGTCGTTACGCCGGATGCTGCACTGGGGAAGAAAGCGGTGGCTTGCCCTGTCATCTATCTGCTGCACGGTTACGGCGGAAACGCAAAGACATGGATTGGGGTAAAGCCGAATCTTCCGCAGATTGCTGATGAGAAAGGAATTATCTTTGTCTGTCCGGACGGAAAGAATAGCTGGTACTGGGATAGTCCGAAAAATCCGTCCTACCGTTATGAAACTTTTGTTTCATCAGAATTGGTGAAGTATATTGATGAGCATTACAAGACGGTTGCCGATAGGAAAGGACGTGCCATCACCGGCTTGAGCATGGGCGGACACGGGGCGATGTGGAACGCTATCCGTCATAAAGATACGTTTGGTGCAGGCGGAAGTACCAGTGGTGGAGTGGATATTCGTCCCTTCCCGTTAAACTGGGAGATGGCGAAACAGTTGGGCGAATTTGCGCATAACAAAAAGTCATGGGACGAACATACGGTCATCAATCAGATTGACAAGATTGAAAACGGGGATTTGGCAATCATCATCGACTGTGGTGAATCGGACTTTTTCCTGAATGTGAACAAGGATTTGCACAACCGTCTGCTGGCTAGAAAGATTAATCATGACTTCATTACCCGTCCGGGCGGACATACCGGAAAGTATTGGAACAACTCTATTGATTACCAAATCTTGTTCTTTGATAAGTTTTTCAAGAAATAAAACGGTAAATACTTGACTTTGGCTTTTTGATGCCGTATCTTTGGATACGTAATCATAAAATAGATTGAGGGTAAACTACGATAGAAGGAGAAGGTGAGAGCTTTCTCCTTTTTTGTTGTAGGCCAAAGGAACGGAGAGCTTTCTCCCGGCTCATATTGGGAGTGAGCCCGGGGATAAAGAGGTTTTAGCTGCCGGATGATGGTAAATCAGACCGTTTGTTAGGTAGAATCAGATGCTTTGTCCGGTGAAAACAGACGCTTTGTTAAGTGAAAACCGATGCTTTGTTTGGTAATAAATAAGGTTGAGGTATGAAAAGAACCTTTATAGGTTAAGAATTTGTAATTCTGCTCTTGACAAAAATGGAGTGACTCTGCTGGTTTATACTGTGGGTTGTTGTTCGGAATGAGATCATTCGAAAGAAATGGAGATGTTGCGTGTGTATGGATAATAACCGGACTCTCCTTTGGCATAGGTAGTTTGACAACCCATCTTTGTTGGATTTCCTTCTTTCTTATTTTAGTCGTAATCCACCCGTAAACCGTCTGCTTGCCGGACTGCTGACACTCTTCTCTATCTTGAATTGTGCTTTTGATTTATCTTCCTCTTCCTCTTCTTGCGGTGGATAAGTGCCTTCGATAACTCCAATTGCAACTTTTAATAGTCTTTCATTAGGGTCACCAAATGGCAGGAATTCACTATAATTGGTAACTCCGTCAATGCTTGTTTCACTGACTTTTAGCTTGTCGTTAGGTACGATAGCTCCCCAATCGTCGTGAGTGGAATTATAAACCGCGCAGACTACCGGATTCACAGACCATCGGAATTCTTCATTGATGAACTGTTCCGTTGCCACAGTTTGTCCTTTAGTGGAACTACCGATAGTTGCAATAGGATAACTGTCTTTCAGGAAAAGACTTCTGATTAGCATTTCCGGTGCTCCGGCAGTTGTTGAGCTGGTGATGGCATATAGGCTGGACTGATTTAAATTAACACCGGTTTTCAATACGTCGGGGTCAAAGTTAATAGTGGCATCCTTATCCCTGTTTTTATCATTGTATTCCAGATAAGCCATAGGCTCGTTTAATCGGGCGCTTGAAGTTAGGATTGTGCCTAAGAGTTGGACGCAATCTAATGAACCACCGGCATTATAGCGCAAATCGAGTATGACATGTTCCACGCCCGCTGCCAGAAACTCTTGTGAAACTTTACGCAATTCATTGTTGTATTTCTCAGGTTCGGTTTTGGTTCCGGCAGTGAAGCTGTTGTACATTAGGTAACCAATTATAGTAGTGCTCTCGGGCGGAGATATGATTTTATATTCGTGTACCGGATTATCTTCCACAACTCGTGCGGCAGGTAGTTTTTTTGTTATACCGTTAGGTATTACCTTATATACATATTTTTCTTCTTCTTTATTTCCTTCTTCTGTATCAGCTTTTGTTTTATCTCCTTCTTCTACCTTTACTTTCTCCCATATTCCCATCACCAAATCCCGAGCTTCTGTTCCTTGCAACAATTTAGTTTCATATTTCTTACTGATATAAGAAGTGTCTACTTTCATAATCCAGTCGCCACGTACTAGTCCGGCTTGTGCTGCTGGTGAACCGGGAATTACATAAGTAATCAACGCATTGTAAGCCGTATCAATGTCTGCGCTTCTGACAAGTGAATAATCAAAGCCATACGTAGGCAGTGGAGTCTCCATCACGGAATCCACGAATGAATAACTGTCGTTTTTTGATTTTACTTTAGACAGGAATGTAGCAGGCTCCTGAAACAGGTTCACATCGTCATAGGAAGGTAGGTCTTGATACCACAGATAATTCTGTTGCATGATGTCGTACATCCATGTATCCAGTGCAGTCATGTGGGCATACTCCGGCCAACGGTCGACGCCGCAGGAGAAAAAGCCGCTGATAAATACGATAACCAGGGCAGGTATGAGGATTATCTTTCTTAATTTTGTCATCATAAAAAGCTTTTCACTGTGCAAATGTAGGAAATACTTTGCTTATCTACCACATTTATGGTATAAAAATGCCTTTAATGTGTGATTGGCTGTTAGCAGATATAGCCTTATTTTTGCAATATCAAAGTTATCAATAGGTATTAAAAGATTTTTTGAATGGATATAGCTGCATTATTATCAGGAGGTGTCGACAGTTCGGTTGTCGTGCATCTCCTTTGCGAGCAAGGATACAAGCCGGCTCTTTTTTATATCAAGATAGGCATGGACGGTGCGAAATATATGGACTGTTCGGCGGAGGAAGATATTGAACTGTCTACCGCTACTGCCCGAAAGTACGGTCTATCTCTGGAAATCGTTGATTTACACCGGGAGTATTGGGAGAGTGTGGCAGCCTATGCCATTGATAAAATCCGGCAGGGATTCACGCCGAATCCTGATGTGATGTGCAATAAACTTATTAAGTTCGGTTGCTTTGAACAGCGTATCGGAAAAGATTTCGACTATACAGCGACCGGTCACTACGCTACCACATTAGAGCGTGACGGTAAAACCTGGTTGGGTACGGCAAAAGACCCCGTGAAAGACCAGACCGATTTTCTTGCTCAAATTGATTATCTGCAAGTCTCTAAACTCATGTTTCCCATTGGTGGATTCATGAAAAACGAAGTGCGTGAAATTGCCAATAAGGCAGGATTACCGAGTGCAAGGAGAAAAGATAGCCAGGGCATTTGTTTCCTGGGAAAGATAAATTATAATGATTTTGTCCGTCGTTTCCTTGGAGAGAAAGAGGGAGCGATTATAGAACTGGAAACCGGAAAGAAATTGGGTACCCATCGCGGCTATTGGTTCCACACTATCGGACAGCGAAAGGGACTTGGTTTGAGTGGTGGCCCCTGGTTTGTGATAAGGAAGGATATTCAGGAAAATATTATCTATGTATCCCGTGGTTATGGTGTGGAGACGCAATACGGTAATGAATTCCGAATGCATGACTTCCACTTTATTACCGATAATCCCTGGGCAGGACAGGACAAGGAATTGGATATTACTTTTAAGATTCGCCATACTCCTGAATTTACCAAAGGAAAACTCATACCGGAAGGAGAGAACCAATTCCGTATCTTATCTTCCGAAAAGTTGCAGGGCATTGCTCCGGGACAGTTCGGAGTGATTTACGATAAAGAGGCAAGAATCTGCATGGGAAGTGGGGAGATTATCTGTTAAATAGTTATGGAGGAAGATTGAAGGGTAGCGTCAGATATAATATTCCGCCAAATCCACAATCCCCGCCCGCATGGCATACTTAGTTGCTTCATGCACATTATTCACCCCCAACTTACGAAAGATATTTTTGCGATGACTGTTTATCGTATGAAAGCTAAGGTTTTTCTCTGCCGCAATCTCCTTAGTCGTTTTTCCTAATGCGATTTCTTTTAGAATATTCTTTTCCGTCTGCGTCAGCAAATGGTCGTCTACGGCAGATGCCGCCATCGGAGAAGTGGCGCCGGAAAGTAATAGATTGCTGACATGATTACAGATATATCGCTGTTTGCGGGTAGCGCATTGGATGGCAGTCATGATTTCCTCTTTGGAGTTATCTTTCATCACGACTCCGAAAGCCATGCTGCTGAACAGAATCTGCCGAAGAAAATTAAGACTAAGCTCGTCAGAGAACAGAATCCAGTCGGCTTCCTTAAACCTCTCTTGCAGTACAATCAGTTCGTCTGCTCCGGCAAAGTCGAATAACGTATAATCCAGGATAATCACCGCTTGCGGATACAATCGTAGTTGCTGAATCAGTTCAGCCTTATTGTCAGCTTCTAAAAGGGTGGATATATCCTTTTGCTTGCTTAGCAGAAACATCATTCCTGCCTTGCTGATATCTTGATTGTCTGCGATGATAAATTCTCTCATGGTTTAATGGACTAACGGACGGATAAATAAAAAACTCCGCTACAAATGTACGCATTTTGCGCGATTTGTAGCGGAGTTATGATAAGATTCTTGTATTCCGGTTACCAGGAACGTCCTTTGAAGATGTTTGACTGGTCGAGCGGAACGATATTTCCGTTCAGTGTCAGGTTATTGTTACTGAAGTTAGGGCTGATTGTAACTGAAGCATTGTTGTTTCCACTGCTCATGGTGATAAAGACTTGAGCCGAAATACCGATGCCTTGAACACTAAATGAACAGTTCACATTTCCTTTCTTGTCTACATTCATCTTCATATCTGAAGAATTGCCATCCACTGTAACACCACCGATACCGTTAGGGCCGGGATAAGGAGTGTTGAAAGCAGTCTGTACAGTAGCTCTGTTGCCATTCATCAGAACGAAGTTGGTGTTTGAAGTCACAAACGCACTCATGCCATTGCGGAAGATTACTTGATTGGCTTCCAATACGAATTGCTTGTTCTTCAAAGCCTGTACAGCTTGCTGATAGGCTGCCATGTCCTGCACCTCTTCTTCGGCGCGGAGTTTTGCTCTTTCCGCATCTCTTTGAGCTTTTCTTTCTGCGCGGCGTGCTGCTGCGTTACTTTCCTGTGCATACATCATCGTGCTTGCACTCACTAATACTAATGCTAATAATGCAATAAACTTTTTCATAACTTTTTTTTGTTTAGGTTTAATACGTTGTCCGTTTATTGCAAAAACAAAGTCTATGCCAGATTGTTCATGAACGCCTTGCAATTTTATATCCGATGGCTGCAACGGCAATACTCATTAAAGGGCTGATAATGTTGAAAAAACAATAGGGTAGATACACAAGTGTAGGCACACTCAGGATTGTAGCCTGGGTCATTCCGCAGGTATTCCATGGAATCAGCACGGATGTAACGGTTACTGAATCTTCCGTAGTCCGGCTCAGCAAGCAACTTTCGTATCCTTTTTTAGCATAAATATCCCGGAACATATTACCGGTAAGAATGATACTGATATATTGGTCGGCAGTTGCCAGGTTGAGAAAAAGACCGGAGCAAACCGTTGCAGTCACCACACTGACTGTCTTCTTCATGAAGCGGACAAAGATGGAAGTGATACTTCCCAGCATGCCACTCGCTGTCATTGCTCCGCCAAAACACATGGCGCACAAAATCAACCAAACGGTATTCATCATCCCGGACATACCGCGCGTAGCAATTAAATCTGTTAGAACGGCATTGTCAGAATGCAAATTTGTCCCTCCATAGACAGTCATCATCAGCCCTTTAAACAGGGAATCGGCACCGGAAGTCATTATCCCTGAAATCTCCCGCAACAAATCCGGCTGAAAAATCAAAGCAAAAATACCGGCCAACAGTGTTGACAGGAATAAGGTAATAATGGAAGGTACTTTCCGGGCAATCAATATTCCGGTTGCCACAGGGACTATCAACAGCCAGGGAGTGATATGAAATTTCTCATTTAGTGCGGCTGCCACTTCCATGATATGCTGCGTATTGCTCGCGTCGTGCGAGAATCCCGCCACGGTGAAAATAATCAGCGTGATAATGAGGGAAGGAACGGTCGTTATCATCATATAGCGGATATGCCTGAATAGGGGAGTATCTGTTACGGAAGCAGCTAATATGGTCGTCTCCGATAGAGGTGAAACCTTGTCTCCAAAATAAGCACCGGAGATGATGGCTCCCGCAATCCATCCATCCTCAAATCCTTGTGCCCTGCCGATACCCATCAATGCGATACCGATGGTAGCGATTGTCGTCCACGAACTACCGGTCATGACGGAGATGAGTACACAAATGATGCAGGTAGATGCGAGGAAGAAGCTGGGATGAATGATTTGCATTCCATAATAAATCAGAGTAGGTACTATGCCGCTAATCATCCATACACCGCTTAGTGCGCCGATAATGAGCAGGATAATGATAGCTGTTGTCACTCCGGCTACATTGTTGGTAATTGCTATCTCGTAATCTTTCCACGGAATTTTGTAAAAAGCCATACCGATAAGGATGCACACAGCGGTAGTGCTAAGTAATGATACTTGGCTTCCACCACTCAGGGCATCACTGCCGAAAGTGTGAATAGTGGCCACTAACATTAATATGAGTACGATAATTGGTATCAGCGATACAATAGGGGAAGGAGCTTTTTTCATGCTGAATTCTATAACGCTTTATTTATTATTTGGCTGATGTTTATTTTTGACTGCAAAGATACAATAAATAAAGTGGAAATTTTGTGCATTGCGGGATAGAGCAATAAAAATTATTATAAGTTTATATTTTCTTGGAATATAGGCAGATGTGAGCGTTAGTCAAGAATTGCCTTACGTCTTAGCCACCAATAACGGATAAAGAGTATTCCGGTGAGAATCAGTGCTATGGACAGTCCTGTGTAAAATACAGAAATGAAACTGTCCGGCAATAGGCGGAGACTTCGGATGGTGATTCCCAAAGAAATCATGAATATCATCACTATCCAGCTTTTTACGTCGAAGAAAGAGAAAGGACAGTTACGGGTTTCTTTCTTTTCTTCAATCCGGCGGGTATGTTTATAATAAAGTCTTCTGAAAATCAAGATAAAGAATAATAAGAAAACAACAGTTGCCTCTCCAATTTTGAACATCCACTCTTGAGAGCTGTTCAGCCAAGTCACAATTCCTATTCGTAAGATGTTGGCACCGGCGATAATCCAAACAGTGCCGGCGGTGATTAGTAAGATTTGTTTGTTAACTCCGTATTTCATTGGCTTTTTTTTGTAATAAACGGTTTGACCTTTTATTTTGTTGACTCATTTCTTATAGAAAAGCGTAATTAATAAAGAAATCACAGTTAAAATGACTCCGACACCAATGACACCGTGCCAACCATACAGTTGCCAGAAACTACCGGCAAGGAATGTTCCCATAGACCCGCCTATAAAGTAAGTTGTCATAAAGACGGTGTTGATACGGTTCGAAGCGCGGGGAGAAAGCTCGAAGATACTCGTCTGATTACTAAGCTGGATGCACTGCATACCTATATCAATAATGATAATGCCGGCAATAATACCTATATATGTACTTTCTCCCACATAAAACAGCAACCAGGCGAAAAGAATCAATCCGCAGCCGATAAAGTTGAAGCGGCGTACACCTACCTGCTTTACGTATCTTCCTACAAAAGATGCCGTCAACGCACCGGCTACTCCGCAGAGTCCCAGCAGTCCGATGACGTCGCTAGTGGCGAAGAATGGAGCTTGCGCCATCTTGAAAGCCAGGCAAGACCACATGGCTAGAAGGGAGCCGAAGTTCAGCGCTGCCCGGATGGAATAAATGCGTAGTTGGGGAAACTCTTTAACCAAAGCTACCAGGGATTTCATCAGGTCACTGTATTTTCCTATGAAGTTAGTCTGGATATCGGGAAGGACTTTCAATACAATAATCGCGCAGACCAACATCATACCTGCGGCGATATAGTACATTTCACGCCACCCGAACAGTTCGCCAACGAATCCGCTGACGACGCGTGAAGCCAGTATGCCGGTGAGCAATCCTGAAAGTACGATTCCTACATTCCTGCCTTTGTGTTCGGGACGTGAGAATTGGGCGGCTATGGGAATGAATATCTGCGGAATCATGGAACAGGCTCCCGTAAGGAATGAGGCAACAAGTATCAGGTGGATGTTATGCGTCAGGGCAATAGTCAGCAGGGAGAATATCAGGACGGTAAAGTTGGCGAGTATGATTTTCTTCCGTTGGCACAAATCACCTAAGGGAGTGATAAACAACAGTCCGGCTGCATAGCCAATCTGTGTGACCATGGCAATCAGGTTGGTTCGGAACTCTGATATGCCAAGTTCATGGCGTATCATATTCAGAAGAGGTTGGACATAATAGATATTGGCTACCGAGATACCCGCCACAATAGCAAGTGTCCAGAGGATAGACGCCGGTAGTCCCCCGTTTTCTTTTAATGGCTGTTTCATGCCGCAAAGATAGTAAAATTGATGCTCACTCAATGAAGAAAGTGGTGGAAACTGTATTGCCTTCCCCATCTACTGCTGTCAAAGAATGTTTTCCGGGAGCGGGTTGCAGGGAAATCTTGTGGAAATCCTGCGTTTGCGTCAGATAGGTGTCATCGAGATGCCAGAATAGGGTGGCATTGGGGTCGTTGTGTGCCAGTTCAACGGTCATGAATCCTTTGCTGCCGTCCAGTTGTTTCGGCAATTTGATGTGCGCATTTATCGGGGGATAGATGAATTGCATAGGTTGGAAAGTGTCTTCCCCGCAACCTGCTTTGAAAGGGGGGAGAGGACTGTATTCCGGATGGTGCTGCTTGTAGTACCATTCCCATACGGGGGGAAGGGTAAACCATGACTTTTGAAGGGTCGGTTCTGTGTTGGCACAGTTCTCGTAGACACGGTGCTTTTCGTCAGCAGATAATGTGATTAGATGATGGTAGGGGCAAGCGTCCGTGCGCAGTCCGGCAGGAAGAATCAGGATTGTGTCCGTTTCTTCACAGAATCTACCTTTCAAATGCCCTGAACGGCGGCATACTTCCGCATCCACAAAAACACCGGTCGGACGTTCAAACCAGGATGAAGCGGGAAGGTAATTGAATATATCAAATAATACGGGGCCTGCCGTTTGCGCACCGACCAGTCCCGGCTTTCCTTCACCGGTTGCATTTCCTACCCATACCCCGACTGCATAGCGAGGGGTGACCCCGACTGCCCAGGCATCCCGGAATCCATAACTGGTTCCTGTCTTCCAGGCAATGGTCTGCATGGACGGGATAGATTTCCAGTCGATTTCTTCGGGGCGGTTTACTTCTTTCAAGGCATCGAATGTTTGCCACACAGCACCTTTATCCCAAATGAGATTCTTCTGAGTGCTCTTCCGGGTAGTCTCGTTTTCTTCTTCTTTCTTTTCCTCTTTCGCCATTATAATCCCGGCTTCTTTCTTTTCGGAGAGCTTTGAATCCGGGTGAGGAATGAGACTCCTTCCCATTTGGGCATAAGCATTCGTCACATCCCACAAAGTCGCTTCCGCTCCCCCTAGAATCAAAGATAATCCATAATGAGACGAAGAGCGGGTGATTGTCTTGAATCCGGTCTGTTGCAGGAAATTATGAAATTTAGGTACTCCGTATCTTTGCAGCATCGTCACGGCGGGAATATTCAATGAGCGGGCAAGTGCTTCCGAAGCCGGGACAGCTCCTTCATATTGCAGGCTGAAATTCTGAGGAGTAAATCCGTTTATATTAATAGGTATATCCGGCAACAACATATCGGGCAATAAAGAACCTTCCTGCAACATGGCATAATATAGAAAAGGTTTTAAAATACTGCCTGTGCTCCTGGGAGCTTGAATCACGTCAACTTGATTGCCACCCTGCTTCCGGTCGAAATGCACATTCCCGCAATAAGCTATCACCTGATTGGCGGGTATATCAATCACTAGAATAGCCAGATTACGAATATCGCTCCGGTTGAACTCATTGCTCCAACGTTCTGCCAAATCTTCTATGTGGGTCTGTATCCCCCGGTCGATGGTAGAACGGGTATATTGCCCGTTTCTCTCCTTATAGAAACGGCTGACCAAATGGGGAGCTATCTGCGGAAGAGGATGCGGCTCGTCGGGAAGCGGTTCGGTGACAGCCAGTTCATAGGTCGATAAATCTATGACTTTCTTTTCAAGGAGTTGTTTCAATAACCGGTTTCGTTTGGAAAGCAGCATCTTTCGTCCTTTAGACAGGTGAATCATAGCGGGAGCATTGGGAAGCACGGCAAGCATGGCGGATTCCGCCCATGACAGGTCTTCCGCCGAATGCCCGAAATATCGCCAGGCGGCTGCGTCCAGTCCTACTACATTGCCGCCGAAAGGTGCATGAGATACATACATGGATAAGATTTCTTCTTTGGAAGCCCGGAATTCGAGCCGGGTAGCCCAAATCATTTCGATTATTTTCTCTCCGAAAGTCCTCGATTCATTCCGGGCAAGGCGGATGGTTTGCATAGTCAGTGTACTTCCACCACTGATGATACGTTTGTGCTTGGTGTTCTGATAGATAGCTCTCCCGACAGATAACAGATTGACGCCCCAATGGTGATAGAAATGTTTGTCCTCGAATGTGATGAGACATTGTTTGATTTTCTCCGGTGTGGTCTCGCGTGGTGGAAACCGCCACTGTCCGTCGGAAGCAATACGTGCTCCCAGTAACTCATCATTACGGTCGGTGACGACAGTAGAATAGGGGACATGAAACAGTTGCCGGGGAAGACAAAAGATATATCCTATCACCAGGAGAGTAAGGATGCCAAGCATTACTTTCCTGAATACTGATAATCGTTTGAAGAACTTATAGATAGAAATCATTGAGTGGCAAAAGTTGGGATATATATATTTATGACGAATGATTAGGCACGGATTACACGGATTTCACGGTTTTAGTTAACGAGTAGAACCGTGAAATCCGTGTAATCCGTACCTGAAATTTACTTGCTCACCGTCGTTCTTCCTGCTTTGCTTCGTGCTTGTACGGTTGCGTCATACATGGCTTCGCATTGAATAGCCGGAAGGATGAAGTTACCTGCATAGGTCGCTTGCAGCCTGACTGTAAATACTTTCGTTTCTCCACGGCGTAGATTGAAATAAGTCAATACACGGTCGTCGCGAATATCCTGATAGGAATACTTGCTGATTGAGTTTCTTGGGGTACTGGTTGCACTGGCGGCGTTCTCTGTATCAGCAACCAACATTCGTTCATTGTATATCTCCCATCCGGACGGTATGATATGCGTCAGTGCCAGGTTGATATAGTCCGAAGTGCCACTGATATTGGATATTGCGGCAACAGCGATAAAATCAGTACCTTGCCTGATATCATCTATTGATATAGGTGTACCGTTCAGGTCTGCATATCTTATATCCATCCGGATATTGTCCGAAATGGCAGGCAGCGTATCATTCAGCAACTGTGTACGTGTGATAACATCTACGCCCAGTGCTCCCTTGCCTTGATTCCTTATCGAAATCGTACCGGATTTCGGGGAAGTGGAAATCTCTTTCTCAAATACAGCTTTGGCAGATTTTACCGCAGGTTGTTGTTTGCCGTTCCATGTCCATGTGAAATCCAATGTACCTGACAGCTTCTCGGCCAACCGTCCCATTGCCATAAGGGCGAAGGCGGTGGATTGAGTACTGAACCAGTTCTCTTGTGACAGATTCTGTGATACTTTCTTCGCCTGTTGAAGCGCATCCCGTTCGCGGTTTATCAGAATCAATGTTTCCAGAATCATCGCTTCATCCCGGTCGGATGAACCATATATCAGGTTCATTGAAGAATAGGGGATAACGGTAGTCTCGGCATTGTACACTAATTCCTCGGCAGGTTTCATCTTTCCTGTCAAAGCATAGGCGGCCGCCAGTCTCCATTTTGCCTGGATAGACAATCCTTGTTGCTCTTTCATCCGGTTCATAGCCCCGTATTCCGGTGCGCCTGCCAATGCCAAAGTGTACAGGCGGAAAGCCTGCATCAATTCCGACTGCCATTGCTGCCAACTACTAGCATCCTGCGGCATACGCCAGTTTTGAGCCGCCGCACGTTGGAAACGTTTCCACTTATTCAATGCATTGGAATGAACGGCATAGCCTTTCTCTTGAGCCAGTGTGAGGAACATTCCCGTATATGAACTAATCCATTCGTCGGCAACGGCATTTCCCGGCCAATAGATAAATCCGCCGTTCGGAAGTTGGCGGGCATAAACCTGACGGATGGCTTCCTGTACATTTGTTTTTATTTTCTCTGCTTCCTGCTCGTCCACCGCTTTAAATTGGGAGACGAATAAGAGTGGCAGGGCTTTGGAAGTCAACTGTTCCGTGCAATGGTGCTGATAGTTGTACAAGAAGTCGAATCGACGGCTGATGTCTACCGATGGAATACGGGAAACTTCCAGTTGGATATGATTATCGTTGGAAGAACCGGCAAGGCTGTATGACAGTTCCCCGCTTTGTCCGCTCTCTACCCATTGGCTGTTGCGTAATGTCACAATCGGGTTCGGGTTGCGCACTTCGATTTCAATGGTTTCTTTCGTCTGTTGTCCGCCACCGCTTGCTGTTAGGTGGATGGTTGCTTTTCCCGTCTTACTGCCCGTCTTTAATGTAAAGAAAGCAAGTTGGTCGCCCGGCTGATTGAAGGTCAGTGATTGTTGCGGAGAACCGACAACCTGAACACCGCCACCGGTAGCCTGGATAGATACTGTAACATTCTTCACCTGATTTTCCATGGCAAAGATATTTACCGGAACGGTAATCTCCTCTTGAATGCTAAGTACGCGTGGTAAAGTAGACAGCAGCATTAACGGTGTCCGTACATAAGACGTCTTTTCCGCATTGCCATAAGCTCCGTCCTGCCCTGCTACTACCATGGTACGTACCGAACCTACATACATCGGCAATTTCAATGTATGTGTCTCACGCTTGCCTTTACCCAGATAGAAAGGCCCTATAAATTTAACTACCGGTTTGAAACGGTTCGCTTTGGCATCCGCCGGCTTCAATGAAGCGTCACCGCCTGTGCTGAAAAGAGAACTGTAACTTCCGGCGGAAGCTCCCAATACATTATCATACATATCCCACGTCCGGATACCGAGCGCTTCACGTGAATAGAAGTCGTTCCAGGGGTCGGGAGTCTTGAAGTTCGTCAGATCCAGCAAACCGTCATCTACGATAGCCAATGTATAAGTCATCGGCTTCCCGTTCTTTTCGCTGACGGTGACATTGAAACTCGTTTCCGGCCGCAACACTTCCGGCATCTGTATCTGTGGTTGCAATATAGTCTGGTTATTAGTCACGAATACCGGGACAACACCATACATACGAATCGGCAAGTCATTGACCGTTTGTGCATGAGGTTGCAACAGGCTGATGTGCAAATATACGTTCGGTGCCATTTCCGGCGTAACCTTAAAGCTGTATTTCGTATCTTCCTGATTGGATACCTCTATCCATTCCTGTTTAAGTACTGTCGAACCGTTTTCGATGGATACCAACGCACGACCACCGGCTGCTGCGGGGATAATGGCTGTAGCTGTTTCGCCTATTTCATAAGAATCCTTATTCAGTGAGAAAGCAAGCATCTTGATACCGCTGGGGTCAGATTTGCTTGAACGTCCTCTCCAGTCGGGCCAGTCTACATAGATAGTGCCCCCGGTGGCGTGTCCGCTCTCTTTATCTTTCACATATACGAGATAACGTCCCCAACTTGGATAATCGACACGGAACTTGAAGGAAGCCTTCCCGCCGTTGGTTTGCAGGTTGCCACTGGCTACCGGAGTGATGGAACTGCTGTTTATATAGGAACTGAAAGATTCGTCACTGTTCTCCCACCACCAGCTCCAACTGATACGGTATATTTTGTATTCCAGATTGGAACGGCTTACCGGTTTTCCTTCTGGATTAACGGTAACAACATCAAATACATGGTCTTTATCCGTTTCAATGTATTTCCCTTTCGGCTGATTCAGATTGATACCCACATAAGATGTGAACGGTGAGAAAGGAACGCTTTGTGTGTAAATGCTTGCGTCTCCGCCCGGTTCAAAAACACGCGTTGTGAAAGAAGCGTTCAGCATCCCCGGCGCATTGGTTGCAGCCGGTAGTTTCAGCGTAACTCCCGCTCTTCCTTCCGCGTCGAGAACACCATCGAATACATCCGTCTTGATGGTTGAGAAGTCCGTAGCCGGATTATTGAAGATATATTGTCCGTAGTTCTTGAATTGTGTGTTTACCCTGGACAATGACATTTCTACTTTAGCTTTCAGGCGTGAAGCGGTTGCTCCTGTCAGCCATGCGGAAGTGAGCGGAGCATAAAATTCTTTATCTGTTGCCTGAAGTACTCTGGGCAGTGCCAGTGTTATTTTGAGCCGGTTAGGCTTTATCGTCTCAATGCGCAGCCCTTTGTGGAAAGTAGTTCCGCCTACTTTTACGTATGCATTCCACAGTCCGGTGGGGTCATCGGCCTGCGTCGGGACATCAAAGGTGTAGAAACCGTTCATTCCCTGCGTCGAAATCATCTTGGTATAGAACTGTCCTTTCGGATTGTAAATCTCCAGTGCTACCGGATGCTTGTCCGGTATTCTTTTTTCGCGGTCTTCCAGAATGAAGGATATATGCAACGTATCTCCTGGCCGCCATACACCTCTTTCACCGTATATAAACCCCTTCAACCCTTTCTGAATATCTTTTCCGCCCACATCGAACCGGCTTACGGATTGTTCTTCCCCGTCCACCACACGTACATAGGCTTTTTGCTTGTCCGACTCTGCCACGACAATAAAGGGTACGCCTTTCGGAGCGATTTCCGCCAGTCCTTCTCCGTTTGTTTCCCCTTTGCCTATCACTTGCAACTGGAAGTTGTAAACGGTAACTTGCGCTTTTCCGACCGGTTTGGTATCCAGGATATTGCTGACTGCGATCCATAAATTATTCAGGGAGTTTCTTTTTACAATCATTCCCAGGTTAGAAGCAAAGACATTGCAGGCTGCCGTCCGATCCGAACCCATGTAGTAGGATGGATGGCAGGGATTATTCCGTTCCTGCCAACGATATAAACTCCAGTCCATTGTTGAACCGTTATAGTAATAATAGGCTTCGGGAGTATCCCAAACGGCTTCGTCTTCTTCCGATATAACGTTTCCGCTTACTTTTGTCAGACCATCGGAAGTGCTATCGGCAAATTTCATTTCCTGATTGTCACTACCACCGCAAGGATAAGCCGAATACTCTTGCCGGAAAGATAGGATGACACGATAGATAGCACCCGGCTCTTGATGAATCAGTCCGGCAAGGTCAATCGAGTAATCTTCCCAACGGTGAACATCCTTGGAAGAGTCTTTACCCAACCACAATGTTTTCTTATAAACCAGTCGTCCCGAACGGCGCAACTCATTGGCGGAAGCCAGTGAATTGCTCTGCATGAACATCAATACATTATTCTCGAAAATGCGTATCACACTCAAGTCCACCGCATACAGATTGACAGCGCGGAACGGGATAATCAAGCTTTTGGAATCGGGAAGAATAGCTGCCGAAGTGGACATTTCAACCTGCGGCTTCAGATTCAGTTCGCTGAACGAGATAGAATGTGAAGTTCCCAAAGTCTGCTCCTGACTGCTTTTTACTCCTTCGTGAATATTTAAAGTCAGCTTATTTATCTTGTTCGCTTCGAAATAGATAAATACTTTATTGTCCTTGATTTGAGTGATAGAAGAAGATACTTCCGGTATTTCAATCAGTCCTTTCAAATCCTGGGTATTGGATACGGGATCGGAGAATACAATTTCAATCCCATTCTCCGGTTGGTCAACGCGTTCGGCAGTCAGAAAGCGGAAACTGTCTTTTGCCGGAATCAGAATTTCTTCGCTTTGTGTATGGTCGATCCGTGCGGGTTTCCCGTTTGCCTTTATCTCCAGTTGGTAATCTTCCGCCTCTCGTGGAATCCGGTTGATATGGAATTCATAACGGGTAGAATTGTCGGTGGAAGTAATCTCTACCGGATAGTTTTTGCTTTTCCCATTACCGGTTGTTTTTATTTTCCCTATCATTTCTTTTCTCGGCGTAGCGCTGAGGTGTACTTCTTGTTTAGAGCTATTGTCAGTAATGGCTGTCAACATCTTCTCCACCTCTTCTTTCTTCACTACATCACTGAAACGTATTTCTCCTTTTATGCTTACTTCATCGGGTTGGGTAGCGGTAATCGTTATCGGTTCTGTATGGATGGTAAAGTTACGCTCCTGCACCCGGAATGAGAAGTTGAACTCTTTTAGTTTCTTATCGACTTCAATAAAATCTCCGAGTTGGAAAGTCCCCTCATAAAATGCTCCCGGTTTCAGTGTCCCTTCTTCCGGAACAAATTCAATGGTATTATTGCTGACCCAATATGCTTTTCCTTTCAATGAGGGCGAGAAGCTGAACGGGTTATCTTTCAATTCATTATTCATATCCACCATTGGTTGGTCGTGCGTCAGTTCGATGCGTATGGTCGAGCCTTGTGAAATGACTCCACCGGTATAAGCGTTAACGTATGGCGCATATTCCGCGGAAGGGATAATGTCTTTTTGACTGTGCGTACATGCGGAAAAACTCACAATCAGCATTAAAAAGAAGAATAATCCGGTAGCAATGTTGCTACATCTGGTTTTAATTTGTCCCATAGCGAAGAGGTTTTTACGATTCAACGAACAAATATACTGTTTTTATGATAGATTCTTTTCAAATCTCCTTATTTTTGTACACTCTAATAAGATTGTTTATGGGAAAAAAGAAAGAATACAAAGAAGCTAACCGCCGGTTTCTGAAAAGATTGGCTTCTCAGGAAGGTGTTTTTGCATTGCCGGGCGGTATCTATTATAAAGTGTTGGAGACTGGTGAAGGAACGATTTCTCCCGGTGCGCGGAGTATTGTCACCGTGCATTATACGGGAAGTCTGATTGACGGCCGGATATTTGATAATTCTTATGAACGCAATTGCCCGGATGCCTTGCGGCTTAGTGATGTGATAGAAGGTTGGCAGGTGGCACTTCAAAAAATGCACGTTGGCGATAAATGGATTATTTATATACCTTATACACTGGGATACGGTAATAAGAATACTGATTCTATACCGGCTTACTCAACATTGGTATTCGAAGTGAAACTATTGGCTGTTGCATAAAGACAAGGCTTTTGATTGTCAGAGACAAGGATATCTTTCCTTCAGCTTTTTCATAAAGGATTTGCTTACTTGCAGGGATTCCGAGTTACTGAAGGGAGGAAGTAGCAGGCAATTATTATCTTCAATAGATGCCAGATAAGTGATATTGATAATATAAGACTGGCTGATCTGAATCAGATAAGGATGCAAACTCAGTATTTTCTGTGAGTTTGTATTTCTCTTCAATATTAAGGTATGCTTATTATACAATACAACTTCCCACAATTTACTTTTGGAGTTATAACGGAAATAACCGATTTCTTCAAAATGAACCACTTGTAAATTTCCGGTAATAGTAGTGTATAAAAAAATGTTTTTCTGATTCTTCTCGATGATTGTATGATTACAATGTTCGATGTGTGTCTCTTGGTTGTCCATGTGATTAGTTTGTCTATATAACTTATGTCATACGTTTGTTTTCAGCCAAAGGTAGAGTTTTACTTTTAATCATAAAAATAAAAAGTGTCTCATTTCTGAAATGAGACACTTTTACATAGTGGTATTGGCAGTATTTAAAATGAGTTTTTATTCTTCATTGTTCTGATTTTCAAGGAACTGACTGGGTGACACACCATACTTGTCGGAAAAGTTCCGATAGAAAGTTGCCCGTGAACTAAAACCGGATGCGAACATTAATTCTTTCATGCTTTTTCCCGGATTCTCGACTGCTAACCGTTTGAAATATTCCAGGCGGTTACAATTTATATATTCACGGAAACCGCTAAAACCCTGACTTTTGATTGCCATCGAAATATCATGTTCTTTTTTGTTTAAGGATTTTGCTAAATCTTTCATGTTATACAGTTGGTCTGTATAAGGATGCTTTTCTTTAAGATAGGTTTCAATAGTTGAGAAGAGTGGGAGAGACTGAGGTGAGTTTTCTATGTGCGGCATCTCTTTTTCTGTGCTATATACCATACTGATATGATCCGAGAATGGATTCTCATGTCGTAAATATAGTACTGAAAATAAAACGGTGAAAACAATTGCCGTTATGCCGAATAAATTGAATATAAATTCGTTGATACTCAACGTAAACAGAGTGTATATTCCTAAAAACAAGAACAGGAAACCTATGAATAAGTGCATATTCTTATTTATTCTGCGATAGGTCTTAGTGCTGAATATTGCATAAATAAGAATAAAGAGGGGCGTTAAAACAGAAAGTAAGAATATGCAAATCCTAAGTTTGACATCCGTATTGTTTATATTCGGTATTATTTCATTCAATGAATAAATAGGAGTTATGACACCGTTGAACCCTAAATAACAGATCCCTACGGTTATTGTAATGATAGGTGGCAATAGGAATGTAAATATTCTGAAGTGGTTAAGATGCCCCGGAGATAGTGAAGCAATGGGGAATAGTGCGACAATATTGGCTAAAGCATACCATTTGAGCATCTTTTCGATGTTAAGCAGATCGATGAAATTATATTCCGGAGTATCTGTAACAATTGTCAGCCATCCGATATTTTCCCATGAAAACATAAGCCCTATACACGCTGCTATAATTCCCCAATATAATTTCGGGTAATTGTCTTTAGCCCGGAAAATAAGAATAATTCCTGATATCAGTGCAATCAAATCAAGTGTGAGTTCAATTGATAAATGTAGTATTCCCATGTTTATATGACGTGTTTCTAATTTTCCCTTATTTTAATTGAAAAGTCAATGAAACAAAGATAAGTAATTTAGTCATATCAGACAATAGGAAAAATGTCTTTGAGTATTTATTATACCTATATATATTTATTTTTCTTTCAGAGATTCATTTTCTGCCAATTCTTTGATCTCTTTATTCAGAAAAACAGAAAGCACAGTTCTTACCACAACTACTCCGCCTAAGATTGCCAATTCATCTAAAGCCGGATCAACCACAGTTTTCAGTATATCGGATGCAATCAGAAACTCCAGACCAAGTAAAAGATAACTGCCGAAATCAGCTCTGAGCTGCCGGATGTTATTGATGGTATATGTTCCGTTGAACCGTTTTATTTCATTGCGCATGAAAGCGATGAAGCCGACGAGTACTCCATAGGTGACGATCAGCAGGCTTATAACGCTGATGATAGTAGCAAGCATATTCAAGAAAGTCAGTAGCATTGTGTATAATATTAGGGATATAAAATATAAACAAATAAAGTGATATAATGGTTCTTGTATTTAATAGTAATGAATGGAAGTTGCTAATAATGCTCTGTTTATGTGCAAAAAAGATATATAGGTGAATTGGCAAAATGAAATCAGTTCTTCGATTTGCCCTCTCTTATAGTTTTCTGTTGATCCAAGCGTTCTTGCTGCTTCTTTTTTTCTTCTAACGATGCAGACTGCTTGCTCCAAAAGGCTATTGATTGGCGAGTACGCTCTATCCATAGCTTGTGAAATTCATTGATATACTCCATACTTCTTTTTAATTACGATCCATTGTATCCGTCATACCATATGAGTTAGTGCTACGCTATCTCTATAATTTCTTTGTTAAATCATCCATAAATTAAAGTTTTAGTTGTATCCACATTCTTCTTCAAATATGGGTTCTTAATAGTTTGTTCTTCCAGTAAATCTACTTTTCTGTCAAATAAATTTTCTAAGGCATATTTAAAGTCGAAGAAATTATCAAAGTAATCACTTACTTCTGCTTTGTTGAAATCGACAACAAAATCAATATCACTGTTGTCATTAAAGCGACTCGTAAGAACAGAACCGAAGACAAATAATTTATGCACCTTATGCTTTTTGCATAGGTCAATAATCTTTAGGATATTGTTTTCAATCAACTTCATAGGTTTATCTCCTTTCATTGCAAAGATAATTAATAACTCTTACTTTAACAAGGACTCATGAAGGATAGTTATATTTATGCTCAATATTTTGTATGGTAGATGAAGTTTAATTAAAAAGTTTGGAAAGAAGGATATATCAAGTACTTGATATAAGAGATGTAAAAATAAAAATCCCCATAACCTTTTAGGTTACAGGGATTTAATATGTCGTAATCGTTATAATTACTTAGCTAAAGCCTGAGCTACGTCAACAGCACAAGCTACAGTACAACCTACCATCGGGTTGTTACCAATTCCCAAGAATCCCATCATTTCTACGTGAGCAGGAACAGATGAAGAACCGGCGAACTGAGCGTCTGAGTGCATACGACCCATAGTATCAGTCATACCATAAGAAGCAGGACCAGCCGCCATGTTGTCCGGGTGAAGAGTACGACCTGTACCACCACCTGAAGCTACTGAGAAATAAGGTTTGCCAGCAAGAACACGTTCTTTCTTGTAGGTACCGGCAACCGGGTGTTGGAAACGGGTCGGGTTAGTAGAGTTACCTGTAATAGATACGTCTACACCTTCTTTCCACATGATAGCTACACCTTCGCGAACGTCGTCAGCACCGTAGCATTTTACTTTGGCACGAGGGCCGTCAGAGTAAGCGATTTCGCGAACAACTTTCAGTTCACCTGTAAAGTAATCGAATTGAGTCTGAACATAAGTAAAGCCGTTGATACGAGAGATGATCTGAGCAGCGTCTTTTCCAAGACCGTTCAGGATGCAACGCAACGGTTCTTTACGTACTTTGTCTGCTTTTGCGGCAATTTTGATAGCACCTTCGGCAGCAGCGAAAGATTCGTGACCTGCCAGGAATGCGAAACATTTAGTTTCTTCGCGCAGCAACATAGCAGCCAAGTTACCGTGACCGATACCAACCTTACGGTCGTCAGCTACAGAACCTGGGATACAGAATGCTTGCAGGCCGATACCGATAGCTTCAGCAGCTTCAGCAGCGTTGGTGCAACCTTTCTTAATAGCGATAGCGCTACCTACAACATACGCCCATTTTGCATTTTCGAAGCAGATAGGCTGAGTTTCTTCACACGTTTTATAAGGATCAAGTCCATGAGCTTCACAGATAGCGTTAGCTTCTTCGATATCTTTGATGCCGTTAGCGTTCAAAGCAGCGATAATCTGCTTGATACGACGGTCTTGGCTTTCGAATTTTACTTCTCTAATCATAGTTTCTTTCCTCCTTATATTATTCGTGACGTGGATCAATAGATTTAACTGCTCCCTGTTCTGCTGTTACGCGACCATAAGTACCTGTAACTTTCTTCAATGCTTCGTTAGCATCAGTACCTTTTTTGATTTCGTCCATGAACTTACCCATGTGTACGAATTCGTATCCGCAGATTTCGTCGTTCTTGTCCAAGAAGATTTGTTTGATATAACCTTCTGCCATTTCAAGGTAACGGGGGCCTTTTGCCAAAGTACCATAAAGAGTACCTACCTGGCTACGCAGACCTTTACCCAAGTCTTCCAAACCTGCACCGATGATCAAACCACCTTCAGAGAAAGCCGATTGGGTACGTCCGTAAACGATTTGCAGGAACAGTTCGCGCATAGCTGTGTTGATAGCGTCGCAAACAAGGTCAGTGTTCAGTGCTTCAAGAACTGTTTTACCCGGAAGGATTTCAGAAGCCATAGCAGCCGAGTGAGTCATACCGGAGCAACCGATTGTTTCGATCAAAGCTTCCTGGATAATACCTTCTTTAACGTTCAGTGTCAGTTTACAAGCACCTTGTTGAGGAGCGCACCAACCGATACCGTGTGTCAAACCAGAAATATCAACGATTTCTTTAGATTTTACCCATTTGCCTTCTTCGGGTATGGGAGCCGGTCCGTGGTTAGGACCCTTCTTTACAACACACATGTGTTCCACTTCGTGTGAATAAGTCATAATTAGCTCTTTTTTTAAGTGATATAATTAAAAATACGTAGTCACGATTCTCTAAATCGCCCACAAAGGTAGTCGATTTATTTGTTTCTGCAAATCGCCTTTTATTACTTTTTTGTGAAAAGTGACAATTCAGTTTACGTTTTTTCGCAGTTTGTAAAGTCGGGATTGCATTTGCGGAAGATTGAGGATGGACGAACTATCTATTTGTTGCTTTGTTATTAGTAGAAAACCAAAATTTATGGAACTGAACCAAATAGATATACATTATTTAATTGCGGCAATTTGCGTTATTTCATCTGCGCTTATTTTTTATTCGATTGGTGTTTGGGGAGAACGTCTCCAAAAGAAATTGAAGTTTTGGCATATTATTTTCTTTCTTCTCGGTCTGATAGCCGATGCGGTTGGCACGAGCCTGATGGAACATATTGCAGAGTTGACTCATTTGCATGACGAGATTCATACAGTGACGGGTACGATTGCCATTCTTCTTATGTTTGTACATGCTTCATGGGCGATATGGACTTACGTGAAGGGGTCGGCACAGGCGAAACGGCATTTTAACCGTTTCAGCATTGTGGTTTGGTGCATCTGGCTTATACCTTATTTTATAGGTATGTATTTGGGGATGCGTTTACATGCATGATAAGCGGTCTGAATAGAGTCTGGTATTCATAAACATTTTACTTTATACTTGTCGGCCGGCTATAGTTGTCCTATTAGCCAACTATAGCCGGCTAATTAGCTGACTAGAGTTGGCTAGGTGGTCAACTGGAGTCGGCTACTATTGAACAAACATTTTTTATTCGGAATATATACACTATTTGTCTGTTCCTATAATATAGCCAATATTAGTTCTCACTATATTGTAAGATTGGAAAATACATATCTTGTGAAGGGTGTGAATAGAGGTGAATACGGTGTTTTATATGAATTGTTCACCGGAAATGTCTGTAAATGAGATGATAAGATTCGTGTGAAGAAGGTGGAGGACTGATAATGAAATTAAGATTGGTAAGATTGTAGAAGGATTGTTATTGGATGTAGAATAAAATTCGTAGCTTTGCTGCATCATTTATAAAAAAAGATTATGATCGAAGTTGTAGAATCAGCTTTACAAAAGGCTGCGGGTGAAGGAATGGATGAATTTATCCAGGCGTTTACAGATAAATATAAAGAGGTGATCGGTGGCGAACTGACTGCGGAGACGATGCCTTTATTGACAGGAGAACAACATTCTTTGCTGGCTTATCAGATATTTCGTGATGAGGTGATGGCAGGGGGATTCTGCCAGTTGATTCAGAACGGTTATGGCGGATATATCTTTGATAATCCGTTTGCTAAAGTAATGCGTTTGTGGGGAGTGGATGAATTCTCGAAGCTAATCTATAAAGCAAAGAAGATATTTGATGCCAACCGGAAAGACTTGGAGAAGGAACGGACGGATGATGAATTCATGGCTATGTATGAGCAATACGAAGCTTTTGATGACTTGGAAGAGGCTTATTTAGAGATGGAAGAGCAGATTACGGCAGTGATTGCAAGTTATGTAGATGACCATTTGGAACTTTTTGCAAAAATAATAAAGTAGCGGATGCAGTATTTTTTAAGTATCTGCATTTATTAATTGTGAATTAGAATTTATATCTTTGCAAAATCTAAAAAATATGTTTATGAAACAGATGAAATTTTTCTTGGTAGCTTTGATGGCTGTGGTGATGGGTATGTCGGTTACTTCTTGTATGAATGGGGATGATAATGGACCGCAAACTTTAAGTGTCATAGCTAGGTTAGACTATTACAATAGTAGCTTTAAAATGATGGATGGGACTAAGTTGGTACCTACAGATCCGAGTAGTATTATGCTTTTAAATTCAGGCATGTATATTGTTAATGGTCAATATAATCAGGAAGATGTGAATGTAAGTACTGCTTCTATAACTTTGACTTTGACTTCTACTCCCACTAAAATTGATGGAGCAGCTGTAACTAGTATGGAGCAAACGCCGGATGCCGCAATTTATGCTTTAGATTATCAAAATGTATATCCTTTCTTGTTCGATAAAAATACATTGATTGTACCAGCTATGATTTGGAGTAAGGGCACAACCAATGCCGAAGTCGCTGAGGATGTTAAAAAACATACTGTATATATAACCTATGATGAGATTAAAGAAGGGGATACAGAATTGGTTTTAAATTTGAGTGATGTTATATCTGAAGATAAAACAGAAAAACGTGCAGTGTTAACTATAGTACATCAGTCTTATGACTTGACCTCTGTTATATCTCAATTTGATGGAAAATTAAAGAAAATAACGATAAAGGCTAAGGTAAATGGTGAAAATAATAAGTTGGATGATGCAAATTATACCAAGGATGGAAAATTTGAAATAGATTATTCAAAGATTACGCAGTAACATTGAACTACAAAGAACTATTTAACATAGCAATGAAACTGATTTCCTCTCCGGCCAAGGCTTGGGAGGAAATTTCTATGGAAGAGGATAGGCGAAAAGTATATATGGCTTTTGTCTATCCTATGATTGGTTTATGCGGTCTGTCCGTGTTCATCGGTTCATTACTGACGAATGGGTGGGGTGGTCCGCAAAGTTTCCAGATAGCTATGACCAATTGCTGTGCCGTAGCTGTAGCCTTGTTCGGTGGCTACTTTCTGGCTGCTTATGCCATTAATGAGATGGGGACAAGAATGTTTGGCATGCATAGCAATATGCCGCTGACACAACAGTTTGCAGGATATGCACTTGTTGTACCTTTCTTGCTTCAGATTGTAACCGGACTATTACCTGATTTTAGAATTATTGCCTGGCTGCTACAGTTTTATATCGTCTATGTAGTATGGGAAGGAGTTCCTGTGCTGATGGGAGTAGAAGAAAAACAACGATTGAGATACACCCTTTTGTCGTCTGCATTGTTAATACTATGTCCGACGGTGATTCAAATTGTGTTTAACAGACTGACGGCCATACTTAATTAATGTGTGAAGATGAAACAACCCTCTGTAAATATTAAGAATAAACGGGCTACGTTTGATTACGAACTGATAGATACCTACACAGCAGGTATTGTACTGACCGGTACTGAAATCAAGTCCATTCGTTTGGGAAAAGCCAGCCTGGTAGATACGTTTTGTTATTTTGCGAAAGGCGAATTATGGGTGAAGAATATGCACATCGCCGAGTACTTCTATGGTTCGTACAATAATCATACGGCGCGCAGGGAGAGGAAGTTGTTGCTTAGTAAGAAAGAATTGGAGAAACTTCAACGGGATATGAAGAATCCCGGTTTTACGGTTGTTCCCGTACGCTTGTTTATCAATGAAAAAGGTTTGGCGAAACTGGTGATCGCTTTGGCGAAAGGTAAGAAAGAATATGATAAACGAGAATCCATTAAGGAAAAAGATGACCGTAGAGATATGGCAAGAATGTTCAAACGATGACATGATAGGATAAATGAAAAAGACTATTTCGCAGATCGTATCCGAGCGCATCCTTATTTTGGATGGAGCAATGGGTACCATGATTCAACAATATAATCTCAAAGAAGAAGATTTTCGTGGTGAACGTTTCGCGCATATTCCCGGACAGTTGAAAGGGAATAATGACTTGTTGTGTCTGACACGTCCCGATGTGATTCGGGATATTCACCGTAAATACCTGGAAGCAGGCGCGGACATTATTGAAACCAATACATTCAGTTCGACCACTGTTTCTATGGCCGATTATCACGTAGAAGAATATGTGCGTGAAATGAATCTTGCCGCAGTGAAGCTAGCCCGTGAACTTGCGGACGAATATACTGCAAAGAATCCCGACAAACCCCGTTTTGTAGCCGGCTCCGTAGGGCCTACGAACAAAACCTGCTCCATGAGCCCCGACGTGAACAATCCGGCTTACCGTGCTTTGAGCTACGACGAACTGGCCGCCGCCTATCAGCAACAGATGGAAGCAATGCTTGAGGGTGGGGTAGACGCCATTCTGATTGAAACGATATTTGATACGCTGAATGCGAAAGCGGCTATTTTTGCCGCTGAACAGGCAATGAAAGCGACAGGTGTTGAAGTACCTGTCATGTTATCAGTGACTGTATCCGATATTGGCGGACGTACTCTGTCAGGACAAACATTGGAAGCATTTCTCGCTTCCGTACAGCATGCCAATATTTTCTCTGTCGGCCTGAACTGCTCGTTCGGTGCCCGTCAGTTGAAACCTTTCCTTGAGCAATTGGCAGCCCGTGCACCTTATTATATTAGTGCCTATCCAAATGCCGGATTACCGAACAGCCTCGGTAAGTACGACCAGACACCTGCGGATATGGCTCACGAAGTGAAAGAGTATATTGACGAAGGATTAATCAATATTATCGGTGGTTGCTGTGGAACGACAGACGCCTACATTGCCGAATATTCAGCCCTGATAGAAGGTGCTCAACCACACGTCCCGGCTGCAAAACCGGATTGTATGTGGCTTTCCGGCCTTGAACTGCTGGAAGTGAAACCGGAAATTAATTTTGTGAATGTCGGCGAACGTTGTAACGTAGCCGGTTCACGTAAATTCCTTCGTCTTATCAATGAAAAGAAATACGATGAAGCTCTTTCCATCGCCCGCCAACAGGTAGAAGACGGAGCTTTGGTGATCGACGTCAATATGGACGACGGTCTATTGGATGCCAAGACCGAGATGACTACCTTCCTGAACCTTATCATGTCCGAACCGGAAATAGCCCGTGTCCCGGTTATGATTGATTCATCCAAATGGGAAGTGATTGTTGCCGGATTGAAATGCCTGCAAGGTAAGTCAATCGTTAACTCTATTTCTTTGAAAGAAGGGGAAGAAGTATTCCTCGAACATGCCCGGACTATCAAACAATATGGAGCTGCCGCTGTCGTAATGGCTTTTGATGAAAAAGGCCAGGCGGATACGGCCGCCCGCAAGATAGAGGTGTGCCAACGTGCATACCGCCTGTTGGTCGACAAAGTCAATTTTAATCCCCATGATATTATCTTCGACCCCAATGTGCTCGCCGTAGCTACGGGAATCGAAGAACATAACAACTATGCGGTAGACTTCATTGAAGCTACCGGATGGATTAAGAAAAACCTTCCCGGTGCGCATATCAGTGGTGGAGTAAGTAACCTTTCTTTCTCTTTCCGTGGCAATAACTATATCCGTGAAGCCATGCATGCCGTGTTCCTTTATCATGCCATTCAGCAAGGAATGGATATGGGAATTGTGAATCCGGGAACTTCCGTGCTTTATAGCGATATTCCGACAGATGTACTGGAGAAGATTGAAGATGTCGTTTTGAACCGTCGTCCCGATGCTGCGGAGCGTCTTATCGAACTGGCGGAATCTCTGAAAGCTACCATGAGTGGAGCAGCGGGAGAATCGGCTGTCAAGCAGGATGCTTGGAGAGAAGACTCTGTTCAGGAACGTTTGAAATACGCTTTGATGAAAGGAATTGGCGATTTTCTCGAACAGGATTTGGCAGAAGCACTGCCACTTTACGATAAAGCGGTCAATGTGATTGAAGGCCCGTTGATGGATGGAATGAATTATGTCGGTGAACTGTTCGGCGCAGGTAAGATGTTTCTTCCACAAGTAGTAAAGACTGCGCGGACAATGAAGAAAGCCGTTGCTATCCTTCAGCCTGTCATTGAATCGGAGAAAACTGATGGAGCAACCTCTGCCGGAAAAATATTACTTGCTACCGTGAAAGGAGACGTGCACGATATCGGAAAGAATATCGTTGCCGTGGTGATGGCCTGCAACGGTTATGATATTGTTGACTTAGGAGTGATGGTGCCCGCAGAAACAATCGTTCAGCGTGCTATTGAAGAAAAGGTGGACATGATTGGGTTGAGCGGTCTGATAACTCCTTCCCTGGAAGAAATGGCTCACGTAGCCGTCGAATTGGAAAAGGCAGGACTGGATATACCTCTTCTGATCGGAGGAGCTACTACCTCAAAGATGCATACGGCATTGAAGATCGCCCCTGTATATCATGCTCCGGTGGTGCACCTCAAAGATGCGTCATTGAATGCGGGTGTTGCCGCCAGATTACTGAATCCGCAAGCGAAAGCCGAACTGGTGAGCGAATTGAAAACTGAATATGAGGCACTTCGTGAAAAGAGCGGCTTGATGAAACGTGAAACTGTTTCACTGGAAGAAGCCCAGAAAAATAAGTTGAACCTATTTTAAAACATTACCACAATGAAAAAGATTTTCTCTTTCCTGTGTCTGTTCATAGCAGTAATTGCTATGATGTCATGTTCTTCTGCAAAAGAAGAAAAAGGAACGTCCGAGACCGGAAATGCTGCATTGGATAATATCTTCGAGCGCAAAAGCGTGCGCACTTATCTGAATAAAGGAGTGGAGAAAGAGAAAATCGACTTGATGCTTCGTGCCGGAATGGCTGCACCTTCGGGAAAGGATGTCCGTCCTTGGGAGTTTGTCGTAGTGACCGACCGTGCCAGACTGGATTCGATGGCTGCCGCACTTCCTTATGCCAAAATGTTGACGCAGGCTCGCAATGCCATTGTTGTTTGCGGGGACTCTGCACGCTCATCCTATTGGTATCTGGACTGTTCCGCTGCCACCCAGAATATTCTGCTTGCTGCCGAAAGCCTGGGATTGGGGGCTGTATGGACGGCAGCTTATCCTTATAAAGATCGTATGCAGGTAGTACGCAAGTATACCGGGCTTCCGGAGAATATTCTTCCGCTTTGTGTCATTCCTTTCGGCTATCCGGCTACAAAAGAGAACCCGAAACAGAAATTTGACGAGAAAAAGATACATTATAATCAGTATTAGTAAACAAAAGTTTTGTCTTTTCAATAAATTCCTTACATTTGCGACTTAATTGATTAAAATCTGATACGCAAATGTTTGGAATAGAAGACCCTTTTATCATTATGCCATACCTGCTTTCGGTGGTATGCGTGATTTTTGCTGCCTGGTTTGGGCTGAAATATTGGAATAAGGACGATGAAAAAGACGAAACACGATGAATACATTTACACTTGGACTGATTGTGATAGCTTATCTGCTGTCACTTGCCTATCTTGGCTTTTTAGGATATAAGAAAACGACGTCTACCAGTGACTATCTGGTGGGGGGACGACAGATGAATCCTATTGTGATGGCACTTTCTTATGGTGCTACGTTTATTTCCGCATCTGCTATCGTGGGTTTTGGTGGTGTGGCTGCTGCTTTCGGAATGGGTATCCAGTGGTTGTGTTTCCTTAATATGTTTATCGGCGTTGTCATTGCCTTCATTTTCTTCGGGTTACGCACCCGGCGTATGGGGGCAAAACTAAACGTGAGTACTTTCCCTCAATTATTAGGGCGGCATTTCCGTTCACGTAATATACAGGTATTTATTGCCGCCGTTATTTTCATTGGGATGCCACTTTATGCGGCAGTTGTAATGAAAGGCGGAGCGGTATTTATTGAGCAGATTTTTCAAATAGACTTCAATATTTCCTTATTGATATTTACATTGGTGATTGCCGCTTATGTTATTGCCGGCGGTATGAAAGGTGTAATGTACACAGATGCTTTACAGGCAGTTATCATGTTTGGGTGTATGCTGTTTCTGTTGTTCTCTCTATATCAGGTACTTGAAATGAACTTTGTGGAGGCTAATAAAGAATTGACTGCCATTGCTCCGTTAGTTCCGGAAAAGTTTAAGGCATTGGGGCATCAGGGATGGACGGCTATGCCTGTGACGGGTTCTCCACAATGGTATTCATTGGTAACTTCTCTTATATTAGGAGTTGGAATCGGCTGTCTTGCGCAACCGCAGCTAGTAGTTCGTTTTATGACGGTGGAGAGTAGCAAGCAGTTGAACCGTGGTGTGTTTATCGGTTGTTTCTTTCTGATTATAACGGTAGGCGCTATCTATCATGCCGGGGCATTAAGCAATCTTTTTTTCCTGAAAACAGAAGGGGCGGTTGCAACGGAAGTGGTGCAGGATATTGATAAGATTATTCCCTACTTTATTAATAAGGCAATGCCCGACTGGTTTGCCGCACTCTTTATGTTGTGCATCCTTTCAGCCAGTATGTCTACCCTTAGCTCACAGTTCCATACGATGGGAGCTTCGGTAGGTTCAGATATTTATGGAACTTATAAGCCGCGCTCACGGGGTAAACTAACGAATGTAATCCGTCTTGGCGTATTATTCTCTATTTTAGTCAGCTATATTATTTGTTATATGCTGCCCCATGACATTATCGCCCGTGGAACTTCTATCTTTATGGGAATCTGTGCGGCTGCTTTCCTTCCTGCTTATTTCTGTGCTTTGTATTGGAAGAAAGCTACCAAGCAGGGTGTAATGGCAAGTCTTTGGGTAGGAACAGTCGGGAGTTTGTTTGCTCTCGTATTCCTTCATCAGAAAGAATCTGCCGCATTGGGTATCTGCAAGGCTTTGTTCGGACGGGATGTATTGATTACCACTTATCCTTTTCCGGTCATTGACCCGATATTGTTTGCTCTGCCTTTATCGGTGTTGGCTATTGTCGTGGTTAGTTTGGTAACCTACAAAAATAAGTATTAAGTTACTTTCTTTACGCTTTGATTTTCTTTTTGTAAGATTCATAGCGTGACATAATGTCGCGAACGAAATTGTAAGTCTCTATGCCACGGAAGTAACCGTTCTTACAAACGGGGTCGGTGAAGTATTCTTCATTGCTTTTGAGTAAGATGAAGTTTTCTACATTATCTTTCCATACCAGTTTGTTCTTCCCGTATTTCTCGGCTAGTGCCATGGCATCGTAAATATGTCCTAGACCGGCATTGTAGGAAGCGAGGATAAAGTTGAGACGTTCCTCTTTATCGGGAATCATACTGAAACTACGGTCGGTAGCAGTAATATACTTGATGGCAGCCTTAACGCTCTCTTCCGGATTTTGTTCTTTTCCTGATGGCACTCCCATTGCCCGGGCAGTGGCGGGCATTAGTTGCATGAGTCCTTTGGCACCTGCCCAGGATACGGCAGTTGTGTCAAAATTGGATTCCGTATAAGCCAAAGACGCCAGTAAACGCCAATCCCATCCGATGTCTTTGGAATACTTCTTGAATAGATCATCATAATGGGAAATCTTTCCCTCTCTCAATGAAAGGATAGGAGAGTGGGGCATCATTTTACTATTTTCAAAGTAACGTTTCATACTGGCTGTATAAGCAGGAGAAGTCATGTTCTCCTGATGCCATTTAGTGGCGGCTGTGGCTAGTTCCGGGCTGCCTTTCCGTACTGCCCAGGAAGAACGCTGGTCGAAGCTGATAGACAGGTTTATATCCAGATTGGGATAATACGTCTTATTAAGTTTTGCCAAATCATTGTCGGCTACCGTGTATGGTATTTTACCTTGCGCCACTTGTGTGATCAAGTCCTCAATAGTGATACTGTCATTGTTCACTTCATGGATTTGGATGCCGCCGCCCAGTTCGTTGTTCAGGTTGACAAGGCGGTCATAATACTTTCCGGGTTTCACATAGACATCTTTTCCAATCAGTTCGGTGACATCTTTCAAAGGTTTCTGCTTACCTCTCCCTTGCTGGACAATAACCTGATGGGTAATCACGTCTTCCCCACAATAAAGGAGACTGTCTTTCCATTCTTTGGTGATAGGCAGATTGTAGGTAATCATGTCTCCCTCGCCTGCCAGCAATTTCCGAATCAGTTCGTCAACGCTGTTAGCTACTTCGATTCTGAGCTTTAATCCCAGGCTTTTGGCAAATTGTTCGCTGAGTTCATACTGGAAACCCATTTCCTGTCCCCGGTATATGAAATAGGAAGTGGAACTGTATAATGTCAATACAACCAATTCACCGCTATCTTTTATCTGTGGAAGATCGTGGACGGATTCATCCGTCTTACTATGCTGCTTATTCCGGCATCCGATTACGCAACAGAATAACACAAGGAATAAAGGGATAATCAGTGTCCTGACATTCATATCTGACATTTTGTTTTTAACTTTCAACTCTCCATTCTCAACTCTTCAAGTGTTTCTTGATATACATGGTCAGTATATCAATAGCCACTTTATTGCTGCCGCCTTCCGGTACGATAAGGTCGGCATAGCGTTTGCATGGTTCGATGAATTGCTGGTGCATTGGTTTCAGAACCCGTGTGTAGCGTTCCATTACAGCTTCGGCAGTACGTCCGCGTTCTACAACGTCTCTTTGGATAACGCGTATCAGCCGTTCATCGGGATCGGCATCTACGAATATTTTAAGATCCATCATATTACGTAGTTTCTTGTCACACAAGGCAAGAATACCTTCGATGATAACTACTTCGCGCGGTTCGATATGAATCGTTTCGGGTTGGCGGGTGCAGGTCAGATAGGAATAGGTAGGCTGTTCGATACTCTTTCCTTCTTTCAGCGTCATGACATGTTTGGAGAGCAGGCTCCATTCAAATGCGTCCGGATGGTCAAAATTAATATTCTGGCGCTCTTCGACAGGGACATGACTACTGTCTTTGTAGTATGAATCCTGAGGTAATAATACTACTTCTCCTGCGGGGAGACTTTCTACGATTTTTCGTACGACGGTGGTCTTTCCGGAGCCAGTTCCACCTGCAATTCCTATAATTAACATCTCTTTAAGTGTATATTTAAACCAAATAGAGTAAATTTGCATTGTTTATGCAAAGTATTAACAAGACAAATATAGAAACAATTCATTAAAATAACAACGTAATGGTAAAACACATTGTATTATTTAAGTTAAAAGACGAAGTTTCTGCCGAAGAGAAGCGGGCAGTTATGACAAAATTCAAGGAAGCAATAGAAGCGCTTCCTGCTAAAATCTCCGTGATCCGGAAAGTGGAAGTCGGATTGAACATGAATCCCGGAGAAACGTGGAATATAGCTCTTTATAGTGAGTTTGATACTCTGGAAGACGTGAAATACTATGCGACGCATCCCGACCATGTGGCTGCCGGTAAGATTCTGGCTGATACAAAGGAAAGCCGTGCGTGTGTAGATTATGAATTATAACCCCCCAATTATTAAAATGAAAAAGTTTGTATCTTTTCTGCTTTTAAGCTTTGTAGTCTATGCCTTGCAGGCACAGATTAAAGATCCGGTAAAGTTCAAAACTGAGTTGAACACTCTTTCTGATACCGAAGCGGAGATTGTTTTTACCGCCACCATTGATAACGGATGGCATGTTTATTCTACCGAACTTGGAGATGGCGGACCTATTTCTGCGACATTCAATGTCGATAAGAAGAGTGGACTGGAGCTTGCCGGTAAACTGAAGCCGGTTGGTAAGGAGGTGGCTACTTTCGACAAGTTGTTTGAAATGAAAGTGCGCTACTTTGAGAATACTGCGAAGTTTATCCAGAAAGTAAAACTTACGGGTGGGGCTTATGAAATAGAAGGTTACTTGGAATATGGCGCTTGTGACGATGAAAGTTGTCTTCCGCCTACTGAAGTTCCGTTCAAATTCTCCGGAGTAGCGAAAGCCGCAAGTGCTGCCGTGGCTAAAACGGAGCAGCCGGAGAAAAAAGAACCGGAGAAAAAGGAAGAGCCTGCTCCGGCTTCTGCTGAAGTGAAGGATACTGCTACCATGATGGAATTGGTTCCCGCTACTCCGGTGGATGCTGCTACGGATGTTCAGTCGGCAGTTAGTTCCAGTGAGCTTTGGAAACCGGTTATCAGTGACCTGCAAGCGTTAGGCGAAGAACATGGTCAGGAAGATATGTCTTGGATTTATATTTTTATAACAGGTTTCCTTGGCGGATTAATCGCTTTGTTCACTCCTTGTGTGTGGCCGATTATCCCTATGACAGTCAGTTTCTTCCTGAAACGCAGTAAAGATAAAAAGAAAGGTATCCGGGATGCGTGGACATATGGTGCGTCCATCGTTGTGATTTATGTAGTGTTGGGATTGGCTATTACGTTGATTTTCGGTGCTAGCGCGTTAAATGCTTTGTCTACCAATGCCATCTTTAATATCCTCTTCTTCCTGATGCTGGTAATTTTCGCTGCTTCATTCTTTGGGGCGTTCGAGATCAGACTGCCGTCGAAGTGGGGAAATGCAGTAGATAGCAAAGCGGAATCCACCACCGGATTATTGAGTATTTTCCTGATGGCTTTCACCCTTTCCTTGGTATCTTTCTCTTGTACAGGCCCGATTATCGGATTTTTGCTTGTACAGGTATCCACAACAGGAAGTGTCGTTGCTCCTGCAATCGGTATGCTGGGCTTCGCCATTGCACTGGCTTTGCCGTTTACCCTGTTTGCCCTGTTCCCGTCATGGCTGAAATCTATGCCGAAATCGGGCGGATGGATGAATGTAATTAAGGTAACGCTGGGTTTCCTTGAACTGGCATTCGCGCTTAAATTCTTATCAGTAGCCGACTTGGCTTATGGATGGAGACTGCTTGACCGTGAAACATTCCTTGCTTTATGGATTGTTATTTTTGCTTTGCTCGGATTCTATCTGTTGGGTAAGATTAAGTTCCCGCATGATGACGATGATAATAAGGTGGGAGTTACCCGCTTCTTTTTGGCGCTCGTCTCTTTGGCATTTGCCGTATATATGGTTCCCGGTTTGTGGGGAGCACCTTTGAAAGCGGTAAGTGCATTTGCTCCGCCTATGCAGACGCAGGACTTCAATTTGTATAAGAATGACGTACATGCAAAATTCGATGACTATGATTTGGGAATGGAATATGCGCGTCTGAATGGAAAACCTGTTATGCTCGACTTTACCGGATATGGTTGCGTAAACTGCCGTAAGATGGAAGCAGCAGTGTGGACTGACCCGAAAGTAAGCGATTTGATTAATAACGACTATGTATTGATTACCCTTTATGTAGATAACAAAACTCCTTTGAGCGAACCCGTGAAAATCGTAGAAAACGGTACGGAACGTACTTTGCGTACGGTTGGTGATAAATGGAGCTATCTGCAGCGTGTGAAGTTTGGCGCTAATGCCCAGCCTTTCTATGTGTTGCTGGATAATCAGGGCAAACCGGTGAACAAGTCATATGCTTACAATGAGGATATTCCTAGGTACATTGAGTTCTTGCAGACAGGATTGGAAAACTATAAGAAAGGGAAATAACAACTGTTTCCCTGATAGACTGGTAATAGAAAAGCGGCCTCATCCTTTTGGTGAGGTCGCTTTTTCCATGTTGTTATTTTACCTCGAAGAAGGTTTCCAACCCATTCTGGCTATCTGTGCCAACCATTATTTTGAACTTACCCGGTTCCACTACTTTCCTCATGTCGATATTCCAAAAGGCTAATTCGTATGAAGGGAGTTCGAATTCTACCATCTTTTCTTCATTGGGGCTTAACTCTATCCTTTTAAATCCTTTTAGTTCCTTTACCGGTCGGGTGACGGAACCGAAAAGATCCGATACATAAAGTTGAACCACTTCTGTTCCTTTATATTGTCCCATGTTTTTCACTTTGACGCTGATTGAAAGTGTATCTCCCGGAGTGAGAACGGTGCGGTCTGTCTTTAAATCGGAATATTCGAAAGAAGTGTATGACAGGCCATATCCGAACGGGAATAAAGGTTGTGCTCCTAAATCAAGATAATAAGAGGAATGTCCTAATACGGATTGTTTGGCATTTAAAGGTATTTCGTCCAAAGGCTTTTCTTTTCCTGTGGCCGGACGTCCGCTATTGGTGTGATTATAGTAGATGGGAATTTGTCCCGTTGCTTTTGGGAAAGTAACGGGTAGTTTGCCACCAGGTGTGGTCTTGCCAAATAAAATATCCGCCAGTGCATCGCCACCCATCGTTCCGGGATGCCAGGCATACAATACGGCATCGGACAGGTTCAGTTCCTCATTAATAACCAACGGGCGTCCCGCCATAATAACTGTAATGAGCGGCTTATTTGTTCCGCTTAATACCTTGATAAGTTCGGATTGCGCTCCTTGCAGTTTTATATCAGCCAGACAATGTGCTTCACCCGATAGGATGGCTTCTTCACCGACAAAAGCTATAATGGCATCTGCCTGGTATGCTTTCTCCAATACCTTATTGAAGTTTGTCTTATTTTTATCTCTGCTGTACTCCAGACCTTTCACAAAATGAATTTTCACTTTGTCGCCATACTTTTCACGTAGTGCTTTTATAGGCGTCCGCGTTTTCTCTGTTTCTCCGTCCATTGTCCAGGTTCCGAGTTGGTCGTGAGGAGCATCGGACAACGGGCCTACTATCAGGATACTTTTTATGTTCGAAGACAGCGGTAATGTGCGGCTTTCATTTTTCAATAGTGCAACAGACTCTTCCGCCATTTTCTTTGCAATAGCCAGATGTTTGTCCGAGTAGGTTTCTTTTCTCTTATTGATATCAGTGTACGGATTATCAAACAGTCCGAGCCTGAATTTTAATCTTAGTACATTTCGCACAGCATTGTCCAATGTCTCTTCGGAAATTATTCCTTTGGCGATTAATTCTTCGATATTCTGAATGAATGCTTTGGAAGACATATCCATGTCCAGTCCGGCTTCTATCGCTTTTCGGGCCGCATCTTTCCGGTCTTCGGCGAAGCCATGTTTTATCATTTCCGTTACAGAACCCCAGTCGGAAACGGCAACCCCATCGAAATTCCATTCTTTGCGAAGAATATCCTTTAATAGTTTTTTGTTACCCGTAGCCGGAATCCCGTCGTTATCATTGAACGAAGTCATGATACTGGAACAGTTGGCTTTTACTGCTTTCTCGAAAGGCGGAAGATAGACATCTCTCAACAGTCTTTCAGGAATATGGGTTGAATTATAATCACGTCCTCCTTCTACGGATCCATATCCTATAAAATGCTTGGCGCAGGCAGCCATTGATTGCGGATTTGATAAATCGTCACCTTGAAATCCATTTACTACGGCGACAGCCATCTGTTCTGTGAGATAAGTGTCTTCACCGAAACTTTCGGCTATGCGTCCCCACCGGGCATCTCTGGATATATCTATCATAGGTGCAAATGACCATCTGACACCATGTTCCGTGGCTTCTATGGCTGCGATTCGTGCCCCTTCCTGTATCAGTTCCGGATGGAAAGTGGCAGCTTGCCCTAACGGAATGGGCAGCATGGTCTTGAAGCCATGCACAACGTCGCGTGTAAAAACCAAGGGGATACCCGTTCTTGATTGTTTGCAGGCAATTTCTTGTAACTCATTGACCACTTCGGGTTCGGTAACATTCATTACCGAACCGATCTCTCCTTTACGTATCAATACCTTCAAATTCTCAATTGTACCTCGCCCGTCAAGCTGGTTAAGTTGCCCTACTTTTTCACGGATAGTCATGCTTGATAGGGTTGAATCAATCTTTTGTTCCAAGTACGTATTCTTATTCTGGGCATGGGAAAAACAAAATATTGATAACAGATACAGTAAACACCAATTCTTTTTCATATACATATAAATCTTATTTTACGGGTATGAACAGCACAGCGTCGGCAATGACCGTCCCGCTTGTGTCTCCAGTGGATATTTCTACATAGGGCATGCGGCTTTTTTGAAAATCGTATGTTCCCAGTTCCACCCATTCTCCCGAAGTTTGTCCTTCTATTCTCACGCTGTCTTTATGTATGACTCTTGTCCAACTATCGGTTCCGTCCGAGATGGAATATGTGATAGTCGGCGAAATGTCTTTTCTCATGTGATAATAAGTATATACTTTGTACTTTCCTTCATGTTCTATATGTGGGGTGAAACGGACAGGTGAACCGTTGCGGGCTTTGGATTTCAGGAAAGTGGGGCCATATCCTCCTCGCTTTTTTATAATCTCCCAATCATTATTCGCGGATATGTCCAAATCGCAGTCGTCTATCAGTATCTCAGAAGAACTGCCGTCCAATAGTGGATTTTCGTGTAGCAATGCTTGTACTTTTTTGATATCGACGGTCTGCACGCTTCCTGTGTTTATGGCTTCTGTTGCGGCGATAGCGGCAGACTGTGCCAGTACCATGAATACCGGCTCCATACGGATGGAACCATAGGCGATATGACTGGCGGAGAGACAAACGGGAACGAGCAAGTTCTTACATTCTTCTTCTTTTGGGATGATGGAACGATAGGATATGGGGTAGGGGAGTCCGCCGCCGATTTCTACAT
>NZ_JBCOWR010000001.1:0-440764 GCF_040918965.1 Bacteroides sp. RTP21281st1_H5_RTP21281_210402 | reverse complement strand
ATTACATAGTCCCCTGTCATTCTGCGGCTTTCTCTGATATATAGTTGGGGCGACCAATGGTTGTCCTCTGTATATTCGTCTTTGGGGTAGCCCCATGCCTGTATTTCATCTCTTAGTTCTTGCGGAACCCTGGGATCGGTCTTGTAGAAATAAAGTAATCCCTGAGTGTAGTCTTTATGTGCTTGAATGATTTCCGCCCTTTCTTCATAAGATGCTTCCGGATAGTTATGGTTCATTCCGATCATATCAGTCGAAAATCCTCCCCGGTTATTTATATCCGTCTTATTGTTTGGCATCCGGCTCCAGATAAAATAATGGTTTAGTTTTCTTTTATCGGGTTGGGCGTCAAACAGGCGTAACAGCAACTCATATTTGGTGGAGTCATAATTTTCCGGCCGGGTGATTTCTATTTTGTTGGCAGGATTATCGGTGAGGCAAATGCGGTAATTATAGGCTTGTACTAACTTGTCGCCCGTACCGTCCGGCGAGAGTGCGGCAGGACTGATTCCCCATAATAATCCGCTTGTGGAATCACCTTTTATCTTGTACGGGTCTACTCCATCCGGGAACTGGTGTCCTTTCATCAGTTGGACGCCATTGTAAGTTTCATGATACAGTTTGTTGTCTTCCCGTCCTATCGTGTATGAAACTCCTGCTTTAGCCATCAGGTCACCCTCATAAGTACAGTCGATGAATACTTTGGCGGCTATGGATTTGCCGGGTTTTGTCCCGTCGGAACTTTCAAGCGTGATATTTTTTATATATCCGTTGGCAAGTTGGGCATCTGTGATTCTGTATTTATATAAAACCTCGACATCTGCCCGATTAATGTAGTCATTAAAGATGCTGTCCGCTACTTTGGGTTCGAATATCCATTGTTCCAGTTTGCCGTAATGAGCACCCAAACGACGGTAAAAGTCTTTTGATAATCCGGTTACTACTTGTTTGTTTCCTATATCGGTGAAACCAAGCCCGCCGGAAGTCAGTCCGCCGAGACGGTTTTGTGGTTCGATAAGCAACACCTTCTTATCCAACATCTTGGCAGAGTATGCTGCTATGACTCCGGCGGAAGTACCGCCATAGATACATATATCGTACTTTTCTTCCGGGTTGCTTTTACAACTGTACAGAAAAGTAAGAACGGTCAATAATAGAATAAGTTTCTTCATATTCGGTTTCATTTTACGTTAAACTTAATTTTTTGTAGGTCTTTGTCCAAAGAACTGCCACCCACCATGACGGTGAATGTGCCCGGTTCGAGCACATACTCGGCTTTATGGTTATAGTAGGACAGGTCTTCTCTGTTCAAGCGGAATGATACCACTTTGCTTTCTCCCTTTTCCAGAAGAATACGTTGAAAACGTTTCAGTTCTTTCACCGGTCGGGTGGTGTTACTGTAATCATCCCGAATATAAAGCTGGACGATTTCTTCCCCTTGCCTTTCTCCTGTGTTGCTGACATTCACTGTAACCTCTATTTCTTCGTTGGCATTATAATCCGTCTTGTTTGTTTTCAGTTGGTCGTATTTGAAAGAAGTATAACTTAGACCATACCCGAAAGGATAAAGCGGTGTTTTATCCCCGTCGATATAAGGATGGAGAAATTGGGACGGTTTGTGATTATATACCGTTGAAATCTGGCCTACGTGCCGTGGAATAGTGATTGGTAACTTTCCGCTGGGATTTACTTTGCCGAAGAGAATTTCTGCAATTGCTTTTCCACCCATTGAACCAGGCTCCCAAGCTTCAATAATAGCCGGGATATTTTCAGCAATCCATCCGGTGGCAAGGGGGCGTCCGTTTACCAGGATGACAATAGTAGGAACTCCTGTCTTGTAAATAGATTCTACAAGATAGTCCTGTTTACCCCAAAGGGTGATGTCCATGCGATCCCTGTTTTCTCCACATGTTTTCTCTTTCCAATGTTGCCGGAAAGAGTCTTCACCGACTACGACGATTGCCAAATCCGAAGACTTTGCTGCTTGTACGGCTTCTTCTATTTTGGCGCTGTCCAGTGCTCTCAGATTCCAACCGACATCTACATAATTTATCTGTACGCCGGATGCTTCTTCTTTTATGCCTTTCAGTATGGTTGAGACATTCTTCTCCGGTTGCTCAAATACCCAGTCGCCCATGATTGACTGGTTGTTGGCGTTAGGGCCTGTCACGAGTATCTTTTTGAACTTTCGGGTGTTGATGGGAAGCAGGGCTTCATTTTTCAAGAGGACGATGGAGCGTCGGGCGATTTCGAGTGCCGTCTGCTGATGTTCTTTGCTGAATACCGTTTTTTTTATACCGCCTTCCGTGACATACCGGTTTTCGAATAATCCTAGCCGGAACTTGGCTTCCAGTATCTTGGCGCATGCCTTATTAATTCTTTCTTCCGTCAGTTTTCCTTCTTTTATCAGTCTTAGGATGGCATCGGAAAAAACAGGACCATGCATATGCATGTCTACTCCGCCATCTACGGACAAGAAGAATGCGTCGGTCGTATTTTCGGCTATCCGGTGGCGTGTGCTGATTGCTTCCATATCCATCCAGTCGCTTACAATGAATCCGTCGAATCCGTATTCATTGCGTATGATGTCAGTCATCAACCATTTGTTTGCATGGCACGGGACTCCGTTCAATTCATTGTGTGCCGGCATAAGGGTGAAAGGTTTGGCTTCTTGTACGGCTGCTTTGAATGGTGGCAAAAAGATATTTCTCAGTTTTCCTTCACTCAATTCTACCGGACCGGCATTAGTTCCGTTATTGGCTATTCCCCCTGCAACGAGATGCTTGGCACAAGCCAATACGGTGTTTAATCCTGTAAGATTGTCTGTTTGCAGACCTTTGATGGATGCTACTCCCATGCGGGATACCAGATATGGGTCTTCCCCGAATGTTTCTCCGACTCTTCCCCAACGGGCATCGCAAGCTATCTCTATGTTGGGAGTGAAAGCCCAATGAGAACCTGTTGCGCGCATTTCGAGAGCTGTCTGTCTGTTTGCCTGTTCTATTAAATCAGGTGCAAATGTGGAAGCCATTCCTATGGGAGACGGGTAAATGGTAGAGCCACTGACAAGCCCGTTTCCGTGTATGGCATCAATCCCTATCAGTAAGGGGATCTTCAAACGGCTTTTCTCCGCCAACTTTTGCAAATGATTGGCTTCTTCCGGAGTCAGGACATGAAGAAATGAACCGATTCTTCCCTGTGTGACCATCCGTTCTACTCCTGTGGAGTGCAATCCTTTATAGAATCCTCTGGCATGACCGTTCAGCAGCTCTTCTTCCGTAATATTCTTTTCCGCATCACGCATATGTTCCAGACCGACATACTGGCACATTTGGGCAATCTTTTCTTCCAAGGTCATTAAGGACATAAGGTTTTCAACTCTTGTCCGGACTGGCTGGGAAGGGTCAAGGTATATCGGTTGTTGGGGTGCGTCATTGGCCCCAGATACTAAGGGTTGAAAAGCAATAAACAGGATAAATAATAATTTTATTTTCATTGTTTTATAGATAATAATTTCTAATCCGCCCCTATTTTTGTCATAAATAAGGGCGGTTAAGAATTAATTTATTTTGAGAACCGGATTATTTTTCCACTTTCATGTCGATGGTGACATTTCCTTTCGAACTGCCGCTGGCAAATGACCTGACAATTATAATACCATATTTGTCGGCTACAGTTTTGAATCCGATGATAGAGCCTACCCCCAGTTTTTCTGTCAGTTTCTCTACTTCTGCTTCGGATGAATTGGTGTAGAGATTCTGAATCATTTCAGCAGAATTGATTGCCAGGAACTCATCCGGTGTTATTTGCATAACTTTCAGTTTCGTACTGTTACGATGTTCCCAAGTAGCTATTGCATCCGGTGCTTTAAAAATAGCTGTGATACTTGCGTCGGACGGAGATACGAAATAATAGCCATATGAATTGTTGCTGTAGAATAAAGTAATGTCAATATTAGCTGATTTGGCTGCCGCTCCGTCTCGTACATAAATTTCTCCATTCGTGGTATTGAGGAAGGGACCTGCATCCGTACTGGCTTGTGCTCCGATTTTAAGTCCGTAGAATTCGTTGATGTCTAATTCTACAGCTCTCGTTACTTCTACGCTATATTCGCTTCTTACGATACCGCCGTTAGCATCCATCACCTCAAAAGTGAATGACAGGGTTTGTCCGGCATTCAAATCTGTAGTTGTGTATGAGAACGTATATGTATCACTGTTCGGATTCTCGAATGTCTCTTTGGTCAAATCTGTAAGTTCGGAATCAGCCAGATATGTTTTTATACTTCTTAGTGTTGCTGAAGAAGTAATCTCAATATCGAATGCGACCATTTCTCCAGCAGTGACTGTCTCCGGTGCTGTATCAGGAATCCTTATTTCGATTTCCGGTTGGGCGGCCTGAACGTAAACGGCATATTCGGCAGTTGATTTCTTTTCTTCATTATCAATTGCCAGTATTACAAAGTTCAGTGTTTTTCCTACTTCTTCCGATTTTATGGTATATGCTACATTGTATGAGCCTTTATCCGTATTTTCCGGATATTCTTTGGCGCTTCCGGGGATTTCTTGCGAGTTGAGCATGGTAACAACTTTTTTGATACCGGCTGTGCCTGTCATTTCTACAGAGAAACTGAGCTTTGTTCCGGGGTAAGCAATGACAGGTTCGTCTCCGACTTTCGTGAACTTAATAGTCGGTTTCGGGTTTTGCTGTATAGTTTCGTCATCACTGTCGCATGCTATGAAAAAGATAGCCGTGAGACACAACAAGATGCTTAAATTATATTTTAATAGTTTCATGGTCGATATTTTTTTATTGAACAGAAAATGGAATAACCGCACTTGCTACTTTCTTATTTTTCACGTCGCGCACAAAGACTATCAGACGATAGTTGCCAACTGTTGAAGGAGCTTTGAATGTAATATCCTTTTGGGTGTTATCATCTATCAATCCGGTGATACCATCCGGCAGGCTGCCGTCTGAAGAAGCTGTCTTTTCTTTCATAATCATCCAGTCGTAGGTCAGTGCATCTCCATCCGGGTCGGTGGCTGTAACTTTTGCTTCGTTGGATGAATTCGGGCTGACAATAATAACGTCTTCCGCTTTTTTGCCATTCATCAGCATATCATTACGGGTTGCTATCACCGGAGCACGGTTTTTCGGGTAACTCCCTGTCCATGCATATTGCATGGCATCGACTGCCGGGAAGGTATATCCTTTCTTGTCGAACAGCCCGTACCAAGTCAGTACTTCTCCGTGTGTCTGGTATCCCCATAAGAATACGAACGAACCTAAACAACCGTTGTCCTTATTGGCGGCTATATTCTCCTGATAGGCTTTCAGGTAGACGGCTTCTTTTTCACTACTGGTCTGTTCTACCAAGCCACCCCACGGCAATATTCTTTCGGGTTCGGGATTCATTTGCCACGTACCGCGAGGTCCGAACTCCGTAATCATATATGGTTTGGTCCAGCCTGCGGACTGAAGGTTACCCAATACTCCCGGCAGGTTAGGCGCATATGTATTGACCGATAGAATATCTATATGAGGGGCCTTTTCTATAATATTCTTTATATGGTTTACATTAGAGGATGCCAATGTCGTTGTAGTGGGATGATTTGGGTCGGTTTCGTGAATCATCTTAGCTATATCATTGATTGCATCCCAGAGTTTGAGATTGGTATAACTTGCTTCAGCTTCATTGCCTATCGACCATACCAAAAGCGCCGGATGGTCTTTGAAGCGTTCGACTGTTGCTTTTATTTCATCAAACTGAGCTTTTACCGCCGCACTGTTGTTATAATCAAAGCCGTCGGTCTCTCTTCTGATATAGAGCCCGAAATTTACATAAAGTCCTTTTTCCTGTGCGCTGTTCAAAATAGTCATGCTCTTGTCAGACACCCCATATGTTCTGATAACATTGGCTCCGAAGTCTTTGGCTTCAGCATAGAAGTTGTTGCATGCGGCTCCTTTGATATATAATTCTTGTCCGTTTACAAGCAATTTCCATTTTCCGTCGACTTTTGATGTCTCAACTTTAGCGGGGGGAACAACTGGCTTTTCTTCAAAAGAACCTTTGGGGATTGTATAATTGTCGTTGTCTGAACACGAAGCGTTCAGGACAGCGGCAAGTATAAAGAATGAGGTAAATAGGTATTTTAGTTTCATAACTTTATTTTTTAGTGGGTACTGATAATAATTGTCCGTCCTGTAGTAATTTATACTTCAATACATCATAAGATAGTTTCTGGACAGGTAAATTGGAATCTATTGCCAAAGCGGCGGCAGTGGCTGCCGATTGTCCTAATATCATATATACCGGTTCCATTCTGATAGTACTGTAAGCTACATGAGAAGATGACAAACATACGGTTGCCAATAGGTTGGCACATTCTTCCTCCTTAGGAGTCAGTGAATAATAACTGATAGGGTAGGGAATGGTAGGGGCAAATATGGTGCCCTCGTTTCTTAACTTGCCTTCTTGGTCGATGACGCGGGATACATAATGGCAGTCAAGGGCATAAGAACCCAGTCCCACCGAATGTTCGGCGGGTGTACGGTCTGTTTTGCGTACATTCTTTTCTGTCATCACAAATGTACCGATCATCCTGCGGGCTTCGCGCACGTATATTTGATAAGGGAAATTCCGGGTGTCGGTGAATTCGTCTTTAGGCAATCCCCAATCCAGCATCTCCTTGCGGATATGTTCCGGTACACGCTTGTCATGACCCAAAAACCATAACATGCCCAGTGCGTAATCTTTATGCAGTTGCTCTATTTCCTTTCTGGTTTTGTAGTCGGCTTCTGCATAGTCGTAGCTTGCACCGAAGAAGTCCAGATGGTTGGTATCCGTTTTCTTGTTAGGCATAGGAGTCAATGTTATAATTTGCTGGAGTTTTGTTTCCGGTTCCAGTTTCAGCATACGTACATATATCTCATACCATAACGGATTATAGTTCTTCGGCTTTTGAATGGATATACGGTTGTCGGGGTCGTTTGTCAGAGTCATTCTGTAGCAATAGGCTTGTACACGTTTGTCCGCATCCCCTTGTTTACCCCATTCCTGGGTTGTCACATAAGGCAGAGCGCCTGATTTTGCATTCCCTTCCTTGATGTAAGGGCTTATCTTTGTCAGGTCTTTCCCTTGGTCATAATTGATACGGATACCGTTATAGGTTTCTCCGTATTGCAGGTTTGATTCGCGCCCTACTGTGTAGGAAATTCCTGTACGTGCCAGAAGGTCTCCTTCGTAGGAAGCGTCTATAAACATTTTAGCTTCAATAACCTTTCCATTCTCCAGTTGGATGCTCCGGATTATATTCTCTTCTTTCCGGACGTTCTTATTCAGGTCGAGCCGGTGGTTGAAAAGGACTTCTACTCCTGCCGTTTTCAGCATATCCCGCATAATCCGTTCGGCTACTGAGGATTCATAAACCCATTGTATCCGCCTTTCATCATTTTTACCTCTATATGTGCGCTTTAATGTCGAAACCATGAATGATTCTCTGTCTTGATTGCGCCATACTTCGGGTTGCAGGTAGTAATTGTATATTTTGTTGTAGAATTCTTTTGTTATACCACCTATCAGGTCATTACGGTTCATGTCGGTAGCTGTCAGCCCTGATGTGACAAGACCGCCTACATGGTCGTTCTTCGATATAAGCACTACTTTCTTACCCATACGTGCGCCTTGTATCGCTGCAATTACTCCGGAAGCTGACTCTCCATATATACAAATGTCATATTGTGGAGTATTGGCAAACAAGCCTGTAACAAAAGAACAGAGCAGTAGTATTAATATAGTAATCTTTTTTCTCATCTTATTATATGTATGTTTTTCAGTGATTATTTGTATCCAATATTTTGCGGAAAGTTTTCGGCTCCCATATTGATGACTTCCGCTTCGGGTATCGGCCATCTCACAAAGTGAGGGTTGGCAGGCAGATTATTACGTCCGAGAATAGATGCAGGTATTTCCGGGTCCCCGGCATATGCCTTGACTTGCTCAATAAGTATTCCAAGACGTTTCAGGAAATACCATCTGTCGCCTTCGAAAGACAGTTCGCGAGCTTGCTCGTCCATAATGTCTTTCATAGTGAGCACACCGGTGAATTTATCGTTTCCGGCTCTTTCCCACGTTTTGTTGAAATAGTATTTGGCTAACGTCTGGTCATTCTTCATCAAGGCTGCTTCGGCCGCCATTATATAGGACTCGGCAAGACGGTATACTATCACATCCTTATAGCTGCGTGTCTCAGAAGCGGTGCGCGTCCATTTATCCCCATACTTGATGCATCCCGGATATACATATTTATTGATGCTTCCGTTCTTATATAGTGGAAAATAATCTCCGGGTTTTACTGTAGCCGAACCGTATGAGATGTTCTTATCAGTAGTATTCTTGTACTGGTGTATATAGTACTCCTGATAACGTTTGTCCTTAGCTTTGTCATACAGTGAGAATAAATAGGGGCTGGGGAGACATCTTCCGTAAGTATATCCCCAGTTGTCATAAGAACAGGCATATTCTGCGGTTCCACCGATTTCTGTGCGATACTGTGCGATGAAATAGGCGGCAAAGTAATTACCTTTCGGACTGGCACTGGATAAGTTGCCGCCCGGATTTTTGCTCCATTGTTGCACCATCAGCGCTTCTTTATGGTTCAAGTCCCCGGCATTGAAAACTTCATTCAGTGCAATCAAGTCAAAATGGCCGGATTTCTCAATTTCTTCCACTTGTTCCAAAGTCGTATCCCAGTCTTTGAGCCATAATGCTGCTTTGGCTTTCATATGACGGGCGGCAGCTTGGGTGAACCGTCCCGCTTCATCAGATACCCAATCGAGGTTTGTAATGGCATACTCCAAATCTTCGTAAATCAGGTCGAACACCTCTTTCTCGGAAGCAGCATGAAAATCTCTCGGGTCGTTGACGTTTTCAGCAGTAGTCGGCAGTACATTCAGCCATATCCTGTCGAATGTGCGATAAAGCAGAAAATAAGACTGTGCTCTGAAACACTTTGCTTCTGAAACGGTGGCCCGTAGTGAAGGGGTGTCTTCCAAATCCTCGGCGGCAGCAATTATTTCATTGGCTTTGCCTATGATTTGGTACATCGTGCGCCACATAAATCCTACCTGATAAGCAGACGGCTTTAAATAATTAGGGTCATAGATGCCGTAAAAGTTACCGGTTCCACCGTTGGTTACGGCTAAATCCGTACCTCTTTCCAAAGCAAAGATGGTGGAGTTCTCAGTATCATTTGCATAGTTACGTTGCAATGCGTATAGTGCATTGACAGCGAGCTTTAGCCCTTCCGGTGTTCCGAATACGTATTCGGAGCTATACTTCGTCTTATGTTCTTCGTCCAGGAAGTCGGAGCAGGAAGTAGTAAAGAGGAAGCAGGCTGTAAATATAAATAATATACTCTTTTTCATGATTTTACCTTATTAAAATGTCACATTCAATCCAAATAATACAGTCCTGGGTTCGGGATAATCTCCCGGAGTCTGTTCCGGGCCGTAAGCCTGTACGTCGGTTTTCGTCCAGAAGTTAGACAGTGTCATATAGAGTCTCAGACTTTGCATGTATGCTTTGCTGATAAGTGCACGGGGAAAATTGTATCCGAAAGTAACGTTTCGCAGACGGACATATGATGCATCCTGATAGCCCAATGAACTGATGTATGCGGGTGCTTGCGTCATGTTGGGCGCAGGGGCTTCATTAGACGGGTTATTCTGTGTCCAGTAATTGCGTCGGATACCGTTCCGCTTGGCAGTCAAGTCGCCACCATTCTCGAATGTGGTCAGATAAGGGTTGTAGATTGTCCCACCATGAGAGATATACAAGTCGGCAGATAAGTCGAATCCCTTATAGTTGAAAGATGTGCCGACCGTACCTATCCATTTGGGGTCACGTTGCATCACTACTCTGTCATCGGCTGTTATCTGATTGTCGTTGTTCACATCCCGCAGTTTGATGCTACCCGGAGTAGCTGTCGGCATATGAGAATTGGCGATATCGTCATCTTTTTGCCAGATGCCGTCAAATACATAGTCGTAATATACATTCATCGGATATCCGACAAACCATTTGTTGTTCACGTCATCAAGCGGTTTTCCATTCTCATCGACTTGTCCGTCTATCTTTTTTATTTCATTTTTGTTCTTGGTGAAAGTGAAGTTGACATCCCATCTGAAATCTTTGATTTTGACGGGAGTGGTATTCAGCGTTATTTCGATACCATTATTCTTCATTTCCGCCAGATTCACGGTCTGGGTGGAATATCCCAGTGAGCTCGGGATAGACTTGGTGACAAGCAGGTCGGTAGTCTTGGTAGTATAGTATTCTATCGTACCATTGATTCTTCCGTTGAAGAATCCGAAATCAAGTCCGATATTCCCGGAAGTGGACGTTTCCCATTTCAAGTTAGGATTGGTCAATTCTGTTCCGGGCAGGTATCCGATGACTGTTTTATCTCCGAATTCAGTCAGGTACCTGTCAGTCAAGCCAAGTGATTTATAAGGATTGACTCCTTGATTACCCACCGCACCGTAACTTAGACGGAGTTTCAGGTTGGACAACCATTTGGCTTCTTTCAAGAAGGACTCTTCATTTATCCGCCAGGCAAAAGCTCCTGAGGGGAAATAACCATATTTATTATTTTTCCCGAAAACCGAAGAGCCGTCCACGCGTAAAGCGAAGGTGAATAAGTATTTCTCGAACAGGTTGTATCTCACACGTCCTAAGAATGATAAAAGTTTTCTGTCAGACAATTGCCAGGTAGGAGTACCATATTCATTGGCGGAACCTATTGCATTGTAGGTCAAGTCGTCATTCGCAAATCCTGTGCCGTTTATTCCTAAACTCTTCCATTCAATGACATTCACACTTTGCATAAAGGTTGCGTCGAAATGATGATTCTTATTGAAATCCTTCACATAGTTGACTATATTCTCGAACAGGTAGTCATTGGAGAAACTGGTTCCGGCAGTCGCTTTTCCATTGTTGTTGCGTCCGGTCGTGTGCTTCGTTCCCTGATACGTGTTGCTATGGACGGTTCTGGTATTCAAACTTCCGTTGGCACGATATGACAAGTCTTTTGTGATTTTCCAGTCTACGAAGAAGTTTATCAATAACCGGTCTGTCTGGCTTTTATTGTTTGAGTAGTCGATATTCCATAAGGGGTTGTAATGAGACTCCCCGGCTTCGGTTACATCTTCACGCAATGAACCGTCGTCATTATATACTTTTGCCAGAGGCGGCATGGTGATAAATGAATTGAAGGAGCCGTCGGCTGTTTTCTTCCATGATTTGGTGTATAAGAAGTTCGTACCTATTGTCAGGTTTTTCAGTAGTTTGTGGTCGATGTTCAATCGTCCGCTCAAACGCTGGAATCCTGAATTAGGAACCATACCGTTCTGGTCAAAATATCCCAGTCCCAGGGCGTATTTTGTTTTGTCCCCGCCGGATTGGATTAGAATATCGTGCTTTTGTTGCCAGGCGGAGCTTATCATTAGTTTTTCCCAGTCAACATATTCTCCTGATTTGAGCACGTCGAGCATCAATCCTCTGAAACAGTCGGCTTCATCATAACTAAGATTGGCATTGTAGTATGCTTCCTTACGTAAAGCAGCCCATTCTTCTCCATTGTAAAACTCAAAGTTCTTATGAATACTTTGTGAAGCAGCGTAAGTGTTATAACTGATTTTCATCTTTCCGGTCTTTCCCCGTTTGGTAGTAATCAGTATGACACCGTTGGCGGCGCGTGCACCATAGATTGATTGTGAAGAGGCGTCTTTCAGAACTTCGAGCGATGCTATATCGTTGGAGTTTATATCATCTATACTGCTCATTGGAACACCGTCCACAATATAAAGAGGGTCATTTCCACCGGAAAGGGAACGCCGTCCCCGAATCAGAATGTTTGAACTTCCACCGGGCGCGGCATTAGCCATGGTGACTTGTACACCGGCAGCTTGTCCTCTCAGCATTTCACCCAAGCTGGAAGAGGGTGTGGCATTCAGTTTCTCGGAAGTTACGGAAGAAATAGCACCGGTGACGTCACTGCGTTTCTGTACGCCGTAACCTACTACTATTACTTCGTCCAGCAGTTCGCTGTCTTCTTTTAGTATGATGCGCGCTAACTCTTTACTGTTAGCTTTAACTTCGGTTGTTTGATATCCGATGTATGAGAACTGAATAGTAGCGTCTTCGGTTACGTTTGCCAAAGAGTAGTTTCCGTTAATATCGGTAATGATACCGTTCGTCGTACCTTTTACTAATACATTGGCACCGATAATGGGTTCACCGTTCTGGTCTGTAACTGTTCCGTTGACTGTTTTGGTTCTTGTAGACTTTATTGTTTCCCGACTTTTTTGTTTGCCGACGGAGATGGTATTGTTTTTCCTATTGAAATATAAATTGGTCTGTACCGTTATCTTGCTCAGAATATTTTCTAATGAGCTGTTGCGTGCTTTGATTGAAATGCGTGGAGCAGCATTCACAATTTCCTGGTCATAAAAGAATTTGTAGCCGGTCTGCTTGCTTAATTGATTGAATACATTTTCTACGGTTTCATTCTTGACATCCAGCGTAATGTTTTTCTTTTCCTGCGCCTGTGTGTAATAAGGCAATGATGACAAGCATACGAATAGTAAAAAAGCTAAAAATGAATGTACATTCCTGCCTTTCCTTTTTATATTAGGAAGATTATTCATAAATTTGTACGTTTTAGTAATTGAATAGATTATTTAAAACAAAGGTTCGTAATGCGCGATACGTTATTCACACGGGTCGAAACGAATGAATATCCGTCCGGATTACGGAATAGGGGCTTCTCTGAGAGACGGCTCCTATTTTTCTGAAATGGGATTAACCGGGTGCTTTCATAATATAATTTTTTTTTAGAATTATAAGTTTAATATTCAAGGTTCTATAAAGTAATACACACGATAGATTATATGCTAGGGTGTGATTAACATCTTTTTGCTATTTATATAACAATATGCAGTTTCCTTCTTTTTTATACCGGATACCACTTGTATATTCGATAGATTGAAGAACTGCTTCCAGGCTCTTATTGTCGTGCTCTCCGGAAATCAGATTATTGAATTTACCATCGGCAAATGTAATGCGGCAATTGTACATTCGCTCCAGCTCCTTTGCCACGTCACGTATCGGAGTACTGTTGAAACGCAGTCCGCCTTTTTTCCATATCGCCACCGGGCGCTCTTCGCGTCGTTTGCTGTATTCGCCCGAAATGGTATTGATAAGTACCTGTTCCTTGCCTTTTAACCGCATCATTGCTTCCGGCAAGTCCACTTGTACCTTTCCGCTTTCCACCTCTACAGAAACAATTTCATCAGAAGAATAGGATTTTATGTCAAAGCAGGTTCCCAATACACGTACATCGAAACGGCGGGTACTGACAATAAAAGGCTGTTCCTCATTTCTGTATACTTGAAAATATCCTTCACCTTCCAGTACTATTTTACGTTCTTCTCCTTTGAAACTATTCGGATACCGTACATGTGAACATGAATTTAGTGTCAGTTGGGTGCCGTCGGGCAGAAGAATCTGTTTACGTTCGCCATAAGAGGTTGAGGCTTCCAGATAGATAGTCTGTCGTTCATTCAGATGTTCCAGATAATGAATTCCGCCTAGTACAAGACAAACGATTGCTGCTGTGCTGATGGCAGCAACTGCGATACGACGCAGCCAAGTACGTTTTTTATGTTCTATGCGTTTCAATAATTGGCGTGCTTCCCGTTTATAGTGTTCCCGTTCAAGATCAGTGAGAGGTTGCTGTGTTGCCGCTTCTTCCCACACATCAGAAGACAACTCGTCGAGTGTTTCATGATTATCCGGGTGGTGCAAGCTGTTCAGTATTTCCCGGGCATCCTCTGTGGTATAGAGATCATCCAGATAGCGACGATATAAGTTCTTGTTATTTTCTGTATTCTTCATATTCTGTTATTTAGAGTTCGGGGATATCTTATTTTCCCCTTTGTATAATTAGTACACAAAGGAAAAGAGTATCTGGGGTATAGTTAACTTCCTTTAACCATCAACTTCATGAGAAGCTGTCTTCCGCTAAAGATTGAGGCAGATAAGGAGCAAGATAAGGTCAGTGCCGGTAATGGAGTGTTTCTCCAAATACGTACGAAGTGAACGTAATGAAGATGAGATATGCTCTTGTACAGTATTGACAGAAATTCCCAACGCTTCTGCAATTTCTTTGTGAGACATTTGTTTTTCACGGCTCATTTCGAATATTTCCCGTTGGCGGGAAGTCAGCTGTTCCAGTGCTTGGGATACAAGTCTTTGTAAATCATTAGCAATGATTGTATTGTTTGTCTCATTGCTATAGTCTATAGCTTGTGATAGAATCTGTTCTTTCAGCCGGTCTTCACTTGCCAGTTCACGCAACTGGTTCAGAATCCGGTTGCGCATGATTGTATATAGATAAGAAGAAAAAGAGGCGTCCGGATTAATAAAACGGCGACTTTCCCAAATCACAGTGAAGGCGTCCTGAAAGATGTCTTCAGCATATTCGCGTGATTTAAGGAAACGCATGGCAAAATATATCAGGCGATTTTTATAAGCCGCATAAAGTTCACAGAATGCATCCTCATCTCCGGCTATCAGACGGATGACAAGCGAACGTTCATTACCGGGAATATTTGTTGCGCACATATAGCATTTTAGGTTTCAATTCACAAAGGGATTGCTTAGATTGTCACAAACGTACGTAAAATCCGGGAAATAAAAAAGGAAAGAAGTAGCTAATCTTTTTCAGATTTATTTCAGTATCATGATTTTTCTTTGCCGGAGATAATTTGCTATCTTTGCAATTTTAACCCGATAATCAATGAGTAGAATATTATTTAATGCTAAGGCTTGGCTGTTTGTTTTATTAGTTGGACTGGTATCCTCTGTATGGGCACAAAGTGATGATTTCACTACATGGACCAAGTTCAAAGTGAATCATAAGATAGATTCTCGATTTTCGGTTTCCGGTGATTTGGAATTGCGTACGAAAGATGATATGAGCAGGATGGATCGTTGGGGATTAACCGTTGGCGGAGTTTACCATGCATATTCTTTCTTGAATTTCGGTGTCGGATATGAAACTCATTTTCGTAATTTGGGAGATTCGGACTGGAAGTCAAGACATCGTTATCATATCAGTGCAGTTGCAAGTTTTCGTTATCAGTGGTTGAAAGTCTCCTTGCGGGAAAGGTTTCAGCAGACTTTTGACCGTGGAGATTCGGAAACCCGTTTGCGTTCCCGTTTAAAATTAGCTTATGCACCCGCAAAAGGGATTGTTTCGCCTTACTTCTCTCTCGAGATTTATCAAAGTCTGGATGATGCTTCTTTTTGGAGGGCGGCTCGAATGCGCTATCGTCCGGGAGTAGAAATTGATTTGGCCAAACGCTGGTCGCTGGATGCGTTTTATTGTTACCAGTATGAATCTTCACGGGGGAAACATATTGTCGGTATAGAAGTGGTTTATTCTTTCTGAAAATGGTTGTTTTCTTATATAATAAGGTCTGACTTTAAGTTGGTTAAATATATGTAGATTTCTAAGTTGTTGATTATTCGTTAGTTAAAAATATAGATAAAGATTTCTTAATTAAAATATAGCTAGTTTCAACTATAATATGTACTTTCGCTTCCGCATTTCAAAATGGAATGCTGAAATTAACGATTCTACAGTGACAACAGACGTGTTGTATAATGTCTCATAACCGAAGCTAACACTTCCTTTTATGTCATTCTTCTGCTCAATCAGAGATTTCTTGTTTGAACTAATAAATACTAAAAATGAAAACATGTCATGGCCTATTTGTGGGAGTAGGTTTGTTTATTCTGTGTTCTGTTTCGTTGACAGCTTGTGTAAATCGCATTTCAGAAGAAGAGGGGGAAATAATCAATAATGGAGATATTCCATTGAAATTTATTGCTGATATTCACGAAATAGTCAATACTCGTGTGGCAAATAATAATTTTGAAGAAGGGGATGAGGTTGGCTTGTTCGCACTTGCGGGGAATACTACAATGCAGGAAGAACGTTATGCAGATAATCTTCATTTTGTACGTTCTTCCAATGGTGAATTTGTATCAGACGAGTCGGTTTATTATCCGGACGATGGAGTGACATTGAATTTAATCAGTTATTATCCATACCAGGAAAAAGGAGTACCAATGGGCGAAAGCACCATGCAAGTATCGGTTGCTACAAGTCAGAATAAGCCTGAAGATTATTCACATTCGGATTTTCTGGTTGCTTCTAAAGAAGATGTATTGGCTAGTAAAGAAGCTGTGCCCCTGACTTATAATCATCAATTTTTCCGTTTAAAGATAACTCTTGTTCCCGGTGAAGGAGAAAATGTAGAAGATATGTTATCTGCCAAGCCGACACTTTCTGTCAGTGGCTTTTATACTAAGGCTATTTACGATTTTCAAAAAAATACTTTCTCTGCTTATTCCGAAGAAAAGGAAATTACTCCTGCGGGCGAATGGGAAATAAAAGGCGGTCGGTTGGTAGGAAAAGAACTTATTCTGATACCGCAGGAAGCGACGGTTGGATACCAGTATATAGCATTGGAAGCCGGAGGAAAGCCATATACTAGCCTGTTGCCTGCCTCTTTACAATTGAAAAGTGGTAAACAGAGAGAATTGGAAATAACATTTGTAGCGGATGAAGATATATTAATGAGCAAAGTCAGTGGAGAAATCGGCGATTGGGACGGAACTGAAGTAGATCAGAGTGAATCGGTAACTCTTCATAAATATGTAGATGTATCAAAACTGACTTTTGAAAAATCGAATATATATAAGATACTAAATTCAGGAAAACAAGTTGCTGAAATATGTAAGGAGTATTTGGTTACTCCAGAACTTTCTTCCCAGGCGATTGTTGCTTATCCGATGAAAGAAGATGGAAGTGTTGATTTATCACAAGGAATTGTGGCTCAACTATTAGGTAAATCAGGTAAGGTTCATGGTGGAAGTGTTTCATGGAATGTGGAAGATAATTCTTTGACTTATACTGTCGGGAACTTGGCGGCTCGTAATAATGTTTATGTGCTGGCAGATGGAAAAATTTCATTGTCGGTAGCAGTAGCAGATAATGTATTATCTGTATTGGCATTAGAAGACGTTGCCCGCGATGTACGTGGCGGGATGATTCATAATTATCCATTGGTGAAGATTGGAACTCAATATTGGATGCGGGATAATTTGGAAACTGCCTTGTACGTGAATGGTGACGAACTTCCTAAGTTAGATGCTGTGACTGAAAATGCTGTCGGGTATTTGCAATCCGGTGCGGAACATCATTTTTATACAGCTAGTGTTGCGTTATCAGCTAATTTCTTACCTGCACATTGGAACATACCGAATAAAGGGGATTGGGATCTTTTGAATACTTATCTAAAAGGGGATGCTTCTTTACTGAAATCAGGAACCTGGTTACCACTTAAAACAGGAGAGACAGCACAACCGGCTAATAATTTGTCAGGTTTCAATGCAGCTCCTATAGGCATGTGGGTTGAACCGAATCAGAATATATTTGCAGGCAAGCATTTGGCATATTGGACATTGGATGATACAAATACAGCAATAGCCGATGATATCTTTTACCTGAAAAGTGATGAAAATACGATTGGAAAGTCTGCTCCGGGTGTCGAGAAAAAAGCTTTTGCAATTCGTTGTATCCGAAAGTAAATTAGCGGAAATCATTCTTCCTTTTCATATTTTGCTTATATTTGGGAAGAAAAACTAAAAAAGAGAGAACCATGAAGAAGATAATAAATCCCTGGAAAGGTTTGGAAGGGTACAACTGTTTCGGCTGTGCACCAAATAATGAAGCCGGAGTGAGAATGGAATTTTACGAAGACGGTGATGAAATCGTGAGCATCTGGAAACCCCGTCCTGAATATCAGGGGTGGATTGATACATTGCACGGTGGTATTCAAGCTGTTTTGTTGGATGAGATTTGCGCATGGGTGATACTTCGTAAGTTACAGACAACAGGGGTCACTTCGAAAATGGAGACTCGCTACCGGAAGCCAATTGATACGAAAGATTCTCATGTCGTGTTGCGTGCATCCATTAAAGAAATAAAGCGGAACATTGTTATTATTGAGGCGAAGCTATATAACAAGGATGGTGAAGTATGTACGGAAGCCCTTTGTACTTACTTTACATTCTCACAGGAAAAGGCGAAAAGTGAAATGCATTTTCTGAAATGTGATGTTGAACCGGAAGAGATATTACCTTTAATTTGAAATGAAAACTCAAGTTTTTGTGATAAATGTTTGGTAGTATCAAACAAATACTTTACTTTTGTCGCAGTTAATAAAAGAAATATGAAATATACAGCTACACATCATCATCATCATTTTCCTAACGAATAACTCGGTGGGCGTAGATGATATTGTGTATACTCTATATAACGATAACGAAGGCTTGCCGAATACGGTAAGCCTTTTTTTATTTTCTCATTCGGATAGTAATTAATAATAAATAATTAAATAAGATCATGTTAAGAATCGCAGTACAAGCCAAAGGACGTCTCTTCGAAGAGACAATGGCACTTTTAGAAGAATCGGATATCAAGTTGAGCACTACCAAACGTACTTTATTAGTGCAATCTCCTAATTTCCCCATCGAAGTTCTTTTTCTTCGTGATGACGATATACCACAGACGGTAGCTACCGGAGTGGCTGATTTGGGGATTGTCGGTGAGAACGAATTTATGGAAAAAGAAGAAGACGCGGAAATCATCAAACGTTTGGGATTCAGTAAGTGCCGTTTGTCATTGGCAATGCCGAAAGATTTGGAATATCCCGGCCTGTCATGGTTCAACGGAAAGAAGATTGCGACCTCATATCCTGTTATCCTTCGCAACTTCTTGAAAAAGAATGGTGTGAATGCAGAAATCCATGTCATTACCGGTTCGGTGGAAGTGTCTCCGGGCATCGGATTGGCTGATGCTATTTTTGATATTGTAAGTTCCGGTTCTACTTTAGTCAGCAATCGCCTGAAAGAAGTAGAGGTAGTGATGAAATCGGAAGCTTTGTTGATTGGTAACAAAAACATGAGCGATGAGAAAAAAGCAGTGTTGGAAGAACTCTTGTTCCGTATGAACGCTGTAAAAACTGCCGAAGATAAAAAATACGTATTGATGAATGCCCCGAAAGACAAACTGGAAGAAATTATCGCTGTATTGCCGGGTATGAAGAGCCCTACCGTAATGCCATTGGCACAAGAAGGCTGGTGTTCCGTTCATACAGTACTTGACGAAAAACGTTTTTGGGAAATTATCGGAAAACTCAAAGCACTGGGAGCAGAAGGCATTTTGGTACTGCCGATTGAAAAGATGATTGTATAAATATATATAGGCACGGATTACACAGATTACGCGGTATCTGAGGTTAGTGACTGCATTATCTGTGTTATCCGTGAAATCTGTGCCTAATAAAATATAAACTATGAAATTAATTAAGTATCCATCAAAAGAGCAATGGGCAGAACTCTTGAAACGTCCGGCACTGAATACGGAGAACCTGTTCGATACGGTTCGTACCATTATAAGTAAGGTAAGGGCAGAGGGTGACAAAGCTGTACTGGAATATGAAGCCGCCTTTGATAAAGTTACTTTGTCTGCGCTTGCAGTGACTCCTGAAGAAGTGCAGGTTGCCGAAACATTAGTAAGTGATGAACTGAAAGCCGCCATCTCCCTGGCAAAACAAAATATTGAAACCTTTCACTCTTCCCAACGTTTTGTGGGAAAGAAGGTGGAAACGATGAATGGCGTAACCTGTTGGCAAAAAGCCGTGGGCATTGAAAAGGTCGGGCTATACATTCCGGGAGGAACAGCCCCGCTGTTCTCAACCGTATTGATGCTCGCTGTTCCTGCCAAAATAGCAGGATGCAAGGAAATCGTACTTTGTACTCCCCCCGATAAAAATGGGAATATCCACCCTGCCATTCTCTTTGCCGCCCAACTGGCAGGAGTTAGTAAAATCTTCAAGGCAGGTGGTGTACAAGCGATTGCTGCCATGGCTTACGGAACAGAAAGCGTGCCAAAAGTCTATAAAATCTTTGGCCCCGGAAATCAGTATGTGACAGCAGCAAAGCAATTGGTAAGTCTACGTGATGTTGCCATTGATATGCCTGCCGGCCCTTCCGAAGTAGAAGTATTGGCTGACGCATCCGCAAATCCGGTTTTCGTGGCAGCAGATTTACTGTCTCAGGCAGAGCACGGAGTCGACAGCCAGGCCATGTTGATAACAACTTCCGAGGAACTCCAAACAGAAGTGATGGTAGAAGTGGAACGTCAACTGGCAGAATTACCCCGTCGTGAGATAGCTGCAAAATCGTTGGAAAACAGCAAACTAATCTTAGTGAAGGATTTGGATGAAGCACTGGAATTAACCAATGCTTATGCGCCCGAACACTTAATCATCGAGACAGAAAACTATTTGGAAGTGGCAGAACGTGTCACCAATGCCGGTTCTGTATTCCTCGGCTCATTAACTCCCGAAAGTGCAGGTGATTATGCTTCGGGTACTAACCATACTTTGCCGACCAACGGATATGCCAAAGCATATAGCGGTGTAAGCCTCGATAGTTTCATCCGCAAGATTACATTCCAGGAAATTCTTCCGGCAGGAATAAAAGCCATTGGTCCGGCTATTGAAGAAATGGCAGCTAACGAACTTTTGGATGCGCATAAGAACGCAGTTACTGTCCGTCTCAAAGCTATTCAGAACTCATAACTTAAAAAATCAAAGAAGTGAAAACGTTACAAGAACTAACCCGCCCGAACATTTGGAAACTAAAACCATACTCTTCGGCCCGTGATGAATATAAAGGAGTGACAGCTTCTGTCTTTTTGGATGCCAATGAGAATCCGTACAATACGCCTCATAACCGTTATCCGGATCCTATGCAATGCGAACTGAAAACGCTGCTGTCGAAAATCAAGAAAGTATCTCCCGAACATATTTTCTTGGGAAATGGTAGCGACGAAGCCATTGATTTGGTCTTTCGTGCTTTCTGCGAACCGGGCAAGGATAATGTAGTGGCTATCGACCCTACTTATGGGATGTATCAGGTTTGTGCAGATGTGAACAACGTTGAATACCGGAAAGTGCTATTGGATGATGACTTCCAGTTCTCTGCTGATAAGTTAATGGCTGCTACAGACGAACATACCAAACTTATTTTTCTTTGCTCGCCCAATAATCCGACAGGAAACGACCTGCTTCGTTCCGAAATAGAAAAGATTCTGAATCGGTTTGAAGGACTGGTGATGCTGGATGAGGCTTACAATGATTTCTCCAAAGCCCCCTCTTTTCTGGAAGAGTTGGATAAATATCCTAATCTTGTTGTATTCCAGACATTCTCCAAAGCTTGGGGATGTGCCGCTATCCGTTTGGGAATGGCTTTTGCATCCGAAGATATCATTGGCATTTTGAGTAAAATCAAATATCCCTATAACGTTAACCAACTCACTCAACAGCAGGCTATCAGTATGCTTCATAAGCATTATGAGATAGAACGTTGGGTAAAGACATTGAAGGAAGAACGCGATTATTTGGAAGAAGAGTTTGAAAAACTTCCATGTACCATTAAGTTATTTCCATCCGATGCTAATTTCTTTTTGGCTAAAGTGACGGATGCAGTGAAAATCTATAATTATTTGGTAGGCGAGGGGATTATTGTCCGCAATCGTCATACCGTTTCACTCTGCTGCAACTGTTTGCGTGTGACGGTTGGTACTCGTACAGAGAATAACACCCTATTGGAAGCCCTTAAAAAATACCCGGGATAGATTATGAAGAAAAAAGTTTTATTTATAGACAGAGACGGAACGCTGGTTATTGAGCCGCCAGTTGACTATCAACTCGACTCTTTGGAGAAATTGGAATTCTATCCGAAAGTATTCCGTAATTTGGGCTTTATCCGTAGTAAACTCGATTTCGAATTTGCAATGGTCACCAATCAGGACGGACTGGGTACATCATCCTTTCCGGAAGAAACATTCTGGCCTGCCCATAACCTGATGCTTAAAACATTGGAAGGCGAGGGAATTACTTTTGATGAAATACTGATAGACCGTAGTTTCCCTGAAGATAATGCGCCGACACGTAAACCACGTACCGGAATGTTGACGAAATATCTGAATAATCCTGAATACGATCTGCCTGGAAGTTTTGTTATCGGTGACCGTCCTACAGATGTGGAACTTGCCAAAAATCTGGGTTGCCGTGCCATCTATCTACAAGATTCAACAGAAAGTCTGAAAGAAAAAGGACTGGAAGACGTTTGCGCTCTCGCCACAACAGACTGGGATCAGATAGCCGAATTCCTGTTTGCCGGTGAGCGGAAAGCGGAAGTACGTCGCACAACTAAAGAGACGGATATATATGTAGCTCTGAACCTTGATGGAAACGGTACTTGCGATATTTCCACTGGTCTTGGCTTCTTCGACCATATGCTCGAACAGATTGGAAAACACTCCGGTATGGATTTAACGATTCGTGTAAAAGGAGACTTGGAAGTAGACGAACATCATACTATCGAAGATACTGCTATTGCTTTGGGAGACTGTATCTATCAGGCTTTGGGCAGCAAACGGGGAATTGAACGTTATGGATATGCTTTGCCGATGGACGATTGTCTTTGCCAGGTATGCCTGGATTTTGGTGGCCGCCCCTGGTTGGTATGGGATGCGGAGTTCAAACGCGAGAAGATAGGGGAGATGCCGACTGAAATGTTCCTACATTTCTTTAAGTCATTGAGTGATGTCGCAAAAATGAATCTGAACATCAAGGCTGAAGGGCAGAATGAACATCATAAGATAGAAGGAATCTTTAAAGCATTAGCCCGTGCTTTAAAAATGGCACTCAAAAGAGATATCTATCATTTTGAGCTTCCATCCAGTAAAGGTGTGCTTTGAGTAAATACGAAAATTTATGCAGAAACGAATCTTGTTGATCCTGTTTTTAGGAATCATTTTCTCTGTCTCTGTTTTCAGCCAAAACCTGAAAGCAGAGAAGGTTATTCTTCCTGATAGTGAACTGGCCAATTTGTATAAGATAGATTCGGGAGTATATCGTTCGGAACAGCCTTCATCTGTTGATTTTAAAGCTCTTGAAAAATATGGAATCAAAGAGTCCCTAAATCTCCGTAACAGGCATAGTGACGATGATGAAGCGGCAGGTACAGCCGTGAAACTTCATCGGGTAAAGATGAAGGCGCATTCAGTCAGTGAGGAGCAATTAATAAGGGCATTGCGTATCATAAAGAACCGTAAAGCGCCAATTGTAATCCATTGTCATCATGGTTCCGACCGTACAGGAGCTGTTTGTGCGCTCTATCGCATTGTATTTCAGAATGTCTCCAAAGAAGATGCAATTCACGAAATGACTGAAGGAGGTTTTGGTTTTCACCGTATTTATAAAAATATAATTCGAAGAATCAAAGAAGCGGATATAGAGCGAATAAAAAAAGAGGTGATGCAATAATTCAATTGACTGTATGATTTAGTCGAATCATAAGGAAGAATTAGAAACTTCTATGGCATGAATTAATGTTTTCTCCTCATCTATTAGCTAATTCAACAGCTAGTATTATCCTGTTGCACTTGTGTAACGGTGCAAATGGACTTGAGCAACTAGCCGGACAGACTTGTGTAACTCTTCAGTTGCACAAGTCTGTCCGACTAGTTATTCATAAAAGATGGTAACGCTCTGTAATATAGTATGTTATATGAAAAATGCAGTTTTTCTCTCCAAAAAGTCAAAAACAACCGCATGTTTTTTGTGAACTTTCCTTAAAATGAGCCTATTTTTAGACTTAAATACTTGATATATAGCGCTGTGACATTTTTGTTTTTCCCCCTATAATACTTAAAATAAATACAAAAATGTCGCAAACAAAAATACCTGCCAAAATAAACTGTCTATCAAGAAGATTATAAGTTCTCTATTTCTTTAAGCCACATAGCTGAACTGGCATCACTCGGCATTCGCCAATCCCCTCTCGGACTGATAGAAATACTACCGACTTTCGGTCCGTCAGGCAGGCATGAACGTTTGAACTGCTGATTGAAGAAACGACGGAAGAAAATGGATAACCATTTCTTAATTGTCTCTTCGTCATAACAGTCTTTGAATGCGGCACTTGCCAGGTAATAAATCTTGGAAGGACGGAAACCGAAACGCAGGAAATAATAAAGAAAGAAGTCATGCAGTTCGTAAGGGCCTACCAAATCCTCGGTCTTTTGCTTGATTTCTCCATTTTCATCTGCCGGAATAAGTTCCGGGCTGATAGGAGTGTCTACTATATCAAGTAGTGTAGCTTTAGAATCCTCATCCACACCATTTTCTGCCACCCATTGTACCAGATATTTCACGAGCGTTTTAGGTACGCTTGCATTGACACCGTACATAGACATATGGTCACCATTGTAAGTCGCCCATCCCAAAGCGAGTTCCGATAAGTCTCCTGTACCTATTACCATTCCCCAAGTCTGGTTGGCAACATCCATTAAAATTTGCGTACGTTCGCGTGCCTGTGAGTTTTCATAAGTGACATCATGTACGTTTACATCATGGTCTATATCTTTGAAATGCTGGATACAGGCATCTTTGATACTGATTTCACGGATAGATATGCCTAATGACTTCATCAAGTCAATAGCATTATGATAAGTCCGGTCAGTCGTTCCGAAGCCGGGCATTGTAATTCCGAGAATCCCTTTTCTTGATAATCCCAGTTTGTCGAAAGTCTTCACGCAGACTAGTAAAGCCAATGTTGAATCCAGTCCGCCGGAAATGCCTACTACAGCAGTCTTGGCTCCGGTATGGACGAGCCGTTGTGCCAGTCCTGCCACTTGAATGGAAAAAACTTCTTCACAATGTTCATTTAACTCATTGCCCTGCGGTACAAAAGGATGAGCATTGAAGTTCCGGGTTAAAGTCAGCTCTTTACTATTCACAAATTCCGTTGCGATAGAAACCGCCTTTTTGCCTTCGAAATTAGCTTGGTTGGCAGCGAAAGTCGTATTGATTCTACGTTCTGCGCGTATGCGTTCCACATCAATCTCGCTGATTATAAGTTGTTCTTCCATACTGAATCGCTCGCTACGTGCAAGAAGACTACCATTTTCGTAAATCAATCCGTTTCCGGCAAAGACTACATCTGTAGTAGACTCTCCGAAACCGCAAGATGAAAATACATATCCTGCGATACAGCGTGCAGATTGCTGGCTGATAAGAGAACACAGATAATTATGTTTTCCGATACCCTCATTATCTGCCGACATATTAAATAGAATTTCCGCTCCTTGCAATGCAAGTGAAGAGCTGGGTGGAATTGTAGCCCAGAGATCTTCACAAACTTCAATTCCGAAAGTAGTATCTGAAGTTTCAAAAAGCAGGTTAGCCCCTATAGGAACAATCTGTCCGCACAAACGTACATTATCAGTTGTAAGCTGAAGGGCGGATGTGAACCAACGTTGTTCATAGAACTCTTTATAGTTGGGCAGATAAGTCTTGGCTGCAACACCCAATACTTTTCCTTTCTGAATAACTACCGCACTATTGATAACCGTAGAATTGGCAACTACCGGCATACCGACAATAGAAATGATGTCCAATTGGCGTGTATTATTCAGGATCTGCATTAATCCCATTTCAGCCTCTTCCAACAAAAGTTGTTGACCGAATAAGTCACCGCAAGTATATCCGGTAATACTCATTTCCGGGAAAATAATGATTTGCACTCCTTTTCCTTCAGCCACTGCAATCAGACTTTCTATTCTCTCTACATTGAATTTACAGTCAGCCACTTTTATATGTGGCACGGCCGCTGCTACTTTCACGAATCCGTAGTTCATCTTATACCTTATTTATATATAGTGGGTGCAAAAATAGGAAAATAGTTTTGAATATTTATCTTTTCTATAGTGAATCCTTTCTATGGGGTATTTTACATCACTAGTGCTACTGTTGTTTAAACAATTAAATGAATTGTCAAAATGAAAGTTAATATTCTATTTGTTGAATAATTATTCTTTTGCTTGTTCCTCAATTGGTTTGTATATACTTAAATATGTGACAAAAAGATATATGTGGAAATTTAGTATAAAATATGCGACATTTTGTTTCTTTTATTTAACTATAATATTTATATTTGTAGCGAAAAAGAACATATTTAGAAATATATAGCACTTAAACAGGACAAGTAATATTAGTGTTTAATTTATAACTTAGGAGAGCAGATGGTCATACATTTAATTCACACAGCGGTAACACGAAAAATCTATTTGGATATTTGGCGTAATATTAAGAATTTGCCAAGTTAGTATTCCCTATTTTGTTTTTAGAGAAAATATCCTGCCCAAGGTCAAAAAAAAGTTATGCTTTGAGAGTTGACCTGTGGGAGAGGAGCGTATTATTATTTCTTGAGTGAAAATGGAATACGCGTATTTCACTTGTAGACAAATCTATAAAATAAATCAATTTCATTAATTTTAATTTAAGTATCAAAGATGAGAAAATCAATTCTCTTGTTTGTACTCTTTACTCTGACGAATATCCCCCTGTTGCTTTTCGCACAGGGCGGATATCAGGTAAAAGGACACATCATTTCGGCGGAAGATAACCAGCCGATGATCGGTGTGTCCGTTTTGGAGAAAGGTACAACAAACGGAGTAATTACCGATATAGATGGTAATTATACTCTTGAGATTAAGGGGACAGCAAGTGTTACTTTGTTGTTTTCTTATGTCGGTATGCAATCTCAACAACATGTGGTCAATGCTAACACTGGCACGTTAAACATTCGTTTGCTTTCAGACGCAGCGTTAATAGACGAAGTGGTGGTAGTAGCGTATGGTACACGTAAGAAAGGAACGATTGCCGGTGCCGTATCTACTGTAAAGGCTGAAAAAATGGAAAATGTACCTGCGGCCGGTTTTGATCAGTCGTTGCAAGGACAGACTCCCGGGTTAACGGTAATCTCTAATTCGGGAGAACCAAGTAAGGCAGCTGTTTTTCAGCTTCGAGGTACCAATTCTATCAATTCGGGTACATCTCCGTTGTTTATATTGGATGGTGTACCTATTTCCAGCGCTGATTTTAATACAATCAGTCCGGGCGATATAGAGTCTATCTCTGTGTTGAAAGATGCTTCATCAACCTCTATTTACGGTGCCCGTGCAGCGAACGGTGTGGTAGTAATTACTTCCAAACGTGGTTTGGCTATTGACAAGGCAAAAGTAACCATGCGTGCGCAATGGGGTTTTTCACAATTGGCTTCAGATGACAATTGGGTAGTGATGAATACTCCGGAACGTATCCAGTTTGAAAAAGAAATAGGTTTAGATACGGGAAAGGATTATAACTTGTTGTCTCGTACGGATGTAAATTGGCTAGATGAAGTATTTAATGATCGTGCTCCTTTGCAGAGTTATGAATTGTCAGTTAATCGCGCCACCGACCGCTTGAATTATTTTGTTTCCGGAGGATTCTATGATCAGGAAGGTATTGCACAAAGCTCAAATTTTCGTCGCTATAATATGCGTGCCAATGCGGAAGTGAAAGCTAGCAACTGGTTAAAAATAGGCACTAATACGATGATGGCATACGAAGAAATAGCACAGGCTGAAGAGGGAGAACCGGCGCTTTATACACCTATTTCCGGCTCTCGTTTTATGTTGCCTTACTGGAATCCTTATAATGCTGACGGCTCTTTGGCTTCCGAAAACGATGGAACCTGGACAGGAACCGGACAGAACCCGATAGAATGGATGGCGAATAATCCTGTAAAATATGAAAAATACAAATTATTGTCTACTGTTTTCGCGGAAGTTACTCCGATTAGGGATTTAACCATTCGTGCACAGTTTGCTGCAGATTATGCACATTCTACAGCTTTCATGCAATCTTTCCCGAGTTACATAATTAATAATAAATCAGGTAAGGCCGGACGTAGTTCATCTGATATTCTTAGTTTGAGTGAAACTCTTACAGCCAATTACCGATGGGCTTTGAATGACAATCATTCATTGAACTTTTTGTTGGGACAAGAAGGTATAGACTATCGTTCAACCGGATTTCAGGTAACTACACAAGGACAGAATAATGACCGTCTTACCAACCTGCTTTCCGGAACTCGTGCTATCTCGTGGCCGGATTCAAATAGTGCTTATTCATACTTGTCTTTTTTCTTTCGTGGAGAGTATAACTATAAAGAGTTATATTATGCGGAAGTTGCTGCACGTACAGATGCTTCTTCCCGTTTTGGTAAAGACCACCGTTGGGGAATGTTCTGGTCGTTAGGTTTTATGTGGAATATCAAGAATGAGGCTTTCCTTAAAGACATAGAATGGCTCACGACCGCACAGATTAAGTTAAGCACAGGTACTTCAGGTAATTCGGAAATTCCTTATTATGATCATTTGGCGCTGGTTTCCGGTAATGCTAACTATAATGATGAAGCCGGTATATATCCTACACAAAGTGGGAATGAAGAATTAAGCTGGGAACAAACTTGGGCAAACAATATCGGTTTAAGTTTGAGCTTTTTCAATAGAGCCAATTTGAACGTCGATTTTTATCATAAAAAGACTACTAATATGTTGATGTTAGTTCCTCAATCGTATGCTATTACTGGTGTCGGTAATCGTTGGGACAACATTGGCGCTATGATGAATCGAGGAGTGGAAATTGCAATTGACGGAGATGTAATACGTACAAAAGACTTCACCTGGAATCTGAGCGCAAACGTATCCTACAATAAGAATAAACTATTGGAACTGTATAATGGCGTGGAAGAATATGTAAACTCCACTACCGGATTGAAATACGTAGTAGGACATCCCGTTCATGAGTATTTCATGAACCGTTATGCAGGAGTGAATCCGGCCAATGGGGACGCTTTGTGGTACACAGCGGATGGAGAACTGACAACAGAATATCGTGAAGAAGACAAAGTAATGACTGGTAAAACTTTTGACTCCCCTTGGGCAGGCGGCTTTGGCACAACCCTAATGTGGAAAGGGCTTTCATTATCAGCTCAGTTCAGTTGGATGGCTAAAAGATATGTGATGAATAATGACCGCTTCTTCGAAGAAAGTAACGGACTTTATAGTGCTTACAATCAATCAAGAAGACTATTGTATGATCGTTGGAAAAAACCGGGCGACATTACGGATATTCCCCGTTACGGAGTGACGGCTCAACTTGATGACCGTTTTCTTGAGAACTCTTCATTCCTTCGTTTAAAAAACTTGACGCTAGCTTATGCGCTTCCGCAATCATTGTTGAGCAAAACTCATTTCTTCACGTCAGCACGTGTTTATTTGCAGGGACAGAATTTGTTTACTTGGACAGGTTTTACAGGACTTGATCCGGAAGTGGCATCTAATGTGTATAGAGCACAATATCCAGCTTCACGTCAGTTTACTTTGGGTATTGACATTTCATTCTAATAGTATAATAAAGAAAGATGATTAAGAAATTTAAATTATATATCCTGATGGCTGCTGTGGCTCTTTCCGCCACTTCCTGTTTGGATAAGATGCCGGAGGACTCTATACCTTTTGATGATGCCATTCAAACGGTGGATGATGTAAATCTGGCAGTTATCGGTATTTACGACGCATTCAAGAATAGTGCTCTGTATTCCGGTAATCTCACCATACTTCCTGATTTGCAGACCGATCTTGTGTATGGTATCAACGGAAATACGAATACATACGGAGATATTTGGCGCTGGAAAGACATTCTGGCAACAAATACAAGTATCGAGGCTGTTTATGCCGGACTTTATGATGTGATCAATCGTTGTAACTTTATGCTCGACCGTGTAGACGGAGTGAGAAATAATACAACCGATGATAATGATTTGGACAAGCTCGACCAGTATTGTGGTGAAGCTTATTTTGCCCGTGCGCTTGCTTACTCTGAATTGGTGAAGCTTTTTTGTAAAGCCTATGAAAGTGATGAAGATGCTGCTAATCAGTTAGGGGTTATCTTGACGAAACATTATCAAGGCGACGAAGAAATGAAACGTTCTTCGTTGAAAGCTTCATATGAGTTTATTCTTGAAGATCTTGACCGGGCAGCTAAGTTGCTGGAGTTGGATAAAGATTATGATCCGTCTGTTGATGTGGCTTTGTTTAATAATGCTACATACTTTAATGAATATACTGTATATGCTTTACGTGCACGTGTTGCTCTTTATATGAGGAAGTGGGATGAAGCTATCAAGTACTCCAGTAAAGTTATAGATAGCGGATACTATCTGTTGGCTAGTTGTACTCGTGCAATTTCATCCGGAGTCAGTTATTATAAGTATATGTGGACAAATGACATGTCTACAGAAGCTATTTGGAAAGTGGGTTTTACCGTCAATTCTTATGGAGGCAAACTGGGATTGATTTTCTTAAATTACGATCATGTGAATTATCGTCCGGACTATGTTCCGGCCAGTTGGGTGCTCAGTGCTTATAATATGAATGATTTGCGTGCCTCTACTTTCTTCGAATCGCATACTACCAGTTTTAGCCATCATCTTTCATGGCCTTTGCTGGTCAAGTATGCCGGCAATAAGGATTTTATTGCTGCTAATATTCTTCATGTTTCCATGCCTAAAGTTTTGCGCCTGTCAGAACAATATCTGATACGTGCTGAGGCTTACGTACAAAAGGAACAGCCTGACTATAACCGTGCAGGAAAAGATATCACAACACTGCGTACCGCGCGATATTCCTCTTATGGCGGATCAACCCCAATGAGTGAGTCTAATGCAATGGAGGTCATCGAATCCGAACGCGTGAAAGAACTTTATATGGAAGGTTTCCGTCTTCATGATTTGAAACGCTGGCACAAAGGATTCGAGCGCAAGCCGCAAGACCAGTCTTTGTCAACTGGTGACAGATTGAAGGTAGAAGCGGACGATCCCTTATTTGTGTGGCCGATACCGCAACATGAATTGGATGCTCCCGGATCGCAAATAGAGCCGAATGAAAGTAATAAATAAGATTAAAACATACGATAATGAAGAAATTATTAATAGGATGTATGGCAGCCGTTGCTGCTCTGATAGCTTTCTCCGGATGCGATCAGGACAAGGTGGTGTACAGCGGGCCCAATTATCTTATGTTTTCTGACACGCTTTATACTTATGCCGTGCAAGAAACCAATGAGATATTCAATGTGCCTGTTTCTGCCACTGTGCCTGCCGACTATGACCGCACTTTCGGTGTCGAAGTCATAGATAAGGAGAGTAATGCTGTTGAAGGAAAGCACTACAAAATCTTGTCGAATACCGTTACTATAAAAGCGGGTGAAATGAGTGCTGATATTAAGGTACAAGGTCTTTATAAGAGTATAGGTATTACAGATTCGCTAGGATTCGCTTTGCGGTTGGTAATCCCTGATACTGAACAATGGGGTTTGTACAAGAACGAAACAAAGGTCGTGATGCAAAAGATTTGTCCGTTTGATATCAAAAACTTTAGGGGGTATTGCAAAGTGACTTCCAGCTATTTGTCTTCAGACTACTATCCGAAGAAAGCAGATTTGCGACTGGTGACTTCTGATATTGTGGAAGGTAAAGAAAACACGATTGTAGTTCATGGACTCTATTTTGACGGTTATGATATGGAAATAAAGTTCAATAGGAAAGATGTTTTAGAACCTCTTGTTGAAATGGAAGAACAGATTTGTGGCTCTACCGGAGAGGCGTTCAATACGATTCATGGCGATGGTAAGTTACGGTTAAATCAGCCTACAGCTTATACTTCTTTCTATAGTACAAATGAGAATTTTATCTTGCAGTATGTTACTATGAGTGTAAATAATAAAGACGGCTCATACTACGGTACAGTAGGAACGTTCGTCAATATACTCGAGTGGATAAGCGAAGCGGAAGCTGAAAAATTAAAAGAACAAGGATATTAAAAAATAGCAATAGATAAAGATATGAAAAAGTTTAGTTTAAAACCACTAGGAGATTCGTGCATGAAGACATTATGCAAGAGTGGGCTCTTTATTGGCTTACTTATGGCTTTCTGCCTTGCGGCATGTTCGGATGACGATGACAATGCAGTGACTCCGATATTTCCGGAGAAACAGAATCTCATCTGCAATTCTAATGATACAAGAGAGTTTACTTTTGTTGCTAATACGAACTGGAGTTTATCTTCTTCTGCCATTTGGTGTAAGTTCAAAACTGATGATGAAGAAGAATTTGTTCTGTCCGGTACGGCTGGTACGCAGACGGTAACTCTTGTGATCACTGATGATAATATGCAGGTGGGTAACATTAGTGTAGCTAAATTGGAGCTGACAATGGGTGGTCAGACGATTGTAATCGGTGAAGTGACCCGTTCGGAAGTAGATTATAAACTGAAGATATATGATAAGGAAGGTAATGATATCACTGAAAACGGAGTTCTTAAAGTAGGTTATCAGGAATATTTCCGTTTTGATGTGGAAGCAAACTTCCGCTTTGCTGCCACCAATTTGCCGGGATGGGTTGAATTGGAAGGTGGATCCCTTGTAGGTGCGGTTAATAAGAAAGTACAAGGTGGTTTGAGAATAATCGAGAACGAAAGTCGTGAAAAATATCCGGTTTCGGCTAGTGATGAAAACGTGATAACATTCTCTGATGAAGAGGGAAGATCATTCTATACTATCAGACTAGCTTATGAGGGTATGACACCAGGAAAGATGGAACTGAAACGCCCCTCAAGTTATGCTACAGATTGGGTTGTATCAATGGATGGAAAAACATTTACCCAAAAAAGTACAGGTGGTAGTACAGGTGAAGTAGTGGTGAAGAAGAGAATGCCATTTACAGTTAAGACTCTAAAAGATGATTTTGAAATTGTATTTCTAAGTGAAGGATGGGACGGTAATATCCATTTAAAAGGTTCTATGTACGATTTCTTTACTTATGAATGGGTACATTGTGAAAAGGATGAAGGAAATTTAAACTTAACTGTTGATGACTACATTCCGAACGCAATGAATGGTGACCCTGATGAAAGGAGTGGATATGTTCTAGCATTTTCACGCGCAGAATATGAAAAGATAAAAGATAATCTAGAGGAAGCTATTGTTGTAAATGGAGAAATAGATTATAAGTATGAGCAGAACAATCTTTTAATTGGATTTACTCAAAAAGAAGTGAAAGAAGAGCCTCAAAATAACAGTTTCAAGATAAAGAAAGGTGGTTGGGAAGAAGTCTCTCCAAGTAAAACTACAGAACAGTCTATTTTGGATTTCCTTCAAGGAAACTATATGCTTGATGAGGTTTATTCTATTTCAGCTAATGCAGGTGACTATTATTCGATTTATCCGTTGCTGTCCGAGAGCGAATGGGCAGGTGAAGCTTATGTTATTAATAAGAGAGATGAAGAAGTTACTGCATCGGTTGAAGTGTCAATGGATGGAGATGGAATGTATTTTGGGATCACTGTACCTGCTACCTTTAATGAAGAAATAATTATTGTTTTTAAAGGAACTGATTACTTCTTTAAAAAAGCGTTAGTTATTACTCCTGCCAATTAATTAACATAGCTATTTTAATAAATGAATCTACAAAAATTATACTCAATATACCTCTTACCCCTTATCGTCAGTATACTGACGATAGGGTTGGTAACTGGTTGTTCCGACGATGATGAGGCACTGCAAAGCCAGTATGGTTATGTGCAGTTCCGACTTTTCAAAAGCGCGTCGTTTGAAGGAACAACTACTCGTGCGACGGACAAACTCGAATCGCTGTCGAACGCACAGAAGATAAAGGTGGTAATGGAGCATAACGGTACAACCGTTTCGCAGACGTTACCTTTGAACGCATACAATGAAAACAATGCAGAATATGGTATGCGTAGTGAAAAATTGCAGTTGGTTGTCGGTACTTATAAAATTATCGGTTATTATCTGTATGACAAACTGGATGAAGTGCTGTTGGCAGGTCCTGGTGGAGATGATAATGAACTGAACGTTGTCAGTGGAGGCTTACAGGAAAAAGCATTGCTAGTAGACGCTGTTTCTCGCGGAACAGTAACTTTTAAGCTGACAAAAGAAGGATTGACTACTCGTGCGGCAGGTGAATACTTGTTTAGTGATATTCGTTTCATCAAAGTCACAGTGATGAATACCTTCAACCGTGTCACTACCGAACTGAAGGATATGAAAGTCACCTATAAAGAAGATTCTAAGGAACATGAGAATCCTGATAATCCTAATGACAAGTATATGGATATAGGGGTAGCGACCTGCGACTCTGCCGTATGGCTTCCTGCCGGAACTTATCAGGTAGTAGCTTACACCACTTATACAAAAAGCGGTAGTACAAAAAAGGAACTGGAAACGCAGCCCGTCAGAGGTGAACCTTTCATTGTGAAAGATAATGAGTTGACAGAAGATGCTAATGTGCCTATCCAATTGAAGGAAACTGCAGAGTATATCAAAGACTATAAAGCACTGAAAGAAATTTGGAAAGCTTTAGATGGTGAAAACTGGAAATATTATGGCGGTACAGTAGATAATTCTGTACGTAGTACGAACTGGAATTTCAATAAAGAAATAGACATGTGGGGTGACCAGCCCGGCGTTGATTTGGATAGCAATGGACGTGTTACCGGACTTTCAATCGCTGGATTCGGAGCCAAAGGTATTGTGCCTGATGCTATCGGACAGTTAACGGAACTAAGAACTCTGTCTTTTGGAACACATAGCGAAACGTTGAGCGGGAGATTGTTTGGCGAAGACGAGCTGACTCCGAATATGAGTGACGAACAGAAACAGCGGATACGTATGCATTATAAGAGGACATTCCTTGATTACGATCCGCGTCTGAATATGTCGCAACTTATACAAGATGCTATCAATAGGAATCCGAAAATGAAACCTATCAAGAAAAACAGTCGTATTACATTGAAGGATACACAAATAGGAACCTTAACAAACAATATTACGTTTGTTTCGAAAGCTATTATGCGATTGACTAAATTGCAGGCGCTGTTTTTTGCCAATTCGCCTTTCACTCAGGATGAAATTGCAACCGAATGGGCAGACAAGGATTCCGAATATGCCAAACAATATATGAATGAGGATCTGAGTTGGAGCAAAATGGAGTCATTGACGGATGTGGAACTGTATAATTGTCGTAATATGACCCGCCTCCCGGAATTTATATTTGATCTTCCAGATTTGCAGTTACTGAACATCGCTTGCAACAGAGGTATTGAAGCTTCCGATATATTGGCTGATTGGCAAAAACTGGCGGACGATGAAGATACAGGTCCGAAGATTCAGATTTTATATATGGGGTACAACAATCTGGAAGCATTCCCGCCACACGAGTCATTGAAGAAGATGGTGAAACTCGGCTTGCTGGATTGTGTTCACAATAATATCAATACATTGAATCCGTTCGGTACGGAAATTAAACTGACAACTCTTAAGTTGGATTACAATCAAATAGAAGAAGTTCCGGATGATTTCTGTGCGTTTACCGATCAGGTGGAAGGTTTGGGATTTTCACATAACAAGCTGAAGTATATTCCGAATATATTCAATGCCAAATCGGTATATGTAATGGGATCTGTGGATTTCTCGTACAATGAAATTGGTTCGGAAGGCAAAAACATAAATTGTGAAATGAGTGAGTTTAAGGGTATCAATGCCAGTACGATTACCTTATCCTATAATCAGATAGAGAAATTCCCGACAGAATTGTTTGCGTCAGGATCTCCTATTTCTACTATTGATTTAAGTAATAATAAAATGACATCGATTCCGAAAAATTCACTTAAACCGAAAGAAGGGAATTATAAGAATACGTATATGCTCACTACTATTGATTTACGTTTTAATAAGTTGACTAGTTTGTCTGATGATTTTCGGGCGACCACTTTGCCTTACTTGAGCAATATGGACGTGGGGTTCAACTGTTTCTCGAAGTTCCCGACACAACCGTTGAATAGTAGTCAGTTGCAGGCTTTCGGTATCCGTCATCAACGTGATGCAGAAGGTAACCGTACTTTGCGTGAATGGCCTACGGGTATTACTTCTTGTCCGAGCTTGATTCAATTACAAATCGGTTCGAATGACATCCGTAAAGTAACCGAAAAGCTGACCTCGAAACTTTGGATTTTAGATATTGCGGACAATCCGAATATATCTATTGATGTGACAAGTGTATGTCCTAATATTGAAGCTGGTATGTATGCACTTATATATGATAAGACGCAGGATATTCGCGGTTGTGATGCTTTGGGTATTGAACGATAATATAAAAGATACTATTAATGAAATATTTTAATAAAATAATATTAGGACTGATTCTTTGCACTGGATTCGTTTTATCGTGCAAGGATGATGATGGAACGGGAATCAATGGTATTTCGATAGATAAGGAAGAGATTACTATCGGTGCCGAAGGAGGAACAGAGAAGATATCCGTTTCATCTAATGAACAATGGGTGGCACGTGTGTCTGACCCTTGGATTGCTGTTTCACCGGCAAATGGGCTAGGCTCGGCAGATTGCGTTCTTGCCATAGACTCTACACTGGAAAATACTGCGCGCACGGCAAAGATACGCTTTTCTATGGACGGACGTGAATCTAAGTTGGTTACAGTTACGCAGTTTGGCTTCGGTAAGCAAATTCTAGTGAGAGAACCAGAAGTGGAAATTCCCAGTTCCGATACTCACAAGAAACGTCATTTCGAAACTACCATTTCTACGAATATTGAATTTGCGATCGATAAAGTAGATTATTCTTTTGCCGAAGAGGCTACAATGACCGCTGAGGAGAAAGAGGAAGCGGAGAGAGAACGTAGTGGTTGGCTGACATTGCCGAAGAAAGAGGATTTAAAGGTTGATCTTGACAGAGGTGCGCGTCCCCGTACTCTGAAGGTTGATTTTCGTTGGGGAATGAATGTGGCTCCTTATACCCGTGTGGCAAAAGTGCGTTTAGTTCCAGTGGATCCAGAGAAAGATCAATTAGTAGATGATAACGGTAATAAAATTGATGCTGTTGTGCTGACTGTAACACAGAAAGCTGCAATGAAAATTGAAGATAACCGTTCGGGAGACTCGTTGGCTGTAATTACTATCAATAGCAAGCTCCAGACTATGATGAGTTTTGATACCAGTGAAAGTATGATTAACTGGGATTTTGTGACACTTTGGGAAGCTACTGATAAAGAAATTAAGAATAACGAAGTTCCTGAGGATGCAATAGGACGTGTGCGTTCAGTAAGCTATGCCATGATTGATTTGCAAAGTGGTGATTCCATACCGAAGGAAATTCGTCATTTGAAGTATCTGGAATCGTTCTCTATTCAAAGCAATGCAAACCGACAGACACGTACAGTTCATTTGGGTGAGGAAATCTGCGGATTAGAATATTTAAAGAACCTCACTGCATTTTCTTTCGGAATAGAAGACTTCCCTGATGGCTTTGTTAAATTAGGTAAGAAACTGGAAAGATTAGATTTGGCCAGCAATAATTTCAAGAAATTGTCTGTGATTACTGAAAAAGTGAACCAGGATAATTTCCCAAATTTGAAATATCTGACATTGACCGGATGCCGTGCTACGGAAACGTTGAGCGATTTAAGTTTGATTGAAGGCACTAAATACAATGGTAGAGAGGTAGGCCTGTATGTAAATATCTCTAAAGGGCAATCGGAACGGGAAGCTTTCTTGAAATTGCTGACTTGGGATAATCTGCTTTCACTGCAAATGTCATACAATTTTATAGAAGGTGAACTTCCTACAGATGAAGAAGTAACTGAAGCTTTGAGAGCGGCTAACAAACCGTTGACTTATAAGGCCGAAGATTTCTTTACTAAAGAGGAATTGACAGCTATACCGTCTATATTTCAAAACAAGATATCAAAAGACACTTGCCAATGGTTGCTGACGACAGATCGGCCTGTGGAATATAAGAAAACTAAAACTACGGTAAACGGCCAGCAAATACCGCGTGTATTGCCATTCGCCCGTAATGTTCATTTTAATTTGAACTTCCTGACCGGTGCTGTGCCGAATTGGATTTTATTCCATCCTTATTTTGCATATTGGTATCCGGAAACCATGGTATTTAATCAACAGGAGAATGGCAAAAATTCAAGTGGAACTGTGGTGGGGTTTAGTAATGTGGATATGGTGAACTACGATTATTCTTATTATTATGGAAAAGAAGATCCGGGAGAAGAGATAGTTGTAGAAGGCGTGGCCTATCCGTTGTATTTCAGAAAATTCGTATTATCGGGTACAACAGACTAAGCTAATTGTGGCATAAATATCATTAACAAGAATAATTTAAAAAGGAACAATGAAGAAAAAATTCTTATATACAGTATTGTTTGCCATCACATTGGCTTCATGCTCGGAACAAGAACTTATTGAACAACCGTCTACCCCTGTGGGGGGGACGGAAGTTCAGCTTCCGACTGATGTCACTTCCGGTGAACTACTGATTAAATTCGATCCTCAAATGACAGATATTCTTGATCGGACTCTAAAGATAACGACAAGAAGTGGAGGAGCTATGACTCGTTCTGGTATTCCATCTACGGATGAAGTACTGGACATTTTGGGTGCATATCATTTTGAACGTATATTTCCGGTAGATGTTAAGAATGAGGAACGTACACGTTCTGCCGGCTTACATCTTTGGTATCGGGTAAGGTTCGATGAAAATACAGACTTGAGGGAGGCTGCCGGTCGTCTTGCTAAATTGGGTGAGATATCCAAAGTACAGGCCAATGGTCATATTAAACGTGCTTATAACACTAAAGGTTACAGAAGTTATATAAGCGAAGCTGCGTTACAGCAAAAATCAGCTACACGTGCTGTAACAGCAAGCAGTACATTCTCTGATCCCGGATTATCTTATCAGTGGCATTACATCAACAGTGGTGCTAATGAATTTGATAATAAAAATGGGCTTAATAATGGTTCGGAAGCTGGATGCGATGTAGGTTGTGCGGAAGCTTGGGAGAAATGTACTGGCGATCCTTCTATAATTGTGGCAGTGTTGGATGAAGGAGTGATGTATAATCATCCCGATTTAAGAGGTAATATGTGGATAAACGAAGGAGAAGAACTTTATGCCGGTATAGATAAAGATGGTAACGGATATAAGGATGACAAGTATGGATACAATTTCGTAAGTGATACAGGTATTATTTCGTGGATGGAGGCTGAGGATTCTGGACACGGAACACATGTTGCAGGAACTATTGCTGCTGTGAATGGCAATGGTGAAGGTGTTTGTGGTATTGCCGGTGGTAACGGTCAAGAAAATTCTGGAGTGAAAATAATGTCCTGTCAGGTCTTCTCTGGTATAAATGGTGTCACTTTGGATGCAGAAGCCAGAGCTATTAAATATGCTGCGGATAATGGTGCCGTTATTCTGCAATGTAGTTGGGGATATAACTCTTCCTTGGCTAATATGATTGAAGGATATTCTCCCGGACCGGGTTCGGAGGAGGAATGGGAAAATATGTATCCGCTGGAAAAAGAGGCATTAGATTATTTCATCAATAATGCCGGTTCTCCTAACGGAGTGATTGACGGTGGATTGGCAATCTTTGCTTCCGGTAATGAATATGCAGGGATGGCGGCATTTCCCGCCGCTTATTCCAAATGTGTATCAGTTAGTGCAGTAGCAGCAGATTTTACTCCCGCTTCTTATTCAAACTATGGTGAGGAAGTGACTATTTCCGCTCCTGGTGGTGATACGGAATATTATAATAAGGTAGGGCAGGATGATCCTGAAAGTTGGTCGGATGGAATATATTCTGGTTCTGTTCTTTCTACATGGATACAGAATGGTACGGCTACATACGGATTCATGGATGGTACGTCTATGGCTTGTCCGCACGTATCGGGAGTTGCAGCGTTGGGATTGTCATACGCTTATCAGCAACGTCGTCATTTCAAGGCTAGTGAATATGTGGAATTGCTTAAGACATCAACAAAGTCATTAGATAGTTGGTATGGTGGTGGAAGGATGAAAAAATATTATCGCAACCATCTATCTGTAGGTGCTTCTCTTACCCAAGTGAATTTGTCGAAATATATTGGTAAAATGGGAGCTGGCCTAGTAAATGCAGGAATTCTGCTTGACAATATTAAAGATAAGGGCTCGGACATGGTAGTACCTAATGTATATGTGGCTGAAGGTACAGTATCAACTCTCAATCTGGCTTACTACTATGTGAATGGAGAAAATCTGACTTATACTTGCACATCAAGCGATGCATCTATTGCTACAGTCACTGTTGAAGGTACGCAAATGAAAGTGTCCGGAGTAAAAAACGGTGCAACTCGCATTTTAGTGAAAGTAAGTAATGGAAATGAGCAGACCATAACAGTCACCGTTCGTAAGAATGCGAATGATAACGGTTGGATGTAAATTCTGATATTCAATGAAATCATTTACTCTGATACGGTTGTTTTTATTAAGTGTAGTTACTGGACATTGGCAACTGTTCGAAGCCCGGATTGACTGTTCGATTCTACAGGAGCGAATAGATTCACTTATAAATCCGCCGTTGTTGAAGCAGGCCGGACAAATACTACGTTTTGATAGGACTTTGTTAAATATCGGGACATTAACCGAAGATGATGCTCCGAAGACATATCGTTTCATGTGTACTAATCTTAGTGGTAAGACCTTGAATTTAACCCGAGTCAAAACGACTTGCGGATGCGTGGTTGCAGATATTCAATCTGGAGATATATTACCGGGGGGAACAAAGGTTATCGGATTGACTTACAATCCGAATAACCATCCTGGAACAATAGATGCAAATGCTTTCGTTTACTTGTCTCTTTCTGACGAAAAGCCTGTGGCACGACTCACATTAAGAGGTAATGTGCTACCCAGCGCAGATGAATGGGCGCGATATCCATATATAATGGGGAAATTGCGGCTCAAACAAAATCGGATGGAATTTAAAATTTCCGGAAAACGCTTGTCTGAACGAATCCTCTGTGGTAATAGCGGAGAGCAAGAGTTGCGTTTGTCAGCTTCCAGTGTCCCCAAGTTTGCAACTTTTCGTACGGAACCGGAGGTTATCAGTCCAGGGGGAGAAGCTGATGTCGTGGTTACGATAGATGCGTCACAGATTCCTTCGGGAAAAGGCAGTTCGTTTACCTTTTCTATTATAATAGAAGGAATAGACGTACCGCAGTCTGACCGTATATTGAATATTAGAGTAAATCGTATTGAGTAATGAAATAAATAAAAGAAAATATGAAGAATATACTTAATTTGATGGCATTATTCGCCTTCGTACTTTGTTTTACTTCTTGTGATGATGACGAGAAGATGGACATTCCGACACTGCCGGTTACTCCGGCTAACTTGAATGGGACATGGCAACTTGCCGAATGGAACGGACAATCTATTGCCGAAGGTACATATTGTTACATAACTTTCAATCGCAAGGAGCAAACTTTTGAAATATACCAGAAGTTTGACAGCATGTACGCGCGTTATATCACCGGTGATTTCAGCATAGAAAAAGATCCTTATTTAGGATATGTGATTAGTGGCGAATATGATTTCGGCAATGGTGAATGGAATAACGACTACATCGTAACCGATTTATTGGAAACCGGTTCTATGATTTGGACTGCGAAAGATGATGCAGGAGATGTGTCTAAATATGTTCGTTGCGACGGAGTTCCTTCTAAGATTGTAGAAGAAGCTAGAGTTGATACGGATAACTAAAAGCTGACTTACGAAAAAAAGGATTCACTCCATTCATTGAATGATGTGAATCCTTTTTTATATATACTTAAACCTTACATCTCAGAAGTTTGCTCAATATTGTTATAAAAAAAATCATGAATTATTTGGAAATAAGATAAAGGGGAACTATCTTTGCATTGGATTTATAATTGTAATGAATACAATTTTGGAAAAGAAGAGGATAAATGATGAAACCATACGAACGATTATTAGACCATAATATAAAGCCATCAATGCAGCGTATTGCCATTATGCAATATTTGATGGAGCATCCCATTCATCCTTCAGCGGATGATATCTATACAGCATTGTCTCCATCTATGCCTACGCTTTCAAAGACGACAGTTTATAATACTTTGAAATTGTTTTCGGAACAAGGGGCGGCTCAGATGCTTACGATTGATGAGAAGAATACTAATTTTGATGCGGATACATCCATTCATTCCCACTTCCTTTGCAAACGTTGCGGACACATTTATGATTTGCAATGTCCGGAAGCGATAAAAAAAGTGGAAAGTTTGGAGATGGACGGACATCAGGTATCTGAAGTGCATTATTATTATAAAGGTATATGTAAGAATTGCTTGAGAAAAGATAAAGAAACACGTATTGACTAATTAATTTAAAATTGAGAAGAAAATGAAAAAATTTAGATGTACTGTATGCGGTTACGTTTATGAAGGTGACGCAGCTCCTGAGAAATGTCCTTTGTGTAAAGCTCCTGCCAGCAAGTTCGTAGAAGTTGTTGGAGTAGAAGGTGGTGCATTGTCTTTTGCTGACGAACACGTTATCGGTGTTGCAAAAGGTTGCGACGAAGAAATGATCAAGGATCTGAACAATCACTTCATGGGTGAATGTACTGAAGTTGGTATGTATCTTGCTATGAGCCGTCAGGCAGACCGTGAAGGTTATCCTGAAGTAGCTGAAGCTTTCAAGCGTTACGCTTGGGAAGAAGCTGAGCATGCTGCAAAATTTGCAGAATTGCTGGGTGACTGTGTTTGGGATACTAAAACCAACTTGCAGAAACGTAAAGATGCTGAACAAGGTGCATGCGAAGATAAAAAACGTATCGCAACTCGTGCTAAAGCTTTGAACTTGGATGCTATCCACGACACTGTACACGAAATGTGCAAGGACGAAGCTCGTCACGGTAAAGGTTTCGAAGGTTTATACAACCGTTATTTCGGTGATAAATAATCAAACCTCATAATAACTCTTAAAAGGTCTGTATTCAAAAATGAATACAGACCTTTTTTCTTTATATTTGCTCATCAACTTTTAATACCACAGTTATGAAAAGAGTACAACTATTGTTAGTTTGTTTAGTGCTTTCGGCGGCTGCTTTTGCTGCTGATAAAGTGATTAAGTTGCCGCAACCTAATTTGAATCGTACAGGTGCGGTGATGAAGGCATTGTCCGAACGTCATTCGACCAGAGAGTTTGCATCCAAAGCCTTGAGCTTGGCTGACTTGTCGGATTTATTATGGGCTGCTAATGGAATTAACCGGAAAGATTCAGGGAAAAGAACCGCTCCTTCAGCTATGAACAAGCAGGATGTGGATGTATATGTAGTGTTGCCTGAAGGCAGTTATTTGTATGATGCGAAAAATCATCAATTGAATTTGGTAGCTGAGGGTGATAATCGGGGTGCGGTAGCCGGTGGACAGGCTTTTGTGAAATCAGCTCCGGTTTCTCTGGTTTTGATTAGCGACCTTTCCCGTTTAGGGGATGCAAAGAAACCTCATACCCAGTTGATAGGAGCTATGGATGCAGGAATCGTTTCGCAGAATATTTCAATCTTCTGTTCTGCAGCCAAGTTAGCTACGGTGCCACGTGCTTCGATGGATAATAATCAATTGAAGAAAGTGCTGAAGCTGAAAGATACGCAGGTTCCTATGATGAACCATCCTGTAGGATATTTTAAATAAGGTCTGATAAGAATATAAAAATAGTGACGCTATCCGGTAAGAATAGCGTCACTATTTACTTGTTATAGCGTCACTATCCTTACCGGATAGCGTCACTATATTTTTCCCTTTTTTACTTCAATAAAAATTCATCAATTGCTTTCTTGTAAGTTGCTTTGTCAGCAGCTCCGCGGAAAAGCTGTGGATCTCCTTTCATGGGGATGAATACGAACAATGGAATACTTGTTGCGTTGAACAGGGCTGCCAGTTCTTTCTGCTTGTCCACATTTACTTTGTAGATTGTTATTTTCCCTGCATATTCCTTTGCCAATTCTTTCATGATAGGAGCTGTCTGGCGGCAAGGCCCGCACCAATCAGCGTATAAGTCGATAATGGCGGGCTTGTCACCTTTGTATTTCCACTCTTTTGATTTTTCATAATCGAAGACGTCTTTCAGAAACATTTCCTTGTTCATTACGACGACTTCACCGTTACCTGTTACCTCTTTTTTACCTTGACTGGCTTCTGCTTTGTCATTGAAAGCGTATACAATCACGCTTACCATGACAAGAGCCACCATTACTAATACTTTCTTCATTCGTTATCTTTATCTTTTTATGTATAATGTTTCTCGATAACCCCTTGCAGTTCGCTGCTATGGATTACGCCGGAATGTCTCCACACCGCTTCCCCATCCTTGAATACTATAAAGGTAGGTACGGCCTGTATACGATATTTAGTAGCCAGTTCTTCATGCTGGTCAACGTCTATCTTTACAATCCGGGCTTTGTCACCTACAACTAATTTCAGTTCTTCCAAAACGGGTTTCATTGCTTTACAAGGTCCGCACCATTCAGCAAAGAAATCAACCAAAACGGGTACCGGTGACTTTATCAAATCTTCAAACTTTTCCATAATCTTTCCTTTCTTAAAGTTAAATGGCAGCCATTGAAGACTGCAAATATAAATTCTATTTCATTAATATAACGGGAAAAAACTGTTTTTGTTCACAAAATAGTAATCTTGAAGATATTATCTTGTAATGTAAAAGAGGGGACTTTACGTATCGAAACACACAAAATGAAAGTACGAACAAAAGAGAAATGGATAATGAGCGAATCAGGCTTCATTATCCATTTCTTCTTTATGAATGATATTTCTAATTATTCCGCAATAGTCAATTCATCAATGATATGGGAAGCTCCCGCAAATTTATCTATGATAAAGAGTGTATAGCGAATATCGACACAGGCGGCACGCTGTGATGAAGGACGGAAAGCAATGTCGCCCGTCAATCCTTCAAAGTTACGGTCGAAAGCAGTTCCTACCAACTGACCTTTACCGTTGAAGACCGGACTACCGGAGTTTCCGCCTGTATTGTCAGTGTTTACAATAAAGCAGACGGGCATTTCACCGTTTTTGCCATAGCGCCCATAGTCTTTGGCTGCGTATAACTCTTTCAGTTTTTGAGGTACAACAAATTCCCAGTTTCCCTGATCTTCTTTCTCCATTACTCCTTTAAGGGTGGTATGGGCATCATAAACAGCACCGTCAAACGGTTCATAAGAAAGTACCTGGCCGTATGTCAACCGTAAAGTAGAATTTGCATCCGGGTAAATAGGAATACTTTTTTCCTGTCTCATATCCATCATGCCTTTCACCCATACTTTGTGAGCGGCGTCGTAGTTCTGATTCGCTTCTTTCATGGCGATAGCCGTTTTCAGTATCCCGTCGGTAATGGAATATTTGAATAATACCATCCAGTCGTATCCTATTTTATACAAGCTCGGCTTTTTGATAAACTTCTCAAAATTTTGGGGACTGCCGAAGATGGAGTGTTCGAAGCACTCATCGACGAACGCGTCGATATTACCTTTAAAACGGGAATTGATAATCTCAAAGATATTAATCCGCTGTTCTGCCGGAATATACTTGGCATAAGTTTTCAGCATTTCTTTGCCGACCATTTTCTCCACTTCCGGAAAAGGAACATTGGTAAAATATTTATCAGCTTCTTTTTTCAGGTTTAGCTTTGCTTCTTTTATCTTCTCTTTATCTTTAGATTTCAAGGCAGCAACCATTTCCATTGTAGAAGGAATACGCATAAAATCAAGAGCTGTTACCAATGCTTCATTAATAGCCTGCTGATGATAGAGAGCATCACGGCGATGAGCTACGATAGAACGGATTTCATCGAAAGCTTTCTGATAAGAATCATCTCCTTTTTCACGTCCACGTGCCAAAAGTTCTTCTTGTTGTGCACGTTTGGTATCCAATACGTTGAGACGTACCAGACCTTCGTTCATACCGATGGCATTCTTCCAATAGTTGGCAGATGATGCATACTTGCTGGCATAATGAATACGTACGGCGGGATCTTTCAGCATTTGATCCATAAGTACCTTTTGACGGGCCCCACGTACATGCTGACGCATGAAGTTGGTAGTCTGCATACGTTCTTCCACTTCATCGGAAATCATGTATCGCCAGTTGCGTCCGGGGAATCCCATGACAAAGGTGAAGTCACCTTCCTGTACTCCGGCAAGGCTGATAGTCAGATGTTTCTTTACTTTCAAAGGAACGTTGTCTTTAGAATAGGCTGCCGGTTTTCCATCTTTATCCGCGTAAATACGGAAAAGAGAGAAGTCCCCCGTATGACGCGGCCACATCCAATTATCCGTATCTGCTCCGAATTTACCAATGGAAGAAGGGGGCGCACCCACCATACGAATGTCGCTGTACACCGTTTTGATGAACATATAGTATTTGTTTCCACCATAGAAAGCCTTAAGCTCCAGTTTGGTGGCGGGAGTAATTTCTATATTCTCGGCTTTGGCAAAACGTTTTGCTACCTTGCTAAGATAGCTTGGTGACAGGTAGTTGACTCCTTCCGGATCCGGATCTTTCTTTAATTGCTCGGTGACATAATCGGTCACATCGAGAATACGGTCGATATATGTGACGGTAAGTCCCGGAGTAGGAAGCTCCGCCTCGCGGTTCATAGCCCAAAAACCTTCAGTCAGGTAATCATGCTCTACATTGCTATGCTGCTGGATAGCTCCATAACCGCAATGATGGTTCGTCAGAACCAGTCCTTCGGAAGAAATAACCTCTCCCGTGCATCCACCGCCAAAGTGTACAACCGCATCTTTCAGAGAAAGACCGTTTGCGTTGTATACCTCTTCGACAGGAATTTCAAGACCAAGTTCACGCATGGCAACTGCATTCTGAGTTTTCAGGTCGGTTAGCATCCACATGCCTTCGTCGGCGTGGATGCTGAGAGTTGCCAGTGAAAAGATGGTAAATAGGATTTGTTTTCTCATTTATTCTACGATTGTCATTTCGTTAATCAGATGTCCGCAGTTGCCCAATTTCTCAAGGATGAACAGGACATAACGGATATCCAGGTTGATACAGCGTTGCAGGTTGTTGTCGAAGTTAATATCACCACTCAACGATTCCCAGTTACCGTCAAAAGCACAACCGATCAGTTCTCCGTTTTCGTTCAATACCGGGCTGCCGGAGTTACCACCGGTAATGTCGTTGGTAGAGAGGAAGCAAACAGGCATATCTCCGTTCGGTAAAGCATAACGTCCGTAATCCTTCTTTTCTATCAGTTCTTTCAGTTTGGCAGGTACAACAAATTCACGGTCTTCCGGGTTTTCTTTTTCAAGAATACCTTTGGTAGTAGTGTAATAGTTGTAGTGTACACCGTCTTTCGGGTCATAAGGTTTCACGTTACCATAAGTCAGGCGAATGGTAAAGTTAGCATCCGGATAAGAAGGTACAGGCAGTTTCATTTCGCCAAGGCCACGGATATAGGTCTTGTGCAGCAAGGCGAGTTCCTGATCCATATCTTTCAGTTGTGAAACGATTTGCTCGAACAAGTCATATTTAGATTGGCAATATTGTAAAGCCAGGTCGTTGTCGATAGCTTTCACTGTCGGCTTTTTGATGAACTTTTCAAAGTTTTCACGGTTGGCGAAGATAGAGTTGTCATACATATCGTCGATAAACTTGTCATAGTCGCCTTTGTATTTCTGTTCGATCACCTTGTAGATAGACGGACGCTGGTCAGCCGGAATCATTTCTGCGTAAAGCGGGAACAGAGCTTTGGCTACCTTACGGTCTACTTCGTGGTCGTAGTCCTTATTATGTATACCGTCATAGGTTTCTTTCAGAGCTTCTATGCGTGCGTTGATTAAAGAGTCGTTCTTTTCTACCAGTGCTTCCCGTGTTTTGGATAATAGGGTACTACCGAATTCGATAGCGCCGAAGAATGTTTCTCTTAAACAAGTGAACTGATAGTTGAGAGGAGCGGTTTTAGCTACCAGGTCATCTATTTTCTTTACTACCTCTGCGTATTCAGCATTGTTCTTTGCTTTGGCAAATTCTGCGAATTTAGCTTCCTGCGCAGCCTTTGTACCCAGCACGTCATTATCAATAATCGCTTTGTTCATTCCGATGGAGTTCTTCCAGTAGTTGCTGGAACCGGCATACTTGTTGGCATACTGGATACGGATTTTGTCGCTGGCATTCATTACTTCTTTCAGGACAGCCAGGCGGGCACCCCGGATACGGATACGCGGTTCGTTTTCAGATTCCATACGTTCTTTTACTTCCGATACAGTCAGATAACGACTTGTACTTCCGGGGAATCCCATGATCATTGCATAATCTCCTTCTTTCAGACCTTTGATGGAGATAGACAAATGTTTCTTGGTTTTCAGAGGAGTATTGTCTGCACTGTATTCTGCCGGTTCACCGTTAGCATCTGCATAGATACGGAACATGGAGAAGTCACCTGTGTGACGCGGCCACATCCAGTTATCCGTTTCACCGCCGAACTTACCGATAGAAGAAGGCGGTGCGGCAACCATACGTACGTCCGGATATATTTTCTTATAAAACAGATAGAATTTATTTCCGGCATAGAACGGAAGTGCTTGCGGCACAATTCCTTTTTTATCTTTCAGATCACTTTTAGAGTAAAGTTCTTCTGCCAGTTTCTGAAGAAACGCACCTGTGAATGATTCTGATTCGGTGATTTCTTTAGCGGCGATTTTTGCGTTGACAATATCGGTAATATCTTCAATACGTTCGATAAAGGTGAATTTTAGCCCCGGAGTAGGAAGTTCCTTATCTCGGGAAGTAGCCCAGAAACCGTCGGTCAGATAATCGTGTTCAACGCTGCTGTGTTGTTGGATGGAAGCATAACCACAGTGATGGTTTGTCAGGATCAGACCTTCCGGTGAGATGATTTCTCCCGTACATCCCCCACCGAATATGCCGACAGCATCCTTTAGAGATACACCGTTGGGATTATATAAATCTTGGGCTTCCAACTTTAAACCTTGTTTTTTCATCATATCTATGGAATGTTGCTGCTGCATCAGTTGCAATAACCACATACCTTCATCCGCCTTGGCGGAACATACGATCAGCGCAGTCAGCGCCAATAAATAAAGTCTTAGTCTATTCATTAATTAAGTGATAAAAGTTAAATATATGATTGTTAATATGTTCTGTTTCTGATTATTCTGCTTTGAATGTTCCGTTCTTCAGGGCTTCCATAATATTTGCCGGTGGACGTTGGTTCATCAGTTCGTTTTTCATGAAGTCCATGTATGGAGCTACATGCTTGAAGAACTGATAGTATCCTTTGCATAAGTAATTCAAGCCGGGTTCGCCTTCCGATGTTTGGCTGAAACGATTCTTCGGACACTCTCCGTTGCAGGCAAAGAGGAATTCACATTCCTTACATTGAACCGGAAGAGACTGATATTTCATGTTTCCGAAGTTATGCTGGCGTTCGCTATGCATCATTTCCACGAGTGTTTGGTTGTAGATATTTCCCAATTTATATTCGGGGAACACAAAGTGGTCACAGGAATAAACGTCTCCGTTAAATTCCATCACACCGGCATGTCCACAGGTTTTTGCCATTGTACATACTCCAGGCTGTTCGCCCATCCAGTTGGCAAGGGTAGAGTCGAATATCTGTATGTAGTAGTTGCCTACATCTTCCTTTACCCATTCGTCAAAAAGAGTACAGAGGAACTTGCCCCACTGCTCCGGAGTGATTGAGAAGTCAGCCAACGTTCCTTCCTTGTTTTCTGCAAGAGAGGCGAGGTGGCGTCCGTCCTGATGCGGCAGGATACGCTCTACGATGGGAGCAAACTGAATATAGTGACAGCCTATCTCTTTGAAGAAATTGTAAAAATCCAGTGGATAGTCGGCATTGAAGTCATTGATAACAGCCATTGCATTCCATTCCACTTCATGTTTTTTCAGCAGATTGATGCCCTGCATTACTTTCACAAAAGAAGGTTTTCCCATCTTGTTTTTGCGGTACTCGTCGTGAAACTCCTGCGGCCCGTCGATAGAGACACCTACCAGCCAGTTGTTGTCGTGGAAAAACTTGCACCATTCATCGGTGAGCATTGTTCCGTTGGTCTGGATACAGTTGTCAATCGTACGTCCCCGGGCATACTTCTTTTGCAGTTCCATCGCCTTTTTGTAGAAAGAGAGCGGTCGCATCAGCGTTTCTCCCCCGTGCCAGGTAAAAAGCACCTGCGGCATGGTCTGTGAGTTGATGTACTCGTCGATAAACTTTTCAAGAAGTTCATCGCTCATTACGTGTTTCGGATTGTCTTTGTATAGATTTGCCTTCTCCAGATAGTAGCAATAATCGCATGCAAGATTGCATACGGCACCTACTGGCTTTACCATCACATAAAGCGGTTTGGCAAAAGGGGCATAAGTCGATGTTTTCATAACTGCAAAATTAGGTAATCTAAATGAAAAAAAATCGCTTATACGTATGTTTATAAGGATTATTAAAGAAAAGAGACTTACAAGATTTAAATATTGATAAAATGTTTCCTTGAATTCTGAATCAGTTGTACCTTTGCACACAGAATTTTAATGAATAGATGAACGTGAATAAAATTTTGCCTTTTTTGCTTTTGCTTCCATTTCTGGCTTCTTGCACCAGTAAGTACAAGATTGAAGGAACATCTTCAGTAAACAGTCTGGATGGAAAAATGTTGTATCTTAAATCCCTGAACGACGGCGAATGGGTAAAACTGGATTCCGCTGAAGTGGTGCATGGAGGATTCTCTATGAAAGGGAAAATAGATTCTGTGCAGATGGTAACGCTCTACATGGATAATGAAAGCATCATGCCGATTGTGCTGGAAAAAGGCAAGATTACGGTAACTATCAGCAATACCGACCTGAAAGCAGTGGGTACACCTCTGAACGCGGCATTGTATGAGTTCATCGACAAAAGAAATAAGCTGGAAGAAAGCATCGGTGAACTGGAACAGAAAGAAACCCGCATGGTGATGGACGGTGGCGATCTGGAAGAGATTCATTCACAACTCATGGTGGAAGGCGATTCACTGATGAAAGAAATGAACCAGTATGTAAAAACTTTCATCTCGACCAATTATGAGAATGTGCTCGGGCCGAGTGTGTTCATGATGCTTTGCAGTTCCTTGCCATATCCTGTTATGACTCCCCAGATAGATGATATAATAAAAGATGCCCCTTATTCTTTTAAGAGTAATAAACTCGTGCGTGAGTTCCTTTCCAAAGCGAAAGAGAATATGAAACTGATAGAAGAGCATCAACGTTTGGAACAAAATACTCCGGCAAATAAGTAAACTTTGAGTTTTTTGTGTATTTTTGCGCAAAACTCAAGAAAAATGAAAACGACTACTTCTGTATTTGCCGCTTTCTTTTTTATTTCTGCCTTTTTTATTTCGTGTCATAAGGATTCGGATGTCCTCAACAGGACTTTTTCCAAAGTGGAAGAGTATATGGACATCTGCCCGGACACAGCCTTGTATATTTTAAATTCAATACCTAATCCGGAAAACCTGCGTGGCAAGGCAGGGGCTGATTATGCGCTGCTGATGACGGAGGCTATGGATAAGAATTATATGAAATTTAGTTCTGATTCATTGATGGTATTGGCTTTGGAATACTATATGCCGGATAAGCGAGAACCCTTTATGCGTGCAAAGGCTCAGTTTTATTACGGACGGGTGTTGTTGGAGTCTGATAAGGCCGAAGAAGCCTTGGGCTATTTCCTTTCTGCAAAAGAATACTTTGCAAGTGTCCGAAACGATGAACTACTGGCATTGGTCGCTGAAGAAACGGGTAAAGTAAAACGAAAACAAAAAATACATACCGAAGCTTTAGAAGATTTTCGGGAGGCATTTGCCATGCACAAACAATTGGGCGATTCTATGGGAATCGTGCGATCCAGCCTTCATATGGCACGTTCCTTTTTGTTTGAGAATCAGTGGGACAGTAGTTATTATTATTATAAATATGCTTTAGAGTTAACTGAACTGAAGAAATATCCATTCGAGATTTCTATTCTGCATGAACTGGGAATATTATACCGTTCAATGGGGAATTTGGATGCTGCCGAACCTTATTTTCTGTCTGCATATCAGAAAGAAACTGATGAGGAGAAGAAGTATATGGAATGTTTGTCTTTGGGCTATCTGTATATGCAGATGGGAAGAATACAGGATGCACGGAAATATCTGAAGCTGAGTATGAATGCTACCCATCCATATACACGGATTGATGCTTATACTTATTTGTATTTTTTGGAAAAAGATATTGATAATTTTGAAGAAGCCATAATTTATCATGAGAAGGCGGATTCCATTACTAATGCGATGGAAAAGGTTAACTCCGGCGAATTGATTGTCCGTTTGCAGAAAGAATATGAGAAAGTGAAGCTTTGGAATGATAATTTGCGGATGAAGATACAGTATACAAGTTTTGCCTTGTGGAGTGTAGCTTCTTTTCTGATAGTAGCTTTTTGCATGTGTTATTATTATTGTAAAAATAGGGAACATAAGAATAAAATTATCGAAATTGAATCGCAAATCAAAGAAAATGAGGAACAAATAAAGTGTTATCAGCAGGAAATAGATGAAATTCAGAAATCAAAGGAGCGAATGTTGGAAGAGAACAGGATGCTCGAAGAAACCCGACTGAAAGTTGGTGAACTGAATGGTAAAATCATTCTTTTGAGCATGCAGAATAAGACATTATCGGGACTGCTCAAGGAATTAGGGGGAGAATTGACAGTAGGAACCTCTTCCGAACAATATATATCAGCTTTTCGTTTATTGCTCGCTATAAGGGAGGGTACGCTGAGAGGTAAATTGTCGGCTGGGGAGCGTTATAAATTATTCAGCTTGTTCGATTTGCTTTACTGTAATTATGTAACCCGTTTACTTGAAAAAACTCCTTCGTTGACTAAACGTGATCTTGAAATCTGTTGCTTCCTCAAGTTTGGACTGAATAATGAAGAGCTGGCACGTATTTTCCAAACTTCTTCTGACTCTGTAACTAAAGCAAAGGGAAGGTTAAAAGGGCGTTTGGGTATTTCTTCACAAGATGATTTGGCTGTTTATTTGGGCGGATTTTGATAAATAAAAAATGAATTGTCCGGTTCTATTTTTAAATAGTATTTGTATTTTGTTGATTATTAGTTGTTTAAGTTTTATTCTGTATACTAAATTTGTCCGGGTGACTTTTTTGGCGTTTTTCGATATATGCCGTACTTTTGGGCAGACAAAAACCAAATAGCTATATGAAAAATTTTAATGAGTTATCCGTTACTTCTTCTTATAAGGAGAGTAATTTGCAGCTTGTGGAACAGAAAGCCTGCATTGTTGTTGGGATTGCTAATCCCCGTATAAAAATAAGAGTGGAAGTTTTATTGAGTGAAAGCCCGGAATATCAAACAATTTATATATCTTCGGGAAGTGAAACAGGTAAGCTGATTGAAGAGGCGGATCTGATTATCGGATCGGGGATTACAGCGTATGAAGGGGTGGCGCGCCGGAAACCGGTGATTGTAGTAGGAGATTACGGACTGGGGGGACTGGTTACCCCTGATACATTCCGTAGCCAATATAATAACCGTTTTAAAGGTAGGATAAATGGTATGAAAGATGAATCTTTCTCGCTGGAAAGTCTTGAGAAAGAAATAAAGAAGGCTTTTAGCCTGACTTTTCAGGAATTACAAATGATGTCTAACCAAATTATCACATATCAAAATATCTAAATTTCTAGTTTTAATAATTTAATGCATAAAAACTGGTTAGGAATGTGGGGGTGCGTGAGTATCCCCACATTTAGTATCCATATCACCGATCTTGATCTTCGTTTTTCACCATACCCTTGTACTTTTCGGGAAGTGCACTTTCAACCGCGGCATAAGCCTCTGCCATAGTAGCTTTGATATTATCCATACCTTTTCCTTTGGGTGGAATAGGGTCGTGAATGGTCAGAATCATACGATGACGATGTATCCACTTCCCTGTACGTGGTAGAATTTCAAATGAACCGTCGATGGTGACAGGCACCACTGCCAACTGTAAATCATCGGCCAACTGGAAAGCTCCTTTCTTGAAATATCCCATATGTCCTGTGAAAGTACGTGCCCCTTCCGGAAAAACCACTAAAGAAACCCCGTCTTTCAGAGAGTCTTTTGCCTGTCGGATAGTCTCCAATACTTTCTTCGGTCCGGAACGGTCGACGAAGATATGCCCTGCACTTTCACAAGCCTTTCCTACGAATGGTAATTTGCGCAGGCTCTTTTTCATCATCCACTTGAAGTTTCTTCCGATGAAGCCATAGATCAGGAATATATCGAATGACCCCTGATGATTAGGTACGAAGATATAGGACGTTTTGTCATGCAACTTTTCACGCCCGTGAATTTTCACGGGAATCAACAGGAAAAGACAAATTAATTGTGACCATATTTTTCCCGGATGATATCCCCAGAAGTGGGCTCCACCCAAGAGTGAACCTACAATAGTGACGAGTGCCGTGAGGATGGTCAACACTAATAAAATAGGCAAAGCGATGCAAATCTGATAAATATAGTACAGTATCTTCATAGGGTTGGATTTTTATCCTGCAAATATACATGATTATTGGTAAAAAAGAGATTCAAATGCCGTTTTATCTTTTCGATTGTGTTATTTTTGTCTCTTGTTATTAGAGATAGTTACAAAAATATGATACGTATATTACATACTGCCGACTGGCATCTCGGACAAACGTTCTTCGGCTATGACCGTGCCGCAGAACATGAGATGTTTTTGAATTGGTTGTCAGAAGAAATTCGTCAGAAAGAAATTGACGCATTGGTTATAGCCGGAGACGTCTTTGATGTCTCCAATCCTTCGGCTGCTTCCCAAAGCATGTATTACCGGTTTATTTACCATGTGACGGCGGAGAATCCGAACTTGCAGATTGTGATTGTTGCCGGTAATCATGATTCGGCGGCACGTCTGGAAGCTCCCCTGCCTCTATTGCAGGCTATGAGGACAGAGGTCAGAGGAGTGGTGCGCAAACTGGCGGGTGGAGAGATAGATTACGACCATCTGTGTGTGGAACTGAAAAACCGGACGGGGGAAGTTGAATTGCTTTGCATGGCCGTTCCTTTCTTGCGTCAGGGAGATTATCCGGCAGTGCAGACGGAAGGTAACCAGTATGCGGAAGGAGTTCGTGAACTTTATGCGCAACTTCTGCAAAGGTTATGGAAGCGGAGAAAAGCCAATCAGTCGATTCTGGCCATCGGGCATTTGCAGGCTACCGGATCGGAGATTGCAGAGAAAGATTATAGTGAGCGTACGGTCATTGGCGGTTTGGAATGTGTGTCGCCGGATGCCTTTTCCGAGCAGATAGCCTACACGGCGTTGGGGCATATTCATAAAGCCCAGCGGGTATCCGGACGGGAGAATGTACGCTATGCAGGAAGTCCCATTCCGATGTCTTTTGCAGAGAAACATTATCATCATGGAGTGGTGATGGTAACTTTTGATGGTGGTTGTGCGGTAGATATAGAACGGATTGAATGTCCGAAGTCAGTCCCTTTGGTGAGTGTGCCGAATGGAGAACCTGCATTGCCGGAGGTTGTATTGGATGCTTTGAAAGATTTACCCGTAGCAGAGGAAATTGCACCCTATTTGGAAGTGAAGGTACTGTTGGAAGAACCGGAGCCCATGCTCCGGCAAGAGATAGAGGAAGCCTTGGCGGATAAAAACTACCGGTTGGCACGTATTGTTTCCACGTACCACAATGATGCGGGAAAGGTGGAAAAAGAGGAGACGGACTGGAAAGGGGGATTGCAGGAAATGTCTCCTTTACAAATTGCCCGATCTGCCTTTGAGAAAATTTATCAGGCAGAAATGCCTGAAGAATTGACAGACTTGTTTCAGGAAGCCTATTTGGCTGCTACCCGTAAAGAAGAGGAGGAAGAAGGATGAGAATATTAGCGATACGATTGAAGAATCTGACTTCGATAGAAGGAACAGTCGAAGTGGATTTTACATCTGCTCCCTTACATTCAGCAGGAATCTTTGCTATTTCAGGGCCTACGGGAGCAGGTAAATCTACTTTGTTGGATGCGTTGTGTCTGGCATTATACGATAAAGCGCCCCGTTTTGCCACTTCGGTGGAAAGTGTAAATTTGGCGGATGTAGGGGACAATCAGATTAACCAGTCCGATGTCAGAAACTTGCTGCGTCGGGGAACAAGCGACGGTTATGCGGAAGTCGATTTTATAGGAATAGACGGACATTGCTATCGTTCCCATTGGTCAGTAAGGCGGACAAGAAATAAAGTGAGCGGCTCTTTGCAATCACAAGTGTTGGAAGTGAGAGAACTGGATACGGAGAAAGAATTTCAAGGTACTAAAAAAGAGCTGTTGGCTCAATTGGTCGATTTGATCGGTTTGACGTATGAACAGTTTACCCGTACGGTACTATTGGCTCAAAATGATTTTGCTACTTTCCTGAAATCGAAAGGAACGGCAAAGGCGGAATTACTTGAAAAACTGACGGGAACAGGCGTTTATTCGCGTATCTCACAGGAAATCTTCGTCCGGAACAAAGCTGCACAGGAGGAAGTGGCTCTGATTCATAATAGAATGAGTGTGATTGAACTGATATCGGAGGAAGAACTGCTGACCTTGCAGAAAGAAAAAGAGTCATTGGTTGAAAAGCGTGCGGCAGGAATTAAATTGCTTGCCGAGCAGAATGCGCAACTGAATATTGTCCGGTCATTAAAGACGCAGGAAGAACTTCGGAAGAAGAAACAGGAAGAGGAGCAAGGGGAGAATGCAAGGTTGAAAATGTCTTTGGAAAGGCTTGCCTCACAAGAAGAAGGACTGGTACGCTTTAAAACTCAATGGGAAGCCATACAGCCGGATTTAAAGAAAGCGCGTCAGTTGGATGTGCAGATACAGTCACAGCAAGATGGATATGCGCAGGCGCAACAGATTTTGCAGGCTGCTTGCGGGCAGGTGGCAGAACAGGAAAAGAAGATGCGGACAGCTACGGAACACCTGCAATTATCTTTTCATTCTTTAAATCGCTTGTTGAATCATACAGGGGCGGAAGAATCTCTGCAACTTGAACAGGTGGAGAAAATCTTGCGGCAGGAAGAAGAGATGCTGAATGCCGGAGTAAAGGTGAATGAAGAACGGCTGGAACGATTGAACTCCTTTGGTTATCCGTCATTGGCTGAAGAACAAGTGAAGTTGCAGAAAGAACGGATACGTCAGCAGACCATCCGGCAGTTAACCGAAACACAAACGAAAGCCAAGGTGGAAATCGAAAAGTTAGAGAGAGAGACGGCTGATTGTTTAAAGCAACTGGCAGAACAAGAGATTGCACTGAAAACAGTCCAACGGCTTTATGAAAATGCCCGTATGGCGGTAGGAAAAGATGTGAAGGCTCTGCGTCAGCAGTTGCAGGAAGGTGAAGCTTGTCCGGTTTGTGGTAGTACATCGCATCCTTATCATCAGGAACACGAGGTAATAGACACTCTTTTTCGGAATATAGAGCAGGAATATAACACGGCGGTAGCTGCTTGTCAACAGAACAATAACCGTAATATTGCTCTGCAACGTGATTTGGCACATCAGAAAACGATTGAAAGACAGGTACGTGAACAGTTGGCTGCATTACAGAAAGAAGGTCTGGATGTCGGCAACGAAGAACAGATACAACATCGCCTGGCAGAATTGGCTAAGTTCATTTTAGAGTACCGTAATCTTTATGCGGAATGGCAACATAGCGATGAAGAGATTAAGAAAATGCGTGCCCATTGCGAGGCTCTGCGGGAAAATGTCTCCCAATGCCGTTTGGCAATGCAGAAAGTATCGTCTGCCAAAGAACAACTGGCTATTTTGCAAAATGCAGTCGCGGCCGAACAGAAGCGGTTTGAAGTGATAGAGAAGGCATTGAACACACTACGACAGGAACGTTCGGTCTTATTGAAAGGCAAGAGTGCGGACGAAGCGGAAGCTGCCGTAGCGAGAAAGGAAAAAGAACTGAATCTTGCTTTGGAACAAGCACGTAGAGAGGTGGAGACTGTGCAGAATCGCCTTTTCGGGTTGCAAGGAGAAATAAAGCAGATAACTTCAGCTATTGGAGAATTGCAGGAACAACAGAAACAGATTGAATTCCCCGAACAACTTCCCGAAATAATCAAGAAACAACAAGACGAAAATCTGAATACGGAACGAACTCTTTCTGCTATTGAAGCCCGCCTGCTGCAACAGATAAAGAATAAGGAAACAGTAGAAAAGATAGCCAAAGAACTGGCTGAAAAACAAACTGTAGCCGAACGCTGGGCGAAACTGAACAAGCTGATTGGAAGTGCGGACGGAGCGAAGTTCAAGGTTATCGCGCAAAGCTATACCCTGAATTTGTTGTTGCTTCATGCCAACAAGCATTTGTTCTATCTCTCCAAACGCTATAAATTACAGCAAGTCCCCGGCACATTGGCGCTTCAGGTCATTGACTGTGATATGTGTGATGAGGTGCGGACTGTATATTCCCTTTCCGGGGGAGAATCCTTCCTGATCTCTTTAGCATTGGCATTGGGATTGTCGTCCTTATCCAGTAATAATCTGAAAGTGGAATCCCTTTTCATTGATGAAGGATTCGGCTCTTTGGATGCGGAAAGTCTGCGGACAGCTATGGAAGCGTTGGAACAACTGCAAATGCAAGGAAGAAAAATCGGAGTTATTTCTCATGTGCAGGAAATGAGTGAACGGATTTCCGTTCAGGTACAGGTACATAAGAAAGTGAATGGAAAAAGTGCGCTTACCGTCGTAGGGTAAGCACCGTTATTTCCGGCCATGCGCCAAAGCGGAAAGGTAAGCCTACATAACCGATGCCGACATTGACATATAAGCCACGTGTGCCTTCCAGATACATTCCACCCCATTCGGGATAGACGTAAACAGAAGGAGAGTAGCTACCGAATTGAAGCTGCATGGCGTGGGTATGTCCTGCCAACATTAAATCTACGTCCGATTTGGGTAACACTTCCCGCCGCCAGTGCGTTGGGTTATGGCTTAACAGTATTTGGAACATACCGTCAGTACCGGCTTTTGCTCCGGCGAGATCACCATGTTGGGAGAAGGGCGGTTCACCTTCATTTTCTACTCCGATAAGGGCAATACTGTCATTTCCCTGAATTAGGATGGAATGTGAGTTATTCAGTAGTTTCCATCCCATAGCTGCCTGCCTTTGCTCTAAATCAATCAGATTATCGTCTTGCTCCTGTTTGCTTTTCCAACGGAAATAAGGGCCGTAATCGTGGTTTCCCAAGATGGAGTAAACTCCGTCTTTAGCCTTCAATCGGACAAGGATTTCCTGAAAACCATCCAATTCCTTCGCACGATGATTTACCAAATCTCCGGTGAAGACAATAAGATCGGGCTGTTGGGCGTTTACCAGGTTCACCATTCTTTCGATGTCAGGTGCATTTCCTATCCAACTACCGATATGTAGGTCTGAAAGTTGTACAATGCGATATCCGTCAAAAGCTTGGGGAAGGCGAGGCGAGGAGTAGGTGACTTCTTTGACCTCAAACTGGCTTCGTCCGATGAAAGAACCGTAGAGAATCATAATAATACAGAGGACAGCTAATGTCAATCCTGTACAGATAAACGGAGTACGTGGTGCCCGGAGCCATTTATGAAAAGGAATCCCGATGACAGTGCAGAGAGCCAGTAGTAACTTGGGAGCCGCAAAAAGGAAGAAGAAGACAGAATACCATCCGATGTCCCTTGTGTGGCTTTCGGAGAAAGGATTATTGGCGAAAAATACCAGATATACCAGTCCCGCGAGGATAAGGGTAGTCGGTATCCAATAGAGGATTCGTAACCATCGCTTTGTTGTGAGCCGGACGATAAAACGAAGATACAGATAAATATCCGGCAGGATCAGAAACAATAGTAGGAATATGAATAAACGTTGTAACATGCTGATTCGGAGTTAATATATTTAGAGTCTCTTTTTTATATCAATTCATTTAATTCGCTCAAGTTCTTTTTGATTTCGTGGATACGGTTAAGGAATTTCTTACGATAAATCCATAGGATCAAGCCAAGTCCGCCACCCCATAACAAAAAGAAAAAGAGCATCATACCGATTCCATATTGCCATACTTGCCAATAAATGAATGAAAGTACTGCCAATATCAGAAGAAAGATAATGGCAAACAATCGTTCTCTGATAGTCCACCGATGGATACGGTTGACACGACCAATCACCTCCACAAGCGGCATTTCGTCTATTTGAGTCCGTTGGAGAAAACGGGTGGTGACGATGTCCCAACAAAGTGCCGGAATCCAGGCAAGAAGAATGATGATATAGATTGGATTCAAACGGTTGTGCAATAATACTTCCGCTAAAAACAATATTAATACCGGCAGAGAAATCAGGATCAGCTTGATATTCAGGTTGGCAATGGCATGGATACCTTTATCGGCATGTCCTATCAGCTTCGAAAGCTCTTCTTCCTTGATAAGCTCCTTGTCTTTCAAGTGCTCATCGAGGGCATTCCAGGATTTTTTCAGTTCTTCCAGTTCCATATATCTTATTCCTCCTTTTTCATTCGTTTAAGTTTGTCTTTGATACGGCTTAGCTTGGTCGCTACATTCGTCACGGTTAGTCCGGTGATTTCTGCGATTTCCTCATAACTTTTATCTTCGAGATAAAGCAGGATGATTGATTTGTCGAGTTGTCCCAGTTGGTTAATCATCCGGTAGAGCTGTTTCAGCATTTCATTGATCGGGTCGTGTGCTTCGCTTGTCCAGTCAATCTCATGGGTAAGGCTGACGATTTCCGGTACATTTTTCTCTTTACGATAAAAACTGATACAAGTGTTGAGAGCAATACGGTAAATCCATGTCGAAATCTTACACTCTTTTCTGAATTTGGGAAAAGCTTTCCAAATGTTCAGTATCACATCCTGATAGAGATCGTTGAGAGGAGCGTTCGGATTGGCATACAGATAGCATACTTTGTAGATAACCCGCTCATATTCGCGGATGACCGACAAGAACTCTTGCTCAATGGGGTTATTTGCCTCTGTTGCTCGTTCTCTCATGGAGTTTAAGGTTGCTTTTTTGGTTAGTTAGTCGTGAGAAAAGGAGGAAAATCACAGTAAACGGAAGCTATTGTAAATTGGCTGCCAGGAATTTACGGATTTCTTCCACACTCTTTCCCCGGCGACGGGCATAATCTTCGAGTTGGTCTTCACCAATTTTGCCGACAGAGAAATATTCGGCTGCCGGGTGAGCGAACATCAGTCCGCAAACGGATGCGTGAGGATACATTGCTCCGTTTTCAGTCAGCGAAATACCTATCTGTTTCATATCTAAGAGCTCATCCAACAGGAAGTTGACGGATTGATCCGGCAAAGAAGGATAACCGACTGCCGGACGGATTCCCTGGTATTTCTCAACCAGCAAATCTGCCATACCTAAATTTTCATCCTTGGCATATCCCCATGCTTCTTTTCGTACATACTCATGCATCTTTTCCGTAGCCGCTTCCGCAAGGCGGTCGGAGAGGGTTTGGACGAGTAAATGCTTATATGGATCCTGCTCATACAGTCCTTCCATATCTGCGTCGATAGAAGAAGCAAAAGCACCGATGGTATCCGGGATGCCGGAAGATAACGGACGAATAAAGTCGCTTAAACAAACAAAGGGACTACCGTCCTTTTTAGGCGTTTGTTGGCGAAGCAAGGGGAAGGTGATGAACCGTCCTTCTTCCTTTTCAATCAACAGGTTATCTCCATCGGAATTTGCCTTGCAGAGTTTGAAGATTGTTTTTACTTCATAGTCACGGTCGAGCACGTCCAGCATCCGGTTGGCTTCTTTGAATAATTGCATGGCTTCGGCGGCTTTGCTACGCTCTTCTTCGGGGAAGCTGGCCAGCCACATGGCACGACAGGAATCACATCCATGAATGTTGGCGATGGCTGCAAAGCGTGGTTGGAAGCCCCATGCATGGAAGAAGTAAATCCAGTTGATGTATGGGGTGACGTTATGTATTTTGTAAGATATAACAGTACTACTCATAGGCTATCAGTGACGAATTGTAATTTATCTGAATCTTAACTCTTGTCCGCGATAAGTTTCGTCTATCTCTCCGTTGTTATATAACAGATGTCCGTTTGCAAATGTTTTCTCCACTTTCCAGTTGAAGGTATGACCTTCCAACGGGCTCCATTTACATTTACTTAAAATACAGTCAGTTGTTACTGTCCACTTATTGTCAGGACGTACCAAAACAAGGTCTGCCTGATAACCTTTACGAATGAATCCGCGATTTTGTATTTCGTACATTTGCGCAGGTGCGTGAGCCATCTTTTCTACCATTTTTTCAATGGTAAATACCCCCTTGTCAACTAATTCAAGCATACTGACTAATGAGAACTGAATCATCGGCATACCGGACATGGCTTTCAGAGCTCCTCCCTCTTTCTCACTGAGCAAGTGTGGAGCATGATCTGTTGCAATAGCGTCAATAAGACCGTTATTGACTGCTTCCTGCAATGCTTTCCGGTCTTCGGCTGTCTTGATGGCAGGGTTACATTTGATACGCGCCCCCAATGTCTGATAATCTTTTTCTGTAAAGAGTAGATGGGAAACGCAGGCTTCTGCCGTAATCCTCTTTTGTGCCAAAGGAGCGTTGGAGAACAGGCTCAATTCTTTAGCGGTGGAGATATGCATGATATGCAGACGCGCGTTAGTTTCATGTGCCAGTTTCACAGCTAGTTCGGAAGAACGGTAGCAGGCCTCTTCTGAGCGGAGAAGCGGATGGAGAGCCAACGGTACATCGTCTCCGTATTCTTTTTTATATTTATCCGTATTTTCTTTGATGATTCCCTGGTCTTCGCAATGGGCGGCGATAAGCAAATCGGTTCCACCGAATATATTACGCAGGCTGGCCATGCGGTCTACCAACATATTTCCGGTGCTCGAACCCATAAACAATTTCACGCCACAAACGCGGTGCTTGTCCAGTTGCGCAAACTGGGTGTAGTTATTATTGGTCGCTCCGAAGTAGCAAGAATAGTTGACCGACGACTTCTCGCCCAATAAAGCAAGTTTCTCATTCAGGGCTTCCAAAGTGGTTGTCTGCGGATTGGTATTCGGCATATCCATGATGGAAGTGACGCCACCGGCTGCCGCGGCATGGCTTTCTGTGGTAATATCTGCCTTATGAGTCAGTCCCGGATCACGGAAATGTACATGTTCGTCGATGGCGCCCGGTAACAGGTAACATCCGGTTGCATCTATGATTTCGTCACAAGGCGCGGTTGTTTTCTCGTCGCCTGCCAAAATTTCGGCGATTTTCTCGTCTTCGATAACAACCGAACCCAGTACTTTTCTTCCTTCGTTGACAATAACGGCATTTTGAATCAGTGTACGTTTCATTTCTTTTGCGGGAATTTATGGAACCAACTATTTGTTTTTAATTTAATCACACCGAATATGGCTTCTCCGAAGATGCTGCTGTTCATCTTGGAAGTACCCAGTTCGCGATTGATGAAGATAACGGGAACTTCGATGATTTTGAAACCACATTTATAAGCGGTGAATTTCATTTCAATCTGAAAAGCATATCCTTTGAAGCGGATATGGTCTAAATCAATCGTTTCCAATACCTGGCGACGGTAACAGACGAATCCGGCAGTGGTATCGTGTACGGGAATGCCTGTGATGAATCTCACATATTTGGATGCGAAATAGGACATCAGTACCCGTCCCATCGGCCAGTTCACTACGTTCACTCCGCTGACATAACGGGAGCCGATAGACACATCTCCGTCTTGTTCCGAGCAAGCCTGATACAGACGGGGAAGGTCGTTCGGGTTATGGCTGAAGTCGGCATCCATTTCGAAGATATATTTGTAGGTATGCTCCAGTGCCCATTTGAAACCGGTGATATAGGCGGTTCCCAGTCCCAGTTTCCCTTTACGTTCAATCATGAAAATACGTTCGGGAAATTCTTGTTGCAAGGTTTTGACTATATTTGCCGTTCCGTCCGGGGAACCGTCTTCTATTACCAGAATATGGAATACTTTGGGAAGTCCGAAAACGGCACGGATGATATTTTCTATGTTCTCCCGTTCATTATAGGTGGGGATAATTACGATGCTATCCGATGTTTGCATATAGATACTATAAAATTTAGAAACAAAAGTAGCTCTTTTCCTTTAGTTATAGATGAACTAAGGAAAATTTAACGTGTGCTATATTTCATTGGGAATCTCCCTTTATAATACTTCCAACCTTTGAGTATATACTCCCATTATTTTTTGTACTTTTGCGGTGAAATTCTTAATAGGTATGACAATAACTGAGTTGCAACAACAATATGCTGCCCACCCCAATACGGCAGTTATGAAGCGCTTGTTGAAGGACACTTCTGTTCAAACTATCTTTTGTGGTGGACTGTGTGCATCTGCTGCTTCCCTTTTTTCTTCTGTATTGGTGCAAGAGGGTGGTTGCCCGTTTGTGTTTATTTTAGGTGATCTTGAAGAAGCCGGATATTTCTATCACGACCTGACGCAGATATTAGGTGCGGAGACGGTACTTTTCTTTCCCTCTTCCTTTCGTCGTTCCATCAAATATGGGCAGAAAGACGCAGCGAATGAGATTCTTCGTACGGAAGTACTTAGCCGCCTGCAGAAAGGGGAGAAGGGATTGTGTATCGTAACTTATCCGGATGCGTTGGCGGAGAAAGTCGTGTCCCGCAAAGAGTTGAGCAATAAAACATTGAAACTGAACGTAGGCGAGAAGGTAGATACTACTTTTATAACGGATGTTCTGCATAGCTACGGTTTTGAATATGTGGATTATGTCTATGAACCGGGACAATACGCTGTTCGCGGCAGCATTATCGACGTCTTCTCTTTTGCTTCGGAATATCCCTATCGTATCGACTTCTTTGGCGATGAAGTAGAGAGCATCCGTACCTTTGAAGTGGAAACCCAGTTATCCCGTGAAAAAAAAGACGGGGTGTCTATTGTGCCTGATTTGGCTGTGACAGGTGATGTGACTACTTCTTTCCTTGATTTTATTCCGGAAGATACGACTTTGGCAATGCGTGATTTCCTTTGGTTGCGTGAACGGATACAGGTGGTGCATGATGATGCGTTGACGCCGCAGGCGATAGCTGTTCAGGAAGCCGAAGAGAACGGGGGGATTACATTGGAAGGAAAGTTGATAGACGGCAGTGAATTTACGGTACGTGCACTTGATTTCCGCCGATTGGAATTTGGTAATAAGCCGACCGGTACGCCGAATGCCAGTATCACTTTCAGCACTTCCGCCCAACCTATCTTTCATAAGAATTTCGATTTGGTAGCAGGTTCTTTCAAAGATTATCTGGAGAAAGGATATTCGCTTTACATCTGTAGCGACAGTATGAAACAGACGGATCGTATCAGGGTTATTTTTGAGGATCGCGGTGACAAGATACAATTCACCGCTGTTGAACGTACCATTCACGAAGGATTTGTAGATAACACTTTACGGCTCTGTATCTTTACAGACCATCAGTTGTTCGACCGTTTCCATAAATATAATCTGAAGAGTGATAAAGCACGTTCGGGAAAAGTGGCTCTTTCTTTGAAAGAATTGAACCAGTTCACTCCAGGCGATTATGTCGTTCATACGGATCATGGTATCGGACGTTTCTCAGGTTTGGTACGTATTCCGAATGGAGATACTACGCAGGAAGTTCTGAAGCTGGTCTTTCAGAATGAAGATGTGGTATTTGTTTCTATTCATTCCCTGCATAAGGTTTCTAAATATAAAGGCAAGGAAGGCGAAGCTCCGCGATTGAATAAATTGGGCACGGGTGCATGGGAGAAGCTGAAAGAACGCACAAAGAGCAAGATAAAGGATATTGCCCGTGATTTGATTAAGCTGTATTCGCAACGTCGGCAGGAAAAAGGATTTTCCTATAGTCCCGACAGCTTCTTACAACGTGAGTTGGAAGCATCTTTTATTTATGAAGACACACCGGATCAGAGTAAGGCGACTGTCGAGGTCAAGGCGGATATGGAAAGTGACCGTCCGATGGACCGTTTGGTTTGTGGAGACGTAGGTTTCGGTAAAACAGAGGTTGCTATCCGTGCCGCCTTCAAAGCGGTAGCCGATAATAAACAGGTAGCTGTCCTGGTGCCGACAACAGTCCTTGCCTACCAGCATTTCCAGACATTCCGCGAACGTCTCAAAGGATTGCCTTGCCGGGTAGATTATCTAAGTCGCGCACGTACGGCCGCACAATCCAAAGCGGTTCTGAAAGGATTGAAAGACGGGGAAATCGGTATCCTTATAGGTACGCATCGTATTTTGGGAAAAGATGTCCAGTTTAAGGACCTGGGACTGCTGATTGTTGACGAGGAACAGAAATTCGGAGTTTCTGTAAAGGAGAAGCTGCGTCAGCTAAAAGTGAATGTAGATACATTGACAATGACCGCCACCCCGATTCCCCGCACCCTTCAATTCTCATTAATGGGAGCACGCGACTTGAGTGTTATTTCCACGCCGCCACCCAACCGTTACCCGATTCAGACCGAAGTGCACACCTTCAATGAAGAAGTAATCACAGATGCGATTAATTTTGAAATGAGCCGTAACGGTCAGGTTTTCTTTGTCAATAACAGAATCGCCAATCTGCCGGAATTAAAAGCGATGATCGAACGTCATATCCCGGATTGCCGTGTAGCAATCGGACATGGGCAGATGGAACCGTCGCAACTGGAGAAAATCATTTTAGACTTTGTCAACTATGATTATGATGTACTTCTGGCGACAACTATCATTGAAAGTGGTATTGATATTCCGAATGCCAATACGATCATCATCAATCAAGCCCAGAATTTTGGATTGAGTGACCTTCACCAAATGCGTGGACGAGTGGGGCGTAGCAATAAGAAAGCCTTCTGCTATCTGTTGGCTCCGCCATTGAGCAGTCTTACGACAGAAGGAAAACGCCGACTTCAGGCGATTGAAAACTTTAGTGACCTCGGCAGTGGTATCCATATTGCCATGCAAGATCTGGATATTCGTGGAGCAGGAAATCTGCTCGGTGCGGAACAAAGTGGATTCGTAGCCGACTTGGGATATGAGACTTATCAGAAGATTCTTTCCGAAGCTGTCCATGAACTGAAGAACGACGAATTTGCAGATTTGTATGCAGATGAAATCAAAAGCGAAGGACAGATTAGTGGTGAAGGATTTGTTGATGAATGTCAGGTGGAAAGCGATCTCGAACTTTTGTTGCCTGCCAATTATGTAACCGGTAGCAGCGAACGCATGTTACTCTATCGCGAACTGGATGGTCTGACATTAGACAAGGAGGTAGATGCCTTCCGTTCCCGACTGGAAGACCGTTTCGGCCCTGTTCCACCGGAAACACAAGAGTTACTGCGTATCGTTCCTCTCCGTCGCTTGGCTGCACGTTTGGGAGCGGAAAAAATATTCCTGAAAGGCGGACGCATGACCCTGTTCTTTGTGTCCAACCCGGATAGTCCGTTCTATCAGAGCCAGGCATTCGGTAAGGTGATAGACTATATGATGAAATATACACGCCGATGTGATCTTCGCGAGCAAAATGGAAAACGGAGTATGCTGATTAAGGATGTATCGAATGTAGAGACAGCAGTCAGTGTGTTGCAGGAGATTGTGGCATTGCCGGTAAAAGAGGAATAGACAGGCGGTTCTGGCTATTTATCTTTTACCTCTGATTTTGTTTTGTACTACTTCTTTCCCTTTTCCATATAATTTATCTATTAAGTCAGAACGTCCAATCCGTCTCAACTCATTAATGATGTTCTTCCGTTCTTCCGGTTTATACCAAAAGAAAAACTGACGTTGAGAAAGTTTCTCCCGTTGGGTTTTAGCACTGAATATCGGTTCTAACGTGTATGGATGAAAACCGGTATACCATGCTTCGGTAGCTACTGTCATCGGAGTAGGAGTGAAGTCCTGCACTTGTTCCAAATGAAAGTCTAGTTGCTTGGTGATAACGGCAAGTTCCGCCATATCTTCTTCCTTACAACCCGGATGCGAAGAAATGAAGTAAGGAATCAGTTGCTGACGCAGATTTTCCTCTCTGTTAATACGGTCGAATATTTTCTTGAATGTTGTAAACTGTTCGAAAGATGGTTTGCGCATAATGGATAATACACGGTCACTGGTATGTTCGGGAGCCACTTTCAGACGCCCACTAACGTGATTGATAATCAGTTCGCGAGTATATTCAGCAGTACTGCGATTCGTTTCAGGGTCTTTACTTTGATGAAGTAACAAATCATAGCGTACTCCACTGCCGATAAAGGATTTCTTAATGCCGGGCAAAGCATCTACCGCATGATAAATATCCAGTAACGGGCGATGATCGGAGTTTAGATTCGGACAAACTTTCGGATGAATACATGACGGGCGTTTGCATTTCTTGCAAATAGATTCATCTTTCCCTTTCATCTGATACATATTAGCCGAAGGGCCACCCAGGTCACTTAAATATCCTTTGAAGTCCGGTAACTGGATAACCTCTTTTACTTCTTTCAGAATAGACTCTTTGCTACGGCTGACGATGAACTTTCCCTGATGTGCGGAAATAGTACAGAAAGCACAGCCACCGAAGCATCCCCGATGGATATTAATGGAAAACTTAATCATATCATAAGCCGGAATCCGCTTGCCTTTATATTTAGGATGCGGCATGCGGGTATATGGCAAATCGAAAGAACGATCCAAATCCTCTTGGCTCATAGGTGGATATGGCGGATTGACCACAACAATCTTATTCCCGACAGCTTGTGTGATACGTGAAGCCGAATATTTATTGGATTCTTCTTCAATATGCCGGAAATTGCTTGCTTGTTTTTTCTTATCCGCCAGACATTCTTCATGTGAATAGAGCTGAAGATCATCTTCGGCAGAAGTCCACTCTGTCTCACGGCAAAGGTAGGCTGTTTGTGGAATCGTTCCGATGATTGCTTTGAATTTACTGCTTGTCAATGAAGTTTCTTCATTGGTAAGCAGGCTTTTCATCTTTCGGATTAACTCCGCAATCGGTTTTTCTCCCATTCCGTAAATGAGTAAATCCGCACCGCTTTCACATAATATGCTCTTTTGTACTTTGTCTTGCCAATAATCGTAATGACTTAACCGTCTCAAACTGGCTTCAATACCGCCCAAGACAACAGGTACATCGGGATAAAGTCTTTTCAGTATTTGACTGTAAACGGTAGAAGGATAGTCCGGGCGCATATCCGAGCGACCGTCCGGGGTATAAGCATCCTCACTACGTAGTCGTTTGTTGGCTGTATATTTGTTTACCATGGAGTCCATGCATCCGCCGGAGATACCGAAAAACAGACGGGGACGTCCCAGTTTCTTGAAATCACGCAAGTCATCACGCCAGTTAGGTTGAGGTACGATGGCTATTTTCAAACCTTCCGCTTCGAGAATACGCCCTATAACAGCAGCGCCAAAAGAAGGATGATCCACATAAGCGTCCGCGCTGAAGAGAATGACATCCAATTCATTCCATCCGCGAAGTTCCACTTCTTTCTTAGTAGTGGGTAACCAGTCAGTCAAACGATATTCTTTCATGCCGCAAAGATACGGATAATAAAAAACATCCCAATGATTTTTTTATTCATTGGGATGTTTAACTTCAATCATTGGGATATTTTTTCAAAACTTCTCATTGATTGTGAACTCTAATGTCATTTGTTCTCCGTCGTAGATTTCGCGAAAACCGATACCTTGCTCAGAAAGAAATTCTTTCAAATCCTGAAATGCGTCGGCATGGTTCATGATAATCCCTATCATTTCACCGGGAGAAGCACCACACATGGCTTTTATTGCAGGAATCAGCGGACTGTAAGCTGTTGTTCCGCGAGTATCTATCGTAATCATCGTTATTCCTCTTCTTCCGTTTCCGGACTGGATAGCCAAGTGAGATAGAGCTTGATAAGCTGTTGCAAGCCGAATGCCTTCATATTATTGTGATAAATCACGTCGATGCAGAGATCCAGCAAGTCTTTGCTGTCTTCTTCCTGACTGGCGATAAGAGAACGGATGTTCAGTTTCAGCTTGTCCAGTACGCTTTCATCCACAATACCGGTGCTGTCAATAAGGTGGCGGAACAGTGCATATTTTTCAATTGTTCTCAAGTTTTCGTTAGATACTTCTATGCTGCGTGTACCGCTGGGATTTGCTTGTATAGTATACATTGTTTTTTAGTTTTAAGGGTTATTACAGTAGCAAAGATAGAATTTAAAATGAGAAACAGATTAAAAAAATGGATATTTTTTATTTCTGAATAAAGAATTCCAGTATGCCTGCCATAATCGTTGCCCGGTCAGCTTCCGACTGGATACTTTCAAAAGGAAAGCCCAATACGAAAGTGCGGTAGTTCCCTTTATAAGCGATACCTGCACTCTGGTTGTCGGGAGCATACGTGAATACCGGAAAAGCAGTATCTACTGGGACGATGCAATCCGGTGCGGGGACAGCGTAGCTATCTTCATTGGGGACACGTGGAATAGTAATCGTGCGTCCCAGTCCATTGATTCGGTTCGAAGTCTTATCCGTCAGACTGCTCTGATAACCGTATTTCAATATCTTCTCCGTAAACTCCCGATTTCCTTGTGTGCCGCTCATATCGCTTCCTACATATGCTCCGCTGACGAATAAGTTGCCGCCCGACTGGCAATAACTGGTGATAATCCGTTGCATGGCCGAAGAAAATGTCTTATAATATGCTTTGTTTACAGGATCTTCCTTCTCGAGTCCCAGGATATAATCCACAATCGGATAGTCTTCCAGTGATACCAGTCCGTTTTCTACTGCTTCATCACTGCATGACACGAAACTATATTTTCCGGCTGCCTGAATAGCCTTTCCATGAATAAAAGGATAGTCAAACGTATTTCCCGCAATTTTCATTCCCTCTAATTCGCTTCCGCTATGTCCTAGGCTGCCTTTTCCTTCTTTACCTGCCTGCGAGCGGTCGAATCCTACCTGTGCCCCGCTGAATGAGATATTCGACAGATACGGAACTCCGGGATCTTGTTCCAGATCGAATCCCGCCTTATCAAAAGTATTAATAACAGCCGGGCCGCTGATTCTGTCAAATCCATTGATGATTAATACCTTTTCCCGTTCCCGTTTCGCCTTATATGCGGAGAGAATTTCGGAAGGGAAACTTTCTCCACCCCTGTTTACGGCAGTTACTTTAAATGAATAGACAAGTCCCGGTTCTATCTTGACGGTGTATGAGGGCTTGCTGACTAATGTTCCATTATCAAAGCCGCCATAACCAATGCGTGTATATACAATGTATTCCCGTGGACGGGCAGTAGGTTCTTGCGGATCATCTTCCCCTTTCCATGAAAGTTCCAATGTATTCTTCTTTTTACCAAAACGAATGGCGAAATTGCTCACAGGCAGTGGTTGTACCACATATTCTTTATTATGCTGACTGGTGACAAACTGCAAGATACCTTTATAGATGGCACGTCCTACGGTAAACTTGAAATTCGGGTCATGCCCTAACTGCATATCTGCAAAGTTCTGATGAGAAAGCAACTCGATAATCGTAGAAGGAGTGGCGGGAAGTCTCGTCTCGCTATAATTCCGGTTCCACATACTCCGGCGTGTCCAAGGCAGGTTATAACTCGAATGAATATCTTTCTGAATCTGTGACAGCAGAATGTCTGCCAAGTCGCGCGATGCATATCGGTCTGTACCTGTATTTAGTTTACCATTATTGAAGTCGGTGGTATAAATGCCGAGTGAACCGATCAGTTCATCCGTTTTACTGCATCCTGCATCGCTGTGCAATGCCATTGTCATTTCCAACGGTACACGCAACCCCGGTTGATCCGGATTATAAACAGAACCTCCGGATAAGTAATTGATAGTGTTGGAACGTGTATTAATATCATCCGCATAATCATTATCACCTTTGCGTCCGGCATATACATCGTATGGCATTCCTGCCCATTGGGCAGAGTAACGTGCTCCTTCCAGGTAACGCGGCAGTCCGCTGATTTTTCCACCCCGGGAGATATTTCCCATTCCCCCGCCGAAACGTACCGCATCGGCACATACTACGCCGTGCTCACTGCTCTCATTACTTAGTATGACCATTCCATAGTCATTATTTCCCTTATCAAATTCAAAAGTACCAAGATATACCCATGTACCACCACCTATTTTTTGATTTACCTTAAATTCAGTAACTCCGCCATTATGAAAAACGAGATACTTGGCGTCACTTACACTATTAGGCAATGTCTGATAAGAAACATAAACGGCATATTCACCTGTTGCCGGCAGGGTAGGTACCCATTCGGCAAATGCCTGATCCTTATTCTTCTTTTTCTTTCTTTCGGTGGGGATGAAACGGCAAGTACCGTCGCTGAACGGATTTTCCCCATCCCTATAAATCTTTTTCTTTTGGGCGAATCCTTTTACAGGAGCCATTGCCCACTTCGCTTTTTTGCTTCCTACTTCCAGATAAAGGGAAGCGTTGGGCGTATCATTGTCCACTATGATTTCATTCTTTTGTGTGTTCCGTTCGCGGGGAGTATAAACGATAGCGCCTGCATTCTCTAGCATGGGAATCACATAGGGCAGAACGAAAGATTGAGTAAACAAGTCTTCTGTAGTGCAGAACAGGCGGGGACGTTGCCATCCCCATTCGTTCTTGTCATTCTTGAAATAGTTGCCATGGCTTTGCCAGATTGCGATGTGACGGTCTTGTAATCCGCGTGAAATGTCATTAGGCCGTGAGATGTTTTTCACCCAGGGAGCTCCTTTGTAATCAACGTTCAGGGACATTCGTTCCTTATCCTTTTTCTTGTTCCGGTAGAAATTAGGAACCAGTTCCTCGATAGGCTTTCCATCCGCATAAATCGTCAATCGGTAATAATGGACGGGGCCCGGGAGCAATTCTTTCACTTGGTTATAAATCGTTTCTACGGTTTCCGGTCGGAAAGGTTGATAGGCGAAACTCTCCGAAGCATAGACAGCAATCGTTTTACGGTCATAATTGATGTCGATACTATTCAGTTTGGGAGTGCTGATTTTAGCTGCTGCGGTATATTTGCCGAAATAATCCGTTAACCGTTCTTTTACATTCCTTTCAATATCCTGCGCAAAAAGGAAATTTACGCTGAGTGTAAGGCATAGAAAAAACACTATTATTTTTTTCATTATTCAATTCTTTTAGGTCATTTATCACAGATTGCCCGCAAAAATAAACAAAAAAGAGTGAGAAGTATCCAAACTTCCCACTCTTCTTTCATTGTTTTATATTCTCTTAATTAAGAATGTTTTCTCTTATAGCGGAATGTACTCTACGAATGCTTCCATTGCTTCGTATGAAGCCAGTCCTAACTGGTCGTACAAGACAGCAGTAGCATGGTTGCGGTCTTCACTGCGTTGCCAGAACAAACGTTCGTCGTTACCCAGGAACGGGGCGCTTTCCATCTGAGACTGATGTTTCAGGATAGAGTTGCGTTTTGCACGAAGTTCTTCCGGGCTGATAGGCACTGCCATTTCGATGTTTTCAATTTCCCATTCAGCCCACGCGCCACGATACATCCAGATACGGCAATCCTTCAGCCATTTGGCGCCTTCTTCTTTCTCGAGGTCGATAGCAGCGAATACGGCATCCGTACATACACGGTGTGTACCATGCGGGTCAGCCAGGTCACCGGCTACGAATATCTGATGAGGCTTCACTTCACGGAGCAGGTTACGTACGATTTCCACGTCTGCTTCGCTGATAGGATTTTTCTGAATCTTACCTGTTTCGTAGAATGGCAGGTCAAGGAAGTGCACGCGATCCAACGGAATATTATTATAAGAAGAAGCAGTGCGGGCTTCACCACGGCGAATCAGACCTTTGATAGTCAGAATGTCACGGCTGTCCATATCACCGTCTTTCTTATTTTTCAGGAAGTTACGTATTTCCGTATATTTCTCATTGATGATCTGATCCTCGCTATTATTGAAAATCTGATTGAAACCGTTGATGAAGTGCATGAAACGAACCACTTCTTCATCACCTACGGCGATATTACCGGAAGTCTCGTAAGCTACATGTACTTCGTGTTTTTGCTCTACCAGGCGGCGGAGTGTTCCACCCATGGAGATAACGTCATCATCCGGGTGCGGAGAGAAGATAATCACACGTTTCGGGAAAGGTTTGGCACGTTCAGGACGATAAGTATCGTCAGCATTCGGCTTGCCGCCCGGCCATCCCGTGATAGTGTGCTGCAAGTCATTGAAAATCTTGATATTTACATTGTATGCAGAACCATAAAGTGCCAGCAGTTCACTCAAACCGTTTTCGTTATAGTCTTTATTTGTCAACTTCAAGATAGGCTTGCCTGTCAACTGGCATAACCAGACGATGGCGCTACGGATCAGCTTGTCGTTCCATTCGCAGGAAGTCACCAGCCACGGACGTTGGATACGTGTCAGGTTCATGGCTGCCGAAAGGTCGAGAGCTACATGCGCGTTGTTGTGAGTTTGCAGATAAGATGCCGGAATCGTATCGGTGATTGCGCCTTCCACACATTCTTTAATCATGGCTGCCTTGTTTTCACCCCATGCAAGCAGATAAACCTTCTTTGCACCGAGAATGGTAGCTACACCCATCGTGATAGAACTGATCGGAGTATTGTCCATCGTTCCAAAAATCTTGGCTGCTTCATTGCGTGATGCATTATCCAGCAAAATCAGACGCGTGGTAGAATTCAGGCGGGAACCCGGTTCGTTGAATGCGATGTTACCTACACGACCGATACCCAGCAAGGCAATATCAATACCGCCGAAGCTTTCGATGCGTTGCTCGTACAAACGGCAATATTCAAAGATGGTATCTTTGGCAATGCTTCCATCGGGAGTGAATATATTCTGCTTGTCGATGTCGATATGATCCAACAACATACTCTTCAAAGCATTGAAGTTACTGTTGACTGCATCGGGAGACAACGGATAATATTCATACATATTAAATACGATCACGTTACGGAAGCTAAGCCCTTCTTCCTTATGCATGCGGATAAGTTCCGTATATACGTGTCTGGGTGAATCACCACCAGGAAGTGCCAATACGCAGAAGCGTCCTGCCTTTTGTTTTTCGCGGATGGTCTGTGCTATTTCGCGAGCAATGTAGTTAGCGCCTTCTTCCACAGACTCATAAATGTCAGTGGGAATTTTTTCGAGTCTTGTCAAGACTGATTTTTCAAAAGCATTCTCCGGTCTGTAGTATCTGGGGGAGACCCGGTGGAGACTGATTTGAGAACTAAGATTTGTTTTCATAAAGTTGTTAATTAAGTTATGTAAGATTAGCGTCCTTACGACTGTATTTACACGACAAAGATACAAAAGAAGTCTATATTAGTAACTACCAAGTTCTAGGTATTGTTGTCGTTTTAATCTGTTTTTAACATTTGTTTTGTTGCGTATCCGACAGATGAAATTCGTCGGCATCTTTCCATACCGGAAACTTTTCTCTGAATTGATTGAGAGAAGTCAGATTGAGTGCTGCCGTAGCTATTCCTTCCTGTCCGTCGGGCAGGGAAGCAACCTCTTCACCAAAAGCCGGGTAAACTTTGCTTCCACCGTTATATTCCAAATGGTATCCATCCGTTCCTATCCTGTTTACACCGCATACATAGCATTGGTTCTCGAGCGCACGGGCACGAAGCAGGGTATCCCACACGAGTCGGCGGGAAACAGGCCAGTTTGCTACATATATTAATAGGTCATATTCGTTGTTGACATTCCGGCTCCATACCGGGAAACGAAGATCATAGCAGACAAGCAGACAAATATTCCACCCGCGATAGGGGATGATGAGGCGTTTGTCACCGGCTGAAAAGTGTTCGGCTTCCCGTCCCATACGGAACAGATGCCGTTTGTCATAATAGAACTCTTCTCCTTCAGGAGTCAGGAAAAAGGCGCGGTTATAAAACTGCCCGTTATCTGTTGCTATATAACTTCCGCAGATAGCCAGTTGGAATTGCGAAGCCCATTGTTTGAGAAGGGTGATAGTCTCACCCGAGTTCGATTCTGCCAGTATTTTACTCTGCATACTGAATCCGGTAGAAAACATCTCCGGTAAAACAACAATCTCCGTTGTTCCACGAAGGCTTTGCAGCTTTTCGTGGAGCAAACGGAGATTTTCTTGTTTATTTTCCCAAACGATATCGGTCTGTACTATGGAAATACGGATAAGCTCCATAATTGAATACCTCTATACTTAATGTTTAAAGTTCGCCTAGAGCAAAATTTTCAGGATGTTTTCCTTTAAAATCCTTGAAATAAAGTTTGATTTCTCTCATGTCCTTATTGATGTCTCCCGATGGCATGATAGCTTTCGTTGCTGAGATTGTCTTCTTGCTATAATCAATCCCGATTAAGACAATAGGCACCTGAGCTTTCTGGGCGATAAAATAAAAACCTTTCTTCCAATTTGGATTCGCTTTGCGGGTTCCTTCGGGAGTGATAGCCAGGTGGAACTTTTTGCACTCGGCAAAATGGCGAACCATCTGGTCGACTAGAGAAGTCTTCCGGCTACGATCTACGGGAATTCCGCCCACTGCTTTGAAAAACAGTCCCAACGGAAAGAAAAACCATTCTTTTTTCATCATGAAACTTGTCTTACGGCCTAAAGCGCCATAAAATAGTTTTCCAATAAATAAGTCAAAGTTCGTTGTGTGTGGAGCGGCACATACCACGCATTTATCATAATTAGGTACCGTAACGTTTGTCTTCCACCCTAACAGACGGTAATAGATAAAGCTATAAATTGCTTTCTTCATTCTGCTCTTTAGTTCAATTTTCCGATAGCTTCAATAATCTCGTTAACCTTTGCATTAAAGTCTGCGCGGAATTTCTTATAGAAACCTTTCACATTACCCGGTTCGGTATGGCTGATACGGGTTACAAATTCATCCTGCATCTTCAGCACTTCAGCCATTAGCTCATCAGCTTTAGCTTTGTCAGTTCCGGGGATAAACATACTGTTGATTAAACACTCGGTGAATAATTCTCCTGCGATATAGTTTACGTTCTTTTTGAGTTCTCTTCTGCTTGCCATAATTTCTACATTTAATGGTGAATAATAAAAATACTTGCGGTAAAGATAGGCACTTTCTTTGATTCAGACGAATAAATGACCAAAAAAACATGATTCAAGCCTGCATCTTCTTACTGTATCACTAATTCACTCAAATAACCTCACCGGATTGATACTTAAGAATTGTTCGGTTTTCATTCCCCCTTCTCCGACTACGAAAGTAGCATACGGGTGATACATTTTGCGTACTTCTTCCAGTCCTGCATTATATTTTTCACTATTGCTTTTTACTTCTATAGCTACAATTCGATTTTTCTTTTTCAATATATAGTCTACTTCTTTATCTTTTTCTCTCCAGTAAAATACTTCATAATTGCCGGTAAATGCATTAGAAACAATATGTGCGCCAATCGCAGATTCAAAAATACGTCCCCATTCTTTTCTGTTAAGAATAGCCTCTTTAAAAGTCAAATCATTGTATACGGCTTTTAAGGCATTGTTGAATACCTGAAATTTTGGAGCGCTTGCTCTTTGACGTGATTTGTCTATTGCAAACTATTGTAAGCCGGTCAGTAAGCCGCTATCTCCAAGCAAGTTTAAATACCCTGCCAGTGTTGTTGTATTTCCGGCATCTTGTAATGAGCCTACCATTTTGGTCAAGGATACGATTTCACCGGAATAAGAAGTTCCTAATTCGAACGTTTGCCGTAATAACACCGGTTTGCTAATAGGAGAGTCGTATAAAATATCTTTATTGATAGTGGCATCTATGATTGCTCCATTGATATATTGTCCCCAGCGTTCTTCGTCTTTTATTAAAAAAGCAGCTCCCGGGTATCCGCCAAAATAGAGGTATTGTTCCAAACTCATGTCAAATGCATCCCGCATTTCCGGATACGACCAGTGTGTCATCCTTATCTCTTCAAAGCGTCCCATCATTGAGTCTGATAATCCTTTTTCCAACAACACACGTGAAGAGCCAAGGAGAACCACTTTCATATTGACATCATTGAATGTATCCGCATCCCATTCTTTTTTAACTACTTCGCTCCAGTTTTTTATTTTTTGGATTTCATCGATTATTAGAATAAATTCAGGTGAATCTTCTACCCGCATCTGTACTCTTGCTGTATTCCAACAATCTGAAATCCAAGATGTCTGTGTGGCGGGAATGTTATCTGCCGAATAGATTTGATACGGTAGATTCAGATCCTTGACAACTTGTTTGATGACTGTAGTCTTTCCAACCTGACGAGGTCCTAATACAACTTGCAGAAAATGTCGAGGTTCTTTTAGCCTTTCTGTAATAGTTTGATATTGAGCTCTTTTATACATGATTTCTATTATTTACTCAATGCAATGAGTACTTTTACTCAATACATTGATTTATTTTACTCAATGGATAATACAAATATACACAAATAGTTGCTTTGTACCATCTTAAATCTGCAATTCTTTATCTTTTATTACTCTTGGCAGGCTATACCCGAAAAGTTCGTTTCCGTACGGATTTGAATGTAAACTTACATCTATCATGTTTATACCACCAAAAACAGGGTATCTCTCATCAATAAAATAGCCGAATAAAGGTCGGATAGGCTCAAGATGGCTTGTTTTTGTTGCAATGAATCCATATAAATCCGACCTGAATGGCTCAATAACTCCACTTTAACGGCGATAAGTTTATAGCCCACATCTGTGTGACGAACAGCCTGCATATGTGGGCTGTACGGTTTACAGCTGCGGGCTGTACAGCCTGCATACGCGGGCTATAAAAAGATAACCGTTTCCAATGGATTATTAAGCTGCCAAATACAGGTTATCATCCTATAAAATGGATATTCTTGTGGCTTCATATGGGTGTTTTCCCCTGATACTACACTAAAGCGGATGCAGTATGGATATGATAGATACCCGTTTTTTACGGCAAAAGTATGATAGATACCTGTTTGGAAAGTTATCTATCATACTTATCATCCAGACAATTAGCATAATATAAAAATGAATGATAGTATGATAGATATTTTTTTTCATTATGTAGTATTTAAGTTGGCTGATAATCGTATGAACGATTAGAAATAATACCCTAAATTCACAAAACAACTTCCCTTATCCGTCTGATTGGAGTATCCCAATGAAATTTCCAGTGGCCCGAAGATGCTGTCCATTCCATAGCCTGCGCTGATGCCGAATAGCTGTTTACCCTTCAAAATCTCAAAGAAATTACTTTCCGTTAGTCCATAGTTTCCTGTCAGAGTGAGGTAATGAATAGAACCCATACGCTGTCTGAACTTTACGGACGCAATCATGAGAGTGTTGTCCATCAACTCCAGATTATTGACTCCCGCAAATGGCAATTGCTGTGGAATATAGAAACCGGGGACTTCGCCACCAATTGCGTTTTGCAAAGGATATGGGAATCCTTTTCCAATCAGGATACGTCCATAAATGGAAGGGATGACGGAAAAGCGGCGGGTAACGGGAATGACACTTGCCCATGATGCACTCAAAGCGGAAAACGGAGCGTGTTCATTGTATTGCGCCATATTATCCGTATAGAGTGAATAAGCGGCTTTGAAATCACTTCCTTTGGCAGGGAAATGTCCTTTGTCGTATGTATTATATTGTACCTGCGCAAAATAACTTAGAAAATGCTCCGATTCTACTTGCAGGTTCGTAAGTTCCGGTTTCTTGAACAGGAAATCTTTGTATTTATAATATTCGAAACGGAGTCCGAGCCCGAAACGGAAGTTCTTGTACCACACGTCGGAGAAACCAAATTCTGCCAAGTGGTATTTGTAGGTTGTATTGTAGGCACGGTCACCCTCTTCATAGATGTTGATATCATTGTATTGGAACATATATGAGAAGTTGAAGTTGCGTTGTTGCATCGGTTCGAGCGTATAGTCTACACGGGCGGCATACCGTTTTCCCAATCGTCCGGTAAGGGACAGGCGGGACGGGATACGGGTTTTGAGGTCTGCTGTTGCGTTGAGCAGCAGGGACGCGATTTCTTCCGAATCAAAACGGATACCGAGATTGATTCTTCTTTCATATTTTTCTTGCAACAGGAAGTTGAGCCGGTATCCTTCAGGCGTCTCTGTCAATGTATAACTGGCACCGGAATAGGATTGGCTGCCACGTAGTTGGTACAAAGCTTGTTCTATCTGTTGGGTTGAGATATTGCTGTTCTCTTTCAGGTTACATTTCTTCATCAACCATTTCTTGTCGTACACTTCTACGCCGGAAAATGAGATGTCTGTCACGTAGATGGTACGTACATTGGATAGAGAGGAATAAGGCCCGTGTTGCTTGGGCATATAATCATCCGCTATTCCTATCTTCTTTCTCAATGCGAGCAGAGAGCCCCATTGTGCCCTTGCCGCTTCTTCACCTCTTCTCATCAACGTGTCGATGGCGGCAGGTGTGAAACTGGCGGATGAATAACCATCCACGTTTACACGAATATAGGTATCTGTGAGGTCTACATTCTTTTCATGATTCGACTGGCAGGTAATATCTACAATCTGTCCTAAAATATCGGGAACACTATTCAGCTTATCCGCTGTTTTCAAGGCGTTTTGTACATCCACTCCGATAATAATATCAGCGCCCATTGCTTTTACCACATCTGCCGGGTAGTTGTTGACGATGCCGCCGTCTACCAATACCATGCTGTCTTGCCGTACCGGGGTGAATGCACCAGGGATAGCCATACTGGCACGCATGGCAGTAGAAAGTATTCCGTCACGGAATACGATCTGATTTCCGTTTACGATATCAGCCGCTACGCAAGCAAAGGGAATGGGAAGTTTATTGAAGTCGATAGAGTCATGATATCCCATCGTTAAGTCCGAGAATAGATTCGCAAGATTCTGGCCTTTCATGATTCCCCCCGAAGCTGCATCCTTAGGAGTTTTGGTGAAAGGTATGGAGATGACGAACTTTTCAGAGCGTTCACGATCAGTCAGTGACATGGCACTTCGTTTGACACGGTCACTGAGCAGGAATGTCCAGTTCTGTTTCCGTACCATACTGTCCAGTTGTTCCGGCGTGTAGCCGATGGCATAAAGACCACCCACAATAGCCCCCATACTGGTTCCGGCTATGTAGTCAATAGGAATACCGGCTTCTTCAATCACTTTCAATGCTTTGATGTGCGCCATTCCTTTGGCGCCACCCCCGCTCAAAACGACTCCTACCTTTTTTCGTTGCTCCTGAGAATGCAAAGAAAAAGGAAATAAGATGCAGATTGACAAAACCAATGTTGAAAAGATTTGTTTTTTCATTAGGACACGGTCTAGTGTTGTTGTTTTAATATAATACAAATGTAGGGCATAATTTGTTTAGTTGTTGAAATGGGAATTAAAAAAAATGTTCCAAAAGTCGGAAATGTGGATTATTTCTACACTTTATCCGGCAAATTCCACATTTTCACATCTGATATGGCAGAATATAACAGGCTGAATGCCAGTAAATAGTAGGTGTAAGGAATTTTGGCATGCAAATTGCATAAACAAGGAGTAGAGAACAAACATAAGTTAAATTTAATAATAAGATTCGATATGAGATTATTCTTTTCGAAACATGAGTTGAAACTGAGGAGAAAGAGAACCATTGCTGCTATTATCTGTGCGGTAGTTGTGTTGGGCGTGTACTGGATACTGACCCGACCTCAGAAGGCTGCACCGGAAATACCGACAGTTATTGTTGAACCGGTGGTGAAAGACGATGTAGAAATATATGGGGAATATGTGGGACGTATCCGTGCCCAACAGTTCGTCGAAGTACGTGCCCGTGTGGAAGGCTATTTGGAGAATATGCTTTTTGCCGAAGGTACGTATGTAAATAAGAACCAGGTTTTGTTTGTGATTAACCAGGACCAGTATCGTGCCAAAGCGGATAAGGCAAGGGCTCAGTTGAAGAAAGACGAGGCGCAGGCTTTGAAGGCGGATCGTGACTTGAAACGTATCCGTCCGCTGTTTGAGCAGAACGCTGCGAGCCAGTTGGACTTGGATAATGCGGAAGCAGCTTATGAGAGTGCCGAAGCAACCGTAGCGATGAGTGAAGCAGACTTGGCACAGGCGGAACTTGAATTGGGCTATACTATTGTCCGTTCACCTTTGTCCGGACATATCAGTGAGAGGAATGTGGATTTGGGTACATTGGTCGGTCCCGGTGGGAAGTCGTTGCTTGCTACGATTGTGAAAAGTGATACTGTATTGGTAGACTTCAGTATGACAGCACTTGATTACCTGAAGAGTAAGGAAAGAAACATTAACTTGGGACAACAAGATTCCACCCGTTCCTGGCAGCCGAATATTACCATCACATTGGCGGATAATACTGTTTATCCGTATAAAGGGTATGTCGACTTTGCCGAACCGCAGGTCGATCCTCAAACAGGTACTTTTTCTGTTCGTGCAGAAATGCCTAATCCGAAACAAGTTTTATTGCCGGGACAGTTTACAAAAGTGAAACTGTTGCTGGATGTTCGCGAAGGTGCTCTCGTCGTCCCTATGAAGGCGGTTACCATCGAAAAGGGTGGAGCTTATATTTACACGATGCGTAAGGATAATACGGCAGAAAAACGTTTTATCGAATTGGGGCCTGAAGTAGGAAACAATGTCGTAGTGGAACGAGGAGTGGCTGAAGGAGAGATGGTTATAATAGAAGGCTTCCATAAGCTAACCCCGGGAATGAAGGTGCGGGTAAGTCAGCCGGACACAGAAACGAAGGATAACGCGAAAGGAGAATAAACGATGAAAGTTACTTTTTTTATAGACAGGCCGGTCTTTTCGGCTGTAATCTCCATCGTGATTGTAATTGTCGGCATTATCGGTCTGACAATGCTTCCGGTGGATCAATATCCGCAGATCACGCCCCCGGTGGTGAAGATCAGCGCATCTTACCCCGGTGCGAGTGCGCTTACCGTGTCGCAAGCGGTAGCCACTCCGATTGAGCAGGAAATTAACGGTACGCCGGGGATGCTTTATATGGAATCCAACAGTTCTAATTCCGGAGGTTTTTCGGCAACGGTTACGTTCGATGTTTCCGCCGACCCGGATTTGGCGGCTGTTGAGATTCAGAACCGTGTGAAGCTGGCGGAATCCCGTTTACCGGCGGAAGTCATTCAGAATGGTATTTCAGTAGAAAAGCAGGCTCCCAGTCAGTTGATGACTCTCTGTCTGACGTCTACCGACCCGAAGTTTGACGAAATTTATTTGAGTAACTTTGCTACAATCAATGTGCTCGATGTGATTCGCCGTATTCCGGGAGTAGGGCGTGTCTCGAATATCGGTAGCCGCTACTATGCGATGCAGATATGGGCACAACCTGATAAGTTGGCAAATTTCGGACTGACCGTACAGGATTTGCAGAATGCATTGAAAGACCAGAACCGTGAATCGGCGGCAGGTGTGCTCGGCCAACAACCGGTGCAGGGATTGGATATTACGATTCCTATTACGACACAGGGACGTCTTTCCACAGTCGGACAGTTTGAAGATATTGTGGTGCGTGCCAATGCGAACGGTTCCATCATCCGGTTGAAAGATGTGGCGCGTGTATCACTGGAAGCTTCTTCATATACTACGGAAAGTGGTATAAATGGCGAAAATGCTGCTGTGCTCGGTATTTATATGTTGCCGGGTGCCAATGCAATGGAAGTTGCCGGCAGGGTGAAAGATGCGATGAATGAAATCAGCAAGAACTTTCCCGAAGGGTTGAGTTATGAGATACCGTTCGATATGACGACTTATATTTCCGAATCCATTCACGAAGTATATAAAACATTGTTTGAGGCATTGGTACTGGTGGTGCTTGTGGTCTATCTATCCTTGCAGAGTTGGCGTGCCACGTTAATCCCCATAGTGGCAGTACCTATTTCGCTGATTGGTACGTTCGGATTCATGTTGATTTTTGGTTTCTCACTCAATATATTGACATTGCTCGGATTGATTCTAGCTATCGGTATCGTTGTGGATGACGCGATTGTGGTAGTGGAAGGCGTGGAGCATATCATGGAAACGGAAAAGCTGAGTCCTTATGAAGCGACAAAGAAAGCGATGAACGGACTCGCCAGTGCATTAATTGCCACTTCTTTGGTATTAGCGGCGGTTTTTGTACCTGTCAGTTTTTTGAGTGGGATAACGGGACAGTTATACCGTCAGTTTACGGTGACGATTGTAGTGTCCGTACTTATCTCTACGGTGGTAGCTTTAACATTAAGTCCTGTCATGTGCTCTCTGATTCTAAAGCCGGATAGCGGGAAGAAGAAAAACATTGTTTTCAGGAAAATCAATGAATGGCTGGGTATTGGCAGTAATAAGTATGTAGCTGCTGTAACCCGTACTATCAAGCATCCCCGTCGGGTATTGAGTGCTTTCGGAATGGTATTGATTGCTATCTTGTTGATTCATCGTATTATCCCTACAAGTTTCTTGCCTATAGAAGACCAGGGATATTTTAAGGTAGAACTTGAATTGCCGGAGGGGGCTACGTTGGAACGTACGCGTGCCGTGACCGACCGTGCCATTGCTTACTTGGAGAAGAATCCGTATATCGAATATATACAGAATGTGACAGGAAGCAGTCCGCGTGTGGGAAGCAGTCAGGGGCGTTCGGAACTGACAGTTATCCTGAAACCCTGGGAAGAACGCAAGAACACCAGCATCGAAAAGATAATGGATACAGTGGAAAAACATCTCAAGGAATATCCGGAATGTAAAGTTTATCTCTCCACTCCGCCGGTGATACCGGGATTGGGTACTTCGGGCGGTTTTGAAATGCAATTGGAAGCCCGTGGAGAGGCTACTTTTGATAATCTGGTAGAGGCGGCGGACACATTGATGTATTATGCTTCCAAGCACAAAGAACTGACCGGTTTGTCTTCTTCGTTGCAATCGGAGATACCGCAACTCTACTTTGATGTAGACCGTGATAAAGTGAAGATGCTGGGTGTACCTTTGGCGGACGTGTTTTCTACCATGAAAGCCTATACTGGTTCGGTGTATGTGAACGACTTTAATATGTTCAACCGTATTTATAAGGTATATATCCAGGCGGAGGCTCCTTACCGTGAGCATAAGGATAATATCAACTTGTTCTTTGTGAAAGCGTCCAACGGAGCGATGGTGCCGCTGACTTCTTTAGGAAATGCATCCTATACAACAGGACCGGGCAGTATCAAACGTTTTAATATGTTTACTACAGCTGTTATCCGTGGAGCCGCCGCGCAAGGATACAGTTCCGGGCAGGCGATGGAGATCATGGAGCAGATTGCCCGTGACCATCTTCCCGATAATATCGGTTTGGAATGGAGCGGACTCTCTTATCAGGAGAAACAGGCGGGCGGTCAGACCGGTATGGTGATGGCATTGGTGTTTTTGTTTGTATTCCTCTTCCTTGCTGCTCAGTATGAGAGTTGGACGGTGCCTATTGCAGTATTACTTTCTTTGCCTGTTGCTGCTTTGGGAGCTTACCTGGGAGTATGGATTTGCGGATTGGAGAATGATGTATATTTCCAGATTGGTCTGGTCATGTTGGTGGGACTTGCCGCCAAGAATGCCATCTTGATAGTGGAATTCGCAAAAGTCCAGGTAGATAAAGGAGAAGATCTGATACAGTCGGCTATTTATGCAGCTAAACTGCGTTTCCGGCCGATTCTGATGACCTCATTGGCATTCGTTCTCGGCATGCTTCCGATGGTATTGGCAAGTGGTCCCGGTTCGGCAAGCCGGCAGGCGATTGGTACGGGGGTATTCTTCGGAATGATATTCGCCATTGTATTTGGTATCATTCTCGTGCCGTTCTTCTTTGTGATGGTATATAAAACAAAGTCGAAAATCTTAAAACATAAGAAATCATGAAACGAAAGAAACTATATATTGCCGTCTTATTACTTGCAGGAGTCTTGACTTCTTGCAAGGTAGGAAAAAGCTATGTCCGTCCCGATCTTCATCTGCCCGATAGCTTGGCGCAACATCAGGATTCAGTCAGCTTCGGCGACCAGGATTGGAAAGACATATACACAGATGCAACCTTGCAGAACTTGATAGAACGTGCACTGGATCATAATAAAGATATGCTGATTGCCGCTGCCCGTGTACAGGAAATGGCTGCGCAGAAACGAATCTCTACTGCGGCACTGCTACCGGATATTAAAGGGAAAGTGACTGCAGAACGTGAATTGGAGAATCATGGGGGAGATGCGTTTAAAAAGTCGGAAACCTTTGAAGCTCAGTTTTTAGTTTCGTGGGAACTCGACCTTTGGGGAAATCTGCGTTGGGCGCGTTCCGCCAGTATTGCTGAATATCTGCAATCCATAGAAGCGCAACGGGCACTCCGTATGACCATTGTAGCCGAAGTGGCGCAGGCTTATTATGAACTGGTAGCTTTGGATACGGAACTGGACATTGTAAAGCAAACATTAAAAGCCCGTGAAGAAGGAGTCCGCCTGGCACGCATCCGTTTTGAAGGGGGATTGACTTCGGAGACTTCTTACCGTCAGTCACAAGTGGAATTGGCGCGTACGGCAACATTGGTGCCGGACTTGGAACGTAAAATCTCTTTGAAAGAAAACGATATTGCTTTTCTTGCAGGGGAGTATCCTAACAAGATAGCCCGTTCCCGTTTGCTTCAGGAGTTTAATTCTCCCCAAACGCTACCGGTAGGACTACCGTCCACTTTGCTGGAACGTCGTCCCGATATCCGTCAGGCGGAACAGAAATTGATTGCCGCCAATGCGAAAGTAGGAGTGGCTTATACGAATATGTTCCCACGTTTGGCACTGACCGGTGGTTTCGGTACGGAGAGCACTTCTCTGTCCAGCCTTTTGAAATCTCCCTATGCCGTTATGGAAGGAGCTCTGTTGACTCCTATCTTTGGTTGGGGGAAGAATCGTGCGGCACTGAAAGCGAAGAAAGCGGCTTATGAAGCCGAAGTACACAATTATGAGAAGTCTGTACTGCAAGCATTCAAGGAGGCACGTAATGCTATTGTAAATTTCAACAAGATAAAGGAAGTGTATGAGCTTCGTGCCAATCTGGAACGTTCGGCGAAGAGCTATATGGATCTTGCGCAGCTTCAATACATCAACGGTGTCATCAATTATCTGGATGTACTGGATGCCCAGCGTGGATACTTCGACGCACAGATAGGTTTGAGCAATGCGATTCGTGACGAGCTGATTACTGTTGTGCAACTTTATAAGGCTTTAGGCGGTGGTTGGAAACAATAGCTTTTAACTTGTTTTTGAGGGAATAATGCAGTGATGTGCTTTTTAGCTATCACTGCATTATATATTTAGAAAAGGGAATACTTATTTAAAAATATAATTATAAGAAGAAACATAACCTTTGCTGTTTATTGTACAGGTTTTCACATACTCATCAGCATCTAACACATATTCATAGGTTTCTTCATAGCTATTGTAACCGAATTTTTCTTTTTGTGATGCAATCAGATGTTTTGTGGGTTTTCCTAAGATTCCTGCGTAATATGCAATGTGAAGTTCTGCTTCCACATCAAGCCAGCCGTTATCAATCGGGAGGATTCCGCCTTTGTTTATATTTGAAGTATAGGTATATGTATATTGACTGTCATCGTAACTGAATGATAGTACGTCACCGTCATTTCGCTCTATTTCTATTATTTTCGCATCTTCTCCGTCACTTTTTTCTGTGATTTTGATTAGATAACCGTTTGTGTCATACTCGAAAGTATAATGCGTATTCCATACATCTTCATCTTCTTTAGTGACTAATATTGCAGATGTTGCAAAACCGTTTTCGTTTAAAGAATATGTACATACTTCACTGTCATTACCGTCTTGCCATGATATCCTTACTTGATTACCATATTCAATGGTATATTTATCTTCAAAAGTTTCTTTATTACTAATCTCATACTCACTATAAGAGATAAGCTTTCCGCTATTGTAGCTATACACATCTTTTTCTGTATAACCGTTGGTTGTCGATTCGCATTGAGTGATTCTTTTGCCTTCGAATATTGTTGGCAATGTTACTTCTTGCTTATCATCATCATTACCACAAGCCGTAAATCCGGCACAAATTACGAGGGTTAATCCAATTACAAATAAATTCTTCATTGATTTCATACTTTTAATGGTTTTATAGTTAATAAATAGTTCTTTGTTTATATTGATTGAGAAAATAACAACTCTTATTCTTCAATGATGTCACGAAACAATGACCAATAGTTTGTCTTTTTATAGGTAGCTAGTGAACCTTTTGGTATAAATAGCGTACAATGACTCATATAGTCATTTGACCAATATGAAATATCAGGAGGAGTTGTTCCTTTTAGGTGAATTTCCTGTAGCTTATTACAATCTTTAAATATATTAGATTCTATTTTATTTACATTTTGAGGAATAGTTATAGTTTCTAGACTGAGGCATCCTTCAAGGGCTGAGACAGATATCACATTAAGTGAGGTGGGTAAGTTGACTGATGAAAGATTGATACAATTTCTAAAAGTTCCATATTGTATTTCGGTGATACCTTCAGATATTGTTATTGTTGATAAGTTAGAGCATCCGTCAAAAGCAAACTGACCTATTGAATTTAATGAGTTGGGAAGGTTTATATTTGTAAGTGATTTGCAATTTTGGAATGCAAGAATACCTATTTTTTGCAAGGAATTATTGAAATGAATGGAGGCAAGTTCTTGGCAATTTTGAAAACAATAGTCTCCAATACTTAGTAAAGAACTAGGAAAAATTACAGATTTCAGACTTAAACAGTTATATAATGCTACATTATCTATTTCTTCTAATGCATTAGGTAGCTCTACAAAAGAAAGATTAGTAAGACTAGCTAATGAATACTTTCCTATACGTGTGCAGTCTTTAGGAAGATGGATGGTTTGTAATTTAGGGTATGAATAAGTAGAAAAAAAATAATCGGAAACTTCATTGTTTTCTGTATAATATTTTTTTGTTACTATTGCATACGGTTCACCACCTTCTACAATTTTCGCATCTGATAAATTTAATTTAAACAATGTTTTGCTTAATTCCTCTTTCAAATACAAGATGTCACTCCCGTTCAAATAGCCGGATAATGTTAAGTTTTCTATCTTGTTTTTTTCACAATCATTCATTAGCTTAGATAAAGTTCCGGCTTGTGTCACGTGGATTCGTTCCACATTTGTTTCAACGAATATATCAGACTCAATTTCATGATCATCGCTGCTGCATGCTATTATGTTTATACAAGTAATAGCAGTAAAAAATATTTTTTTTAATAAAGATAGGTGTTTCATGTTACATAATTTATTTATCATGGTTTAAGTTTTATCTCAATTTATTGATAAACCTCAGCGCATTGGTTGCTGTTCTGTTTATTTTATCTATATTCTTTTCTTTTTTCAAACTGGATATTGCTTTATCGCTTATGTTGTATACTTGATGCATATCGTGGGGAAGGCGATGGATTAAAACTCCGGCTTCATTCAGATAATCATTGCCGTTTATAAGTAATAAAATAAAGTTTTTGTCTGCAGAATAAGAAATAATACAGTGTTCCATAAATCCACCTGTAGATACTTCTTCTTTTGAAACTAATTTGATGGGAGGCAATTCTGTATTATCTTTTAATGTGAAAGTAACGGTTTGCTGTTCTACAAATACTTTTTTAATAGTTTGAATACAGTTTGAAGTCTTATAGCGTCTGTATCCTCCTCCTGCTGAAATTCTCATAATGTTCTTGTTAAGTACAGTTTTTATTAGTTCGTAGAATTTTTCTTTTTCATGACGGATGGAGTCTTGCAAGTGTTGCGCGATATCTTTTTCTTTCTGTATCTGCTTTGCATGCTCAATTTTTTTATGATAGTCATTATGCTTTTGTTGTGCTTCCATTTGTTCTTGTTTTATATTTAGTAACCGTGCTTCTATTAGTTCGTCAGATGTATTCGCATATGTATATGTTCGTTCTACCCATTCTGTCATTTCATTTTTATTGTATGTCTTCCGGCAAATCCAATTTTGATGCGAATCGTATATATATTTGTATGTTTTAGTGGTGATATGGTGTTCATCCTTATAGTTGATTGTTAGTCCAATTTCGCTATTCTTTTGTAGTATGTCACCATATTTATTATATTGATAGGTCGTTTGTGAAGCAGCAGAACCATTGCTTGCTCCTAAGTATAATATTGATTTTAGAGGTTGGTCTATTGAATTGTATTCTGTTGCAACGAGTATTCCACCTGTATTTTCAGTATGTTTCTTACCATTTTGAGTAATTATTTTTTTTGCGGACAATTCACCATTCCCGTTATAAGTTTCAATAGTGTTTTCAGCAGATGAGTAAGAGTATTTCACTTTCTGAGATAATGTTTTTTTGCTTGAATCCTTAAAGTCATAATCATAGGTGTTTGTCTCAATAAGTTTTCCATTTGCACCATAAATATATTCTGTTTGTTGTAGGGTGTCTTTTACTATTTCTTCTATATGGGTTTCTTTATCCAAGATAGTTTTGTCTCTTAGGATAATAATAGTATTGAGTTTAAGACTTTTGTCATAGATATAATGTATAATATCCTCTTTATTGGTTGTTTTGTCGTAGAAAGTTCTTTTTTCTATTTTATTTGCTGTTTTTCTATAGATATTACCATTTTCATCGTAAAATGTTCGACTATATTTGCTCGTATCTTGCTTAATATACTCTCCGAATTTAAACGCGAAATTGTAGTATGTTTCTGTCATGGATATAACATGCCCTTTTATTCTTTCTTTTTGTAGGTCAGTCTTCTGTGCCATTACAAAAACCGTGAAAATCAATAAAATAGTCGTAATAATAGTTCTCATAATTTTGAATTTTCATCCTCTAGTTCCTATAAGGACATTATAATAAAAAAGAAAACGCGGAACTGCGTGCTATTCATTGTTTTTGAAGGTCCTGAGAAAACCCGACACACTTATGAATAGACAGCAGACCCGCGCTGTTTAGCGCGAGAACCGCATATGTCATTCTTGTGTGTCGCGAAAATTTCTCAGGTTTTCAAAAACAAGAATGAAGCACAACGCTTCTTACAATAACTTTTCTAAAAAAACAAATGTATCGCTATACATACTTTCATTTCGCAAAAATAGCCATATTTTTTCTAAGAAGCAAATAAAATGTAAGGTCTTTATTGGAGACTCAAAATATTATCGTATCTTTGTCATCGGAGTTGCAAGTGAGCAATTTCATTTAATATATTATGCGCTATGAGCGTTAAGTATAGAAAAAGAAAAATCGTACTTCAATTCGACAAGGAGAATCCGTTGTCAAAGTACGTTGCTACTAATGTAGTTATTGGTAGTATCGGTTACAACAAACTCTGTGATGAAGTAAACCAGCGTACTGGGATGCATCGGGGCATAGTAGATGTTGTATTAAAGGGTGTCCAAGACACTATGATTTCTTTTTTAGAAGAAGGCTTTTCGGTAAAGTTGGGAGAGTTCGGGTCATTCCGTCCGTCCATTCAAGCCAAAAGCCAGGATAAAGAAGAAGATGTAGACTCGGACACAATATCTAGAGTAAAGATTGTTTTTACTCCGGGAAACAAATTTCAGCAGATGCTGGGTGGAGTGAGTAAAGAATCTTTCTTTAGTACGTCGAAAGATGGAGAGGAAGACAAAGGGAAACCCGATAATCCGGGTGGTGGTTCCGAAGATGAAACACCGGATCCTTCTGTTTGATCTTTTTTATTTATTTTAAGCTAAACGGATGAGGGAAACTGAAAAGATTCCCTCATTTTTTTTGTCATATTCGTCTGAAACCTTCCAAAACGCTGTTGGGCAATGGTGAAATCACGGTTGCCCAACGGTAAATTTGCCGTTGCCCAACCGTGATTTTATGGATAATGGCTATTTATTATCAAAATTGATGACATAATATATCTTATTGGCTTTTAATGATGTGTGTAGAATATTAACCGATTTATCAGTGAGGTTTCTATGAGAGAATTGTAGGATATAAATTGCGGAGAATAATCTTTTAACTTGCCATGATAAAGAGTTCTATTAAAAATATATATCTTTGCGAGACAGATGTTGATTTATAAAGGAAGCGAATATGAGCAATAAAATATATCCTATCGGTATTCAGAATTTTGAGAAAATTCGTAATGACGGTTATTTCTATATTGATAAAACAGCCTTGATATACCAAATGGTCAAGACGGGAAGTTATTATTTCTTGAGTCGTCCGCGCCGTTTCGGAAAGAGTTTGCTCATCTCTACCTTAGAAGCCTACTTTCATGGAAAGAAGGATCTGTTTGAAGGACTGGCAGTAGAAAAGTTGGAAAAAGATTGGATTAAATATCCTATATTGCATCTCGACCTTAATATCGAAAAGTATGACACACCGGAAAGTCTGGATAATATACTTGATAAATCGCTGACAGCGTGGGAGAAACTTTACGGTGCTGAGCCGTCCGAACGTTCGTTTTCCTTGCGTTTCGCCGGTATCATAGAGCGTGCCTGTAAATTGGCAGGGCAACGTGTGGTCATTTTGGTCGACGAATATGATAAACCTATGTTGCAAGCCATTGGTAATGAGGAACTTCAAAAACAATTTCGAAATACCTTGAAACCGTTCTATGGAGCGCTCAAAACAATGGACGGTTGCATCAAGTTTGCCCTTCTCACTGGTGTGACGAAGTTTGGCAAAGTCAGTGTATTCAGTGATTTGAATAATCTGGATGATATTTCAATGTGGAATGAGTACATCGAAATATGTGGTGTCAGCGAGCGTGAAATCCACGAAAATCTGGAAACGGAACTTCATGAATTTGCCGCAGCGCGAGGAATAACGTATGACAAACTTTGTGAAGAACTGAGGGAGTGCTATGACGGCTATCACTTTACGCACAATTCAATCGGCATGTACAATCCGTTCAGTCTGCTTAACGCTTTCAAACGCAAAGAGTTCGGTAGTTATTGGTTTGAAACGGGTACACCTACTTATTTGGTGAAATTACTGAAAAAACATCATTATGACCTGGAACGGATGACACATGAAGAAACCGACGCCCAGGTCTTGAACAGTATAGACTCTGAATCCACTAATCCCATTCCGGTGATTTATCAAAGTGGATACCTCACTATTGAGGGATATGATGAACGTTTTGGCATGTATCGTTTAGGTTTTCCCAACCGTGAAGTGGAAGAGGGTTTTATTCGTTTTTTACTTCCTTTTTATGCGAATGTAAATAAGGTGGAGTCCCCGTTTGAGATTCAGAAGTTTGTCCGTGAAGTGGAATCGGGAGATTATAATTCTTTCTTCCATCGCTTACAGAGTTTCTTTGCGGATACTACTTACGAAGTGATCCGCGACCAGGAATTGCATTACGAAAACGTGCTTTTCATCGTTTTCAAACTGGTTGGTTTCTATGTTAATGTGGAATATAACACGAACGACGGCCGCATCGACCTTGTCTTACAGACTGATAAGTTCATCTATATAATGGAATTTAAACTGAACGGCACGGCGGAAGATGCTTTGCAGCAGATTAATGACAAGCATTACGACCTTCCTTTCGAAATGGACGGACGAAAGGTCTTTAAAATCGGCATAAACTTCAGTGCGGAAACCCGTAATATCGAGAAATGGATAGTGGAAGAAAAATAGATAGTATAAAGTACCATATCTTTTGTTAGCATTTAATGACATGTGCGGAATATTAACTGCTTTGTATTTCTTGTGTCGGAAATAAAAGTTCACTGCCTTCTTTCATAATTCGGAAAAAAGTGCGAAATTTGCAACGCTTTTCAAGTTTGACAAGAAACTTACTAACACCTTTAAATAAAAAATTAAAGAAAATGACTAAAAGTGCATTGCAAATCGCAAGGGCTGCTTATCAGCCCAAACTTCCGAAAGCATTGGCATCAGGAGCCGTTAAAGCTGTAGCAGGTGCTGCTACACAGTCCGTAGCCGATCAGGAAGCTATCAAAGCATTATTCCCTAACACGTACGGAATGCCGTTAATTACATTCGAAGCTGGTGAGACTGTGGCTCTTCCTGCTATGAATGTGGGTGTAATCCTTTCAGGTGGACAAGCTCCCGGTGGACACAATGTAATCTCAGGTTTGTTCGATGGTATCAAGAAACTGAATCCGGAAAACAAATTGTATGGTTTCATCCTGGGCCCCGGCGGTCTGGTAGACCATAACTATATGGAACTGACTGCTGACATCATCGACGAATACCGTAACACGGGTGGTTTCGATATCATCGGTTCAGGACGTACGAAACTGGAAGCTGAAAGCCAGTTTGAAAAAGGATTTGAAATCATCAAGGAGCTGGGCATCAAGGCGCTGGTTATCATTGGTGGTGACGACTCTAACACAAATGCTTGTGTATTGGCTGAATACTATGCTGCGAAGAAGTATGGTGTACAGGTAATCGGTTGCCCGAAGACTATCGACGGTGACTTGAAGAACGATATGATTGAAACTTCTTTCGGTTTCGATACGGCTTGCAAGACTTACGCAGAAGTAATCGGTAATATTCAACGTGACTGTAACTCTGCACGCAAATACTGGCACTTCATCAAATTGATGGGTCGTTCGGCTTCTCACATCGCACTGGAATGTGCTTTGCAGGTACAGCCTAACGTATGTATCATCTCTGAAGAAGTTGAAACAAAAGATATGTCTTTGGATGATGTAGTGACATACATCGCTAAAGTGGTAGCAGACCGTGCTGCACAGGGACACAACTTCGGTACAGTATTGATTCCTGAAGGATTGGTTGAGTTCATCCCGGCTATGAAACGTCTGATTGCTGAATTGAACGACTTCCTGGCTGCTAACGCAGAAGAATTCGCTCAAATCAAGAAGTCTCACCAACGTGATTATATCATCCGCAAACTTTCTCCGGAAAACTCTGCTATCTACGCAAGTCTGCCGGAAGGTGTTGCCCGTCAGTTGACGTTGGATCGTGACCCGCACGGAAACGTTCAGGTATCATTGATTGAAACAGAAAAACTGTTGTCTGAAATGGTAGCTACCAAGTTGGCTTCCTGGAAAGAAGAAGGTAAGTATGTAGGTAAGTTTGCTGCACAGCACCACTTCTTCGGTTACGAAGGACGTTGCGCTGCTCCGTCAAACTTCGATGCTGACTACTGCTACTCCTTGGGTTACACAGCTTCTATGTTGATTGCTAACGGCAAGACTGGTTACATGTCTTCTGTACGTAATACGACTGCTCCTGCTGCCGAATGGATTGCAGGCGGTGTGCCTATCACGATGATGATGAACATGGAACGTCGTCATGGTGAAATGAAGCCGGTTATCCAGAAAGCATTGGTGAAACTGGACGGTGCTCCTTTCAAGGCATTCGCTGCACAACGTGACCGTTGGGCTGTTGAAACGGATTATGTATATCCGGGTCCGATTCAGTACTTTGGTCCTACAGAAGTTTGCGACCAGGCAACCAAGACTTTGCAGTTGGAACAAGCTAAATAAAAGATACTTTTCAGAGCGGTTGTAATAAAACAGTTGCAATGAAAGTTTTTCCAGGCACGGATTACGCAGATTAACACGGTTTTTTAGTTATTCTATTTCTTATAAACCGTGTATTCCGTGTAATCCGTGCCTATCTCTAAATATTTATCATTTGAAGTAAATGCCGCCACGCAACAACCCGATGTCTGCCGTACAGAAGAAAAAAACTGTTTCTACTACCCGAAAGAAAGGAACGGTTTCTTCTTCCAAATCTCCCCGTACCCCGAAAAAGGTACAAGCGAAGCATAGTCATGCTATGCCTGTTTGGCTTCGCAATATCTTGGCAGTGATGATTGTCGGTTGTTTCTCCATTGCTTTTTATTATTTCTTTATCCGTCCTTATGCTTACCGTTGGAAACCTTGCCACGGATTAAAAGAATATGGCGTCTGTATTCCGGCAGGATATGATATTCACGGAATTGATATTTCCCATTATCAGGGAAAAATAGACTGGCCGAAACTCCGGCAGAACAAAGAGACGGTGACTCCTTTGCACTTTGTCTTTATGAAGGCGACGGAAGGCGGAGACCATGGCGATACTACTTTCTCGGCTAACTTTGCCAATGCCCGTAATCACGGATTTATCCGGGGAGCCTATCATTTTTATATTCCGAGCACGGACGCTCTGAAACAGGCGGACTTTTTTATCCGTACGGTGAAACTGGATACAGGCGACTTGCCCCCTGTACTCGATGTGGAAGTGACCGGACGAAAAGAAAAAGCAGAATTGCAGCAAGGCATCAAACGCTGGCTCGACCGTGTGGAATCTCATTACGGAGTGAAGCCGATTCTTTACACTTCCTATAAATTTAAGACACGTTATCTGGACGATTCCATTTTCAACGCATATCCTTACTGGATTGCCCATTACTATGTTGACTCCGTGAGGTATCAGGGCAAGTGGGACTTTTGGCAACATACGGACGTGGGGAATGTCCCCGGAATCGAGGAAGATGTCGACCTGAATGTATTCAACGGTACATTGGAAGACCTGAGAAAGCTGACAATTAAATAACAGGGTATTTCCTTTCCAAACAACTTATCTCTTCTCTCATTTGTTATAATCGTATTATTACTTAAAAAAAATACGATTATGAACTTTGATATAGCTATTATTGGCGGTGGCCCTGCCGGTTATACGGCCGCCGAAAGGGCAGGGGCAAACGGATTGAAAGCCGTTCTTTTCGAGAAGAAAGCAATAGGTGGAGTATGTCTCAACGAAGGATGTATCCCTACTAAAACTTTGTTATATTCTGCTAAAATACTGGATAGCATAAAGACTGCTTCCAAGTATGGCGTTTCCGCCGAATCTCCTTCTTTCGATTTGTCCAAAATCATGAACCGTAAAGATAAGACGGTGAAAATGCTGACAGGGGGCGTGAAGATGACTGTAAACTCTTATGGGGTGACAATCGTAGAGAAAGAAGCCTTCATCGAAGGAGAGAAAGACGGATTGATTCGCATCACTTGTGACGGCGAGACTTACTTCGCCAAATATCTGCTGGTCTGTACAGGTTCTGATACGGTGATTCCCCCGATACCGGGATTGTCGGATGTCAGTTACTGGACTTCCAAAGAAGCGTTGGAAATAAAGGAACTTCCCAAAACTCTGGTTATCATTGGCGGCGGAGTGATTGGGATGGAATTTGCTTCTTTCTTTAACAGCATGGGCGTAAAGGTGCATGTTGTGGAAATGATGCCCGAGATTCTAGGGGCAATGGATAAGGAAACGAGTGGTATGCTCCGTACCGAATACACCAAACGCGGAGTTACTTTCTACCTGAATACGAAAGTGGTGGAAGTGAAACCGGATGGAGTCGTGATAGAGAAAGACGGGAAAACTTCTACCATTGAAGCGGAAAAAATATTGCTTAGCGTAGGCCGTAAGGCAAACCTGTCCGGCGTAGGACTGGATAAACTGAACATCGAACTCCTGCGTAACGGAGTGAAAGTGGATGAACATCTACAGACTTCCCATCCCCATGTATATGCTTGCGGAGATATTACGGGATATTCCTTATTGGCGCATACCGCCATCCGTGAAGCGGAAGTTGCCGTCAATCACATTCTGGGAGTTGAAGACCGGATGAATTACGATTGTGTGCCGGGCGTGGTCTATACCAATCCCGAAGTTGCAGGAGTCGGAAAGACCGAAGAAGAACTGATAAAACTGGGACTTCCTTATCGTGTCTCCAAATTGCCAATGGCTTATTCAGGGCGATTTGTAGCGGAGAATGAGCAGGGCAACGGACTTTGCAAGCTGATTCAGGATGAAGAAGGAAAAATCATCGGTTGTCATATGTTGGGAAATCCTGCATCGGAACTCATCGTGATAGCCGGCATCGCCATTCAGAGAGGATATACGGTGGAAGAATTTCAAAAGACCGTATTCCCGCATCCTACGGTGGGAGAGATTTATCACGAGATTATGTTTTAATTCTTATCCCGGCCAGTCTATGATTCGATGTATATATAGTCCGTTTACTGATATTTATTTTCACTTGGCAGCAGAAGAGTATTTGTTAAAGCAGGGAAACGATGATATTTTTATGCTTTGGCAGGATACTCCCTCTGTGGTGATAGGTAAACATCAGCGTCTGCGGTCGGAAGTGGATACGGAGTGGGCAGAACAGGAACAGATACATATTGCCCGCCGCTTTTCGGGCGGAGGGACGGTGTATCATGATTTGGGTAATGTCAATCTGACTTTTATCGAAACAGCGCCGCGCCTGCCTGAGTTTATCACTTATCTTCAGCGGACATTGGACTTTTTGGCATCCATCGGTGTAATGGCAAAGGGGGATGAACGGCTCGGTATCTATCTGGATGGAATGAAAATATCGGGGAGTGCACAATGTGTACATAAAGACAGGGTTCTGTATCATTGCACTTTGCTTTATGATACCAATCTTACGGTACTGAATAAGGTCTTGAACCCGGAACTGCCAGGCGATGACGGATCTCTATCCTCTGCATATGCCGTTCCATCCGTTCGGAGTGAAGTGACCAATATCCGTAAGCACTTGTCAGTAGGAACTGTGGACGATTTTAAAGAAAAGGCTTTCCGGTATTTCAGCAAATCGCAAATGGTCAGTTCATTCAGTGGTGAAGAGATTGTGGCTGTCAATCAGCTTCGGAAAGAAAAGTATGTTCAGAAAGAGTGGATATATAATCGTTGAAATATAAGTTATGTTTATCAGCGTCCGGTTAAAAATACCTTAACATAAAACTTTCTATTTCAGCCCATTGTTCTATTATATCAAGGTTGAATAAATAAATTTACTGTCTATGTCAAGATTCGAAATAAAAATGCCCAAGTTGGGCGAGAGTATAACCGAAGGGACAATCGTCTCCTGGTCTGTAAAAGTGGGTGATATGATTCAGGAAGACGATGTTCTTTTTGAAGTAAATACTGCTAAAGTAAGTGCCGAAATACCTTCTCCGGTAGCGGGAAAGGTAGTCGAGATTTTATATAAAGAAGGGGATACCGTTGCGGTAGGTACAGTTGTAACCATTATTGATTTGGATGGTGAAGGCGCTGCCGAAGGGGAAACTACCCATGAAGAAACTGTAAAAGAAGAAGTTCCCGCAAGTCAGTCTCCGGCTCAGCAGGAAGTTGTCAAACCGGTTGTCGCCGAGGAAGAGCGTTGGTATTCGCCGGTCGTGATTCAACTCGCAAGAGAAGCGAAGATTCCAAAAGAAGAACTGGACTCCATACAGGGAACCGGTTACGAAGGACGATTGAGCAAGAAGGATATAAAAGATTATATCGACAAGAAGAAAAGAGGTGTCAGTGGGGATTCCAAACCGTCAGCACCCGTTGCTGCTCCTGCTGCAAGCAAACCGTCGGTTGCTGCTGCTTCCGCACCGGCAAGCCCGAAATCTTCTCCGGCCGCTCCGGCTGAGTCCAAATCATCCGCTCCTGTCACTATGCCGGGTGTAGAGGTGAAAGAGATGGATCGTGTCCGCCGGATTATAGCCGACCATATGGTTATGTCTAAGAAAGTATCTCCGCATGTCACTAATGTGGTAGAAGTAGATGTCACCCGTTTGGTGCGCTGGCGCGAAAAGAACAAAGACGCTTTCTTCCGTCGCGAAGGTGTCAAGCTGACTTATATGCCCGTGATTACGGAAGCCGTAGCGAAAGCATTGGTAACCTATCCGCAGGTGAATGTATCGGTAGACGGATACAATATTCTTTTCAAGAAACATATCAATGTGGGTATTGCCGTTTCTTTGAACGATGGAAATCTGATTGTGCCTGTGGTACACGATGCCGACCGTCTGAATCTGAACGGACTGGCTGTTGCCATTGATTCCCTGGCCCTGAAAGCGAGAGATAACAAGCTAATGCCCGACGACATTGACGGCGGTACATTTACCATCACTAACTTCGGTACATTCAAGAGTTTGTTCGGTACGCCGATTATTAATCAGCCCCAGGTAGCTATCTTGGGAGTAGGCTATATCGAAAAGAAACCTGCCGTCATAGAAACCCCTGAAGGCGATACGATTGCTATCCGTCATAAGATGTACCTTTCCCTGTCTTACGACCATCGGGTAGTGGACGGAATGTTGGGAGGTAATTTCCTGCATTTTATAGCCGATTACCTGGAAAACTGGAAAGGTTGATAACTGATTGTTTCATTCATTAAGAACTTCATTAACCATGAAAAAATATGATATAAAAAATACAGATGTCGAAACCCTGAAGAAGTGGTACCATCTGATGGCATTGGGACGCGCCCTGGACGAAAAGGCTCCATCTTACCAGTTGCAATCTTTAGGTTGGTCTTATCATGCACCCTATGCGGGGCATGATGGTATCCAACTGGCGGTCGGGCAAGTCTTTACTCTCGGAGAAGACTTCCTGTTTCCCTACTACCGGGATATGCTGACCGTACTCTCCGCCGGAATGACTCCGGAAGAGATTATCCTGAACGGTATTTCCAAAGCGACAGACCCCGGAAGCAGCGGCCGCCATATGTCGAACCATTTCGCGAAGCCGGAATGGCACATCGAGAATATTTCTTCCGCAACGGGAACACATGACCTTCATGCGGCAGGCGTAGCCAGAGCGATGGTCTATTACGGACATAAAGGAGTGGCTATCACTTCTCACGGAGAATCTGCCACTTCCGAAGGATTTGTCTACGAAGCTATCAACGGCGCCAGTCTCGAACGCCTTCCTGTGATTTTTGTGATTCAGGATAATGGTTACGGTATTTCTGTCCCCAAATCGGAACAGACCGCCAACCGCAAGGTAGCGGAAAACTTCTCCGGTTTCAAGAACCTGAAAATCATCTATTGCAATGGCAAAGATGTATTCGATTCGATGAACGCCATGACCGAAGCCCGCGAATATGCCATCAGTACCCGTAATCCGGTGATTGTACAGGCGAATTGTGTCCGTATCGGTTCTCATTCCAATTCTGACAAGCATACCCTCTACCGGGATGAAAACGAACTGGAATATGTAAAGGAAGCTGACCCTTTGATGAAATTCCGCCGGATGCTGCTTCGCTATAAGCGTCTGACTGAAGAAGAACTGCAACAAATAGAAGCGGCAGCCAAAAAAGAATTGTCTGCTGCCAACCGGAAGGCTTTGGCTGCTCCCGAACCTGACCCCAAAAACATCTACGATTTTGTAATGCCCGAACCTTATCAGCCGCAGAAGTACAAAGACGGTACACATGAGGCAGAAGGCGAAAAGACCTTCATGGTCAACGCCATTAATGAAACATTGAAATCCGAATTCCGTCACAATCCCGATACTTTTATTTGGGGACAGGACGTGGCGAATAAGGAAAAAGGCGGTGTATTCAATGTGACGAAAGGAATGCAGCAAGAGTTTGGTGACTCCCGTGTATTCAGTGCGCCGATTGCCGAAGATTATATCGTAGGTACAGCCAACGGAATGAGCCGCTTTGACCCTAAAATTCATGTAGTAATAGAAGGGGCGGAGTTTGCCGACTACTTTTGGCCTGCCGTCGAGCAATATGTAGAATGTACGCATGAGTATTGGCGCAGCAATGGTAAGTTTGCTCCGAACATTACTTTACGTCTGGCTTCCGGTGGCTATATCGGTGGCGGACTTTATCATTCCCAAAATATAGAAGGCGCTTTGACGACTTTGCCGGGAGCACGTATCGTCTGTCCTTCTTTTGCGGATGATGCGGCGGGATTGCTCCGTACCAGTATGCGTTCCAAGGGATTCACTTTATTCCTCGAACCAAAAGCGTTGTATAACTCCGTAGAAGCGGCTGCCGTTGTGCCGGAAGATTTTGAAGTTCCTTTCGGTAAGGCACGTATCCGCCGCGAGGGAACAGATTTGAGTATTATCACGTATGGCAATACCACCCATTTCTGTCTGCACGCAGCGGAACGATTGGAGAAAGAAGGTGGTTGGAAAGTGGAAGTCATCGACATTCGCTCTTTAATTCCTTTGGATAAGGAAGCAATCTTCGAGTCGGTGAAGAAAACGAGTAAAGCGTTGGTTGTCCATGAAGATAAAGTATTCTCCGGCTTTGGTGCGGAACTTGCCGCTATGATTGGGGAAGAGATGTTCCGTTATTTGGATGGGCCTGTGCAACGTGTGGGTTCTACATTTACTCCTGTCGGCTTTAACCCGATTCTTGAAAAAGAGATTCTGCCCGATGAGGCTAAAATCTATGAAGCTGCCAGGAAATTATTAGAATATTAAATAGTATGGATTATGAAAAAGATAGGTTTATTTTATGCAGCGAAGGCTGAAAAGACGAGTTGGGTAGCAGAGAAGATTCAGCAGGAATTTGGTGAAGACAAGATAGAAGTAGTACCCATTGAACAAGCTTGGGAGAATGATTTTGCCGCTTATGATTGTTTTATAGTCGGCGCTTCCACTTGGTTCGACGGCGAACTTCCCACCTATTGGGACGAACTGTTACCGGAACTTCGTACAATGGATTTAAAAGGAAAGAAAGTGGCTGTCTTCGGCTTGGGAGATCAGATACGTTATCCTGAAAACTTTGCGGATGGCATCGGACTGTTGGCGGAAGTCTTCGAGGGAGATGGAGCTACCTTGGTAGGTTTCACTTCTTCCGAAGGATATATTTTCGAACGTTCCAAAGCATTGCGCGGCGACCGTTGGTGCGGGCTGGTCATTGACTTGGATAACCAGTCGGAACAGGCGAAAAAGAAAATCAAGGACTGGTGCGAACAGGTAAAGAAGGAGTTTAAATAACTTCTTTATATATAATATGTGACGAGGGTGTCAAAAAGAAAACAGTTTTTTTTGACACCCTCTCTTCTTTGGGGATTCTATAATGAAAAGAACTATCAGGCTTTATAAATAAACTTCACCTCTGCCCAACGATTCTTCTCTTTATAGTGGACAAAAGTCAATCCATTCTTTTCCGCTTCCTCACGGATTACTATGATATCATCCACATAGAATCCGCTCATATACAGTTCAGACCCCGGATGCATACATGCGACATATTGTTTCATGTCATTCAACAGGATATTCCGGTTGATATTGGCAATAATGACATCGAACGGCCCTTTTCCGGCAAGGGACGAAGCGTCTCCTTGAGAAACTGCAATGTCATCTACATGATTCAGTTCAATATTCTCGATGGAGTTTCGTACGCACCATTCGTCAATGTCGATAGCTGTACACGGGCGTGCACCTCTCATTCGTGCGAGGATGGCAAGAATTGAAGTTCCACAGCCCATATCGAGCAGTGATTTATCTTTCAGTTCGCTATCCAGCAACTCCTCAATGATGAGACTTGTCGTTTCATGATGTCCTGTCCCGAAAGCCATTTGCGGGTTGATAACAATATCATATTCCGCTTTGGGAACATCTTGATGGAAAGTGCTGTGAATCACGCATCGGTCGCCGATAATAATCGGCTGAAAGAAATTCTTTTCCCATTCCTCGTTCCAGTCCTTATCTTCTGCTTCTACATAGGTATATGTGATTTCCGTATCGGGCAGGGGAAACTCGGTGATTACACTCTTGATAGCGGCTTCGTCACATAATGATTGTTGGATATATGCGGTCAGTCCGCTTTCACATTCAACAAAACTCTCAAATCCGACTTCGCCGAGCACGGCAGCCAGTACGTCATTAACTGTTTCAGTGCAGGGATTGGTATGGAATGTGAACTCAAAATACTTCATAGTTGTTTTATTTTCTAGTAAATAATGTGCAAAGATAGTTAGAAATAGGGATTTCCCTATTATCCTTTGGGGAAAATCTCCCCCGGACGAAAAATCTCTTCCTTATCTTTGTAACGTGAATAAGTTTAAGTAATTACATAAACCGAGATGATATGAAAAAGATTGTTTACTTCTTGCTATTTGCCTTGTGCCTCCCGATAGGCTTGATGGCACAAAGCGTTGATGACGACCTTTACTTCGTACCTTCCAAGGACAAGCAGGAGAAGAAAGAAACTCCAGTCCGGAAGGAACCGAAGAAACAGGTGACCAACATCTATACTTCACCGGGGACTACCGTAGTTGTTCAAGACCGCAAGGGCAGAACACGGGACGTGGATGAATATAACCGCCGTTACGATGCACGTGAAAATGAATTCGTAATGGATAATGATACCTTATACATAAAAGAAAAATCTAATCCGGATTTGGACGGAGAATGGGTGACCGGCGAATTCAATGGTACGCAAGACGACTATGAATACGCTGAACGTATCATCCGTTTCCGTAATCCGCGTTTCGCAATCAGTATCAGCAGCCCGCTCTACTGGGACGTAGTTTACGGACCGAACTCCTGGGACTGGAACGTATATACCGACGGTATGTATGCTTATGCGTTCCCGACGTTCAGCAACCCGCTTTGGTGGGACTGGCGTTATAACTCTTACGGTTGGGGATGGAACTATGGCTGGGGATGGAATCGTCCTTACTATTCTTGGGGCTACTCTCCGGGTTATTGGGGCGGCTGGTATGGCGGCTACTGGGGTGGCTGGTATGGCGGCGGTGGCTATTGGGGACATCATCACCATTGGCACGGTGGTCCTAGCTGGGGCTGGGGCGGTGGTGGAAACCATTGGGCACGCAACACCTATTACAATAATCGTCGTTCTAACTTTGGAAACAGCGGTGGAAGTGCCCGTCGTTCTGCTTATACAACAAGCGGTGACCGTAGAATTGGTACAACAGTTGGTACACGTCGTACAAGTGGAGGAAATGTAAGTCAATCTGCACGTCGCGGTACAACTTATAATTCTTCTTCCAGAAGAACTGTAGGCAATCGTACTACGGATACGAGAGTAGGGACTGGCACAAGCTCAAGTTCTTCTCGCAGAAGTTCTACCTACACTCGTCCGAGCAGTACACGTAGCAGTTCGACATATGATAGCAGTCGTTCCAACTCTTCTTCCCGCAGAACTTATGGAACAACGAATAGCAGTAGCAGTCGTTCTTCTTCTACATATAACCGTGGAAGCTCTACAACTCCTCGGAGTTATTCACCATCGAATAATAGTAGTAGTCGCCGTTCTTCTTCTAATTCCAGTTATTCTCCAAGTCGTTCTTCATCAGGTTCCAGCTACTCTCCGAGTCAGTCTTCATCGTCTCGTTCGAGTGGTTACTCAAGTGGTGGTGGAAGTTCCCGCTCTAGCGGTTCTTCTGGTGGCGGTGGAAGTCGAAGAAGATAATAATGATTGGTATTTTAATAAGATATATTTATGAAAAATATAAGATTTGCAATAGTGATACTGTGTACTTTGGTTGGTACTACTATCGTAAGTGCACAGAGTTTATACGATGCTGCCCGGTTTATGGGGAATGATTTGAATGGAACCGCACGATTTGTCGGCATGGGAGGAGCTATGGGAGCACTGGGTGGTGACATATCAACTATGGGTACTAATCCGGCAGGGATTGGAATATACAGAAGCAGTGATGTGATGACTTCATTTGGTTTCAGTAATATTGGAATGAAGTCTACTATGAACGGCAGTAAAAATGAACAGGATAAGCTATTTGGTTCATTTGATAATATCGGGTTTGTCATATCAAGCCGTATCGGAAATGAAACACCCTTGCGATTTGTGAACTTTGGTTTTAACTATCGTAAGGTAAAGTCCTTTGATAAAAACATGGTGATGAATGGACTGATAGAAGATTCGGAAGGGCCATTGACACAAAGTGATTTATTTGCTTCTTTGTCCCAAGGACTTACTGAAAAATATTTGGGCTCTAATGCGGCTTTCACTGATGGAGGTGCCAATGCTGCGCCGTGGTTGGGAGCTATGGCTCTTCGTACGAGAGTGATTGGCTCAGTGGGTGACCATGGTGAAGATAATGACCAATATGCCAGTAATGTAGGCTATATGGTGGATAAGGACGGCAATACTATTTATTTGCCAGTGATGGGAGAATATACTTCTAAAGAAAGAGGTGGATTACACTCCTATGACTTTAATGTTGCTCTAAACTTTTATGACCGCATTTACTTGGGGGCTACGATAGGAGCTTATAGTGTAGATTATTCAAGAAACTCCATTTACAGGGAAAGTTATGAGGGAGATGCTTCGACCTATTCTTTAGAGAATTGGTTTGATACAAGTGGAACGGGAGTTGATTTTAAGCTGGGAGTGATAGTACGTCCGTTTGAATCCTCTTCATTCCGTATCGGTGCAGCAATACACACACCTACATGGTTTAATTTGGAAGACCGGACATCTGCCATCATGACTTCTGATGTTGATATGAACAGTGACGGAACCATTGGTAAGGATGAATTGTTTGTATATGATACGATGGAATTCCCGGGTGAATCAAAAACCAAATATCAATTGGTAACTCCCTGGAAATATAATTTGAGTTTGGGATATACTATCGGTCGTTCCGTAGCATTAGGAGCAGAATATGAGTATAGTGATTATTCTTCAGCCAAACTGAAATATGATGATGGTTTGAAGATGGAGGATGAAACATCCCAAATAAAAACCGGACTGAAAGGAGTACATACATTGCGCGTAGGGGCTGAATTTAAACTTGCACCTGAATTCTCTTTCCGTGTAGGTTATAATTATATGACGGCAGCAATGTATGACGATACTTTTAAGCGACTTGCACTTAACAGTATTAGTACAAGTACAGAATTCTCTAACTTGAAAGCAACCAATAATTATACGGTAGGATTGGGATATAAAGGTTCTGTTTTCTATGCTGATTTAGCTTATCAGTTCCATACTTATAAGGAAGACTTTTATCCTTTCTATAATGAGGTAGGAGAGAACTTTGAAACAATCATTGTGCCGAATGCTACCAAAGTAACCAATACCCGTAGTCAAGTACTATTAACCCTAGGTTTGCGCTTCTAATCAACCAAAGACAGTTTTCAATTTCAATAATAACTTTTGTGTGTAAAAAATCCCTGGAATGCTGAGTGTCTACAGCGGTTCCGGGGATTTTTATTAGTATCACTTTTATTTTTTTGTTTTATCTGCGCAATGGAGTCCGTTCGTCAATAATACCGCGACCTCTGTAAAGGCTGATGGCAATAGGAGTATCGGGAGTCAACTCGATATCCTCATCCACGATAATAGGTTCTTCCTTATCATCTACGATAACCGTTCCTATTGTCTCGCCGGCCTTAATCCGTTGCGGGAGCAAGTTAGTCAGGATACCTTCCGATATTTTTCGGATGTCGATGTATTCGGGTTTTGTATTCTTGTCCGCTTCGATTTTACCATTGAACAGGTCTTGTACACCTTTGTTTTTCAGGAAAAGCTTGACGATTGCATCGCCTTCATACGGTTGTCTTTTCTCATCAAGCAGGATAACGGGCACCGTCATTCGCTTGAATTTAAGAGCAACGTTCTTGGAACCTTTGGCAGCTTGTGCCATTCCGAACAAATACTCTTTACCACCTGTAATCCCACGATAACGGCTACCGAACGAACGCGTAGCAACATCATCGGACAATTCGGGATAATGAGCATAAAAAGTAACAGCTTCCGCATCCGTGTCTATCGCGTCCCAGGCAGGGTTTTCCATACCTATGGTGAACGGTAGATAATCCTGTTCGGAAGCAGACATCGAGATTACATCTCCATCCGAGAAACTACTTTTTGCAGGAAGAGAAAGAGTGCTGCTGCTACGTGTAAGAGCATCAGTGATACTTTCATTGTCGATAGAAGCAGAAAAGCTGAAAGCTTTCTTGCCGGGTTCTTGTTGTTCATCTTGTTGCTGACAACCGAGCAGGCATGACGCCGCTAAAAAAAAGAGAAGGTTTTTCTTCATGTGAGGGGTAAATTAATAGGTTAATAATAGTGAGAGGCTTACATTTAATATTCTATCTTGTCTTCTTTGGCCGCCCAGGCTTTGAAGGCAGTAAGGGCTTCATTGTGTAGTAAGATTTCAGAGGGGAGTTTTCTGTTTTCAGGTTTAAGTTCCAGTTCGTCATAAATAAAAGAGTCGTCAAAACCGATTTCTTTGGCATCCGTCTTATTGTTGCCATAATACATTTTGTCCAGTCGTGCCCAATAGATGGCACCCAAACACATTGGACAAGGTTCGCAGGAAGTATATATTTCATATCCGCTAAGGTTGAAAGTTCCGAGCTTCGCAGCCGCGGCACGTATGGCACTCACTTCAGCGTGAGCAGTGGGGTCACAGGATGCCGTAACACGGTTCACACCCGTTGCAACTATTTCCCCCTCTTTTGTAGCAATCACAGCGCCGAAAGGACCACCACCATTTTCAATGTTCTCCTTAGAAAGCTCGATTGCTTTCCGCATTAATTCTTCTTTTGTCATAGCACAAAAAATATATTGTTAGTTTTATTCTAATCACTTCTTTTACAAAGATACGAAGAACTCGCAAAAAAACGGCAAAATTTGGATAAATAAAGTAAGTGTTTGGTATTGAGGAGAGTTAAGCCAAATTCTTCTATACCTTTCCAAATCGCTAAAATGCAGGATAATGAAAGGTTAAGAGAAAGATTTGCTACTTATCCGTTGCCTTTTTTAGCCCCGGATAATCCGGCAAAATAACGCTTGACCACCTGCGGTTTTACCGTTCACCATGCAAAGAACCCTATATTTTGCCCGTAAAGATAACCGTTTTTTTCCGTTTTTCATGGAAATACAGGTTATGTTACCGGCATCCGGGGTTTTATTCTTTGTTCCGCTATAATTTTCATAACTGTAAATAGCTATATATCAAGTAATTTTGCAACATAAAAAAAATAGAGTTATGAAACAGACGGATGTAACGGTTACGTTCTACCTCAAAAAGAGCGAAATGAATGACGAGGGACATTGCCCGGTCATGGCGAAACTTGTTGTCGGCAAATTTTCAGAAGCGGCTTTTAGTGCGAAAATGTCCGTACCCGCTGCACTGTGGGCATCCGGACGTGCCACGGGTAAAAGTAACGCCGCGCGGGAAATCAACCGGCAACTGGACGATTTGCGAGCTTCAGCCATTTCCATTTATGACGAACTGTCAGCCACCCGTGAGAATGTAACGGCTGAAGAAATAAGGAATCTGTTGTTGGGGACGGCTTTCGGGCAGGAAACCCTGTTGGGTTATTTCCGGACGTTCATCGAACATTTCGAAAAACGTGTCGGCGTGAACCGGGAAAAGGGAACAGCACAATCTTACCGCTATGCTTGTAACTGTGTGGCTGCTTTCATCCAGGAGAAATACAAGTTGTCGGATGTTCCTTTCACGGCCCTGAACCGTTCATTCATCGACAACTATGACCTCTACCTACGCACGGAGCGCCGCTTTGCCCTGGGAACTATCGTGTTGCTTGTCACACGGTTGAACACGATTGTCGGGGAAGCCATCGCGGAAGGGATTATCACTGCCGACCCGTTCGCGGGGTATGAAGCCGAACATCCCGAGCGGGAACAGAAATACCTTACCGCCGCAGAGTTACAACGGCTGATGACCACACCCCTGCACGACCCGAAACTCTACCATATCCGCGACCTGTTCCTCTTCTCCTGCTACACGGGTATCCCTTACGGGGACATGTGCCGCCTGACGACGGAGGATCTGGAAGTGGCCGAGGACGGTGAGGTATGGATCAAGACCGCCCGCAAGAAGACGAAAATCGACTATGAAGTGCCGTTGCTCGACATACCGTTGCTCATCCTCGACAAGTACCGGGATATGGCCCCGGAAGGAAAACTGCTGCCGATGTACAGCAACAACGAACTCAACCGGACACTGAAACGTATTGCCGCCATTTGCGGAATTGAACGGAAACTCGTCTTTCACTGCGGACGCCATACCTACGCCACCGAGATCACGCTTTCGCATGGTGTCCCGCTTGAAACCGTCAGTAAAATGCTGGGGCATAGCCGCATTTCCACGACGCAGATTTACGCCAAAGTGACCGATGACAAGATCGACATGGATACCCGGTCTTTAGAGGAAAAGATTGCCGGCCGCTTCTCCGTAGCTATTTAATCTATCATTGACAATCAAATTCACAACGATTATGGAAACGAATAATAAAGAGATAAAACGCCGCAGCACGTTCTCCCTGCTGTTCTACATCAACCGCACGAAAGTCCGCAAGGACGGAACATGTAAATTGTTATGCAAGGTAAGCATCGACGCCAAGTCGGCCCCGATCAATATCAACGCGTTTGTCGATCCATCGCTTTGGAATCCGGAAACCAAAAGGGCGAACGGACGAAGCGAGAACGCCCGAACGGTAAACCAGGCAATAGAGAAACTGACCGAAAAAATCACCGGACATTACCGTCATATTCGTAAAAGCCTCGGTTTCGTGACGGCCGAGCTGGTCAAAAACGCCGTGGAAGGAATCGGGCAGAAACCGTTCACCCTCCTTGCCTTGTTCCGCGAGCATAACGAGGAGTTCCGCAAGCGTGTCGGCGTGGATCGCAAGGAAGAAACTTATGAAAGTTACGAGAACTCCTATAATATTTTAGCCTCCTTCGTGAAAAAAAGGAAGGAAAAGGAGGATGTAGCGTTGCGGAGCCTTGACCGGGAGTTCTACGATGATTTTGAAATATTCCTGCGTACAGATCGTGAAATGAAACCCAAGACAGTACACGAGCATCTTTACCGGTTGAAAAAAATGACCAAGCGGGCTGTCAGTCAGGGTACACTCCGGCGCGACCCTTACGGGAAGCTGCACCCGGAACTGCCCCGGCGCAAGAGCCGCCATTTGAAACTCGAAGACCTCAAAAAACTGATGGAAACTCCCGTCGGTAAACCCAACCTCCAGCGGGTGCGGGACTGGTTTCTCTTCGCTACCTTCACGGGGTTGTCCTACGCCGACCTGAAACGCTTGTCCGAAAAAGACATCACGCAGTCGGACGACGGAACGTACTGGATACACATCCGGCGCCAGAAGACCGAAACGCCCTCGGCCATCCGCCTGCTGAACGTGCCGTTGCAGATCATCGAGAAATACCGCCACGAGCGTAAAAGCGACAGGATTTTCAACCTCTATTGCCGGGGGTATCTCATCAAGCTCACCAGAGAACTGGGACGGACATACGGCTTCGACATGACCTTTCACAAGGCGAGGCACAATTTCGGGACACATATCACGCTCTCGCTGGGTGTGCCTATCGAAACTGTCAGCCGCATGATGGGACACAAGAGCATTTCCACCACGCAGATTTACGCCAAAGTGACCGACCGCAAGGTGGACGAGGACATGAAACGTCTGAAAGAACAGACCAAAGGCCGGAAAATAAATCTCTACGAGGAGGACGAACCGGAAACGGCAGATATTATAACGGTAAACGGTTGAACAGTATAACAAAAATTGATAAATTTGTATGACTATGACGACAAGAGAACCTATCAGCATTGAAAACGGGCGGGTGGAAATCCACACGCCGGAGAACCGTGTATGGCTCACGCGCCACCAGATTGCCGACCTGTTCGGAGTCTTCGTTCCTGCCGTGGGGAGCAACATCCGCTCCATACTCAAAAGCGGCATACTCCGTGAGGAGCGGGTTTACCGCCGGGAGCGCAACCGTGACGGCGGTATTGTCGAGCTGTATTCGCTCGAAATGATCGCCGCGCTGGCTTTCCGCTTAAAATCCGGGAATGCCGAAGCCTTCCGACGGTGGCTTGTCCGAAGGGCCACGACGACCGCCGTCGTCTGGCAGCTCCCCGGCATGAACACGATATTGAACTGAAAAAGAAGAACGGCCGTGATGGCCGTTCTTCTTTTATACCCATTCCTGTCCCCCGATACATTTCTTCCGGGAATCTTCCAGAAATTTCTGTATCTCGGATTCCATGTATAGTACCTTGCCCTGAATCAAATAATAGGGAATGATCCGCGCCGTGCGGTATTCCTGCAATGTACGCCTGCTGATTTTCAGCAGCCGGGACAATTCCTCGTCGGTGACGAACCGCTCTCCCTTGAGTGTCCGGCCTCCGGAGGATTCCAGTTTATCCAGTGCCTTGCCGGCCTTTTCCAAACGCCGGAAGAGATCCGCCACACGCGGATCGTGCTTGTCGATGAAATAATGGCTCATAACGCGGCGGTATTAGGATAGTGCGACGATTGCAGCAGTTTCCCGACATCTTCCGGTTTGTAGAAGATTTTGTGACGGATGCGGCTGAAAGGCAGCAACCCTTTCTCCCGGTAGGTTTGCAGGGTACGTTTCGATATCCCCAGCACGTCACAGACATCCTGGTTGTCCAGCCATTTTTTCAAACTCACGTCCTCCTGCCTGCGGCATAACGCCTCGGCTTTTCTTTCAATGGCTTCCACGTGCCCTGCCAGCGCGTCGAAAGCCTTCACGTCCATACTTATTATTTCCATGTTCTGTTTCATTTTTTGTTTCCCGGATGCCCAAAAGTACACAAATGAACAGTATCTTGTTATCAGCCAGTGGTATATGGACGTATCCGTCTTAAAAGTGGCAGCGAGTGGCGCCACGTCCGGCGGAAACGATCCTCCGCCGATACGGGATCGGCACGCTCCGATACGCCAATCGCCCGTGAAAGGAAATGTTCGCGGGCGATTTATCATTCCATGCAGGGTGAGCCGTGAACCGACTTTCGCGAGCGTTCACGGCATATCGTTTTCTCCCCGTTTCTCTCCCATAACCTTTTCCTCTCTTTTTTTCATGCCGCGGAGCGCGGTATGGAAATCTGTTGTCAGTAGCAAAGGTAGTTACGGGGCTCACGCTGCTGCAAGATCGGGCCGCGGGGCGGTTTGCCGCAAAATCTTCCTCTTTCCCTGCGGGCGAGCGTATTTTCCGACAAAATCTTGCAGCAGCTATCCCCGACACCTTTTGATGCTACCGAAACAGATTCCATCCATACCGGCTCCGCTACGGCATAAAAAAAAAGTCAAAGGTTATGAGAAACGAAGAGAAAAATAAATGGAAACAGAAATCCTCCAACCTTCCACTTGGCATAAAGGCAAAGGTCGGGTTGGCGGTAAAGGTCGGGGCGGTGGCTTTGGGCTTCCACGTGTGGGGTATCGACTTTATTTGGGTCGTTTTGGGCTTCACGTTCTGTTATGACATCCTGCGGGGCATTTTCTCCTGCCTTGTTTCTCTCGTGGCTCTAACCGGCTTTTTCTATTTCCTATTCACTCACATCTTCTAAATTATTACAGGTATGACAAAGTACATTTCATTATTCGGAGCGACTACCACGGACACACGGGTGCAGGTAGTCAAGGAAAACCAGGTAATCATCGGTATCGGTGCGGGTGCGAGCAGAAAGCGTTACGTCGTTTACAAGGTGGAACACACCGCCCGTGGCTACGTGTACCACATGGTCGATACCGAAACAAAGGAAATCAGCCAAACGGACATTCTGCGACCCCTCTCGCAAACATTCGGTATCGGCAGGTACTACGACGACGTGAACCCCGAGTTCATGGACGCTTTCGAGGTGGCTTTGCTCGTGGGGCAGGCGGAAGAGCAAGCCACGGCGCAAGCCATCGCCGCCGCCAAAGAGAAAGCCGAGCATGACCGCATAGCGGAAATAGGAGCGCAGAGGTTACGCCGCATCATGCCCGAAGGGGTGCAGGGCGTAATCATCGCCGAACTCAACGAAACGGAATACACTGACCCCTCTTACGAGTGTTCGACCACCCGAAGCGTGCGTACCGTCATTCTCGGCTTTTCGGCCACCTCCCGCAACGGCTTCGGGGAGTTGAGAAAGGCGGCGGCCAATTTCCCGCAAACGGCGCACCTCTCCGAATACGACCCCAAGAACGAACACCGCTATCCCGTTTTCACGCTCGGCAAAAGTCCGAAATACGGGTGGAGTGTCTGCAAACTGACCCACTACACACGTGAAGGGTACATCGACAGGCTGGCATATATCGCAGGAAACGAGGAGAATATATGTCTGCCCGAGCCGAAAGACGAAAAACGGGCGGAACGCACTGAAACGAGCGTGCAAGGCGGGTTTATCATCGTGGACTATTCCGAGAAGGCGATAGCCGTATTCGGGGACACCAAGCCCGTCAAGGACGCCCTTCACGCACTCGGGGGACGCTTCAACGCACGGCTGACGCATGACGGGCAGAAGAGAGCGGGATGGATTTTCCAAAAGACCAAAGAGGACGAGGTGCGGCGGCTTCTCGGAAAGGACGAATAAATGTTGAACACGGGGCGGCTCGCCGCCCCACAATACCAAAAAATCATGGCACAAGGAACAGATTATTTCAAACTGACGATACAGAACTATCTCGACGCACGGGCACGGGAGGACGAACTTTTCGCACCCCGATACGCCAACCCGAAAAAGAACATTGACGATTGCTGCACTTTCATCATCAACCAAGTACGGCAGAGCGGTTGCAACGGGTTTGCCGACGAGGAAATATACTCTATGGCACTCCACTATTACGACGAGGAGGACATCGACATCGGCAAACCCGTCAGTTGCAAGGTAGTGGTCAATCACACCGTCGAACTGACCGAGGAGGAAAAAGCCGAGGCACGGCGGAACGCCATACGGAAGGCCGAGAGCGAAGCCTACGCCAAGTTGGCGAAAGCCAAGTCCAAACCCAAGAAAATCGAAGATAACAAACTAATGCCCAGTCTATTTTAGTTATGAAACCGAGAACAAAATTCCAACAGAACGTCGTGGCGGCAAGCAAACACCTGCCGCCGCTTACCCCCGCACAAATCGAATGGGGGTACAAGAACTGCATCGAGCATATCGGACGCCGCACGCCGAAAGGACTTATCACCTGCACCGAGTGCGGCCACACGTGGCAGAGCGAAAACGGAGAACTCACGGACAATCTGTTAGGGTGCGAGTGTCCGCACTGCCACACCCCGCTGAAAGTGGAAACCACCCTGCGCCGCAAGTTCAACGATTACGAGTATTTGTGCATCGTAACCCGCTGCAAGGGTTTTCAAGTCCTGCGCTTCGTCTATATCGAGTGTTGGGCGAAAGTGGGACAGACGCCCGTTTACACCCATATCGAAGCCGTACAGCGGTGGATTGCCCCCGACGGACGCTCCGCAACCTTCGCACGGCTGCGCCCGATGGGCTTCTTCGTTCACGGGTGGAGTTGGTCGAGCGCATTGGAACTGCGGGCGGAGAACGACGGGAAATACAACATCACGCCCACACGCATCTATCCCCGGCAACGGCTTATCCCCGAACTGCGCCGAAGCGGTTACGGCAAACAACTCCCCGATGTAACCCCTTTCGACCTTATCCACCTGCTGCTCTCGGAGAACAAGGCCGAAACGCTGCTTAAAGCGGGACAAACGGCACTCGTGCGATTTTTCGCCCGTTCCTCCCGCAATATCGCAGACTATTGGCCGGCCATCCGTATCGCCATCCGTAACGGGTACGCTATCGGGAAACCGACGGAATGGTGCGACTACATCGACCTGCTGCGATTTTTCGGGAAAGACCTGCATAACGCCCATTTCGTGTGTCCCGCAGACCTGCCCGCAGCGCATGACCTCTACATGGCTAAAAAACGGCGGCACATGCAAATGGAACGGCGGCAGGAGGAACGGCGCAAGGCGTTGGAACAGGAAGCCTCGTTTGTCAAAGCCAAAGGACGGTTTTTCGGAGTGGAGTTTTCCGACGGGGAAATCCGCATCAAGGTATTGGACAGCGTTGAAGCCATACGGCAGGAGGGCGAGGCCATGCACCACTGCGTGTTTACCAACGAATACTATCTGAAAGCCGACTCGCTCATACTCTCGGCTACAATCGACGGCAAACGTATCGAAACGATAGAGGTGTCCCTAAAACGCATGGAGGTCGTGCAGAGCCGTGGCGTGTGTAACAAGAATACCCCATACCACGGGCAAATACTGAAACTGATGAAGGGGAACATGTCCCTTATACGGAAACGAATGACAGCATAAAAATCGGGGCGGCGAAAGCCGCCCGCAAAAACAAAATAGAATGAACCAAATAGCATATAAATTCGTGTCGTGGGACGTTCCCGCACTCGAAAGCCTTGCAGGCTCAAAAGCGTACATATTACGCAAACGGCTCAATGACGGGGGAACGCTCACCCGTGAGGAGAAAGACTGGATTACCCGTGAGGTAAACCATAACACCTATTTCAAGGACTCCATTCCGCTTTTAGGGTATCGTTTCAACTTTGTCGATGTACTGAAAACATTCGTGGTAAAGCAGTACGGGCATTACACGGAATACAAGGGCGTGGACAAGACGAGCATACGCTCCATGTTGTACGGCAGAGTGGAAAGGATTGTCGAATTATAAAATCGGGGCGGCGAAAGCCGCCCTACAAAAAAAATATAACAATGAAAATCATCTATAAAAGCTACATGGCACGCCCGCTCAAACCCTTCGGGGAGTGGGATTGGGAAGTTCGGGAAGCAGTCAAGACGGCCCTTGCGCTCGTCGAGGGGAAAAACGGGTTCAAAACCCATTCCGAGATATGGCGAAGGTGCAACCTCGTCATTACCGTGGGACACAACATCTACACCACGAGTATCGAGATACGACCACCCGAGCAGGACGTGATACGCCGCAGGAGCAACTGGCATAACGGCTACGCCTACTACTGCAACGGCGTGTTCTGGGCGAACATGAGCAGGGTTAGAGTGGAACTTGTCTGATTAAAAAATTTCGGGGCGGCAAAAGCCGCCCGTAAAAAGCGAGAATATGAAAACGAATGAAGTAAACAAGGAAATCTCCTATGAAACGCTGCTCGTAACCTTCGGCGAGGGTATCGGGCGGCTCAACACCATGTTCGACGACCCGCAGGTGTGGGGCGTTGCCACGCTGAAGCAGTGGATCGACGGGTATGAAACTACGCGCTTCACCGAAATCGACGACCGAACGGCGGTTATCACATCCGAATACAACATGGACAGCGTGAAGGAATGGCTGCAAAAGAACACACCGATTATCAACCTGGAAAAACGATAAAATCATGCGCAAGTACAAATTATTCATCGGCTACCGGCTGCTGGGAGAGTTTTCCGGTATATGGGAAGCCAAAAATTTCGCCGCTGAAAGCGGCATGAGCGGAATTTTCTCGCTCGTGGGAGAAAATTACCGGGACAGTTGGTACGAACCAAAAAAACAGGACAAGAATGGAAACAAAGATTAAAGACATCACGGGAGCGGAAATAACCGTTACCGACTTAAAAGAGGCGGTACGCCAATGCCGGGAGTGCCTCGCAAGTCCTTACCTGATGCCCTCGGGGCATACCGTGGGGGAAAACCATGCCTACATGTTGCGGCAACTGCTCGCCCTGCAAAGGCGGAAACGGGAACACGGCAGGCAACGGCCGTGAAAATACGACGCGAAAAAAATCGGACGATAACTGAAGTGCACCCCAAATATTGGACGGATTAGTATTTGTTTAGATGGCATGAGTTCGGTATTGTACCGGGCTCATGTTGTTTAAGTATTTCTTTATCCGCTTGTTATTGTAGTAGTCGATATATTCTTCCAATTCTTTTCGGAAATGGTCTATGGATGAGAATTTTTGCAAATATAATAATTCGGACTTCAATAATCCAAAGAAACTTTCCATAGCAGCGTTATCCAGACAGTTACCCTTGCGCGACATGCTCTGTGTAATACCTTTCTGTCTTAAACGGAGCTGATACTGCTTCATCTGATACTGCCAGCCCTGGTCGGAATGCAAGACAATACCCGGAGAATCCGGTATTCTGGCAAACGCATCGTCCAGCATCTTCATGATCTGCATAAAGTTAGGGCGTTCAGCTATTTTATAGCTAATAATCTCCCGGTTATATAAGTCCATAATCGGCGATAGATATAACTTTACGCCGCAAACCGAAAATTCCGTAAGGTCAGTAACCCACTTCTGATTCGGTTTTTCGGCTGCAAAGTCGCGTTGCAGAAGATTGGGCGCTATCCGTCCGATCTGTCCTTTGTATGAACAGTATTTACGGAGCCTGACCTGACTTTTTATCCCGCAAATATTCATCAGCTTAAGTACGGTTTTGTGATTTATCGCATATCCGATCTTATTCATTTCAACGGTAATGCGCCGATAACCATAACGCCCCTTATGTTCGTGATATAACCTTATAATACTCTCTTTTTCGCGAGCATATTTATCGGGTTGTTTTGATTTTCTGAAGTGATAATAAAATGTGCTTCGCGCCATCCCTGCGGCTTTGAGCAATACTGAAAGCCGGCACTGCGGCCTTAGTCCTTCGATGGCTTGGGCTCTTTCCCGCTCTCGCGGACAATGCGCTCCTCGACTAAGGCCTGCAATTTTTTTAAGTAAGCATTCTCGGCACGAAGATACTCCAGTTCCTTAAGCAACTCTTCGTGCGGAGTCGTTTTGAGTTTGACTTTTTTAGTCTTCGATTTACTCATGGCCGGCCTCCTTCTTTGCGGTTTACGCCGCAGGCCTTCAGCACCTTGGTTTTGATAGAGCCGCTCCCATTGACGAATAACAAAAGGGCCCGGAATGCCGAAATGCACTGCTGTCTCCAGCAAAGATAGATGATTTTGGTGCATATGCTTCAAAACTGACAACTTAAATTCTGCACTGTAGCTACCGTGGCGCAGCTTAAGGCCGGTAAGGCCATGGCGCTCGAATAATGTTACCCACAAGTGAACTTGCGAGCGGCCACAGCCCAAGTGACATCCGGCTTCCCTAACCGAAAGTCCGCCTTCGAGTACCAGTTTTACGGCCTTTAAACGAATCTCATAATTATATTTCATAAAAAACACCCCAAAAGTGTCCAACTTTTGGGGTGCAGTACAAACAACCGTCCGATTTTTTTGTTTCCCGTCAATCGACCGCCGTATGGTCGCCCAGCTTCCCGTGCAGTTCACGCCCGATATGTCCGGCAATGCCACGGGGAGAAATTTCAGAGATTGAACCCCACCCGCCATGCGTGTATATGCACGTCTTGAGCGGTTCGGTACGGGAAAGGTAGAACAGATAGCCGTTGCGGAGCAGGATGCCCACGAACACCGAGCCGACCTCGATGTCGGCGATCTCGTCAAAACGTATCTTCCCGTCATTGTATAATACTGCCGTGCCATCCGCATCGGGAATGACGAACAGATCGTCTTCCATAACAATCCCGTGCAACTCGATTAGCGACCCCAGGCATTCACTCGCCGATACCCGGTCGTAATCACCCTTTACCTCATTTGTCGATTTCGTTTCCATATCGCTTTTCTTTAGGTTCAGACAAATACCATACGAAAAAGGCGTGAGAATACGTTAAATACCGGCATTGAGGTACAGCCAAGCACCCATCCACTCGATAGATAATTTCTCCCCACGCCGCTATCGCATACGCTTGACGCATATAGACACGACGATAAAGAAGAGAACTACCCATTATTTTGCGAGCGGATTAAAATTTGGCTGTTTTCAATGCCCCACCATAATGTGTTCCTTCCGTATGTAAATCGCCCGGCGGCACGCCGCCGGAGGATTCGATTGCAAATATAACGATTTCATCCGGGTATCGGCGACAACACGTGCGATTTTTAACAACCTTCCTGCCAAAGAACTACCCGCCGTCCTACAATTTCGGCCCCCGGGCGGGTTTGCGGGGCGCGACCTTCGGCTGCGCCTTCTTCTCCCTGGGCGGTTCGACGATCCGCAGTTTGAGTTTCTCCGTCTTACGGTCGTAACGCACCTCGCAGCAATCAATCTCACCCGCAACCGACGTCCACACGTTGTTCACACGCACCGCGCCGCCCGAGTAGAGGGTCTTGTATTGTTCGTATTCGAGCGGCTGCCGCAATTTCGCGTCCACCTGACGGTGGAACGAATAGATATTACGTCCCTTCGCTATCTCGTCGGGAACGTAAACCCGCAACTCTGGATGGGCGGCCTCGGCATAGAGGCACAGATCCGCCGTGCGAAGCTCCCTCGGAACCCACTGGATCATCCTCGGGTCGCCCCGCACGGCCGTATCGGCCACGAGCGGCGTGATGGCCGTCTGGGGAATGTCATACAGCACCCCCGCATCCTTGCGAACGGCCTCCAACGCCACCTCCTCCGTTACAAGCCGGCGGTTCAGGTGCAGGACACTCATCAACCGGTGTATCTTCTGCGGGTCGTCCTGCTCGCGGAACACCTGCAAGACCAGGGCGGGGTCGCTCAACGCGCTGATAACCGAGAAATCGGTTTTGTCCTTCCCGTAGGTACGCTCGAAAGCCTCCCGGCTCATCTCCGGCGTCCGGGCTTCGCGGGGGACGCCTTTCAGGTTTTGCGGGTTCTCCCGCACCAGGCTCATGTATAGATCCGGGCTTTTCATGCTCTCGGGCAGGTGGGCGATGGCATAGGGACTGCGCCGTATGGCCTCCATGCACAACTCCGGCGTTTTCCACTTCTCGGGGACATATTGCAGGTAGCTCCCGTCGTGCCCGACGGCCCGGCGGCACATCTCCTCGTTCTTGGCGTGGTCGGGAAGGTTGTAGAACAGCTCCGGCTCCAGGGCGAAAATTTCCCGGGCCACTTTCGGCGTGACGTGTGCCGGGTTCATGTGCTGCAAAAAATCGAAGGTCTTCTCGTAATTCGTGCAATAGAACCCCAACGCCTTCATGTGTATATCCTCGAAAGGGATATAGCGGAGGACACGCAGGTCGTCGGCACGGGCCAACGCCCGGTTGCAGACCTCCGGCGTGAGCTGTTCGGGGTTGAAAAAGCGGATGGCCAGGGGATCGCGCTCCAGCGCTATCTCGCACAGACGGTCGGTTTTCAGATGCTTCGGAACGTACTCCAGTGCCAGGTAGTTCGAGGACACGGCAGCCTCGCAGACCCGTTCCGTGCGTAATTCCTCCGGCACTTCATGGAGCAGGATGCCGTCCCCACTGACGGCACGCAGGCAGACTGCCTCCGTGCGCAGTTCCACCGGCACGAGCGAAAGGCAGGACGCGTCCATCCCCACGCCGTGAAGGGCCAGCTCCCCGGTCATGACCTCCGGGGCAATGGAGGCGAAAATCTCGAACTTGTCCACGAACGACATCCCGAATTTTTTCAGCCCTTCCAGGCATATATCGGGATACGGAATGTAAGGGAGTATCTTGTAATCGGCACTGTCCACCGCTTTCAACGCCGCACGGCATATTTGCGGCGTCCTCAATTCCCCGGGAACGGCCTCCAGCACCAGGCCGTTGCGCTTCACGGCCGCCATGCACAGTTCGGGGGTCTTCAACCCCTCCGGAACGTAATACAGCGCGTAGCTGTTGCTATCGACGGCGGCACGGCACATTTTCGGTGTCTTCAGACGGTCAGGGACGAATTTCAGTGTTTCGCCCCGGTAGCCGGCCGCGGCAAGACAAAGTTCCGGCGTTTTCATCGCTTCGGGAACGAACTCGATGTTGAAAGCCGATTTCTTGATGGCGAAACGGCAGACCTCCGCCGTTTTCCGATCCTCGGGCAGCGTCTCGAAAAGGTTCTCACGCCACGGGTTCTCGTACACCCCCGTATCGAGATAGGCTATATCTATTCTCTCTTGCTCTGTCATGGTTTTCAGTATTTATGGAAAGCGCCCGGGTGACGGGCGCTTCTCTTGGTTAGACATATTCCGTTATCGTTCCGTTTCCTCCGTCCCGTTCTCGCTCTGGAACGTGAAGGAGGTCTTCACGACCTGACCCGTGTTGTCCTCGACATAGACGTCGATGGTCTGCTGGTCATCGCTGCGCGATGTGTAATAGAGGCGGAACACCTCACGGTCGAGCGGATAGCGGTCGTTGGGCAGGAACACCGTACCGTCGTCCATCCTCAACTCACCGCGCCCGTCGGGCTGGAAATAGCGGATCGTGTAACGTGCGCCGTCATATCTCCCCTCCCGCACGAGCGTGCAGCGGATTTCAGCGGTTTCACCAACGGAGATTCGCTTCTGAACGGGCATCGTTTCCAGAGAGAACGTGTACGCCTGCTGTATATCCAGCCCGTTGTCGCAGGATGCGCATAAAAGACCCAGGGCGGCGATCCAGACCGCCAGGGCCAATATCTTTTTCATCTTTTTCATGTCGCTTGCAAGTTTAATGGATTATGAATTTCACGCCCAGGCCGAACTGCGCGTGGAAATGTCCCGTTGTAGTGCCCCATAGGATACGCTCACGCCCCGTCAGCGAGAGGATAATCCTGTCGGTCAGGTACGCATCGACCTCCAGCGTGACGGCCCCGCCATAGAGGAAACGGTCGCGGTGGCGGAGCGTAGAGCCGTCATAGAGCCGCCTTTCGCCCCGGTTCACACTCTCGTAACCGGCCAGCGCCGAGCCGCCGAGGTAGAAGAAAAAAGTCCTGGACGGGTCGGCGAGGAACTTGTAATAGTAACCTCCCTCGGCCGTGAACTGCGCCACCGGGATACGTTCCGACTTGTAGGGGTAATAACGGTTCAGGAACTCCGCGCCGAACACCCACTTGTCGGCATTCTTCGCGTAGCGGCTCATGGCCAGCCCGAACCAGTAGCCCGTTTCGCTGCGGCTGTCCCGGGTATAGAAGCCGTCGGCCATGCCTCCCCGTATTTCCAGCCCGCGCATGGCGGGCAGGGCACGCTGGGCGTGCGCCCCGTCCGAAAGGAGGAGGCATAACCCCAGCGTGAGAATGAATATCGCCCGTTTCATATCACTTTACCTTTAACTCGTTGATAACACGTGCGCGCACCAGGTCGGCATTCTCCACCGTGAAAGTCTGGTGTCGCCCGCCCTGCTGCTCGTGCAGTTCCACGACCAGCTGCTTGTCGTCGGCCAGCGTGAACTTCGGGAGCGTGAAGACCATGCGCTCGGTACGCTTGCCGCCGATGACCTGCACGTTGTTGTACGCACGCACGGGCCATACGACCTGCTCCTGGATGGCCGTGCGTTTGGCCACCTTCTTGTCCGTAATCTTGAACGTCAGGTAGTCCACGTTGAAAGGCACGTTGGAGGAGTTTTTCAGTTGGAGGTGGAAATAAAGCAGGTCGTTATGCACGTAGATACCTTTGAGGAGGTATTGTACCCCGAAACGCTTGCAACCGATATGCTTGATCTCGCGGCGGTCATTCTTGTAAATGGACTGCATGATCAGTTTGACCAGCAGCGGAGATTCGCATCCCAACTCCTGCAAATAGATGTCCAGCGCGTTATTGGGGCGGTTTACCGCCTCCCCGTCATGCAGGAAGTCCGCCATCTCGACCGACAGTTTCACCGGCTCGTCGGCATACTTGACATTGAAGCTGTAATAGGCCCCGTCCTCGGTAATGACCGAAAGGTTGCTCTCGCGCGAGAAATCACGCAGGGCCGCCTTTACACGCAGCACGTTTTCCGTGCCATCGGCTTTCGCCGCCAGAAGATCCGAAGACCCCAGATCGACGTAACGGATGGCCGAGGGGAAAATCACATGCACGGTCTTGCTGAACGTCACCTCCAGCGCGTAGGGCGGGATAACCCGGTTGAAAGTCAGCGGACGGGTAAGACCGTCGTACAAATCGCCCGTGGAGGGCTTTTCCTGCGCGTGGGCAGCGAACATGCACCCGATAAAAGCGAGTGCCAGAAGAATCTTTTTCATACTCGATAATTTTTTGATTGTTGATAAAAATGGATTTTTTCAGTGGTGTACGGAAGTACGTCGTTTGTACCCTTATTGAAGGGGCGGGAGCAGCAGGACGCTGTAACCGGCCTTGAGCGTGACCTTGACCGAGCGCATCTTCTTGCTCACGTATTGCGACACGCCCTGGATGGCGCTGCGCCCCAGGTCGGAGAGCAGTTGCGAACCGGCATCGTCCGTGATCGTGATACTGCTGCCCATGCCCGCGCCCATATTGGCGGCGATCTCCTTCACGGCATTGAGTTCTTCCGACCCCGGCACGGGAATACCCTCGTTGCCGTTCGTGTCATAGACCGACAGATCGACCGGAACGACCGCCCCGCCGTGCTGGACAGCGCTGACCTTGACCGTCAGCCGTTCGCCGTTGATCCTCGCCGCCCCCGTTACGGGCGTACCCGAGGGGATGAGCAGATCTCCCGCCATCATCGGTTCCAGCAGCCGGAAAGTAACCTCCCCGCCATCGGTGAGCGTCACGGTTTGCTGCACGGCGGCGCGGATACTGTTGCGCTCGGGCTCGCGAAGGTCGCTCCCCACCGTGTTGAAACCCCAGTTCCGGGGCTTGACGAACTCACGGGCGAAGACCGAATCGGGCAGCGGGGCGGCGAGCAGCGACACGATGTTACGGCGCACCTGGCGCACGGGCTGCACGGAAGCCTTGCCGGAAACGGAGGCTTTCTGACGCGGGGCTTCAGGGGCCTGACCGCCATTCATGTAGCGGGCGGCGATCTCGTAGGACTTCTCCAGCAGCGCCACCTGCTCCTCCTGGGCCGTTTTCTGCGCCTGCTGTTCTTCCAGGCGGCGTTCCAGTTCCTCGATGCGGGCCTGCATCTCGCGCTCTTCCCCCGTTTCACCGGCGGTGTCCTCGTAGAAACTGCCTAACTGGCGGTTGATGTCGGCATAGGCGGCACGGGAAGTCCGGAAAGCTCCCGACGAACCGCCGGCAGGGCCGGAAGACTTATCCGGCACGGCAGCGGGCATGACGGGCTCTTCCTCCTCGTCCTCCATCCCGAACGCGAAATCCTGCAAGGAGCGCATCTTTTCCCGCTCCCTGCGCCGCATCTCCTCCTGCACGTAGGCATCACGCTTGTCCGAGAGGATACCCTCCGATTCCGGGGTCGGCAGCTCCGTGTTGAAACCCTCCGAAGGCTCCTCCCGTTCTTTTTCGCCGGGGGAGAAGATCAGCCACATGCACCCGGCAAAGGCCAGGAAAAAGAGCGGGAAGACCACCATCTTCTTCCGCATCTGTATCTGCCGGGGCGTGAGTTCCTTTTTCCCCGCCTCCGGCTGTTTATTCTGTTTTTCGTTCGTCGTCATAATTGAAATCTTTTAGATGTTTTACACTGTCGGCCTCCTGCCGTTGTCTTAATTCCAGTTCCAGCCGCTCGATATGCCGTATCTGCATCCGTTCCCCGGCTCCCTTGCCGAAGCGGTAGATGGAAGACACGGTAAAGTAGAGCGACAAGACGGAAAAGAACAAGAGCAGCGTGAGGATCACGATAATCCGCTTATCGGGCGAGAGTGCCCCGCAAGCGCGGCGCAGGTGGTCTTCGACCCACTCCCCGAAAGCCTTTATTCTCTTCTTTGCCATAGCCTTATCTTTTTAATGTACGTAAATCGCGGTTCTCCAGAATCTCGAATTTCTCCATGATGAAACCCTGCGGGTTATTGTCCGAACGCCCCGAGTTGATCAGCTCGCAGCGCGTGACCAGCGAACGCTCGGTGATGTTGCTCTCGCGGACAATCATTTGCCGGGCATAGGTCATGGCCCGGTAGGGATAGGCGTTGAAGTCGCACACCACGGAGTCCACCTCGATACGCTGGCTGATGTTCCCCGACACCACACGGTTGTAGTAACCTTTCTCCTGCATGTCCTGGTAATAGGCGAAGGCGCTCTTATCGACCAGGAACAGCGCGCGGTTGATGTTGCTCTCGATGGCCGCACGGTCGGGCGAGAGGGTAAAGAACAACTCGTGAAAACGCCGGATATGTTCGCGCGCCTCCACGGGGCGGTTCTGGCTCAAATCCTGCGATAGCGCCAGCATCAGCGACTTGCCCCCGTCCAGGACGTAGATCTTCTCGCGCTGCTTTTCGGCGAAACGGAAGCTCGCGACCACGCTGAACACGGATACCAGCGCGCACAGGCAGAGGAACACGATACCGAAAAGCCGAATCTGCCTGAAACTTGTTTCGATGTTTTTTAATGACTTGAATTCCATTGTCCAAATTGTTATGAATGATTATTGTTACCTTGTGTTGCCAGGTTGCGCCCGTTGGGGGCACTGCCCGAAGCCGGGCCACCGCCGCCGTTACCGGAGGAGGAACCGCCACCGCCGCGACGCCCGAACGTGCGGCCGATCATGTTGCCGGCGATACCGCCAGCGACACCCGTGGCGAATGCCCCGGCCTTGTTGATACCGCCCATAGCCCCGCCGGCTCCGCCCGACTGGATCACCCACTCGGCAACGGTGGGGATCGTGAAATAGCCTATGATACCTATAATCAAAAAGATAATATAGACACCGCTGCCGCTGTCGGGAATGTAGTTGGGGTCTTGCAGGGCCAGGACGTCCGCCTGGAGCATCAACGTCTGGATCTTGGCCAGCACCGCGGAGAACAGGTCGGCGATGGGAAGCCAAAGGTACACGCTGATATAGCGGGAAATCCAACTCGCGAGCGTCGAGTGGAAGCCGTCGTAAATGGAGAGGGCGAACGACAAGGGCCCCAGAATCGACAGCACGACTAAAAAGAATGTCCGCAGCGTGTCGATGGTAAGCCCCGCGGCGTTGAACAACAACTCGAAGAAGTCCCGGACAAGCTGCCGGAAACCGGCCTTGATGTCGTACCACGTGCGTTCGGCCCACATGCTGATAATCTCGCCCAAATCCGTGATACCCATATCCGCAAGCCGTTGTTCATACACCTCGTCGTCCACTAACCAAGCCTTGCCCTCGCGCCTGCGGGCCTCGGCTTCCAAATCGTCCTTCTGTTGCTGGTATGCCTGCAAATCCAATGTCTGCCCCTCCAGTATGGCGTGCGTGCCCTGCACCACGGGCGACATCACAGCGTTGATCGTCCCCAGAACCACGGTGGGAAAGAACATCACGCACAAGCCGATGGCGAAAGGCCGCAGGAGCGGGAACACGTCGATAGGCTCCGCGCTGGCCAGTGCCTTCCATACCCGGTAAGCCACGTAAAAGAGCGCACCCAGGCCGGCGATACCTTTCGCCACCCCGATCATGTCGCCGCATAGCGGCATCATCTCCTGATACAGGTTCCGGAGAACCTGGTGTAAATTGTCGAAATCCATGACTGCCTCCGTTTTCAGGTTACCAATATCTGTCGTTCGGGTTCCCGTAAAGTGCCAGCACCCGGTGCGCGTCGCCCTTTTCGCGGCTGCGGATGAAGGACACGGAGATGGTCTTGCGCGTGTAATAGCGCGTGAGGTTGCGGTACTCCAGCATCTTCGTGTAAACCTGATCCACCACGTCCATCCGCTCCTTGTCCGAGAGCGAGAGGCCGTTGCCGCCGGTTATGACCGTCTTGAGTTCCGCCACCAGCGCACCGCCCTCCTCCAGCAGCCGGGCGTAACCCGCCGAGATCGCCGCCAGCTCGTCCACCGTGAAGTTCGGGTCTGAAACCATACGGTTGAATCCCGAGGTGTAGATTTCCGTGATCTCGCTGACCATTTCGAGCGTCAGCTTCACCTTCCGGGCATCCTTGATGATGTTATGCACCGATTTGAGGGCGTCGTAGTAAGCCTTGCTCTGGTTATAAATCTTGATACTCTCTTGCAGCGACTTGACCATGTTGGTCGCCGTGGTCGAGCTTTGAACCGCGCTCTTGATGTTCTGAACGAGGTTCGACGGGTCGATGACCGTCCACTGCGCTTTTGCCTGGTACGTGAAGCAAAGAAGCCCCACGAACAGCGTTAAAATCAATCGTTTCATCCTTTTCATTATTTAATTCGTGAATACTTGGGCGGTCATTCCGACGCCCGGTAATAATCCCCGTAGGCGGAGAGCTGGAGCACCTCGCGCCCCACATCGTAGGCCAGGGCGACATACCCGTAGAGGTCGAAGTAACGGATACCTCCCCAATACTTCCTCACGGGACGGGAGAAGCGTGTCCCGTCCTTGTAGGACACCTCCACGTAAAAACCGCCGCCCCGGCGTCCCGGGTTGCGGTAGATGCGAACCCGGGGAGAACCCGAGCGGCTTTCCCACTCGCCCGCCACCTCGTACAGCGCGAAGTCCAAACGCGCCGCCGTGGGGTCTGATCCGATACACTTGCGATACATGGCCTGCCCTCCCTTTAACGTTTGCCCTCGGCGAGCTGCCTGATCGCCAGTTCTATATCACCGCCCAGCTCGCCGGCAAGCCGCTGTACCTCCACTTTCTCCGTTTCCTCGGTCGTGTAGGCCAGGTACTCCGGGACGCTGACCTCCGTGGCATAGACCGCCGACTGAACGCCGCCCAGACCGATCCAGACCTCCTTGTATTTACGGGAAGGGTTGTTGGACTGGTTGATCGAGAGAATCTGCGCCTTCTCCTTGTCGGTCAGCCCCAACAAGGACTGAATCGCGTCGAAACGGTTCATGAACTTGCGCTGGTCGAGCAGGATCTTGCAGTCCGAGTTGTTGATGATCGCCTCCTTGACCACCGGGCTGGAAATGATGTCCTCGACCTCCTGCGTCACAACGATGGCCTCACCGTAGTATTTGCGGACGGTTTTATACATATAACGCAGATATTCAGCCATATTGGCCGTAGAGAGCGCCTTCCAGGCCTCCTCGACGATGAGCTGTTTGCGTACCCCCTTGAGCCGTCTCATCTTGTTTATGAAAGCCTCCATGATGATAATGGTGACCACGGGAAAAAGCTCCTTGTTTTCCTTGATGGAATCCACCTCGAAGACCACGAAGCGCTTCGAGAGCAGGTCGATGTTGGCCCGGGAGTTCAAAAGGAAGTCGTAGCGTCCGCCCTTGTAATATTGCCGCAGGGTGATGAGCATGTTGTCGATGTTGAAATCCTCGCGGCTGACCCGGATCTCCCGCTCCTCCAGCTCGCGGCGGTAGTCGTCCCGCAGGTACTCGTAGAAACTGTCAAAACACGGCACGATATTCCGGTCGGCGCGGATACGCTCGATATAGGCGTTCACGGCACTGCCCAGCTCGCCGCTCTCGGTCTTCGTGATCTTGTCGTCCTCGGTTTTCCAGAGTGTCAGCAGCAGCGTCTTGATGCTGTCCTTCTTCTCCACGTCGAAATAGTAGTCGTCGGTGTAGAACGGGTTGAAACTGATGGGATGTTCCTCGGTATAGGTAAAATACACGCCGTCCTCACCTTTGGTCTTACGCCGGATCAGCTCGCAAAGACCCTGGTAGCTGTTACCGGTATCCACCAGCACGACATGCGTGCCCTGCTCCCAGTATTGGCGGACTAAATGATTCATAAAGAACGACTTGCCTGACCCAGAGCCGCCTAACACGAATTTATTCCTATTCGTAATGATCCCTTTTTTCATCGGTTCGTCCGAGATGTCCAGGTGCAGGGGCCTGCCGCTTACGCGGTCGCACAGCTTGATGCCGAAAGGGCTGGACGAGGATTTATAGTTGGTTTCCTCCGTGAAGAAACAGACTGCGGGCTCGATGAACGTGTAGAACGATTCCTCGGCGGGGAAATCCCCCGCGTTGCCCGGCATACCCGCCCAGTAGAGCGTGGCGGCGTCCACGGTGTTGTGGCGCGGGCGGCACTCCATCAGAGCGAGCTGGCTGCCCACATCATTGCGGATATGCCGGAGCTCCTGCACGTCGTCCGACCAGGCCAGCACGTTGAAATGGGCCCGGACGGATTGAAGACCGAACGAGTGCGCCTCGTTGAGATACTGGTCGATCCACTCCTTGTTTATCTGGTTTCCGCGGGAGTAGCGGGAAAGGGACTGCATGTTACGCGCACGTTTCTCGAACATACGCAGGTTTTCGTCGCTGTCTTCCAGGAACACGTACTGGTTGTAAAGGTGGTCGCAGGAAAGCAGAAGCCCCACGGGGGCCGCGAACGACAGCAGGCAGTCCGAACGGTCGGTGGAAAGACGCTCGTAACGGGTATCCGTACCCACGCGCCCCGGCAGGTCTTCCGTGTCCGAGAGCGTGTGCAGGCACACCCGTTTGTTGCCCACGCGCAGAACCTCGGCCCCCAGCTCGATGTCCTGAAGAGAAGTCGTCTCCGAGAGCGAGAGGGAAAAGTACCGTTCCAGCAGGCCCGGACAATCCGCCGTACCCGTGATCTCGTCCCCCGTGAGGCGGACAAGGGTCAGGAAACCCGAATCGTTCAGAATACGCTCGAACTGTTCCGCCGCCTCCAGGAATTTTGTCGCCGATTCCCGGTTTACCTCTTTGGGAATGATGTTGCCCCGGCAGAGGGTCGAGAAGTCTGAACGCATGTGCATACGCTCCCTCGTCGTTTTCGTCAGGTAGAGGAAGCAGGCGTGGGTCAGGAACGGACGCTCGTTGAAATGCCGCTCGTAACTGCGGGAGAGGAAACTCATGTCCCCCTCGCCCGTGGCCGGGCGGTAACGCTCGCGGATGAACCAGTCCTGCTTGTGTACCACGCTGTATTCGGGCAAGACCTTCAGGGCCTTGCACCAGGCGGCGTGGATCGCCTCGTACTCGGCGGACGTGACGGTGAACAGCTCCGGGAGTTCGACCCGATAGGCGACCGTTATGTCCGCGTCCTTGCTGATGATACAACCGCCTTCCACGGCCAGGAGCGGGAACTTGCTTTCCAGCGTGGTGGCTTTCAAGATGTTTCTCATACGCGGCCCCCCTTTCTTTTCAGCAACCGGCGCAGGGACTTGCGGTTGAGCAGGTAGCGGGGATGCCGGCGCGCGGCGAACAGCTTCATCAGCCCGTGTTCCCCGTAACGGGCGTTCAGGCGGAAGGTAAGCCAGACCAGCACCGAAGCCGCCGCAACGCCGAAAGCGATACATACCCACTGATCGACCCCTGCCATGTAGAGGATGACGAACACCACGAAGACGGCCAGCAGGCCGCCCGCGAAGATGAAGAGGTACTGCGCCTTCAGGCCCCGGAACTCCACGCTCTTGCCGATTCCCTTGTTGATTCCATATTCCATAATTATTTGCATGACAGGTTGGACTACAAGAAGAAAGAGCGTAGGATCGTCGCGGCGACAATCAGGAAAATACACGCGCCGAACCAGCTCGCGGCGGTCTTCGACGTGTCGGGGTCGCCGCTCGAAAACTTGTTATAGACCTTGATCCCGCCGATAAGGCCGACCACAGCCCCAATCGCGTAGATGAGCTTCGTTCCGGGATCGAAGTAGCTGGTTACCATGTTGGTAGCCTCCGTAATGCCGGCGATGCCGTTGCCCTGCGCGAAAGCGGAGGAGATGGCGGCAAAGAGAAATGCCGCCGGAAGAAGAATCTTGTTCTTTCTCATAACTCGATAATGTTTGAATTGTGGCGCGGGGATGGATAGGCCCCGCACCGGGTTAAACTTCTTGATTCGGATTTTTTCAGTGGTTCGAGGATAGCCTCACGTGCTACCCGTAGTCTTTTTCTTTCATCGTGATGTCATTATGGGGTTAAACAAACTCACGGACGTCGAAACCCGTGGGAACCGAACCCTGCGGAGATGGGCTTTCCGCAGACCTCTCGGACATACGCCGGTGAAAGGCCGAGAGGTAGGTGTCGATCAGGGATTTTACCCTGTCGTTCCCGTCGGGGCGGCCCGAAACGATGACCTCGAACATGTCGGTCTGTTTCAGGCCCAGGAGGACACGTCCCGTTTCCTCCCTTTGCTCGTCTGTTGAAGGTGGATCATGTACCACGTGGCGGTAGGCTTCGCCCATCTGTTCAAAACTAACCCCCTGGGCAAGCGAGCGGCCCAAAAGGGGCAGCTCTTCGGTGTCGTCTTCATCCTCGTCATAATCCGGCTCCTCCGCGTCCGCATCCGGGAAAGATTCATCGTACAGCGGAAAGTCGATTTCCAGAGGTTCGTTAGGCTCCCCCTCGGGAGCGACACCGAACACTTCATCCAGGTCTTCCGGCGGAATCTGCCGGGGGTGTTCGGGTACATTCGTGGGCACAAATATATCGGCTTTTTCCGTAACTTTTTCAGTTTCAGATTCTACGGCAGCTTGTGGCCGGGAGTGGCGCGGGTCGAGGACAAAGCGGCTCCTGCCGATGATCTCCTGCCGGCAGGGAGTGTCTTCGGCAACGATCCCGTCTGCCGGTTCGTTGCGTTCCATCCGCCACAGGCGGAAAAACGCCCACAAGGCATACCCCACGGCAAAGAGGGGCAGCAGCCACAACGCCCCGTTCATCGCTCCTCCGCTTTGGGTTGCCGGGAGGCCACGGCCTCACGCTCCTCGAAAAGCCGCTCGATGGTTTCCCGGTTATCGTCCAGGTGCGCCTTGAGAACCTTGTCCACGTAGGCCGTGATCGTCACGTCGCCACGACCGATGACACGGGTGATCTCGCGGATACGCTCGTGATACGACGGACGTATCTTCACGTGCTTGTTACCGGCGAAAGGCAGCCGCAGCAGGCAGATGTAACGGGCCAGGTACTCGGCCTCGGGGGTGGGGACAGTCCCCACGGCGACCTCCCCCGAAGGGCCGTCGGGGACGATAAGGGTTTTCATCCTGCGCCGGTAGCGGCACACGCGGAAGATGAAGGGCACGGCGACGCAAAGGACGGCCGCCAGGATAACAGATAAAATAATTGCTTTGTCTGACATGATGGATTGTTTTTAATAGGTTGTAAATATTGGGTTCATAACTAAAAAATATCGGAGTTCCGTTTCTTGTAGAGTTCCGAAATTTCCTCCTGATAGGTCGCGAAATGCTGCTCCAGCACATTGTCCAGGTAGCTATACAGCGAGAGTTCGTTCTTACCGATAACCTGCACTATCCGGGTTATACGCTCGTGAAACTCCTTGCGGATATACACCGTTTTGCCGCTTCGGGTATTGGAGGGGGCGTTCCGGATAAAAAGACGCTCGTAATCCTGGCCTTTCCCTCTTCGGCGGCGTCCCTCCTCTTTCGTAGCCGGCGAGGCGGCGGCCTCGCCGGACGGTTCCGATAGAGCCGATGCCTCCTCCTCTTTTTCCGGCGTGTAAGGATGTAATGGCCGGTTTCGGCTTTTGGCCTGGCTGATGATGAAGGAAGCGTCCAAACCGTCGTCATGTTCTTTTCCGCTCATAAGATCCTACTTTAACAGTTCGATCAATTCATCCACGAGTTTATCCAGGTTGCTGCCCCGGATCAAAGAACGGTCTGCCGGGAAGAGCGTGGAGCGGAAGACAGAGCGACGGCTGGCGTTCTGCTCACGACGAAAACGCTTGGTGTCAGGCAGGAAGGTCTTCAGAACAGGAAGACCCAGCTCTTTCATTACCGCCTCGTAAACCTGATATAATTCTGTCTTTTCACGTCCGTCCACCATGTTCCATAGCATATACAGCCCTTTCATCCGGGACTTCTCGCGGCCCATGATATGCTCCTTTACCACAACCGCGTAATTCAGGGTGCTTTCCATGACAACCCGGTCGGCACTGATCGGGGCGACGAGATAATCCATTCCGGCCAGGGAATGAATCAGATCCTCGTTATTGATCGTACCGGGAAGGTCGAAGAACACATAATCGAAATCACCTTGCGGCAGGAGGTAGTCGGCATCGGCCAACGCCTCTTTCGTGTTGCTTTCCACGACAGGATAGGCTTTCTTTTGAAGCCGGGTGAATTGTTCGTAAGCTAACCTCTTGTAATGTTCGTCTTCGAGGGCAAGCTTCAGGTCACGTTCCCGCATCTCCACGATGGAGTGTTGGGGATAATCGCAGTCGATGACCGCGACATTGAAACCCTTTACATAGTGCAGGTAAGAGGCTGCCAGCACCGTGAGGGTGGTTTTGCCCGCTCCGCCTTTCTGGGTGGAGAAGGCCACGAATTTCGTTTTCTCTTTCATTGTTCCATGCGTTTTTAGTTATACAATCGGGTAATCGTTCATCTCTTCACGTATCCGGACAAGTGACGGCATGAGATTTTATGCTGGTATGCCGGCACGCATATATGCTGGTGCGCTGGCAGGCTGTTACGCCGGTATGCCGGTGCATGGGCGCGTGTCCGATTTTATACTCATGCGCAACCGCATTTGCTTATCCGGACAAAGACCCGCTTTTTCCTCTGCACACGATGTTTTCTGCATCCGTCCACACGTGTGCGGACAGGGGGATGTGTCATTGCCCGTATCCGTTCTCACGTGCAAAGTAAACCCTTAAAAACACGGGTTGTATGCTCTTTTTCCGCTATGGCCGCGTGTGGCGTCAAAGTGGACGCAAGTGGCGTAATCGCTTATGGCACAAGTGATTGAATAGGTCGGTATCTTTGCCTCGTGAACGATCCCGACGCTAATGAAGCCGTCCTTGCCCCGTTTTACGGCGGCTCTTTCAATGTTCTGTCCGCGAGCGGGCAGAAGGTATTTGCAAAGGGCAAATAGCAAGCTGTGTTTTCTGCTGCACGATTCTCGTTTTGCAGCAGAAAACAGCTTGCCCGCAAGGGGGAGAAAGCACCTCCGGAGTCGGTGCTTTTCAGAAGGGCGGCAGGCCGCGAAGGGATCGGAATTTTCAGGAACCGGTGGGGCTCTGGCCTCTCCTTAAAATTTCGATGCGATGGAAAAGAACAGAAAGCCCCGAGGGGGCAAAGGGGGACGACCCGCGAAAAACGACCCGGCCGTTTACCGCTTTTCGGTAAACTTTTCAGCCGTGGAACATGCCCGTTTCCTCGACCTTTACGAGCAGTCCGGGCTATTGTCCAAAGCCGCTTTTATCAAAGCGAGAGTGTTCAACGAGGCGTTCCGGGTGGTAAAGACCGACCGGGGAACGCTCGAATACGTGGCGAAGCTGACCGCTTTCCACGCCCAATTCCGTGCCGTGGGAACGAATTACAACCAGGTGGTGAAGGAGCTGCACGCGCATTTTTCCGAGAAGAAAACACTCGCGCTGCTCTATAAACTGGAGAGAGCGACACGTGAACTGGCGGCCGTCGGGCAGCAGGTCGTGTCGCTCTCCGAAGAGTTCAAACAGCGATGGTAGCCAATATCACCACCGGAAAAGACGTGTACGGCGCGCTGGCGTACAACCAGGAGAAAGTCGATCGGGGCGACGGGAAAGTACTGCTGACCCACATAGTGAGGGAGCCGGCGGATGGGCGCTTCAACGTGGCCGCGACGGCAGAAGACCTCCTGCGCTGGATGCCCTCGCACTACCGGACGGAAAAACCCGTCGTGCACGTATCGCTCAACCCGGCTCCCGAAGACCGCCTTGACGACGGGCAGCTCGCGGAGATAGCCGGGGCCTACATGGAGCGCATGGGCTGGGGAGGACAACCTTATATCGTATTCAAGCATACCGACATCGGACGGGAGCATATCCATATCGTGTCGGTGCAGGTGGCCCAGGACGGGCGCAAGATAAACGACAGCAGGCGCAACGAACGCAGCGTGGCCGTTACCGAGGAACTGGAACGGGAGTACGGACTGCATCCCGCCAAAGGGAGAAGGCGGGAGAAAGGGCAAGGGATCGTCCCCGCCGATTACACGCGGGGCGACCTGAAACGCCAGGTGGCAGCGGTAATAAAACCGGCCGTGGCGACATACCGCTTCCAGACCCTCGGCGAGTTCCGGGCATTGCTGTCCTTATATAATATAGGTATAGAGGAAGTCCGGGGAGAGCGGAACGGAACCCCCTACCGGGGATTGCTCTACACGCTGCTGGACGAGAACGGGGACAAGGCAGTGGCCGCGCCGCTCAAATCCTCACTGTTCGGTAAAGAGGTCGGGTATGACGGGCTGGAACGGCACATGGAGCGTAGCGCCGAACGGTTCGGGAAGGACGACACGAGGAGGCAAATCCGTGGCCGGGTCGATAAAGCGCTTCGGGGAGAACCCACGGAGGAAGAACTGCGCGAACGCCTGCGGGGAGCCCGGGTGGATCTCTACATACGACGCAACGAAAACGGCCGCATCGTGGGTGTGACGTTCATTGACCACGAAACACGGACGGTCGTGAACGGATCACGGCTGGGAAAGGCATACTCGGCCAACGCCTTCGAGCTGCGCTTCGGCGGAAAACGGAATCCCGGGGAAAACACGAGGGGCTTGTCCCCGAAACAAGCGCCTGCCGGACGGGACGGGCAACGGAAGCGGAATACCTCACGACGGAGGAAAGTATAACATCTCAATTATCATTCATTTATTAAATCTTACGGTTATGCAACAGGAAGACGACCTTCGGGGTCTTGCTAAAACAATGGATTTCATGCGGGCATTGAGTATCTTGTTCGTGGTTATCAACATCTACTGGTTCTGCTACGGGCAGATACGGGAATGGGGAATCAATATCGGCGTGGTCGATAGGATTCTGCTGAACTTCGACCGCACCGCGGGGCTGTTCCGGAATATACTATGGACGAAACTTTTCGCCGTAGTGTTCCTCGCCCTTTCATGCCTCGGGACAAAAGGAGTAAAAGAGGAGAAAATTACCTGGCGGAAAATCACGGCATCGCTGGCCACGGGAGGCGTGCTGTTCTTCTTCAACTGGTGGCTGCTGGACTTGCCGCTGACGGCAGCGGCGAACGCGGCTTTCTACATACTGACCCTATCGGCCGGGTATATCTGCCTCTTGATGGGCGGCGTGTGGATGTCCCGCCTGCTGAAGAACAATCTCATGGATGACCCTTTCAATAACGAGAACGAATCATTCCAGCAGGAAACACGCCTGATCGAGAACGAGTACTCCATAAATCTGCCGACGAAATTTTACTATAACAAACAGTGGAACAACGGGTTCGCCAACGTTGTAAACCCGCAAAGGGCTTGCATCTGCATGGGAAGCCCGGGCAGCGGGAAGAGTTATTGTGTTGTAAACCAGTTCATTAAACAGCAAATCGAAAAGGGCTATACCCAATACATCTATGACTACAAGTTTCCCGATCTTTCGGAAATCGCTTACAACCACCTGCTGAATCACCAGAAAGGTTACAAGAAAATCCCGACTTTCTACGTCATAAATTTCGACGACCCGCGCCGCTCGCACCGCTGTAACCCCATTCACCCGGACTTCATGACCGATATTTCGGACGCCTACGAGAGCGCCTATACCATCATGCTCAACCTGAACCGAAGCTGGGTGCAGAAGCAGGGCGATTTTTTTGTGGAAAGCCCCATTATCCTTTTCGCGGCCGTGATCTGGTTCCTGCGCATCTACGACAACGGGCGGTATTGTACCTTCCCGCACGCCATCGAGTTCCTGAACAAGCGGTACGAGGATATTTTCCCGATTCTGACATCCTACCCGGAACTCGAAAACTACCTCAGCCCCTTTATGGATGCCTGGCTCGGAGGCGCTCAAGACCAGCTCCAGGGCCAGATAGCATCGGCCAAAATTCCGCTTTCCCGCATGATTTCGCCCCAGCTATATTGGGTCATGTCGGGCGATGACTTCACGCTCGACATCAATAACCCGAACGATCCCAAGATACTCTGCGTGGGGAACAATCCCGACAGGCAAAACATTTACGGAGCGGCTTTGGGATTGTATAATTCCCGGATTGTCAAGCTCATAAATAAGAAAGGCCAGCTCAAATCGGGCATCATCATCGACGAGCTGCCGACAATCTACTTCAAGGGACTCGACAACCTGATCGCCACGGCCAGAAGCAACAAGGTCGCCGTGCTGCTGTGCTTCCAGGATTTTTCACAGTTGAAGAGGGACTACGGGGACAAGGAGGCCGCCGTCGTGATGAACACGGTGGGCAACATCTTCTCCGGGCAGGTCGTAGGTGAAACGGCCAAGACACTCTCGGAACGGTTCGGTAAGGTATTGCAGAAGCGGCAGAGCATGACGTTGAGCCGCAGCGACAAATCGACATCCATATCCACGCAGCTGGACAGCCTGATCCCGGCCTCGAAGATCTCGACGCTCACGCAGGGAATGTTCGTCGGGGCTGTGGCGGACAATTTCGACGAACGTATCGAGCAGAAGATTTTCCACTGCGAGATTGTCGTGGACAACGAAAAAGTGAAAGCGGAAACGGCCCGGTACAAGAAGATACCACAAATTACCGATTTCACGGACGAGAACGGGACGGATCACATGAAACAGGTCGTGCAGGAAAACTACGAACGTATCAAGGCAGAGGCCGGCCGCATCGTCGCCGAGGAACTGGAACGTATCAAGAACGACCCGGTGCTTTGCAAGCTCCTGCCGGAACAGAACTAAATGAACACAAACACCCCCGCAAACACCCTCCGTTACCTTAACGGGGGCTGTTTCTTGGTTTTATAACCGCACAGCCGGTGTTTTGGAGCATAAAGTAGTGATTATGTGAACAGAAAACATTATTTTTGTGTTCGGAATCCTTTTAATTATAAGTATGACAGTTACCGATATATACGAAGCAATGAACAGCAAGGCGGAAGCGTTTTTCGAGTGGTTGCAGGCTCACCCGAAATACGGGTTGCTGTTTGGTGTCGGGTTGCTTGCCCTATGGCTTGCAGGGTTGCTGTTCCGTTGGAAATGGGCGTGTCATTGGCAGTTTAACAGCAAACTGTGGTTATTTGACGATTGCAAGCCTGAAACACGCCGCAGGGTTCAGATTGTGTTGGTCAGCGTTCTGATTATACTTATATTGGTTGGTTTCTTTGTATGGAGATAACGGTATGGAAAAGGACAATCGCAAATACCGGATCTGCTTCATCGACTATATGTGGTATGTAGCCGAGATATGGCACGAAAGGGAGCGTACCAATCTCAACGGACGTATGCTACTGTTTTGGTGCTGGCTCTTCGTCCTACTCATACCGCTTGGGGTTCCGCCGATATTGCGCCTTTTCGGCTGGATGATTGGTTTGGCCATAGTGATTCCTCTCTGCTTTCTTCCCGATTTATTCTGCAAGCTACGCTATACAGCCGGACGGCGTGAAGCGCTCCGTGAACATTACGGGAAGATGAAACATCCCGGCAGGAAGCTCGCCAAAATAGTTCTTATCGCTATCGCCCTGATCGTGGCAAATGTAGCGCTGATGTTCCACCTCGGATTTATACATTGGGCATGATGAAACGGCAGGAGAATAAGCAACGGTTCTATCTCTGGGACTACCTCTGGTGGATGGGGGAGAAATTGGAACAAGCAAGACGAACAGGCAGGGTCGATGGCGAAATGATGCTCTCGATTTATATCTTCGCTCTTTTGATATTCCCTATGATGACTGTTACTATCCGGCTTTTTCCAGGTGTGTCGGCATTGTTGCCATGTGTCGTTTTTAGCATTGTCACATTTGCCGTTATGTCGCTCGTCAGCAGGATTTACAAATGGCGAGGCAAAGCAGTGATGTCTCACTATGCCAAGTGCAGGTTTAACGAACTCCTTGCGGTTCTGTTATTTTTCCTTGCGATAGCCATTATCTGCTTTATGATGTATCTTCTTGACAAAAAGTGAAACAAGCTTTGATACGAACTCCGGGCCGTTATATCGAATGGTCTAACTCGATGTACCAGTTTCCCTTGATGGGTTTGTAAAGCGTGGTGTCGTTGTACGTCCTGCGGTAGATCTCGTTCAGGTCGCCATATTCGGTGATACGGATATTCCGACGGCTTCTCAATCCGGGATCGTAAACGAAACTCTTGGACGTTCCCGCATCCACGATGCCGTGGGAGTAGTACGGCATAACAAGGCTCACATATACCGAATCTGCCGTTCCCCATTCCCTGCGATCAACAAGGATAAAACCGCATCCAATCTCTGATAACAAGGAGTCGAGTAGGATTCGCTCCGGCTTCAACAGTCCATATACCGGAATGTCTTGTTCGTCATTCGTTTCATGGAATGTATCGCTTTGTTCTGTTGAATCAAGTATAATGACCTCTTCCGGAGAAAGCGGCGGGTAGTGAAAACTACCTTCTGAACTCTCTGCCATGATTTCGTACACCTTACGGAACGCCACCTCGTGCGTGGTGAAATGGCGTATCATTTCCTCGTCCGACGGCGGCATGGGAGGCTCTCCGCAGCTTGCGGCAAGCAGGATTACAAATAACAGGATTATGATTGGTGTTCTCATTTTCTAATGTTTAATAGGATGCAGATAATCACTGTTTAAGTGATTGATGTGCGTGTTATCAATACTTTAACTACAAACTTTAAAACAATCATTCATTTTATAATAATAGTTTCGTATCTATCAAAATGTATTCCTTGAAGATGATGTTTCAATACAAGGTTCTTAAATTCCTCCCCATAAAAAGTATAGCGACAATTTACATTCGGAAGTCTGAAAATAGTTTGCTCTTGGATTTTATTTTTATCCAACACAAATTTATTTATACAACTCACCCATCCTCTTTCTTTATCTAACCACACTATATCTGATTCTTTTTCAATCAAAGCATCTATTATATTGGTACAATGAAAAAAATAAAAACCTTTTGGCGACTTTATATCAAGAATTTCTCCATTTTTGATAAGAATATTTTCTAAAATACTTAATGCTTTGTCGCTAATAGTTAATAGAGGATTACAAAATTGTGATAAATCAAAATGTTTATGTCTATTACTTTTTTTCCATATATATTCCATCTCAGGAGGATTCCACTGCTTTAGTAAACCTTCAGCATGTCCCATACAATTTTGCCAATCTTCCACATTTGGAAAACGTAAATCGTTAAATCCTTCTAAACTACCTATTAAGTAAAAGTTCATATTGTCGTACTGTAATTGATAATGGTTTGACGGGGAACGGCGTTAGTCCGTTATCCCGGCTTGTTAATATTAAATTTATGTTTCCTGATAGATTGTTTCAGAATATAATTCTGTCGAAAGAATAATAGATTTTAATTCTCCATTAGACTTATAATCAAATGAATGTTGTAACGTATCCTGTTCAATATCATTTCTATCAAATTGTCTTATAACTATTTTTTGTAGGCGGTCATTTTCATAAAAATATGTTTCTTCTCTACTTCCACGAGAACCCTTTGAATACATTTTCTCTATTTTACCATTACTTCCATATAGATAATATCGGACATTCACAATACGTTTGCTATTATCATATGCAATAGTTTTCATGAGTTCCTTTTCATAAATGAAAAAGGTGTAATAGAATTGATTTTTAAGTTCCAAGCCCTCTCGGATTTCTATAATTTGATTTTTTACATCGAAATAATAAGTAAATAGGTTATTAGTTGTTTTGAGAGAAGTTACATTTCCAACTATTTTCCCTTGCTTAAACCTGTTTCTTTGATAAGAATAAGGGGATATTTCGTAGAACTCACCTTTGTAATTCTCTTCCCTTACAACATTCTTATCAATTTCTCTTTTCAATTCATCAAACATATTTCTCAATGAATTAAAATCATCTTTCAATTTATCAGGTATCATAGTGTTTCCTTTTAATATTAATGTTTGGTGGCTAACCGACCTTTCAGGGGTAGTTAAGCCGCTTGTTAGCAACCTCTTTTCGTTTTATAGATTATTTCAGAATATCCATTTGGAAATGATTTGGTAATACTTTCTAAAGCCCCATCGTCTTGATATTGGAATATATGAATTAAATCATTACCACTATTACCCTCAATATCATATTGTTTGACTTCAATATGTGTCAAAGCATTTTCTTTATAGATATAATTCTCTTCACGGCAACCATACCTACCACATAACTGTGACCGTTTCAGCTTTCCGCCCTCAAAAAAGTAATGGCATACATTCATCAAATGTTTTCCATTATCGTATAGAATACTTTTCACAAGATTGTCTGTATAATACAGGAAAGTGTGATAAAACTGATTTTCAATAGAACAACCAACCTTAACTTCTACGATTTGATTTTGGTTATTAAATCCGTAGATACAAAGATTTTTGGTGCTTTTTATTGTATCAGGACGCTTTACAGGTTTTCCTTGTTTGCAACCATTACGCTGATAGGAATATGGAGTAAGTTCATAAAACTCGCCCTTATACAACTCAGTCCTGACAACATCGTCTTCTATTTGTTGCCTTATGGTTTCAAAGTCATTTTTCAATGCTTCAAATTCAGTTCTTATAGTTTCTCCAATCATTTTCATCTTTTTGGGGTTGCTAATGTTCGGCAGCGTTCCGCTTATTCAATCGGTTTGCTGTTTGTTATCGGTCTATTTCTTCTGTTTCAATCTTGCCTCCAAGTTGTTCAATTTCTTTTCGATATTCATCCACAATTATAGAGTTCCCTATTCCAAGTAAAATTTTATCTCTTGAACAAAATTCCTTGATTTCACTTAGTGGAACAGAAAATTTCTTTTTTAAGTACAGCATAATTTTAGGCAATTCATTTCCCTTGTCTGCAAGATATATATTGTAAATCTTAGGACTAATGATTGTCAGATAATCATCTAATTCCGTATTCTCAAATTGCACAAACTCGGCAGTTGGTAATATTGCATAACGAAAACAATCCGATTTTGTATCACAAAACACAATGGAATAACCGCCTCTGTTAAGTTGCTTGTTCATAGCTTGGAACAACAAAGGCAAATAGTCACCTCGGCGAATTTTGTCCCAATCCAAAGAATCCTCAAACTTTTTAGTGTTCCATAAGAAACGTTCTATCCCATAATTCTTTAACATCATCGTAATGGAACGCTTAACCTGCCCTGAATATTCTTCACCACTCCAATCAATAACTGCCATTCTGTGAGAAACTATAGCAAAACAAAGCATAATATCTACTTCACTAAATTCATTGTCTTCAGAGCTTGTATCGTACCATCCCTTTTCAAACATTTTCCTATGTTGAAGGACAAAGGTTCTCTTATCTATATTGAACAACTGAATCATTTCTAAAAATTCATCATAGTGTTCTTTTAATAACACTTTAGCGAATAATTGAAGTTTACTATCCATATTTTAATTTTTAGACCGATAATGTTTGTTGGATAATCGACCTTTGGAAGATTAATCCGTATGCTATCGTTTATTTCAACTTAATTAGTTTTTCATATTGACAAGAAACATCAAGAAGTTTATCTACTAATTCATCTCCAAGCCAACAATCTATTAGATATTTGCCATAACTTGGTGTAAACGAGTAAATATCTTTATCAATCGCATTAATCATATTTTCCAATTCTTTTTGTACATTATGTAATGCACCATCAGGAAGAGAAGTCTTCCTACATTCAAAAGGTTGCGCTAATATTCTTTTTACATCATCAAGTATATTCACACAACAACTTTTTACTGTTTCTTTTCTACTTACCATATTAAACGATAATGTTCGGCGAATAATCGTCCTTTAGGGAGATTGATACGCTTGTTATCTGCCTTTATTCGCTTTGATAAGTTTCAACTACATACAAATCAACATTAGGATAATCATTTGAAACTGTCTCTATAATTGCTTTTACATCATCCCATTTTAATCCTCCTAATCCAGCACCGATTGCAGGTAAGGCTATTGCCGTTACATTATCACCACTGGCTAACTCAAGCATCTGTATCAGTGCCTTTTCGATATACTCTATTTTAGCTCGTGTTCGCCACGTTGCTTGAGTACCAAGGTTATATATATGTCCATTGCCATAATCATAATCAAAAACATCACCGGGGCAAAACTTATTTTCTTTGCACAACTGCTTATATTCAAGATACATATCTGGATATTTGCTTTTGAACTGTACGGCAATGCCTTTACCCATTGCACCGGCACAATTACAACCATGCGCATAACTGCTCACTCCATCAATACGGAATATGTCGCCTTTTTCAATATACCTAATCATTGTTTTTTTCTTTTTTATTGTTAATTATTCTGGGCAGATAATGTTCGGTGAATAATCGACCATTCGGGGAGATTTATTCACGTGTTAGTTGCAAATTTATAACTTTGACAAAAGAATATTTAGCTCCTTTATTTCCTGCTTTTCATCATTATATATCAAAGCATTTCTATACGAATGATTACTTGTACATATCGTTCCTATCTTGGAATTTTCCTGTATGTCAGAGTTGGATACTAATAATCCGTTCAAGATACATTTACCTATATATTCGGAATGTTCCTTAAATAAGGGAATTTGTTGCAATCGTTGGACAATCTCAAAAAGTGCTGTATCTTTTTCCTTTTCTTTGATTGCAGACAAAGGTAAGAGTAAATGAAACAGTACATCTCCATATATCTCTTTTGTAATCCTCATTAATTCCGAATATGTGAGATACTTCAAGTGAAAGTTGCCACTAACTTCCCCGATTAAAGTGTCATTCAAAAAATAATATGTACAGCAAGGATGAAATTCTATTGTCAATACAATATCGCTGCCGATAGGAAGTGTTAGAGTTCTTGGGTTTTCTATTTCACCTTGATTTTCGGATGTTTTCAAATCAATTTGAGATAGCCAACACCAATATTTCTTGTACTTCTTTTCATCCAACAATGTTGGTACAAGTTCTTCATCCCATACTTCATCAAAATTCGCATCCCTTTCTTCATCAAAGGCTCGAATATGATGATGTAACATTACGTTCCAAAAAAGCGCATTTGAAAACGAATATTCTTTTTCTGATATTACATTCATTTTTATTTCGTTTTTGACCGCAACTAATGGTTGGTAGATAACCGACCTTTGGGGCGGTTGAGCCGCTTGTTAGACACCTTTATTCATTAATAATTTATAGAAATACTCTATGCTTTCTGTGTTATTCCCATATTTCCTCTTTTTTTCAAGTAACGAATTGTACTTATTTTCAACTTCTTCAACTCGCCCCATTTGCTTTAATAGGAACAGTCCTTGATATTCTGTATTGTTTATAATCCAGTTTATATCTTCTGTTTTCTTGAAAAATTTCAAAGACAGATTTATGCTGGTCAAACATTGCTCTTGCCATGTGGGACTTCCTTCTTTTTCCAAAATGTTATTCAAATCCTTCAAATCTTCAAAATAAGGGGGTGACCAGAGGCGAAATCTGGCATTGAAACTTTCCAGCGATTCATTTTCCTCTTTAAGTTCTCTCCAATCCCCAAGTCCGCATAAAGTTACATACTTTTGTTTCAATACCATTTTTATACATTCATCCCGAAAATTATCTTCAAAATTCCGGTATCCAAAGATTAAGGTTTCTCTGTATAAAACATCAAAATCTTTTAATAGCACTTTATTTTGAACAATAAGCTCGATTGACATAAGAAAACAGCCGTATTTCTTCCTGAAAGTTATATGATATTGCTGTTCTGTGTTTCCATCAGATAGCTTTCGTACAAAGCGACCACCTCGTACATATCGAAAACCATGTGTAACGAAAGGTTTTTCCAACACATTCACTATTTGATTCAATATTTCTTTTTTATCAACCATATAATTTTATTTAGAGGTGTCTAATGTTTGGTGGCTAACTAACCTTTATAGGAATGTTCAGCCGCTTGTTATAATAAGTTTCCAATATCAAAGCCTAATTCTTTTAATACATTTGTTTGTTCTTTTTGGTATTCCAAAGTTCCACTATGGATAAAATCTTTATTTACAATATAGCTATTGGGGAAATCCTTGTAATACCTCATTAGAAAGTCTGGTATAATTTCATAAGTATTAAAACAAAATAAAATCTTACCGGATTTTACTAATCTAATAAACTCCTCTTTACTTTCACATTGATAAAGGTTCCCATCTTCATGAAAAACTCTACATTGATCAAGAAATAATTTCATGTTGAAATTAGCAAAATTAGCTAAATATTGAGGGCGTTGCCACCGTGCAATATCTGTACAGTTTGGAGATGATACGACTTTTTCCCATATACCTCGTTTTATAGGAAAAGAGTTACAGCTAAAATAGAGACGATAATGGGTTTGAGCAAATGTCTCTTCATTCAGTTCGCCTTCTAATGATGAAAAAACGCCATAACAGTCGTTTGTCAAAAGTCTTACATAATACAATTCACCACTTCGACCATTAATTTTATAAATTGCCCCCAACTCATATTTTGCCATAATGCTTTGATTTTTATTTATTATAATGTCCGGCAGATAAACCGCCTTCAATGTTTCATCTGTTTGTTAGCAACCTATTTTCTATCAATCTTTTGTAAAAGTTGATTGTAATACTTCTCTAACATTTTGATGTTATTTTTTCTGTCAATTTTTCCACTTTCATTATCTGTGTATGCAAACCACTTAAATAGCAATTCAACAAAAATATGTTTACCAATTTCTGTTAAAGAACTTTCCTTGATAATTGAAGGCATGATTAGGTTTCCTTCATTATCACATGGATTATCACACAAAAGCCCCTTTCCGTATGCGTAGTTTAATAAGTTCTGACAACAGACTTTCGCGTAGTCTTTATCTCTCTGACGGATTTGAGCTTCTATAAGTCCGTCAACATCAAAAATTATTTGGTCACTCATATTCTTTTTAGTTTGTAATGTCCAGTGGATAATCGACCTTTAAGGGAAATTATCCGTTTGTTAGTCGCTTTATTCTGCAATATAAGTTTCCAAATATTGAATACCGTTGTAACTGTCTAATTCATCCACAAATTTTTTAGGTGTTTCATATGAATCATAATTTTTCTTCTTAATAAAGATTTTCTGATTCCTTTTGTTGTCCTTGAAACCATTGGGTATATAGCACACAATACAATTTGATGGCTTTATGTGGTATTCATCAATATCGGACTCAATATACCAGTCAAGGACAAGTTTGTTATCAATCATCATTCTAACAAGATTAAAAGGATTTTCGGGTTCATCCTTAATTTCCACAGTTAGAAATTCTGGATAGTAATACTTTATATTAATGTCTTTACAGAACTGACAGCGATGTTCCGGATTTGGGCGTTTCTTTGTACGACTTTCTTTGTAATCTCGTATTTCTTTCATGTATTCATCTTGATTGAAATACTCCATAAATTCTTCCCGACTTTTATCGGTTGTGCCAATCCAAATCATATATTCTAATCCAGCATTAGACCCTTGTACACCTTCAGGCGACAGTTCAAACTCAAACGTACCAAGATAAGTCATGGTTGTGGCATTCTCTGCCTTCTTAGGAGATATACCCTCACGACAATTATAGCAGATAACAGCATTTGCCATTGTAATATTTTTATCAGCCATCGACAGACTTATCTTTTGGGTATCAGCAGGAATAAGGTTAAGTAATCCTGCCAAGCCGTCAGATGTGAATTTCATAATAAGAAAATCCTCATCATAGTTCATTACACCAAGCTCCTTACAGAACTGGCAACGAAGTTCCTTATTGTCTTCATCATAATCTTTCCACCATTGACGGAAAGCCGATTGATCCATATATTTCTCAACGTCAGCTTCGGAATCGAATTGACCGACCCATATCATTATCTTACTCATTTTCTTTTTTTATTTTTCAAGCGACTAATGTTCGGCGGATAATCTCTCTTACGGAGATTTATCCATTTGTTACCGATGTGCCATTTATTTCTATTTCTTTAAATTTTAAAAACTCATTTGCCTTATACAAATGAAGTAATTGCATTTTCATATTTTCATTGACAATGTTTTTATAAAAACCGTATTTATTCCACCCTTTTAAAAAGAACCCATCTACAGATGAAGGTATTTTAGACATATCTAACACAAGTGTACTCATGCATTCAAATTCTTCTCGTTTGGAATGAATATTGTCAACACAATCAATTACTTCATTAAAAATAATTGCCATATAATCAAGTGGGAAATCTCCATGTACTGAAACCCTTTTTAAAGAAATTCCTTTTATGGAGGACAATTCGTTTATATTCAATATATCTTCTCTGACAAGAAACAAATGGCTGACTTCAGCAAATTCTGGCATTCTTATTTGCCCAAATCCAGATATACTTTTAGCGATTAGCCCCTTACCTTTGATAAGAGCTTTTATTTGATACCTTTCCGATGAAGATGAATCTATAATTCTTTGAAAATTAATTTCTTTATCTTCATATATAAACTCCCACGAATATGTAATACATTTCTTCCATATTCGATTTTCTCCATTCAAGTATATTTTATACCATTTCATATTGTCATTGTTAATCGGTAATGTTTGGCAGCTAACCGACCTTTAAGGGGAGGTTGAGCCGCTTGTTATTCTTTCAATTTGGATATGGAGTGTAATATTACAGCTCTTCTATTGGTTATACCGGTTTCTTCACATATACAAGCAATTCCATCAGACAATATTATGGCAAAGCCAAAATTCGACTGTATTCCTGCATTTATAGCCTCTGATATATCTGCCCATTTTTGATCCAGCTCAAAAAAACCGATGCAATATCCTTCTTTCTCTTTAGATAATTCACGAAGTCTATCTGTCAAATGGATTAAATCCGTAGAATTATAGACCTCGACAATCTTATTCTCATTTATAATATCCATCATATTATGACAAATTCGACTAATAGCTTTTACTCTTTTTTTGTTTGATGACAGTTCAAAAAAGAAACGGTCTTGATAACCAGACTTAATGAATTGCTTACAAAAAAAATCTTCTATGGTATTTCCTTTATTCATATCCAATTCTTTTGAAGAATAATGGGTTGTAAATAGCAACTGTTAGGGTTGCTTATTTACTTGTTATCCGCACATTAATTCTCTTCATCATTGCCATAGGCTAATTCTATATCAATAAACTGAATTACCAACTGACATATTTCGCCGCCTTCGTCTATGCCCCAATAAACCGGATACGTACCATCTCCGAACCCTGATTGAAAAATGGGAATATGATACTCCGTCCCCGGCACTTGCCAATTTAACCAGTCTCCGCCTGCACGTTGATATTCTGGATGGAGATAATAGTTTTCTTTGAATAATGCAGCAAAATATCCATCATAAGGATTATCATCGGGATTATCTTTGCGCCATTGTTCATCCCAGTCGCAATAAATACGGTGGATAATTTCATCACATACACATCCTAAACCAGCATCTACACAAAATCCAAAGTAATCACCCTCTTCCAATGTTTCAAGGTTTTCATTCCCAACTAATGCTTCATAGAATCGAACAGCCCGCTTTTCATTGAAGCGCAAACGTACTGCGGCATAACGGTCGCAATCCTCGTCGTCAGATTTGATTACACAAATTTCCGTTTCATATTTACCCGCAGGAGCGTTCTGAAAATATGGACGTTCGTTTCTGTTTGGGAGATATACCAATGGATCTCGTACCAAAAGATTTCCACTCGGCAAATCGCAAGAACCGATATTAATCGTCGTTAACGATTTTCCTGCAATTTCTTCTTGCTCAAAATAAGTATTGAGGTCAACAGGGCAGACGGTTTTTTCTTTTACCGATTCCCATTTTTTCATCCAGTTGTTTTCTAATTCTTTCATATTCCTTTTTGATTTTTAGTTGCGGATAATGGTTTGGTGAGGAACAGCGTTTAGCTGTTATCTCGACCTTGTTACAGACGATTTAACTAACATAATTCCATTTCCAATATCTTATATACCTGACCTTTGGCATTGCGAATAAGTATGGAAATGAAATCAAAAGCATTACATTTTAGATACTCTTTGTTTACCCAGTCGCCGTTGATTAGTTGTACTTGTTCGGTGGCTGGGTATTCATCATCGAAATCGGTATTACTGCATCCAAGAATGATAATTTCAAATTCTGTTTCAGCATCTTTATCTACAAATTGAATTTCAGGAGATAATGGTAGTTCTCTCTTATCCTCTATTAGTAATGCTTCATATCCATTATACCTTTCATCGAAAAGAGTAATCTTTTCTCCTGAATCTACTGAATACGCATATACAGCCAAAGGGAAATTTTGCTTGCCTGCAATGGAATTATCAATTAATTCACCACAAAAGTAAAGTCTGAATTTTGTTTCGTTTTGTGGGGATATTAACCTACCTTTCCAATACACAGGATTATTAAACCATGAATCTTCTATCAATTCAGGAAAATAGTCTTTGTGTATAATAAATGGTTTCAGATAATCCGGTATATATTCCATATATTTCTGTATTAAGTTGTCTGTAATGGGTTGGAAAGGAACGCCGTTTAGGGGTTATCTTTCCTTGTTATAAACTTTTTTATTTTTCCAATGGATATATAATTCTCCATTCTTTAGTCTTTTCTCTCCAACTATTGCACATAAAAGATTATTTTCATAGGCAAAATTATATTCCTCTGCTGGCATATTGCCCCAACGAGAAGCATACCTATGTACTTTACTAATTCTTTCTTTATCATATTCATATAAATACACTGACCAATCTTTATATGAATTTATACCCTGAAAGATATTCATTTCATGGTATGGATAAAAATAGCTTATTGAGATTATGGTTGTATATTGATTGGGTATATATTTAACATGATATACATAATATGAAAAGGCATTATCATACTCATATATATCAGTTATGATGCCATTTCCTATATTATCTGGAGCTTCTTGCGAACAAAGTATTTTTCCTTCTGCATTAAAGCCAAAAGAATACAGACCAGCTATTTTTAGACGGTCTTTTTCTTCAATATTTTTTCGTATTCGTCCGTTTGGTAAACCCGCTAATTCATTTTGATAGGGAGCAGGAACATAAAATTCATGTGTAGCATACTTCCATGAAGAGATTTGTCGTAAAATACTTTCAACTTTGGCATGAATGACAAGCTCTGACTGTTTTAACCGTTGATACAGTTTGTCATTCATTTCCATAATATGTATATCATTCTTTATATCCATTGGCTTTATTGTTTATAATGTCTGGCGGATAATCGAGTTTTTAGAAGATTAATCCGCTTGTTATAAACTCAATTCAATCGCTTTCCATTTCTTAGACTTCAATTTTTCTAAAGAGTGTTCGCTATATCCCTTTTTAGTAGCTTTTACAGGAATAAGCGTATAAAGAGTAACCATATCCTCTTTGTTATCATATTGATTCGCTGTATCAGAGTAGTTATAATCTACGACATAGAATCCAGCCAATTTCTCCGACCAAGAGATTGCGTTGAACCCTTTCTCTGTTTTGGATATAAAATCTCCATCAGAGAATGTTCTTCCGTTACGGACTTGGTTCGTTAATTCTTTCATTACCATATAAGGGAACTGTGTCTTCTCCATTTTAGAGTATGGATTCCAGCCAAACGGAAGCACAATAACAAACTCCACATAAGGCTGGGTATATTGGAAATTTCCTACACTGAACAATAACGAATTGTTGCCTCTATTAACAACCGCAAGCCTATTGAATACACCATTTTCCGTTTCATTGAATTTGTTAGGAATAACTCTGCCAATATTCCAGTCTATATGTTGGGATATGCCACCACCGACTTCAGACCATACATAATCGTGGTTGATATTGGACGACGCACCCTTTTCCTTCAGAAAAAGGCTTATTTCGTTATGTCCACTACTAATAGACCAATCAAGAGGAGAAAAAAGTAGAGTTGTAGTAAGCCTATTTATATCCGCACCTTTCTCTATAAGGTAGCGAACAATCTCAAAATGCCCTTTAGCGGCAGCTTCATTCAAAGCTGCTGTTGTAGAACTTTCATAAGCATTTATATCTGCGCCATTTTCTATCAATAATTTGACTATTTCTAAATGGTTTCCAGACGAAGCACCCCATAAAGGAGAAAATAATCTATCTTTAATACAATTTACATCGGCTCCATATTGAATTAAAGTCTTGCAAATTTCATAAAAACCTTTCTTTGCAGCTCGGCATAAAGGTGGATGAAGCGTATATAAATTCTCATCATTCAAATCCAGATCTGAATGTTGGTCGAGTATATTCGATACTTCCTGCACGTTGTTATCGCCAACTGCTTTTTCCAGTTTTATATAAATTTCTTTATTATTCATCTATTGAGTTATAATGTTATACTATCAGCCGATTTGGCTGTTATTTTCTTTAAGTATCAGACCTCGTCTTCCTCCATCAACAGATCGTCCAACGGGCTTTTGATATTGCTTTTGAAAGTGTCGGCTATGTGGACATACCTTTCTGTCGTCTTGATATTGTTATGTCCCATAAGCTCTTTCACTATCTTGATGTCGGTTCCCTGCTCCAGCAGGTGAGTGGCGAACGAATGGCGCAGCAGGTGCGGATAAATCCGTTTCGTGATTCCCGCTTCCCGGGCCGCTGCCTTCAGCCGTTTCGACACGATACTCTCGGTGAAAGGTTCTCCCGGTCTGTGTTCAAAAAGCCACACTTTCGGTTTGTATAGTCTGTTATATTCCGTCAGCTTTTTCATCAACGGTCTTGACAGCAGGGTGTAGCGGTCTTTTTTCCCTTTACCCTGCCGCACCCGTATCAGGGAGCGGGATTCGTTGATGTCGCCGGGTTTCAGTTCCAGCAGTTCGCTGATGCGCAACCCTGCGGAATAGAGTATGGAGAACATACAGAAGAAACGCAGGTCTGTCACCGTCACGTCGAGTATTTTCTTTATTTCCTCCTTGCTCAACACGTCGGGCAGCGTCTTCTCCCGTTTGGCACGGTTCACCTTGTAACACCGCCGTTCCTGACCGAGAACTTTCTCGTAATAGAACTTGATGGCGTTGATACGCTGGTTTTGCTGGCAGGAGGATATGTTTTTCTCGTGGATGAGATACAGCAGGTAGTCGTTTATCTCGCCGGGAGTAACCGTTTCAATCTTACGCCCCTCGAAATGCTGTTGGAAATCGCGGAAATAGGAGGTATATACCCTTACGGTATGGTCACTGTAACGCACTTGCTGAAGTTTTTCCAGATAGCCTTCCGGCAGTGGCGGCCGTTTGTCTTCCTCTTTACGGGGTGCGGTTTCCTTGATGGCAGAATAGTCTATAAACGCCATTTTTACATAGCGGTCGAAGAACTCGGCAAGCACGAAATCTTCTGCCGGCAGATAAGCCCTGCCGCCGACAAGCAGTACGTTTTCTTCCTTCGACAGCGACAAGCGGATGTCATTGTCATTACCGAAAGTCACTTCGACAAATTCTCTCCCGTTTCTTATCACCGGAGAAAGTTTGATCTTGGTTTTTGGGGGATATATTTCCATGCCTCACGTTTTGTCGGATATTGAAACCCGTTTTCGCAAATTTATAAAAAAACACGGGTTATCCATGCGCTTTATTGACATTTAACAATAGATCCCGACTACCTGACAATAAGGTGAGGAGCCACGAAAATACCCTCTGCCAAATCCGTCCTTCCCGGCACTCCGTTTCTCCGATTTCCTCTGCCCTGCGCCACAAGCGGCCACTTCTGTGCCCGATGCTTCCATAGCCTTTCCAACTCTTTTACGTTCAGCCGGTTCCCCTTACTTTCGTTCCCGCATCGCTATTGGTGCTAACTAAAAACACTCGTAATTATGGACGAAAACGTAAAGAACGACGCTAAACAAGTCATGCTCGTTCAGAATGCCGACGACGGACGACTGCAAGCCGTTACCGGCGTGGATCGGGACGGCAATATCCAGACCGCCGACCCCACGGATCAGAATGTGGCGAGCCTGCTGAACGTGAACACGCAGGATTCAGCCCTCGAAGCCTTCTTCAAAAAGTTCATGGAACAGGCCCAGAACCCCGTCCACACGGGTATCTTCGTCATGACGGAGAATGCCCTGAACAAACTTATCCGCATCGACTTCGACCCGGAGATTCTGGAAAATTACCGTATCGACCCCTCCGAACGGCTTCAGACGCAGGAGCAGCGGCAGTTCGAGCCGCTGGACGTCACGAAGATAGACCTGGCGGATATGGAGAAGAAAGGTATCCGCATGGAGGACATCGAGCCGCACCTGAAAGCCATGTCTTACGGACATAAATCCAACGGGCTGGTGGAGATGAACCCCGAACTGGAGAACGGGATGCGTGTTTCCACCAAAGGGCGCGTGTCGCTCGAAGAGCAGGCGGACGGCTCGCTGCGCGTCGTGCCGCATTACTGGCAGGAACGGCCCGACCTCGACGCCCCCTTCCACGGGGTGCTGCTCGACGAGGAGGCGAAAACGAACCTGATGAACACCCGCCACGCCGGGAAAGTGATCGACCTGGAGCTGGAGCCGGGCAAGCTCACGCCCTGCTACGTGTCGATAGACAAATGGACGAACACGCTGGAACCCATGCCCGTTTCGTTACTCGAAAAACGTGCCCGCATCAAGGAGGCCGACCTCTCGGAAGGCAAGCAGATGGATTTCTACGGCGGCGGCAAGGTGTTGCTCGAAGGATATACCACCCGCGCGGGTTATAAGCGGGATGCCTATATCCAAATCGACGCGGCCGAACGTAACTATTCCTTTACCTACGACGGTTTGGATCGCAACCGCTACGCCCAGGAGAACAAGGAGATTTACCGTCAGAAGGCCGCCGAGAAAAACGGACGGCAGGAAACTACGGCCTCCGAACGACAGCCCACGCTCACGATTCACCGGACAATCCTCAAAGCCTCCGTGCCCAAAGAGGCTTATGACCAGTGGACGGAAGCGGTGAATGATCCCTCCAAGCGGGCGGATGTCAAGGCTTTCTACATCAAGGGCATGGTCAAGGACGGGCAGGGTGAGCCGTTCAACGCCTGGGTCAAGCCCAACTTCGAGCGTAACAAGATGGACTTCTTCCGCTGGAATCCCGACCGTGCGAAACGGCAGGGAGCGGAGGTCAAACCCGCCGTTGAAAGCCGTACCCAGGTCGCCGTCAATTCCGAGGGCAAGACCGTCGAAGCGGTCAAAGGTGTGAAAGAGCCGCTCAAGCAGGGACAGCAGGAAGCCACCCCGACGCAGAAGAAAAATTACCGCAGCAGCAAAAAGAGCAACTCCAAAGGTGTCAAGGTATAACGTATGAAATGGTTCTACATGCAGGCCGGAGCCATGCCGCTCCTGATCGCGGCGCTGGCCGCCTTGTACCTCCGGCCGGGTAAACGCAGCCCCCCGGAGGAGGCGGACGACGGACGGCAGTATTACGACGGGAACGGCAACCATGTCTATTACGACCGCCGGCTGATCGCCCGTCCGGAAAAAGAGAAAGAAGAAGAACTACAAGAAAACAACCACTGAAAAATCCGAATCATCATGCAAGTAATTATCGCAGAAAAGCCCTCGGTGGCGCGTGAGATCGCCGCCATCGTGGGAGCCACGAACCGTAAAGACGGTTTTATCGAGGGAAACGGCTACGCCGTAACCTGGGCCTTCGGCCACCTGGTCGGGCTGGCAATGCCCCAACAGTACGGCATCGCGGGTTTCCGCCGGGAAAACCTGCCTATCCTGCCATCATCGTTCATCCTCCTGCCCCGGCAGGTTCGGGAGGGTAAAGAGTATAAGGCCGACCCGGGTGTCGTGAAGCAGCTCGGTATTCTCCGGGAATTGTTCGGCATGGCCGAGCGCATCATCGTCGCGACCGACGCGGGGCGTGAAGGGGAGCTGATCTTCCGCTACATCTACTCTTACCTGGAATGCCGCACCCCTTTCGTGCGGTTATGGATCAGCAGCCTGACCGACCGGGCCATCCGCGAGGGGTTACAACACCTCCGCCCCGGCAACGAATACGACAACCTTTACCTCTCGGCCAAAGCCCGCAGCGAAGCCGACTGGATCGTCGGTATCAACGCCTCGCAAGCGCTTGCCGTGGCTGCCGGGCGGGGCGTCTGGTCGCTCGGACGGGTGCAGACCCCCACGCTGGCGATCATCTGCTCCCGTTACCTGGAGAACAAGGCGTTCAAGCCCGCCACCTATTTCCGGCTGAAGCTCTCCACGGCAAAGGAGGGCACGGAGTTCACCGTCCTCTCCACGGAGAAATTCGACGGCAGGGAGAAGGCGGAAGCAGCCCGCGCCGAGGTTATCGGCGTCCGAACGGTACGCGTCGTGAACGTGGAGCGCAAGGAGGCCAGGGAACAGCCGCCTCTCTTGTACGACCTGACGACACTCCAAAAAGAGGCCAACAGCCGGTATGGTTTTTCGGCAGAAAAAACGCTCGACATCGCCCAGTCGCTTTACGAGAAGAAGTTCATCACTTATCCCCGTACCGGCTCACGCTATATATCGGAAGATGTGGCCGAGGAGATTCCGGCACTCATCGGGAACATGACACGCTATCCCCGTTTCGCGGAATACGCGGGCAGGATGGATACCGCATCTCTCTCCCGCCGAAGCGTGGACAACGAAAAGATCGCCGACCACCACGCGCTGCTTCCCACCGAGAACCTCCCCTCCGAACTGGATGCCGACCACCGCATCGTCTATGAGATGGTCGCGGGGCGGATGCTCGAAACCTTTTCCGGGGCCTGCGTGAAAGAAAACACTTTCCTTACCCTGCAAAGCGCGGGACATGATTTCACGGCCCGCGGCAGTATCATGGTCGAGACGGGCTGGCGGGCCGTCCTGAATGAACCTGTCGAAGAGAAAGAGGAGGACATGACCCTCCTTCCCGACATCGTGCAAGGCGACGAGCTGCCCGTCAAAGGATGCGGCACGGAACAGAAACAGACCCGGCCGCGCCCCCTTCACACGGAATCGAGCCTGCTGGCGGCGATGGAAACCGCCGGACGCGAACTGTCCGACGAGGCCGAACGCGAGGCGATGAAAGATGCCGGCATCGGCACGCCCGCCACCCGTGCCGCCATCATCGAAACGCTCTTTGCCCGCGAGTATGTCAGGCGAGAGAAAAAGTCGCTTGTACCCACGGACAAGGGACTGGCCGTGTATGCCGTGGTCAGGGACAAGAAGATTGCCGATGTCGCCATGACGGGCGGCTGGGAACTGGCCCTCTCGAAGATCGCCACCGGGGAGATGGACGCCCCGACGTTCCATCGCGGTATCGAGGTCTTCACCTCGCAAATCGCCAAAGAACTGCTGGAAGCAAGAATCGACGGCGCGGAGAGTGACACAGCCTGCCCGCGTTGCGGCAGGCCCGTGGTGTTCTATCCCAAACTCGCCAAGTGTCAGAATCCCGATTGCGGCCTGACCGTATGGAGAACCGTGGGCCGCAAGGAGCTGACCGACAAGCAGCTCGCGGAACTGCTGACCAAAGGCAAAACCGGCACGATCCGGGGATTCGTCAAAAACGGCGGCGGAACGTTCGACGCGGCCCTCACGCTCGATGACCAGTTCAAGACCTCGTTCGTTTTCGAACCGCGCGATACTCCCAGGCAGGGAAAGAGGAACAAACGGAAATAATCGTTACCTTTGCCACTGGAAAAGACCTGTCATAACGAGATACGCTTGTTTGATAAGGATTTTTTCAGTGGTCGGCGCTTCGGGTGGGAACCCGGGGCGCCTTTCTCTTCCCCGATTATCAACGACCACTAAAAATTCTTATCATGCCAGACAAGCAACACCATACCCCCACGGGGGAATTGTCCTATTACGGACTTTCGTTACTATCCTACCTCAAGGACAGCCACCCGGAACTCATCGCCGAAAGTGAGTTCATCGCCGAGCGGGCCGACAGCGCCGCCCAAGCGTACAGCGAGGCGATCCGTTCGGGCTGCAACCACATCGAGGCCGAAGAAATTGCCCGCGAGGAACTCTGCCGCGGACTGCACTTTTCACCCTACAACACGCTGGTAAACATCCTCTGGAGGGAATTCGAGGCGGAGATTCCCGAGGATACCGCCCGGCAGGCGGCTCTACGCCTGCTGCCCCTCTGCCGCGGGGTGCTGGAGAAGTACGACCTCACGGACGACTTCGCCGACACGCCCGACTACGAACTGTTCTATACCGAACTGACGGGAACCGTCCAAATACTTCTCGAAGATGGCATTCAATAAGAAAACCCACCTCCGCCAGAATATCGACGCGCTGAAGACGGCCTTCACGCTCGACAGGGAACGGCGGGCGCCGACTCCCGAAGAAGAAAGGACACTCGGCGCATACAGCGGCTTCGGCGCCATCAAGGAAGTGCTGGAAAACCCCACCGGGAAACCGGACAAGGACGGCATGGCAACGCTCGTGGCCGAGTTGCACGAGGTCATCAGGGCGAACACCCCCGACGAACGGGAATACAAGCGCTACATGGACGGGATCAAGAACTCCGTCCTGACGGCTTTTTACACGCCCCCGAAAGTGGCAGACGCCATCGTGGAGGCGATATGGGACACGCGGATCGTCCCCAAACGTATTCTTGACCCCAGTGCGGGAACGGGGGTTTTCGTCAGTGCCGTGGATTTCCACGCCCCCTATGCGGAGATCACCTGCTTCGAGAAAGACCCCGCCACGGGGTTGATCCTGAAGCACCTGCACCCCGAAAAACGGGTGCGGGTACAGGGATTCGAGCGCATCGAACCCAAATACGCCGGTTACTACGACGTGGCCGTGAGCAACATCCCTTTCGGGGACGTGGCGCTCTTCGACCCGTTCTTCTCCACCCATACCGACCCCGTGCGGCGGCAAGGCACACGGGCGCTGCACAACTATTTTTTCATGAAGTCCGTCGATATGGTACGCGAGGGCGGCCTGGTGGCATTCATCACCTCGCAGGGAGTATTGAACGCCGAGCAGGGACGCCCCGTGCGCGAGTGGCTGATGAACCGCTGCGAGCCCGTATCGGCCATCCGGCTGCCGAACAACCTCTTTACAGAACACGCGGGGACGGAGGTCGGCAGCGACCTGGTTATCCTGCAAAAGAAAGCCGCCACGGGGGAACTGTCCGAACGGCAGCGGGATTTCATCGAATCCCGCAAGCTGTCGAACGGCATCCGGATAAACAACCTTTTCCAGTCGTTCGACAGGGTGATCCATACCGAGGCCAAAGTAGGCAAAGACCCCTACGGCAAACCGGCGATGGAGTTCACCCACGCGGAGGGCGTGGACGGCATCGACCGGGAGATGCGGCGTATGCTCTCGGAGGATTTCAACCGGCATTTCAACGAGAGTTATTGCCTGGAACATGCTCCGGAACAGACACCCGGTACACCGGAGCGGGAATTGTCCCGTCCCCGTCAGGCGGAACGCCAGCGTGCCGAAAGACACGAGCCCCGCCTTGCCGGAGAAATCGTCAAGGAGATTATCGCCGATGCCCGTAACCTTCAGCAGCAGCGGGAAGAGGAGGAAAAACGCCGCGTCGTCGCCGAAATGGCGGCACAGGGCTACCATGTCGATACCGAAACCGGGGAGATTACCCGAATCGAAAACAAACCCGGACAAGTGTTACCGGATTCTGCTGCCACACCCGCCGGAGAACCGACCGGGGAGGATCTGGCCGACTTCGGGGCCTGGTCGAAAGAGCGGGAGAATCGCTTGTGGGAGCAGCACCCGCCGAAACCCGAAGATTTCGGCATGGCAGATACTCCCGTGCAGCACGTGGGCGGAATAACGGAACCGAAACCGCGGGAGGGCTTCGCCGGGTCGCTTTTCGACACGGTGGAAACGGCGGCTCCCGTACCTGCCACCCAAGCTGCCGAACCGGTAAATGTGCAGCAGGAACCGTTGCTGACGCTCTACGATCTGTTCGGCTTCAGCGCCGAGGAGCGGCGGCAGGCAGAACTCGGTATATCCAAGAAAAGGAACAGCCGCCGGGGAGCAAAGCGGAAGACGCCCCGACAACCCTCATTATTCGCCCCGGCCTCCTCTCCGGAGGAACAGAAGAGCGAAATGCCGAAAACGACGCCACCGGAGCGTGATCCCGAAGACTTGTATGCCTCCCTGAACTGGGAGGACAACCCGCCGATCAACGGCTTTTACGAGATGATGATGTCGCTTACCCCGGAACGGAGGGCGGAATTGCGCCGACAAAGCGCCCGGCAGCAGGAAACCCCGGAACAGCGGGAACGGCAGGCGGTACGCCCCCCGACGGAAGCCCCGAAAGGCAAACGGAAACAAGCCGCCGGTACGCCGAGAACGGGCGGCCTGTTCGACACGCCGGACAATCCAGAGGAGGAAGAACCCGGTAAAGAAATGCCGCAGATACGGGAGGCGGATATGAAACCCCGACCGTTCGAGGGGGAGGTCGCCCCCTATTTCCGCGAGGGAACACTCGTCACGGACGGACAAAACCGGGTCGGCTACCTGCGGGAGACTGAATCCCTGCAACCCATGTTCCACCCGCTGGAACTCACGCCTGCACAACGGACGAAAGCCTCCATGTATATCGAGATACGCGATGCCTATTACCACCTTTATAACAACGAGGCGGAAACGCTGACGGCGAACCCCGCCCTGCGGGAGATGCTCAACCGGCTTTACGACAATTTCACCGAACGCTTCGGACGGCTCAATGACAAACGCAACCTCGACCTGATCAAGATGGACGCGCGGGGGACGGAGATTCTGTCGCTGGAGCGTTACATCGACGGCAAGGCACGCAAAGCCGACATCTTCGAGCGTCCCGTGGCCTTCAATCCCGATGAGATCACGCACGCCGACGACGCTTCGGAGGCCCTTGTGGCCAGCCTGAACAAGTACGGCCGGGTGGAACCGCACTACATGGCCTCGCTCACGGGAACTACCGTGGAGGGAATACTCGGGGAACTGAAAGGACGTATCTATTACAACCCGGAAACGGACGGCTACGAGGTTGCCGACAAGTTCATCGCCGGCAATGTCATCGGGAAAGCCGAACGGATCGAGGCGTTCCTGCGGGAGAATCCCGACCACGCCCCGGCCCGGGAATCGCTGGAGGCTCTGCGCGAGGCGACGCCCAAACCCATCGCTTTCGACGACCTGGATTTCAACCTGGGCGAACGGTGGATTCCAAAAGGTGTTTACGAGCGTTTCGCCTCCTCGCTCTTCGATACGGAGGTGAAGATCACCTTCGCCTCCAACCTAGACGAGTACGGCGTGAAGGCGGAAGCGACGAACGTGAAGATCACGGAGCAGTATGCCGTCAGCGCGCAGACCCGTAAGTACAACGGCCTGCACCTTTTGAAACACGCCCTGCAAAACACTTCGCCCGACATCACCAAGACCGTCCTCAAATGGGTGGACGGAGAACGGCGGGAGGTCAAAGTGCGTGACGGGGAGGCCATACAGCTCGCCAACAGCAAGATAGATGAGATCCGGGGTGCTTTCCCCGAATGGCTGCGCGAGCAGTCGTCCGACTTCAAAGACCGCCTGACAGACCTCTATAACCGTACTTTCAACTGTTACGTGCGCCCGAAGTACGACGGGACGCACCAGGAATTCCCCGACCTCGACCTCAAGGGGCTGGGAATCGACAAACTGTATGACAGCCAGAAGGACGCGATATGGATGGACAAACTGCTCGGCGGCGGGATAATCGACCACGAGGTGGGCGGCGGAAAGACCCTTATCATGTGCTGCGGGGCCTACGAGAAGAAACGCCTCGGGCTGGCCAATAAACCCATGATTATCGGGCTGAAAGCCAACATCCATGAAATAGCCCGGACGTTCTGCACCGCTTACCCGATGGCCAAAGTCCTCTACCCGGGCAAGGAGGATTTCACGCCCCGGAAGCGTGAGCGCATCTTCCGGGAGATACGCAACAACGACTGGGACGTCGTGATCCTCTCGCACGAACAGTTCGGCATGATACCCCAGTCCCCGGAGATACAGCAGGAGATATTGCAGGCCGAGCTGGACTGTGTGGAGGAGAACCTCGAAGTGCTCAAAGCACAAGGCAGGGACGTTTCCCGCGCCATGATGAAAGGGTGTCAGAAACGCAAGGCCAACCTGGAAGCCAAGTTGCAGAAGGTGGCGCACGCGCTGGAAACACGCAAGGACGACGCCGTGGACTTCCGCCTCATGGGTATCGACCACCTCTACGTGGACGAGAGCCACAAATTCAAGAACCTGACTTTCACGACCCGGCATGACCGGGTGGCGGGCCTCGGAAATCCCGAGGGGTCGCAGCGGGCGCTCAACATGCTTTTCGCGCTGCGTACCATACAGCAGCGCACGGGCCGCGACCTGGGGGCGACGTTCCTCTCGGGAACGACCATCTCCAACTCGCTCACGGAACTGTACCTGCTTTTCAAGTACCTGCGCCCGAAGGAACTGGAGCGTCAGAATATCCGCACCTTCGATGCCTGGGCGGCCATATTTGCCAAGAAAACCATCGACTACGAGTTTTCCGTGACCAACGAGGTCGTGCAGAAAGAACGGTTCCGATATTTCATCAAGGTTCCCGAACTGGCCATGTTCTACTCCGAGATTACAGATTACCGCTCGGCGGAGGATATAGGGATCGACCGACCGCAAAAGAACGAGATATTGCACAATATCCCGCCGACACCCCAGCAGACGGAGTTCATAGAACGGCTGGTGCAGTTCGCCAAATCGGGCGATGCCACGCTCCTGGGCCGCCTGCCGCTCTCGGAGCGGGAGGAAAAGGCGAAAATGCTCATTGCCACAGACTACGCCCGCAAGATGTCGCTCGATATGCGTATGATAGACCCCGAACTATACAGCGACCACGTGGACAACAAGGCGAGCCACTGCGCCCGTATGATTGCCGGTTACTACCGCCGTTTCGAGGCGTACAAAGGTACGCAGTTCGTATTCTCCGACCTGGGAACCTACAAACCCGGAGCGGGGTGGAACGTCTATTCCGAGATACGGCGTAAACTCGCGGAGGATTACGGCATACCCCAAAGCGAGGTGCGGTTCATCCAGGAGGCGACCTCGGAAAAAGCGCGCAAGGAGATGATCGCCGGTATGAACGCCGGAAAAATCCGCGTACTCTTCGGATCGACCGAGATGCTCGGGACGGGAGTGAACGCGCAGAAACGCTGCGTGGCGATACACCACCTGGACTGCCCCTGGCGTCCCAGCGACCTGGAGCAGCGCGACGGGCGGGGAATACGCACCGGGAACGAGATCGCCAAACTCCATGCCGACAACAAGGTGGACGTGATATTATACGCCGTCGAGAAGTCGCTCGACGCCTACAAGTTCGGGCTGTTGCACAACAAGCAACTGTTCATCCGCCAGCTCAAGACCAACAACATGGGAAGCCGTACCATCGACGAGGGGGCCATCGACGAGAAAAGCGGCATGAATTTTTCCGAGTATGTAGCCGTCCTCTCGGGAAATACAGACCTGCTGGACAAGGCCCGCCTGGAGAAGAAGATCGCCACGCTCGAAAGCGAACGCCAGGCATTCGTGCGCGGCAAATCATCGAGCCGCTACAAGCTGGAGCAGATCACGGAGAAGATAGAGAAGAACAACGACCTGATACGGCGTATCGGCAAGGATCTGGAACACTTCAAGGCCCGCGTCGAGTTCAACGAGGACGGCTCGTACCGCAATCCCGTGAAACTGAACGGGCTGGAAACCTCCGACCCCAAGCTCATCGGGAAACAGCTCAACCGTATCGCCGAAACGGCACGCACGCTCGACAGGCTCGAACCCATCGGGAGCCTCTACGGGTTCGAACTGCTCGTCCAGAGCGAAACGACCGGGAAAGACGGGCTCGACCTGGTGCAGAACCGTTTTTATGTCCGGGGTGAAGGGGATTATCTATACCAGTATAACTACGGGAATATCGCCTCCGACCCGCGACTGGCGGCGATGAACTTCATCCACGCGCTCGCGACCATCGAGCCGACACTGGAAAAATTCCGGAAAAAGAACGAGGAACTGGAGAAAGATATTCCCGTCCTGCGGGAAGTGGTGGAAAGTTCCTGGCGCAAGGAGCCCGAACTGACGGCCCTGAAAACTGACCTGACGGAAATAGACCGCAGGATACAGCAAAGCCTCAAACCGATAGAAGAGAGCGAGGGAAAGGAGGCGGAGGAGGATAACGACGTGTGCCGGGAACGGCATGACACGGCGGAAGAGCTCCCGAAGGAAGACAACACGGCGGCCCGTATTCCTTCCCGGCTGCGGCAGATTGCCGACGCCTCCGGGGGGCGCATCGTGATCGCGGGCGTGGGCAGCCCGCCGGAGAACGGCCCCGCAAAGAAAGGGATTAAGATGTAAGCGAAAAGCCGACGGAAGTACAGATTTCCGTCGGCTTTTTTCATATGCCCATGAGCGTTGTTGTCACACTTCCTGCAAGAGTGTTTGCAGCTCCTCCTGCGTGGGAAGATAGGTCATGTACTGGGCGGCGAAGACCTGCTTTTCATCTTCGGGCAGCGTATAACGGACGACCGCGTCGTTTTTCTCCGCGCAGAGGACGATACCCACCGGAGGGTTATCCCCGGGATTCATCAACTCACGGGTGTAGTAATTGACATACATCTGCATCTGCCCCAAATCCTGATGGGTCAGCTCCCCGGATTTAAGGTCTATTAAAACGAAACAGCGGGCCAGGTAATTGTAAAAGACCAGGTCGATGTAGAAATGCTTGTCGTCGAAGGAGATACGCTTCTGTCGCGCGACGAAGGCGAAGCCTTTCCCGAGTTCGAGCATCAAGCGCTGCAAGCGGCTGATGAGCAGTTGCTCCAGATCGGTTTCCAGAAAATGCTCTCCCTGGGGGATACCGAGAAACTCCAGGATATACGGGTCGCGGATGATCTCTTTGGGTTCGACACGCCCGGGTTCGGTACGGGAAATCTCCTCTTTCACGGCTTTCTTGTCTCGGCTGGCCAGCAGGCGGTCATAGAAAAGCGTGTTGATTTGGCGGTCGAGCTGCCGGACACTCCAGTTTTCCTTGACGCACTCGTGCAGGTAAAAATCACGGGCGGCATCGCCCGACACCTTGAGAAGCGTGCGGCAATGCGACCAGCTCAATTTATCACACAGCGTGTGATATTTCGGGTAGCACTGGTAAAACTGCCTCATGTACCGCAGGTTGGTGGCCGTGAACCCGTTTCCGAACTCCGCCACGAGCCGCCTGGAAAGGGTGTTGATGACAGCCTTGCCATATCCGGCACGGCCGGTTCCCTGCTGCTCGTACTCCACTATATATTTCCCTACCTGCCAGTAAGCCCTCACGAGGGTCGAATTGACATGATGTATCACCTTCGCGCGCGCTTCCTGCAAGATATGGCGCACGTTATGCAGTAGCTCTTCCTCCCCTTTGTCGGCAGGATATATTTTATCTGTTTCTTTCATTGTTCATTATTATATAGGCTTCCAAGTGCAAACATACTGATTTTACGGCAAATATCGAACGGTTGTACCGCCTTGTCGTGCCTTATTCCATGTATCTCCGCGTTTTTCCATGACGCCGGACTCTCGGGACAGGGCCTAACCGGAACCGGCAGGACGATCCTTTTTCAGCTTGCGGAAATTACTGAAGTTACGCTCGATGAACCGCAGGACGTCCGATTCCCGGTAGAAGGTCTTGTGATAGATCATCTCGTAAGGCAGCTCTCCCGAGGTGCGGTAACGCTGGAGTGTGCGCTTGCTGATATTGAGCATACGGCACAGGTCGTAATTGTCCAGAAGACGCTCCCCGTCAGGCAGGATGGAAAGCGGTTGCTCCACATCCCCCGCGCACAGCTTCTCAATACGTTCCAGCCGTTCCGAGAGCCGCTGCATCCATCCGTCGAAATATTCCTTATCCAGAAACATGGCCTACTCCTTTGGTCGGTTTTTGCGCCGCACGGAACGCTCCTTCAGCACACGGCGGATTTCCGTGAGGGAATAATACAGCTTCCGGTTGATGGCCGAATAGGTGATCACGTGATCCGAGCGGAGGCGTTGAAGGGTACGCCCGCTGATGCCCAGGTAACGGCAGACCTGCTCGCCGTCCATCCATTCGTCGTTTATATACTCCTTATTCCATGCACGCCCCTTTTCAGGGAGAGAGGCGATTGCAGCCTCTATTTTCTCTATACGCCCGACAAGCTCGTTATAGGCTCGCGAACCGATCACTATGATTTTCATACTCCTTTGTTTTTTAGTCTGTTACAAAGGTCGGGCTTATATGGACAGCTTAAAACGAGGTCGGTACGACTTTTTTTTGATAATTTGCAGTGAACTGATTCTCAACGGTTCATGCGGTGAAGAAGGCAGTGTTTTTTACCGAAATCCGCGGCCCGTACTCGGTATTTTTATTGGCAGAAATGCGATAGCATACTGTGATTCAACGCTTAACGGTGTTCTAATCCGGACGGGGCTACAACGGAACACCCGTATCGGCTCCTTATACGGGTGCAAATACGGGCGTTCGGGAAAGTTCCTTTCGAGAGTTACGGGGGAAAACCGACCTCGGTTCTTTTGTTATATACAACGCTGATTATCAGTGCTTCTATAAGAAATAGAGTGCTTTACCGGTTCATGTTCTACTCGGAATTGCCGTTTTTCTTGTTTCGCTTCCACGTCTGCATACGTTTAAGCAGGGCCTCTTTCGCCTTGTCAAGCCACGGTGTCGGGTTGTTTCGGATTTTCATATCGCAGAATGTCCTCGAAAGGTTCATGTCGAGGTGTACGTTGAAAGCGTTGGAAATGTAGCTGGCAAGTTGCGTGAGTGGCACATTGCCGAAACAGCCTTTACTGTCGAGCAGGTAAATAAGTTCCGTCAGATCCGTCTTCGAGTCCTGCCATGTCGGACGCACGTCAGGCAATGGCAGAACCATGTTCCGGAGGTTCGTGCTCTCCAGTGATTCCAATTCGCCCATAAGATAAACCGACAACATATCGTTGGCCAGGATTTTCGCCACCTTGAAATCCGCGTTTGTCGAAAACTGCGGGTCGAGTTCATAGTAGAAGGTTTCCAGGTATTGCTCCGTGTCGGTCTGCCCGCGCAGGAAATAGAGGCTGTCCAGGTGTGTAGCGCCGCTGCGGAAATAGCGGATAAAGTCGAGGCGTTTCTGCGTGTACGCGTTGATGGCCCGAACATGGGCGTCCAGGTACTCCCGTTGTGCCTCGATACTTCCTACCGGACGGTTCATCTCGATATTGTAGAGCTTGCGGTAATAGATCAGACGGCAAAAAAGACGGGGTTTGATTTCTTTGAAGAACTTTATTTCCTCGTCATCGTTTTGAAAACGGTAGCCGATGATATATTGTTTCAAACGGTCGAACGCTTCTCCCAGGACACGTGACGCTTCAAGCGACTTTTTCAACACGTCGGTATCCCGCGATTCGATACGTTCGATACTCCGCAGGACTTCGCTGTTTAATTTTTCTATAAATGCAATCATAATCCGTCTTGTTACTTTCGCGTATAAAGTTAGCGAATCGAAAAACCGGCGGATTACGATTTTTATCTTTCTCTTCGTTTTTTTATCACGGAGCCGATTTTAATGTCAGATCCGACCTTCCTGGCGGATGGAAGTGGGATTGCTCCCCATATTCCGCTTGCAAAAGTCCGTAAAGTGGGATTGGGCGGAGAAACCGCACATGTAGGCTATTTCCTGCAACGTGTAGTGTGTCGTCCGCAACAACTCCCCGATACGTTCGATACGGCGCTGACGTAACCACGAGGAGGCCGAGCAGCCGAAAACCCGCTGGAAACGCCGGCGGAAGGTAATCGTGCTGGAATACCCGCAAACCCCGGCGAGTTCCGTGACGTTATCCGAGGCAAGATAATTCGATTTGACACGGGAGATGAACTCGTAATCGTCCCCCAGGTGCAACAGCTCCTCGAACTCCCCGACATCGGCGGGAGTGAGATGTTCATAAGAGGCGTCGAGCATTTTCAGCATGACAGCAGCGTTACATTCAACGGGCATACCCAATGTCTTACGGGCTTCACGCAGGTAATTCTTGAACCGCAGCCGCAGCGTGTCGTGATGCGGGTAGGAACACTCGGACAGAATGGTGCAAACCGTCCGCAGTTCATCGACACAACAGTAGCCGAAATACCACGTTACAAGACGCTCGACGTAATGGACGACATGAAATTCCTCCGAAAGCATCAGAAGAAGCAGGAACGGGGTGAAATCCTGGTATTCCCTCGTTATGGGACGGGGTGCTTCGTCAAGCAAGGAGGCGATGTCCCGCATCAGCAGAGAATCTCCCGAGTACGCTTTTATTTGTTCGGAACTGCGGGCATAATCCCGGTAACGCGATATGACCGCCGACAAAGCATTGAACTTCACGGCGTGAACGCCTTCTATAAAGGAAGGGCGAAGACTGTTGTAAATGGATAAGTCGGTTTGCATAAGTCATTTCTATAAAACGGAGCCGCATCCCCTTGTTGCCAAAACTCCGCAAGTCGTTACTTATGAACCGCTTGGAACACGGTACGAATCCTAATTACAAATATATCGCATCTGATAATCCGGAACAAATATCAGCAGGTAAAAATGAAAATAAACCTCGTTATTTTTGATTATTACCTGCAATAATATTATATTTGCAAACAAATAAGAGTTGTTTGACAGCATGAGAAATATAGTGTATCAAAGCACTTTACCAATTTCTTATCCGTTGCCCATTCTCATGCGAGTTTCTTTTAATCTATTTGTAGTCAATTAAATACCTTCAGACTACATCAAATATAGAAAAAACTAACAATATACAATGGAGTGTTTCTATTAATTTTTTACCAGTACCTATTATTCGAAATGGAAAAAGGCTTTGGGTATGGCTATATGCCAGTTTTAGAGTTTGCCAAGAATCTTGTCCATCACCCAGTTGGTCAGCGTGGCGCTTTCACCGTCGCAGGAGCAAACAGACTGACCCAACAAATGGTCTACCACTGCCTGGATAAGCGGCTGTTGCACATGTTCAGGATTACCGATGCAGATTTCTTCGCGTCCCTTTTCGGTATGCAGTCCGATAGGCTCGTAAGTAAAGACAGAGAAACAAATCATTCCCTTATCGCCGATAATCTCTATACGGTCTTCGCGGGCGGAATCATGGGCGACGAAGCACCACGAACCGCTACCCACCAATCCGTTGTCGAACTGGAAGCAGGCGCTCAATGTATCTTCGGCGGGATAGAGTCCGCCACGATTGCTCTTGTAGCCGCTGGCTTCGAGGATACAACCGAACATATCCTGCAATAAATCTATCTGATGCGGGGCAAGATCATAGAAGTAACCACCTCCGGCAATATCCGCTTGTACACGCCAGGGAAGATTATCACGATTGTAATCCAAATCGCGCGGCGGCTGGGCAAAACGAATCTGTACATTGATAACATTACCGATAGTCCCATTTTCTACCAGTTCCTTTACTTTTTGAAAATAAGGAAGATAACGCCGATAATATGCGACGAAACAGGGAACACCCGTTTCTTTGGATATGCGGTTGATGCGGGTACATTCTTCATAAGTGACGGCCATCGGCTTTTCGATATAGGCCGGCTTGCCTGCTTTCATGGACATGATTGCATAAGTGGCGTGTGAAGAAGGGGGGGTAGCGATATAAATAGCATTAACTTCCGGGTCGTCTATCAACTCCTGTGCGTCATCATACCATTTTTTGATACCTCTCTCTTTGGCATAAGCCTTCGCCTTCGCACCGTCACGGCTCATTACTGCCACGACTTCCGAATGGTCTACTTTTTGGAAAGCAGGGCCACTTTTTGTTTTCGTAACTTCTCCGCAACCGATGAAGCCCCATTTAATGATCTTTTCACTCATAATATAATTACCTATTGTGCCTGTTTTAAACAAACCCCAAAGATAAAGCTATTTTTTGTCAAGAGCAACTTTATCGGGTATAGTATTTCTTGTAAATCTTTTGATATTCCTCTTCCTTTTGGAATGCATCCAGCCATGTATTCAAACTATCGAGTAAGACGGGTGATTGTTTGCTGACTGCCCATGAGTAGAACTGCGTAAAGCTGATTGCCGTATTAATATCAATTTGCGGCAAAGAATCTGCAACCGCTTGTGCGATGCTTTCGTCACAAACGGCGTAGTCGATGTCTCCATGAGCTACCATCGAAATCAATTGCTCGGGGCCGTATTTCTCTATCTCCTTTATATAGATAGTGTCTCCGATTTCATTTCCCAGGTTTTGGATGCGTAGAATGGAAGGAGAGCCTTTCACTACATGAAGGGTTCGTTGCGCTAAGTCCAACTGGCTGTGAATATAAAGTGAATCGTCTTCTCCGGTTTCTTTCCGCTGTACCAGCACTTGCTTGTTGAGTACGATAGGAGAGGTGAGGAGCAGGGAATCTTTTAGCGCGCTGGTGGCTAATATGCCGAAAGCGATGACATCATAACGCCCTTCGCTTAGTCCTTTCAGACGTTCGTCGAAACTCATAATGGGAGTTATCCTGGCTTCCAGTCCCTTATCACGGGCAAATGCTTCAATCAGTTCATAATGAAAACCGGAAATGGTGTCACCATCTACATAGAAACTGATGGAATTGTATTCAGTTGCTACACGCAATATCCCTTCTTTGGCAATGGCGGCGTAGTCACGCGGGTGTCCCGACGGCTTTTCCTCTTTGCCGCATTGGCGGACAGAAAAAAGGATTGCCAGTACAAGGATTACAGGTATTAAATATCTGAACAGTCTCAGTTTGGGGCGTGTCTCCATAAGCCATAAAGGTTTAGTTAATCATAGAAATTCCATGAAAGGCCGAATTTCAGTACTCTGGGGTTGATAGGGTAGTGAGGTGACAGGAAGTAATTCGGTCTGCTCATATCCTGGTTCACATGATACATCATCACATAGAAACGTGTACGCTTTAAATGCAGGTTTGCGTAAACATTCACAATCGGATAACCGCCAATCTCTACCTGATCTTCTGTCGGTTGCAGATGGAAGTTCTGAATGGCAGGCATATAGGCAGGGGCATTGTATTTTGTAAAGTACCGCACATCTGCACCCAACTGTACGCTAAGTACCTTCTTCGCCAGTTTGAACTGCATATAGAAATTGTGATACAAGGACAGGTCGGGCAGAGGAAGCACCGTCTGGTCACTGGACTTTTGCCAGGTTACTTCATTGTCCAGATGGAATATTCCCACCTTGAAGTCTTGTGTTAAACTGGCGGATAATACTTGCAGGCTTCCGCTTTTCTGTTCGGGTGTTGCCTGTTGGTTAAAGTAAGTGTAGTTCTTTATGTTCTCTACTCCTGCTTTCAGCCGTGTTCTCCAACGGGCGATACTTAATTCCCCCTCGATACGGGTGCGGAATTCTTTGTCCATATCATTGTCCCACAAGAAATGTTTGGAGTGATAATGGCGCATATAGAAAGGCGCAAGTTTGTTGCTGACTTCACCACGGGCTATGAGACTTACCGTATCTTTCCACAAAGGGAAGTTAAGGTCAATATCCCCTTTCACGTTGAACTGCCCGATGGCTTTTCCTGCCAGCCCCACTTCACCGATAGCATGATAATGAAGCACATTTCCTTCGCGTTTGGAAAGTTCACCGCCCACAAATATTTCGTTCTCATTATATTTGTCGGGAGACGGGCTGCCATTCATATTCATAAGTGTGTACTTGCTAATTTTATAGGAAGCAAATGCGGTCAGTCCGGCTTTGGCATATTTGTTGAATCCTTCCAATAAAGCAATACCTAAGGTGTTCTTGATTCCTATATACGTGGTACTGTCTCTGACAGTCGGGCTTTCCGGGTCTAAATATGTATTCTGATAATAGCCTTTATCTACTTGGTCATTCGAATTAAAACCGTGCCGCGCACGCTCTACCTGAATGGTATGTATGAAGCTGGTGACCGGTACAAATTCCTGTTTGGCGGGAGTGGTATCATTTTCAGCCTGCACAATATCGCGTTTGAATCCCAAATTGTAGCGTTGGGTCAGGAATACATAAAAATCGTGATTACGATTGGTTGTTGCGTTTAGTTTGGTCGGGATGTTGGTTGATTCATATTCCCTTTGCCCCTCTGCCATTTCCTCGGGAGCTGTGATATATCTGTCATCAGTAATACCGCCGTTTTCGTTTGTCTTCAGGTAGTTGTTGCTGTATATGGCTTGCATCTGATATTTGTCGCCAATGTAACTACCGAAAAAGGCGGCATTGAAGTATGCCGTATTCTGATTATTGTAATATCCCCGTCCGTACAGGTAGTCTATATTAAAACCGAAAGCCAGTCTCTTGTTGACATTGACAGAGAAGTATGATTTGAAACGTTCTTCACCGTTTACTTTATTCCCCGCTTTATGATAGGTAAGATTGGTGTAGGGTACGTTACTGTTTGTAAAATTGAATTCCGTAGGACGGATAAAGAAACTGGAGAAAGGCTCCATGAAAATGGTCGGTTCCGGGTCGCGGCGGTCAAAGAAGATACGCGACATACGGGGAGAACCCATATTACCCAGATAATTATAATGTCCGGTCAGTCCGTCTGTAAGGTTCGTGTTCTGGAAATGATGGTAGGCGGTATCTGCCGGAATGATAGTCCGGTCGCCCAACTGATTTTTGATACGCCACATATATAATGTAGGCGGTAACCCCTGCACTTCGACATTTGCACTATCCAGTCTGTCCGGAATCATGGCAGGGTCTACCTGATTACCATATTGGTCGTATCCGTTCTCGTCCACTCTTTGTCGACCATTATCGAACTGTGCACGGACAGTTGTCAAACCTATAACGGAAAGCAGTATATATAATAGTAAGATTCGTCTCATAATTGGGGACAAAGATACTTACTTTTATTGATTTAATGATAATGGATAATTGAAAATTATGTTGCATACGCACTATACGTAGCTAATAATTATCAATTATCCATTGTACATTATCTGTTAATTAAACCTCACGGATTAACTCCATACCTTTCTTGATGGCTTCCTCATTCATAGGTATCAAGTGGTGGTGGCGTTCAGGCAGGGTTTTCTTCAGTCCTTTGATGACATTTTCCAACGTAACAATCGGGCGGAGCTTCAATAAACCGCCAAGCACAATCATGTTGAATGCCTTGGCATTATTCATTTCGTTGGCTGCGTCCATTGCGTCGATGCGGTATACTTTGATGTCCTTGCGGGTAGGCGGGTTGATAATTCCGTAACCGTCATAAATAAGGATACCGCCGGGCTTCACTTTGCTTTCAAACTTCTCGAGTGAAGGCTGGTTCAGAATGATGGCACTGTCATATTTACTAAGAATCGGCGAGGATATCTTGTCATCGCTTACAATGACCGTAACGTTGGCCGTTCCGCCACGTTGCTCAGGGCCGTAAGCCGGCATCCAGCTAACTTCCTTGCCTTCCATCAAACCGGAATAAGCCAGAATCTTACCCATAGACAATACGCCTTGTCCACCGAATCCTGCTATAATTATTTCTTCTTTCATTGTTCTGTTGACTTTTAGCGTTATTCTTTATCTTTTAAATCACCCAGCGGATAGAACGGGAACATATGTTCTTCCATCCATTTGTTCGATTTTTCAGGAGTCATCTTCCAACCTGAACTACAAGTTGAAACGATTTCTACCAAATTGGAACCTTTACCGCTCATGGAATTTTCAAAAGCCTTGCGGATTGCTTTCTTTGCCTTGCGGATAGCCGGTACGGATTGTACGGACTGGCGGGTTACGTAAGCGGTCCCTTCCAGTTGGGCGGCGATTTCGGTCATCTTCAACGGATAACCGTGAAGTTCTACGTCACGTCCGTAAGGACAAGTGGAACTTTTCATGCCTACGAGGGTAGTCGGAGCCATCTGACCGCCGGTCATACCATAGATAGCATTATTAATAAAGATAATCGTGATATTTTCGCCACGGTTCAAAGCGTGTATGGTTTCGGCTGTACCGATACAAGCCAGGTCACCATCACCCTGGTAAGTGAATACCAGACGATCAGGCCACAGGCGTTTCACGGCAGTTGCCACAGCGGGAGCGCGTCCGTGTGCTGCTTCCTGCCAGTCAATATCCAAATAATTATAGGCGAAAACTGCGCATCCTACCGGCGAGATTCCCACCGTCTTATCTTCCATGCCCATCTCCTCTATCACTTCGGCAATGAGCTTGTGTACCACACCGTGACTGCAACCCGGGCAGTAGTGCATGGCGTTATCGTTCATCAGAGTCGGTTTTTTGTAAACCAGATTCTCGGGCTTGATTATTTCTTCTTTAGTCATAACTTCATCTCCTTATCTGTTGGTGAACCGTATAAAAAACTCCATCAGCTTGACAAAGATTGCCGCGCCGCATACGTAGATAAACATTTTGAAATCATCTCGCGCTACGAAGTAGGTGATGATGGCTGCCACAGCCAATATTATAAAAAGGATGTTCAGTACGTTTCTTATTTTATCGGGATTCATCGTTTCGTTATTTGATTATTTTTTCTTCCAAAGCAGTTACAATCTCATCCGGATCGGGGACAATGCCGCCGAGACGTCCGAAATGTTCTACCTTAATTTTACCGTTCACAGCCAGGCGGACATCTTCAATCATCTGTCCCGCGTTCAGTTCCGTAACAAGCATGCCTTTCACCTTTTCAGCGTATGCGGCAATCGCTTTTGTCGGGAACGGCCACAGTGTAATCGGACGAAGGATACCTACTTTGATACCTTTCTCACGAGCGAGTTCCATTGCTTTCTGACCGATACGTGCCATTGAACCAAAGGCAATAATCAGATATTCTGCGTCTTCGCAGTTTATTTCTTCGAAGCGTACTTCGTTTTCTTCAATTTCGCGATATTTGGCCTGGAAACGCAGATTGTTGATTTCCATCGCTTCCGGTTTCAATTCAAGAGAAGTGATAATGTTCGGTTTGCGGCCTTTCGCTTTTCCGGTAGTAGCCCACGGGCATTGCGCGATAACTTCTTCTTCCGTGCGGCGTGGTTTCTGCGCGGGAAGAACTACTTTTTCCATCATCTGTCCGATAACACCGTCGGAAAGGATGATAGCCGGGTTACGGTATTTGAAAGCCAGTTCGAAGCCGAGTGCCACGAAATCCGCCATTTCCTGCACGGATGCCGGAGCGAGGGCAATCAGCCGGTAGTCACCGTGGCCGCCGCCTTTTACTGTCTGGAAGTAGTCGGCCTGGCTCGGTTGGATAGTTCCCAGTCCGGGGCCACCGCGCATCACGTTCACAATCAGACAAGGAAGTTCGGCACCGGCGATGTAAGAAATACCTTCCTGTTTCAAGCTTACACCGGGGCTTGAAGATGATGTCAGTACCATCTTTCCGCTACCTGCGCCACCATACACCATATTGATAGCTGCCACTTCACTTTCTGCCTGAAGCACTACCATACCGGTTGTTTCCCAGGGTTTCAGTTCGGCAAGCGTTTCCAACACTTCCGATTGGGGAGTAATAGGATAACCGAAGTACCCGTCCGCACCGCAACGGATGGCTGCGTGGGCGATGGCTTCGTTTCCTTTCATTAATACAACTTCTTCTGCCATATTCTTTTCTTTTATTCTACTTTTACTTTATACACTGAGATACATCCGTCGGGACAAACCGTTGCGCACGAGCTGCATCCGTTGCAGGTATCTTCTTTCACTTGCCAGGCATAGTTATAGCCTTTCATATTCACCTCTTTATTGAGGGCGATTACATCGAGCGGACACGCCACTACACACAGGTTGCATCCTTTGCAACGCTCCGTGTCGACTACGATTGCTCCTTTGATTTTTGCCATAATCTTTATTTTATTACGTTATCTTTGAGTACGGTTATTGATTATACATCTCTTTATTGATTGAATCTGTTCTTTACTGGTTGAACATATCCTTGTTGTAGAAGTTAAGGATATCTATCACCATCTTCCTGGCCTGAACGGCAGGACTGTCGGGATTGATTTCGATAGCATACTGGTAGTTGTCCAGCGCCCGTTTCCAATCTCCTTTTTTCCGGTAGGCATTTCCCCGTAAATAATAAAGGGCATCTTTCTCTTTTTCGACAGAAGTGTCCTGGAGAAGCTGATCCAATTGCTTGATCGCTGTGTCCACGTCCCCCTGATTGATAAGCTCTTTTAGGTTGTCTATTTGCTCCATTTCTTTCGTCTTTCGGGATTCTGAAACGCAAAGATAGTTTTTATTTATGTAAATGGGGCAAACGTGGACGGAAATTTGCATCGTTTTGAGTTTATTGCATATTACTTCTTTATCCGACGCACCGGCTTTCGCATACTTCACTTCCAACAGATACGTGTACGGTGGCAATACGGGTACTGCCGGACTGGGTTTGAAGAAGAAATTATTCTCTTTATATAATATTTTATTAGATGAAAAAAGCGTGTATTTGAGGGTGAGCCCCTCACCCTCAAATACACGCTTTTTTTGCATTAAAAAGAATAATATTCCGCGCCTGCGCGCGTACATTATTATATAAAAATCAATTATAATAAGAAAACTGCCCCCCTTGCTTATTCTCCATAATGCGATGTATTTGATGAAATCCCGTTATAGTCGCTTGAACTTTTCGCTATAGCTAATTCCGGTTTCATTATAGCAAATTTTTTTTTCATTATAGCTAATCCGTTTTTCATTATAGCTAATTTTATTTTCGTTATAGCTAACCGGAATCTGTCCTAAAGAGATTCACGGCTCATCGGGATACTTCAAGAAATAATTCCGGATGTTAGCTTGCATTTACTGAAAGATACTGTATTTTTGTGCAGATATTAAAATGTATAGACTATGCTGGACATTATTTTGATTGTGATAAGTGCCCTCTGTTTGATAATCGGGTTGGCCGGTTGTGTACTTCCTATGGTGCCCGGCCCGCCTGTTGCTTATTTAGGACTGGTTATTCTCCATTTCACGGATAAGGTGGAATATACTGCGACGCAATTAATCGTGTGGTTATTGATTGTAGCTGTTTTGCAGGTCTTGGATTATTTTACGCCGATGCTGGGCAGTAAGTATAGTGGTGGCAGTAAATGGGGAAATTGGGGATGTATCATCGGAACTTTGGCCGGACTTCTTTTCTTGCCTTGGGGAATTATTCTCGGGCCTTTCCTCGGAGCAGTGATTGGTGAGTTGCTGGGGAATAAGGAGTTTTCCCAGGCACTCAAATCCGGATTCGGCTCATTGATCGGGTTCATATTGGGAACATTGCTGAAGTTCGTTGTCTGCGGTTATTTCTGTTATCAGTTTATTATAGGTTTTATCCGGTAAGCCTTTTTTGTTGTATAAATTCAAATGTAAGTTACTGAAATGTCTGGTGAGAGTTTATAATAAACTGTAGGCCCGTTTATAATAAACGATGAACGTTTTTATTATAAACTTAAAAAGGGTTTGTGTATAAAGGATAAACAATTTTCAATGAATAAGGAAGGCGGGAAAACGAATGAATGGTTTTAGAAGATTGAAATGGTAAATATGTGGTACATATTTCCCGGATATACGATTCAGTTATTCAAAAATAAAGGCAGCTATTTTATTTGATGTTGTACCATCCTATAAATAGCTGCCTTATTTATTTTATCTTTTCAGGCTTTATTTTACCGGAATCTTATCAATACGGTTCTGATGACGGCCGCCGTCAAACTTTGTAGAGAAGAACTCTGTCAAAATCATGTCCGCTTCTTCAGTGCTGATGAAGCGTCCCGGCATTACCAGAATGTTGGCGTCATTGTGCTGACGGGCAAGATGTGCAATCTCTGCATTCCAGCAAAGAGCGGCACGAATACCCTGATGTTTGTTCAGCGTCATATTGATTCCGTTTCCGCTGCCGCAGATAGCGATACCGGGATAACATTCACCCGATTCCACTGCAAGGGCTAGCGGATGAGCATAGTCCGGATAGTCTACGCTTGCGGTAGAGTTAGTTCCGAAATCTTTGTAAGCCCAACCTTTTACTTCCAGCCAGCCACGAACATATTCTTTTAGTTCAAAGCCGGCATGGTCGCATGCTAATCCGATTGTTTTCATTAGAGCATTGCTTTTACTTGGTTATACACGTTCTCGGCAGTAAATCCAAGTTTCTCATCCAATACAGTGTAAGGAGCGGAGAAACCGAAAGATTCCAGTCCCCAAACTTTACCGTGGCAACCTACCAGACCTTGCAAGGTGACAGGCAGACCGGCGGTCATACCGAAGATCTTGGCTGCTGAAGGAAGAATAGATTCCTGATACTCTTTGGACTGGCTGCGGAACAGACCTTCGGACGGAGCAGATACAATACGTACTTTTACACCGTCTTTACGAAGCAATTCTGTGCCGGCTACCAAAGTAGCCACTTCAGAACCGGAAGCTACGAGGATTACATCCGGGTTTTCGTCAGAACCTGCTACGATATAAGCACCTTTGGATGCTTGTTCGTAATCCGTTCCTGAGGGCAAGCTAACAATATTCTGACGAGAGAAAATCAAGCCTGTCGGAGTAGATGTATTTTCCATGGCAAGTTTCCATGCGATAGTTGTTTCTTCTGCGTCGGCCGGACGAAGTACCAGCATAGAGTTGTGTCCCTTGTGGTTTTTCAGTTTCTCCATCAGGCGGATTTGTGCTTCCTGCTCTACCGGTTCGTGAGTAGGGCCGTCTTCACCTACGCGGAATGCATCGTGTGTCCAGATGAACTTCACGGGTTGTTCCATCAGGGCAGCCATACGTACGGCAGGTTTCATATAGTCAGAGAATACAAAGAAAGTACCGCAAGCTGCGATTACACCACCGTGAAGTGACATACCGATACAGATACAAGCCATTGACAACTCAGATACGCCGGCCTGGAAGAATGCTCCGCTGAAATCACCTTTCTTGAAAGAATGGGTTTTCTTCAGGAAGCCGTCGGTCTTGTCAGAGTTGGAAAGGTCGGCAGAAGCGACAATCATGTTTTCCACTTGAGTGGCAAGTGCTCCCAATACAGTTGCAGATGCGGCACGTGTTGCGCTGCCTGCTTTCTGTTCGATAGCGGCCCAGTCCACTTTCGGAGCTTTGCCGGAGAAGAATGCTTCCAGTTTGGCAGCCAGTTCAGGGTTCGCTTTTGCCCATGCGGCTTTTGCTGCATATCTTTCAGCTACGATTTTCTTCAGTTCTTCCGCACGTTTAGCATACAATTCGGCTACTTCGGGGAATATAACGAACGGGTTGGTAGGATCACCGCCCAAATTTTTGATTGTATTTACATAAGCGTCACCGCCGAGAGGGGCACCGTGTGTAGCGCAGTTAGCTTCATAGCTGCTGCCGTCTGCCTTGCGTGCGCCTTTACCCATTACGGTCTTACCGATAATCAGTGTCGGGCGTTCTTTTTCAGCCTGTGCTTCCTTGATAGCTGCGCGGATTTCGTCCGCGTCGTTACCATTGATGGTAAGTACGTTCCATCCCCATGCTTCATATTTCATGGCTGTGTCTTCAACGGTCACATCTTTCGTTTCTGTAGAAAGCTGGATATCGTTGGAGTCATAGAACATAATCAGGTTGTCCAGTCCCAGTGCGCCGGCAATACGTCCGGAACCTTGAGAGATTTCTTCCTGAATACCACCGTCCGAAATGTAAGCATAGATGGTTTGGTTCATCACCTCATTGAAACGGGCTTTCAGGAATTTTGCGGCAATCGCGGCACCTACGGCGAAAGTATGTCCCTGTCCCAACGGGCCGGAAGTGTTTTCAATGCCACGCATGATATCTACTTCAGGATGTCCCGGAGTAGGGCTTCCCCATTGACGGAATTCTTTCAATTCATCCAACGTGAATTTTCCTGTCAATGCCAGTGTGGAATAAAGCATCGGAGACATATGACCCGGATCGAGGAAGAAACGGTCACGTCCTTCCCAACGTGGGTTTTCGGGGTCGTATACTAGAAACTCGGAGAAGAGTACATTAACAAAATCAGCACCACCCATGGCACCACCCGGGTGACCGGAATTGGCTTTTTCAACCATTGAAGCAGCAAGAATACGGATGTTATCCGCTGCACGATTCATAAGTTTGTTATCGTTCATATCTTTAAAATTTAATGGATTTCTGTCAGATTGCTGGCAAAGATAACTCTTTATGTGGATTTAACAATCCAAAAGTACTATCTTTTTTATTACCATTTTAACAGTCTTCTTGTTTGTGGAACAATAAGTGACAGCCCTAAAATTACTGTAACTCTAAAGTAACAATGGACTTAGCGGGAAGTTTTACCTTCATTGTACCTTTATTGATTTTTACCTCTTTGAAAGGTGCCGGTTTTACAATATCAGGATTTTCAAAAGAATTGTAATCGGTCAGTTTGGCAGAGGTCAGGATTTCTCCGACAGCTTTTTTCGCTTTCGTATTTCCCAAATTGATGGTAATTTCCTGTGCGTCGTCAGCATCTACATTGGAGAGTGAAATATGAATGATACCGTTCTTGTCTTTCGAAGCGGTGGCGCTTACCATAGGTACGGTGCGATTATCACGTGCATTCACCTTTTCGCAGTTCAGGTCGATGGGAAGATAGGTGGCATCCTGATGCACTTTGTACATCTTGAATACATAATAGGTGGGAGTAAGCACCATCTCTTTGTCCTTCGTCAGAATCATGGATTGAAGTACATTGACAATCTGTGCGATGTTTGCCATCTTCAGGCGGTCTGTGTATTTGTGGAATACATCAAGGCTCAAAGAAGCTACGAAAGCGTCGCGCATGGTGTTTTGTTGATACAGGTGTCCTCTGATAGTTCCGGGTTCTTCGTCCCACCAAGTTCCCCATTCGTCCAATAAAAGAGCGATTTTCTTATCTTTGTCGTATTTGTCCATGATGGCGCAATGCTTCTTGAGTACGTCTTCCACTTCCAGGCATTTGCCCATTGTCCAGTAATAATCGTCCTTGTTGAATCGGGTGGCGGAAGTCTTGCTGCCACTCCATCCGGTTACGGTATAATAATGGAGAGAAAGACCTTGCATACGATGTCCTACACGGTTCATCAATACATCTGTCCAGTTGTAGTCGTAGTCGCTCGCACCGCTGGCAATCTTATACAGGCGGTTGCCGTCATAATTGCGGCAATAAGTGGAATAACGGCGGTACAGGTCTGCGTAATATTCCGGACGCATACTTCCACCGCATCCCCAACTTTCATTTCCTACACCGAGATATTTAACTTTCCATGCTTTGTCACGGCCGTTTTTGCGGCGGAGATTTGCCATAGGCGAGTCGCCGTCCGACGTCATGTATTCCACCCATTTGGCAAGTTCCTCTACCGTACCGCTGCCTACATTTCCGCTCACGTAAGGTTCGCAACCCAACATTTCGCAGAGATTCAGGAATTCATGTGTACCGAAACTGTTGTCCTCAATCGTTCCGCCCCAGTTATTATTAACCATCTTCGGACGGTCTGCTTTCGGGCCGATACCGTCCATCCAGTGATATTCGTCGGCGAAGCAACCGCCCGGCCAACGGAGAACAGGAACAGCCAAATCCTTTAATGCGTTAAATACGTCCGTACGATAGCCTTTGATATTAGGTATATCCGAATTTTCGCCTACCCAAAGGCCACCATAGATACATGAACCCAGGTGTTCGGCAAACTGACCGTAGATTTCTTTCGGGATGATTTCTTTGCCTTGGTCGGCATGTACGGTGATGGTGGCGCTCTTTTGTGCGGAAAGAGACACGGAAGCTGCCAGAAAGGCCGTGCTGACTAATAGTTTTGCTTTCATAAAATGGTATTTGTTTAAATGATTATATAGATATTTGATGATGTCTTTCTTTTTGCCTTTATTTGAGTAAGCGTATCTCGTAAATGGCGGGAGTCCACTCTGTGCCGTCAGGGCTGAAACGTATCGGATAACTGCCGGCTTTCAACTTCTGTGGCAGAAGCCAGGAGAGGGTAGTGAAACCGTCTTTATCTGCTTCGCTGATAGTCGGATTTACTGCCAGTTTCTCGTTATTCAGGAGAATGGTTACTTTATTTCGTTCATCTTTGCGTACTGTAATCATAATCCGGCTTGCTTCTTCCTTTACTTTCAGATTATAACTGAACCAACCTTTGGCACGACGGAAGTGACGGTCTTTGTTCGTTCCTGTTTCTGCCTGTTCGTATCGGATACCGTGGTCGGATTCCGGTTGTTGCTCACCGGGGAAAATCAAGTCGATAGTTTGATTGGCCAGTTCTGTCGCTTTTCTTTCGGTCATTGCCATTTCTTCCTGAATAGCTTTGAATTGTTCTTCACTTGCCTGGCGGAAGTAAACGGCATAGCGGGAATTGTGCAGGCGGAAGAATGGAACGAGTTCCAATGCTTTGCCTTGTGCCGGATAAACCTCTCCGTTGTAACTGAAAGTAATCCGGCTGTTTTGTTCTTTCTGAAGAGATTTACAGATTGAATCCGGGTTTCCTATCAGCATCGGGACTTCCTGCAAAGGTATTTGTTTGCCATGAGCGATATGTCCGCCACGACTGTCGTCTGCATATAAACCATCGAGATGTTCAGTGCCCGTGGATGCAGCAAGGACGATAGGACCATACAAAAAAGCGTAATAGTCTTTCTTGTCAGGTATCTGCTCAAGACTGACTTCCATTGGCAGATTGAATGTAATGACATCTCCTTTTTTCCATTTGCGATGAATGGGTAGATAAATACTCTCTCCCGGACGTATGACAAACTGACTTTTCTTTCCATTGATTGTTATTGCATAATCTTTGGAGTTTTTAGCCCATTCAGGAATACGTATCATCAATGTGAATTTCTTTTTAGGTGCTTCATCCATTCGTAAGGTTACTTTTCCATCATCAGGAAAACGGGTCTCTTGTGTCAAGGTAATGCCTTGCTCTTTCCAGGTCAGTTGTGAGGGGATGAAAAGATTGACGTAAAGCGTATCTTTCTGATGTGCATAGATAAATTCACCGTATTTGGTATGATTCTCCAAACCTGAACCGACACAGCACCACATGGATGTTTCCGGTTGTGAATAAACACGATAATGTCCGGGACGCATAGGAGTGAAGTAAACAAATCCGCCCTTATCCGGCTCTTGTGATGCCAGGATATGATTGTAAAGTGCGCGTTCGTAATAATTCACATAAGTTGGATCCGGTTCATTGGCATGATACGGATTTTGAGAGTTCTGATAAAGCATTTTGGTTAGCCGGAGCATATTATAGGTATTGCAAGTTTCCGGCCCTTGGACATCGTTCAGCATGGAAGTGAAATTATCTGCCGGATGGAAATGTTCGCGTACGCTATTTCCACCAATGCATACAGAACGGTGATTGACTACCGTATTCCAAAAGAAACGGGCGGCATGGTCCCATTCAGCAGCATGATTCCAGTTTTTATCATCTTGTGACAGTTCGGCAACTCGTTTGTATCCGATAACTTTTGGTATCTGTGTGTTGGCGTGCATACCTGTCAATCGGTCTTCATCTTTGATAAGCGGGTCAAGGATTACTTCATGGGAGAATCGGCGTGCCAGTTCCAGATATTTCTTGTCTCCTGTGATTTCTGCTACATCGGCGAATGTTTCATTCAATCCGCCATGTTCGCTGCGAAGCATATCCTGTATTTGTTTATCGCTTAGTCCGGAAGTGATGTCAATCATCCAGTCTGTCAGGGAAATAAGCATTTGGCGTGCCAAATCACTGTTGGCGTAGATATATGCGTCCCGCAATCCGGCATAGGTCTTGTGTATATTGTAGAGAGGTACCCATTTGCCGTTAAGGTCGAAACCACCGGCACGGATATTTCCTGCTTTTATTTCTTTCCAAAGTTGGAGACTTCCCGGAGTTCCTCCGATAAATCCTGTGCCTACTGCTTGCTGTGCACGGTGAAGTTCACCCAGCATATAGTTGAGGCGATTGTAAACTGCGGTGTCTCCCGTAGCAGCATACATCATGGAGAGTGCGGATAAATAATGTCCGCCGATATGTCCGTCCAATCCGGTATTCTCCCAGTTGGTGTAGCTTGGAGCTTTCGGTGTCAGTCCCGCTTCACGTAGAAAAGGAGCGAGCAGACGGTCGGGGTCGAGAGCTAGTATGTAATGTAAATCAGTCTGTTGGGCTTGTAAGAAAGGACTATCCAATAACTTTACATCCTGTAACGGGAAGTAAGACACTTGTGGAGCGTTTTGTGCTTTAGCCAGTGAAGCGGATAGGATGAGTGCAAGTATGAACGAGGTGGTTTTCATAATAATAGTCTCCCCTTATCCCTCTCCAAAAGGAGAGGGGATGGGGATAGTTTATGTGAATACTTAAATATGGTTATTGAGAAAAAAGCAGAGAAAGCTGCCTGTGAGGAAGCTTATTTAAATTTGACTGCTGCTTCTTCAATGGGCAATCCTGCCTTGTAGTTTTCGATGTATGTATTGAATCCGGCTACATCTTCGGGTGTGGGGGATACCTCGACACCGGCGTCACCGACAAATACACTTTCATCCAGAAAATCGGCAAGGGATTGTTTCTTTTCATTGTTCACGAGATAAGAACCTAGCAGGGCAATACCCCATGCACCACCTTCACCGGCTGTCTCCATTACGGAAATGGGCGAATTGATAGCTGCTGCAAGTATTCTCTGACCTACTCCCTTTGTTCTGAATAATCCTCCGTGACCTGTAATTCTGTCGACTTTGACTTTTTCTTCGTTGAACAGGATGTCGTTGCCAATCTTGAGAACTCCTACTGAAGCGTATAAGTGAGTCCGCATGAAGTTTGCCAGGTTGAACTTGTCATTTGCCGAACGTACAAACAACGGTCTTCCTTCAGCAAGTCCTGTTACAGGTTCGCCTGAGATGTAGTTGTACGAGAGAAGACCTCCGCAATCAGCGTCACCTGTGAGCGCAATATTATAGAGCTTGCCATATATTTCATCCATATTTACGGGGATGCCCAGAAGTTCCTGATATTCCTTGAACAGGTTGACCCATGCATTGAGGTCGGAAGTGCAGTTGTTACAATGTACCATGGCTACGGGACTTCCGTCAGGAGTGGTGACCATGTCAATCATCTCGTATGGTCGGGACAATTCTTTTTCCAATACAATCATGGAGAATGAGGAAGTACCTGCCGATACGTTTCCGGTACGCTGTTTCACCGCATTGGTTGCAACCATGCCGGTACCGGCATCTCCTTCCGGCGGACAAACCGGTATTCCTGCCTTCAAATGACCTGATACGTCGAGCTTTTTGCTTCCTTCCGGCGTGAGGACACCCGCATTTTTACCTGCCGGTAATACTTTGGGCAGAATATCCAGCAATTTCCAGTTATATTCCTTCGGCGCAATCAGATTGTCGAATTTCGCCACCATTTCTGCAGAGTAGTTGTTGGTAGTTGAATCTATGGGAAGCATACCCGATGCGTCGCCTATGCCTAATACCTTTTCACCTGTTATCTGCCAATGCACATAACCTGCAAGGGTTGTCAGGAAATCAATCTCCTTGACGTGAGCTTCGTTGTTCAGAATAGCCTGATACAAGTGGGAAATGCTCCATCTTAGAGGGATGTTGTAGACAAACAATTCTGATAAGGCTGCTGCTGCCTGACCTGTATTGGTGTTTCTCCACGTGCGGAAGGGTACGAGGATTTCTTCTTTTTTGTTGAATGGCATATAGCCATGCATCATGGCGCTGACACCGATGGCTGCCAGGTTTTCGATTTCTATGCCATATGAGTTCTTTACGTTAGAGCGAAGGTCGGCATAGCAATCTTGCATTCCGTTCCATATGGCTTCAATGCTATACGTCCAAAGCCCGTCGACTAACTGGTTTTCCCAAGTGTGGCTTCCTTGAGCAATGGGCTTGTTTTCCTGGTCAATCAAGACAGCTTTTATTCGTGTCGAACCGAGTTCGATACCAAGAATGGCTTTACCTGCCTCGATGGTTGATTTTGCATCTAATTTCATGTTGAAATTAATATTTTAAGGTTTAGCAAAGTGCTTTATTCAGCATATAATAAACTTCGTTCATACGGAGTTCTTTCTTGAAGCAGCTGATAGTCGTATCCTTGTTGATATGTACCATTTCGATACCGGCGATTTCAGCGTAATCTTCCCAGTATTCGGCTGTCAGGTCGTAAGAGAAGCAAGAGTGATGAGTACCACCTGCCAAAATCCATGCACCTGCACCTACTTCGAGGTCAGGCATCGGAATCCAAAGGGCGGAAGCAACCGGCAATTTAGGAAGCGGTTTCGGTTCGATACATTCTACATCGTTCACAATCAGACGGAAACGGTTACCCATATCTACTACGGTAGCAGTACAGCCTGTTCCTGTTTTTGAAGTGAATACAAGACGTGCTGTCTGGCTCTTGCGAATACCTATACCGAGGAAGTGTACTTCCAGGCGAGGTTTGTTGGCTGCGATAAGCGGACAGATTTCCAACATATGTGATTGAAGGATAGAGCTTCTTGCACCATCGAAGTTCAATGTATAGTCTTCCAGGAAGGAGCAGCCTTTGGGAAGTCCCTGATTCATTACCCATACAGTGCGGTAAAGAGCAGCCGATTTCCAGTCGCCTTCAGCACCGAATCCGTAACCTTCTGCCATCAGGCGTTGGGAAGCCAATCCCGGAATCTGGTCGAAACCATTGTATTCTATGTCACCCAAATCGTCGAAGTTGGTTGTGAAACCTTTGGCGCCTTTCGCTTTCAGGATAGCACGCATGGCAAGTTCGGCTTTCGCGGCATTCCATACTTTCTGGTAAGCTTCTGTCGACTTGTCTTCCAAAGAAGCATCGTGGTCGTATTCCTTGAAATAAGTAGCTACCAATGCATCTACGTCAGCGTCTTTAATATCTTTGTGGTATTCCATCAGTTCGCTTACCGGACAGTAGTCTACGTGGTAACCCATGCGCTGTTCAGCTTCTACTTTGTCACCGTCGGTTACAGCTACATTATTCATCTGGTCGCCGAAACGGATGATAAGCATATCCTGTGAGTCTGCCCAACCTGCGCATACACGCATCCAAACGGCAATCTTATGCAGTGTATCTTCTTCTTTCCAGTAGCCTACCACCACTTTGCGACGGATACGCATACGGGTACAGATGTGTCCGAATTCACGGTCGCCATGAGCCGACTGGTTCAGGTTCATGAAGTCCATATCCATTGTATCCCAAGGAATTTCCTTGTTGAACTGGGTGTGCAGGTGCAGCAACGGTTTCTTCAACTGCTGCAAACCATGAATCCACATTTTAGCAGGAGAGAAAGTATGCATCCAGGTGATAACACCAACACACTTTTCATCATTATTGGCTGCTTTGAAAACAGCTTCCACTTCTTTGGAAGAATTGGCCGTTCCTTTATATACTACTTTAACAGGAAGTTTACCGGATTCATTCAGTCCGTTAACCATTTCATTAGAGTGTGCGTCTACTGCGATTACTGCGTCACCTCCGTACAAAAGCTGTGCTCCTGTTACGAACCATACTTCATATTGGTCAAATACGTTATTCATATCTTTACTTGTTTTACTATTATTAATCGTCTAAATTGAATTTCTTGTTATTGTCCGTAGTAAGCATTCGGACCATGCTTGCGGCTGAAATGTTTCTCTATCAGCAGCGGGTTCATTGTTAAATTCGGATTAACGGCATAAGCGATGCTTGCCATCTTTGCCACCTGTTCCATTACTACAGCATTGTGTACTGCATCATGCGCATCCTTCCCCCACGAGAAAGGACCGTGATTCTTCACCAGTACCCCCGGCGTATGTACAGGATTCAATCCTTCAAAACGTTTCACGATCACGTTTCCGGTTTCCAGTTCGTAGGCGCCTTTCACTTCCGCTTCCGTCATGTCTGCCGTGCAGGGGATGGCGTCATGGAAGTAATCCGCATGAGTGGTTCCGATATTCGGAATATCACATCCGGCTTGCGCCCAGGCTGTCGCATAGGTAGAATGAGTGTGTACCACTCCACCGATTTCCGGGAATGCTTTGTAGAGTACTACGTGAGTAGGAGTATCTGAGGATGGCTTCAGCCGTCCTTCAACGACTTTGCCATCCAGATCCACTACTACCATATCTTCCGCTTTCATATCATCATAGCTTACACCACTGGGCTTGATTACTACCAGTCCGCTTTCACGGTCGATGGCAGAAACATTTCCCCAGGTAAAGATGACTAATCCATGCTTTACCAATTCGAGATTGGCATGAAATACTTTTTCTTTCAGTTCTTCCAACATGCTGATTATAATTTAAATTTCGGGTCTTTGCGATAAACTTTGCTGTTAAACTTGTACAAGGCTGCACCGCGCTTAGAACCCAGTTTATCTATTTTGTCCGTCTTTTCTATATAGTCCATTCCGGCGACGCGCTTGCGGAAATTCCGCTTGTCCATCTCCTCACCGTAAATGGCTTCATATAAGCTTTGTAACTGGGACAAAGTGAAGAGCTTCGGCAATAAGTTGAAACCGATGGGTTCGGAAGATGCTTTCTGTTTCATCAACTCCCGTGCTTTTGTCACCATCTCGGGATGGTCGAAAATCAGTTGGGGGAGTTCATTGATATTTACCCAGTAAGCATTATGTTTCTTTACCAGTTTCCGGTCGTATTCATTGATGTTGATGAGCGCATAGTATGCAACGGAGATTACCCGTTCCCCCGGGTCGCGGTCGACCGCCCCGAAGGTGCCCACTTGTTCCATATATACATTCTCCAGTCCGGTAAGCTCCGCTAATACGCGCTTGGCAGCATCGTCCACGCTTTCATCGTTTTGCACGAATCCGCCCATCAGTGACCATTCGCCCATTGCCGGTTCGAAGTTTCTTTTCAGTAATAACAGGTTCAATTCGCCCTCGCTAAAACCGAAGATGATACAGTCGATACCAAGATAAAAGGTAGGGTTCGAGCTATAATAGTTATTCATTGTTTTGTTAATATGAGTTTTTATTTAGTTACCAGAAATACCAATAGAATGCACCTGTGATAGCCAGAATAATAACTGTATGGATAATATCCCAGTGATTCCAGCTTGCACGTGTAGCTGCTTTTTGTTCTTTGCTAGCCGTACCGAACACCAGTCCCTGGATTTTTTCGGCTGTCGGAGCTTCTGTTGCCAAGCTGACTACGATTACTACGATGATACAGAACAGGAACATCCATCCGCAGAAGAACAGCCAGTTCATATCATAGAACAGATATTTGAATGTAGAATCTGCCATTTCACCTGCATTGCTGTAATATACTTTAGCACCCAGACGGGTCAAACCGATAACCATACCGGAAATCAATCCCCACATACCACCTTGGGCGGAAGTACGTTTCCAGCAGATACCCAGTAAGAAAGCAGCGGCAATACCCGGAGCCAATACAGACTGAACATCCTGCAAATAGGTATAAAGCACGTCACCTACACTACGCATGATAGGAATCCAGAGAATACCTAAAATAACGATTACCACTGTTGCAATCTGGCCGATACCTACCAGTTTCTTTTCCGGAGTCTCCGGTTTGAAACGTTTGTAGAAGTCGATAGTGAACAACATGGCAGATGAGTTGAACAAAGAAGCCAAAGAACTCATCAATGCAGCAAGGATACCACATACTACCAAACCTTTCACACCGGCAGGAAGCAATTTAGCCACTAATGTAGGGAAAGCGGCATCGGCATTGGCATTACCGTTAGCCAACATCGGAAGGAAACCTTCACCACCGGCACCGATATACTTCTGATGCAAGGCAAATGCAATCATACCCGGAATCAGGAACAGGAACACAGGCAACAGTTTCAGGTAAGCACCGAAGATAGTACCACGGCGGGCTTCCTTCTCGTTCTTTCCGGAAAGTACACGTTGTACGATAAACTGGTCAGTACACCAGTACCAGAAACCGATGATGGCAGAACCGATCAAGGCACCCAGCCAGGGGAAGTTCGCATCATCATTGCTACGAATCAGGTTCGTCATTGTGTCCCCGTAATCATTAACGGTTACAGCACCACACACTCTCATCATTTCGTCCCATCCGCCCAGTTCTTTGAAACCAAGCACAAGGATAATCAATGAACCCAACAGAAGGATGGGGGTCTGAAGTACGGAAGTGTACAATACAGATTTCATACCACCGAAAATTGTATAAAGTGCAGTCAGGAGAACCAGACCGATTGCCGCAATCCAGAAGAAGTCGATTCCCCAAAGTGCTTTGATGCCGAATACCTGTTGGAATACCAAGCCGCCGGCATATACGGTAACAGCTACTTTAGTCAATACATAACTTACCAGAGAGATAACTGACAGTATCGTGCGTGATTGAGGATTATAACGGCGTTCAAGGAATTCGGGCATTGTATATACCATGCTTCGTGTGTAGAACGGCACGAACACCCATCCGAGAATCAAAATCATCCATCCCTGAATTTCCCAGTGTGCCATAGCCATACCACTGGAAGCTCCAGCTCCTGCGAGTCCTATCAAGTGTTCCGAACCGATGTTCGACGCGAAGATAGAGGCACCTATCGCAAGCCATGTTGCGTCACGTCCGCCTAAGAAATAATCTGCCGAATCATTTTGTTTTTGTCTGACTACCCAAACAATAATACCGATTAGAGCCAGAAAGAAGACTCCAATTACTACCCAATCTAATGCTTCCACAATAAATATGATTTATAAGTTAATATTATTTCTCTACTGAGAATTTGAAAATACATTCGCTGTTGTATGTTTGTCCCGGTTCCAGAACCACTGAAGGCCAGTCTGCCTTGTTCGGGCTGTCAGGATAGTGTTGTGTTTCCAGGCAAACGGAAGCACGTTGGTTGTAAACGATGCCTTTCTTGCCGGTTACGTTTCCATCGAGGAAGTTGCCTGTGTAAACCTGGATACCCGGTTCGTTGGTATATACTTCGAGGGTAATGCCACTTTCAGAAGAAGTCAGTCTGGCAGCTACCTGCGAAATGTCCCCCTTTGTATTCAGTACCCAGTTATGGTCGTATCCGTTTCCGTTCTTCAACTGGACGAAATCGTAGTTGTTGATTTCCTGTCCTACTGCTTTTGGAGTAGTGAAGTCCATCGGCGTGTCTTTTACCGGAGCTATTTCGCCTGTTGTCATAAAGGTGCTGTCCACCGGAGTATAGTAGTCTGCGTTTACATACATAATATGATCGGTTGAAGCTTTCGACGGATTACCGGCCAGATTGAAATAAGAATGGTTGGTCATGTTGATAATCGTCTTTTTATCAGTAGTAGCGCTATATTTGATGTCGATAGCGTTGTCTTCAGTCAGTTGGTAAGTCACTTTTGCAGTCACGTTGCCCGGAAAGTTTTCGTCACCGTCGGGTGAGATACGGGTCAGTTCCAGTGTCATCGGGTCAACGGGATTTGCTTCGTAAACCTGATATTGCCAGCCTTTCGGACCGCCGTGCAGACAGTGACCGAAGTTGTTCTGCGGCAATTGGATTGTGTCGCCATCCAGAACAAAGCGTCCCTGATCGATACGGTTCGCATAACGTCCGATAGAAGCACCAAAGTCACTCGGCACATTGATATAATCAGCAATGCTGTCAAAACCTAAAACTACATCCTGCATCTTTCCGTTTTTGTCCGGCACCATGATAGACACGATACGTCCTCCGAAGTTAGTGATGCATACTTCCATGCCTGCCTTATTCTTTAATGTATAAAGATTCGTTCGGGCATTGTTCACTTCTGTTTGAAAATTTGCCGGGTCAAGACCGGATAAAGTCAGCTCGGAAGCCGGCTTGTTATTGCACGCAGCTAGCATCAGCGCGGCAATTCCTGCAAGTAGAAAATGTTTTTTCATGGTTTTATTTTTAATGTAAATGAGATGCTTATCTTAATTTGGGTGTAAAAGTAACACTTTAGTTTGGTGTATCAAATACACTCTTGTATGTTATGCAGCATAAAAGGTACTTTTTTAATTATACCTTATTATATATAAAGTGTTGATTCGTCGTTCGTATGGATAAATAGTAAGGATGAAATAGGTGTCTTTATGCCTTGGTTCGTACTATAATAATGGACGATGAATGGAAAATTGTGCAAATGAATGGAAATTGGTCCTTTTTGACCGAAAAATGCCTATTAATGGTAAGATTGGGCAAAGAGGAAATTAAGAATCTGATTATCTTTGCAGGACACGATTGGGAGAATGAAACGGAAACTATATATAAATTTTTAATTAAAACCATGAGAAGATACACAGAAATCTTGGCTGCATTAGCCTTATCCGCCGGAATGGCACTTCATGCGCAAACCAATGAAATGGTGATACAAACCAAGAAGTTGGGAGTAGAAATTCAACCTACCATGTACGGACTCTTTTTTGAGGATATCAACTATGCTGCGGACGGTGGGCTCTATGCCGAACTGATCAAGAACCGTTCATTCGAGTTTCCCCAACACTTGATGGGTTGGAATACCTACGGAAAAGTGTCATTGATGGACGACGGCCCTTTCGAACGCAATCCTCATTATGTACGTCTTTCCGCCCCGGGACACGCACATAAGCATACCGGACTTGATAACGAAGGTTTTTTCGGTATCGGCGTCAAGAAGGGGGAGGAATACCGTTTCTCCGTTTGGGCACGTCTGCCACAGGGAAGTACGAAAGAAACATTGCGGATTGAACTCGTAGATACCAAATCAATGGGCGAACGCCAGGCTTTTGCCACACAGAATCTTACCATTGACTCCAAAGAATGGAAAAAATATCAGGTTATACTGAAACCGGAAGTGACCAATCCCAAATCTACGCTTCGCATTTTCCTTACTTCCAAAGGAACCGTAGATCTGGAACACATTTCTCTTTTCCCGGTAGATACTTGGAAAGGACATGAAAACGGACTTCGCAAAGACCTTGCACAGGCTTTGGCGGATATTCATCCGGGAGTCTTCCGTTTTCCCGGTGGCTGTATTGTGGAAGGTACGGAACAGGGTGATCGTTATGACTGGAAGAAAACGGTAGGAGCTGTAGAGAATCGTCCTTTGAATTTAAATCGCTGGCAATATACGTTTACGCATCGTTTTTATCCGGATTATTATCAAAGTTATGGACTGGGATTCTATGAATATTTCTTGTTATCCGAAGAAATAGGAGCGGAACCTCTTCCTATTTTGAATTGTGGACTTGTTTGTCAGTACCAGAATAATGATCCGAAGGCGCATGTGGCTGTTTGCGACTTAAATCCTTATATACAAGACGCTCTTGATTTGATAGAGTTTGCCAATGGTGATGTAAATACGACTTGGGGAAAAGTGCGTGCCGATATGGGACACCCGGATCCATTCAATCTGAAATTTATTGGTATCGGTAACGAGCAGTGGGGAAAAGAATATCCCGAACGTCTCGAACCGTTTATTAAAGCCATCCGCAAGGTGTATCCCGAGATAAAAATTGTAGGCAGTTCCGGCCCTAATTCCGAAGGTAAGGAATTCGATTACCTGTGGCCCGAAATGAAACGTCTGAAAGCCGACCTGGTGGACGAACACTTCTATCGTCCCGAAAGCTGGTTCTTAGCCCAAGGCGCACGTTATGACAACTACGACCGTAAAGGTCCGAAAGTCTTTGCCGGTGAATATGCCTGCCACGGAAAAGGAAAGAAATGGAACCATTTCAATGCCGCCTTGCTCGAAGCTGCTTTCATGACCGGACTGGAACGTAACGCTGACATTGTCCATATGGCTACTTATGCTCCGCTTTTCGCCCATGTAGAAGGCTGGCAGTGGCGTCCGGACATGATTTGGTTTGATAACCTGAATTCCGTACGTACCGTAAGTTACTATGTGCAGCAACTGTATGCACAGAACAAAGGGACGAATGTACTTCCGCTTACAATGGACAAGCAAAACGTGACAGGTGCCGAAGGACAGAACGGACTCTTTGCCAGTGCCGTATATGATAAGGATAAGAATGAACTGATTGTAAAGGTTGCCAACACTTCGAATACTGCCCAATCTATTTCGTTGAACTTCGCAGGATTGAAGAAACAAGACGTATTATCGAATGGCCGTTGTATCAAGCTTCGCTCACTTGATTTGGACAAAGATAATACGCTTGAACAACCTTTTGCCATCACTCCGCAGGAAACTCCAATATCTATTGAAGGACATGTGTTTATAACCGAATTAGAACCGAATACATTTGCGGTTTATAAATTTACGAAGAAATGATATATTAGATAATTGGCTTTGTTAATAGAGAAGAAGGGCGGCTACCGTGATGGGAAGCCGCCCTTCTTAGTTATTTAATATTGAATAATCTCTTATTCCAATCTACGAGAACCGTCGCCGATTACTACATCATATACTTTCGGGCTTCTGCCGAATTTAGCTTTGAAAGCTTCTTTTGTCTTTTCAACGAAGTTGTCATACAATTCGTTTTTAACAAGGTTGATAGTACAACCACCGAAGCCACCACCCATAACGCGTGAACCGGTCACACCGTATTCTTTAGCGCAATCATTCAGAAAGTCGAGTTCTTCGCAGCTTACTTCGTACAGCTTGCTCATACCGTGGTGAGTTTCATACATCTTCTGGCCTACAGTCTCGTAATCATCTTTTTCCAAAGCGTCGCAAACATCGAGTACGCGTTGGATTTCTTCGATTACGTATTCTGCACGCATATAATCTTCGTCACTAATGTCAGCTTTTGCCTCTTTCAGCATTTCCATAGTACAGTCGCGGAGGAATTCTACGTGCGGATGTTTCTTCTGGATAGCGGCAACAGCAGCCTCACAGCTTTGACGACGCTTGTTGTAAGCAGAAGAAGCCAATTCGTGTTTCACCACTGAATCCATCAAAACCAGACGATAACCTTCCGGATGGAACGGGAAATACTGATATTCCAGTGAACGGCAATCCAAACGAATCAAGCTGCCTGCTTTACCAAATACGGAAGCAAACTGGTCCATGATACCGCAGTTCACGCCACAGTAATTATGTTCTGTTGCCTGACCAACTTTCGCCAATTCAAATTTATCTATTTTGTTTTCACCGAACAGTTCGTTCAATGCGAAAGCGTACGTACTTTCCAAGGCTGCAGAAGAAGACATACCTGCACCCAGAGGCACATCACCCGCGAAAGCAGTATTGAATCCCTTTACGTCAACACCACGTTTGATCATCTCACGGCAAACACCGAAAATATATCTTGCCCAGCTGGCGCGTGGAGCATCTTCTTCGTTCAAACCAAATTCCACATAATCCTTCAAGTCGATAGAGTAAGCTCTTACCTTGTCAGTACCGTTCGGTTTGATTTCAGCAATCATACCTTTGTCTACTGCTCCGGGGAAAACGAATCCACCGTTGTAATCTGTATGTTCGCCGATCAAGTTGATACGGCCTGGTGAAGCATATAAGAATCCGGTAGTTCCATCAAAATGCTTAATGAATCGACTTCTTACGTATTCTGTATCCATGATATTAATAGTTTAAAGGTGAATAAATTATATATGATTATTCCACAGGAATATCCTTATTGACATTTTTGCAACCTACCAGGCCGTAGAACAGCAGATAAGCGAGGGCAACGATAATCAGCCAGTAGCTAGCCATGTAACCGACAGCATCTGAGATACCTTGTTGGATCAATGGCAATACACCCCCACCGACAACCATCATCATGAAGATACCGGAAGCCTGTGCAGTATATTTTCCCAAGCCTTCTACAGCAAGGTTGAAGATACCGCCCCACATTACAGAAGTACAAAGACCGCAAAGAACGAGGAACAATGCGCTGACAGGAACCTGGGCCATCATGAACCCTTCACCTACCGAATAACCCGGCATAGACACTGTTACGTCTTTCGGAGTGAAAATAGCGATCAAAACAAAGATGATAGCAGTAACCGATACGACAATCAACTGCGTGCGGCTTGAAACCTTACCGCTGATAGCGCTACTTGCAGTACGTCCGACAAGCATTAACAGCCAGTAGATAGCAGCAATTGCACCACCGATAGCTGCTCCGTTCATCAATATACCGGCACCTTTGTCGCTTGGGTCGGCAAGGTAGAAGTTCAATGTACCCGGAATACCGATTTCGATACCTACATAAATAAAGATACCGATTACACCCAATACCGTGTGGCGGAAGCTCCAGGGGCTATGAGAGAATTTCTCTTTAGCAGCTCCGGCTTTCTGAAGATGAGGTTCGGGGATTGCGACAAATGAAATAATGATGAATGCAGCTACGAATACTCCCATTGCAACGAAAAGGAGAGGAGCTACGTCGGACATGGCTGTCTTGTCAGTTACTGTACCGATCAAAGCACCTACGAAGAGCGGAGTCAGCGTTCCGGACAAAGAGTTAAGCGCACCACCCGTCTGGATCAATTGGTTACCCTTGTTACCACCGCCACCGAGAAGGTTAAGCATCGGGTTTACAACAGTGTTCAGCATACATACGCAGAAACCGCAGACGAATGCACCGAGCAGATAGATGATGAAGTTCAGCTTGATGGCATATTCACCGAAAGCGAAAACGTCGGTGCCTGCGCCTATTACACTGGAAAGATACTGGATAAACAATCCGACAACACCTACTGCCATTGCAATAAGAGCAGTTTTCTTATAGCCGATTTTGACAAGCATGTTACCGGCGGGAATACCCATAAACAGATAAGCCAGGAAGTTCATCATATTTCCCATCATACCTAATGTGCTCGAGCCTGCGTATTCATTTTTCCAAATGGTACCGAAAGGCGCGGCCAGGTTTGTCACGAAAGAGATCATCGCAAATAAGAAGAACATTGTAATAATCGCGATGAGATTACCGTTCTTTTTTCCTTGATTCATGGTTCAAAAAAAATGTTAGTTTATAAAATTAGGTTAGTTGTTTTTTGATTATTCTTCTTCTACCGTAAATTTGTAGACAGTGATTTGCTGATATTCATCACCCGGCAGCAAAGTAGCCGATGGGAAATGAGGTTTGTTCGGAGTATCCGGGAAACACTGTGCTTCGAAGCAGATGGCGCTTCTTGCAGGGAATGTGGCACCGTGTGCACCTTCGAATCCGTTGAGCCAGTTGCCGGTATAAAGTTGTACGCCCGCTTCGGTTGTGTACACTTCCATGATACGTCCGCTTTCCGGGTCTTTGCAAGTGGCAGCCAGGTCGAGTGAGCCGCTTTCAATCTTGTTCAATACATAACAGTGGTCATATCCTGCGCCAAATACCAGTTGCTGGAATTTGTCGTCGATACGTTCGCCTACGGTATGCGGAGTACGGAAATCCATCGGAGTGCCTTCTACTTTGGCAATTTCTCCCGTTGGGATGGAAACTTCGTCGATTGGCGTATAGAAATCAGCGTTGATAGTAACAATGTGATTGTTGACAGTAGGAGTAGGGGTGGCGATGCCGGCGAGATTGAAGAAACCGTGGTTAGTCAGATTTACCACTGTGGCTTTGTCGGTTGTAGCACGATATTCGATAGTCAGTGCGTTTACTTCGTTTTCCAACCGATAGGTCATTTCTACTTCGAGATTACCGGGGAAACCTTCCTCTCCGTCTTCAGAAACATAGTTGAATTGTACCGTACTCTCGTCAATCTGGATAGCATCCCAAACGCGGGCATGGAAACCAGTGGGACCGCCATGCAGGGAGTTAGGCCCGTTGTTGATAGTGAGTTCGTGCTCTTCGCCGAATAGAGTGAATTTACCCTTGGCGATACGGTTGCCATAGCGTCCGATAGTCGTACTCAGGAAAGGTTCCGGGCTGTTGACTACATGGTCGATACTGTCGTGTCCGAGAATCACATTAGCATACTTACCGTTTTTGTCCGGTACCATAATAGAAAGAATGGCGCATCCGTAATTGGTTACAGCTACTTCCATTCCCTTTGTGTTTTTGAGGATAAATAAATCTGTTTTCTTATCGTTTATCTCCTTTTGAAAATCTTCACGGCTGAGCCCTGAAAGATTCCCTTCTGTTGGGAATGTGTTATTCATGTCTGGTATTATTAAAATTTCCTGCAAATAAAAGGAAATTCTTTCTTACTCACAAATTATTCCGACTAAATATAAGAGGTGGTTTAGGAAAGTTTAGCTTTCTTACTTTATGTTCCTTATTTTTTGCGGTACGATTTTTTTCAAAAAGATTTTCATCTTCCTTTTCTTAAAAAACAAACTATTTTTTGTATGTTTGTTCCCGGATTGTAACAATCCGAGCGAATTTAATCTAAGTTTATAACAAGAAAAACAAAAATGTATCCATTAAAATTCGAACCGATTCTGAAGCAGACGCTTTGGGGGGGCGACAAGATTATTCCGTTCAAGCATTTGAACTCAGACTTGAAAGGAGTAGGAGAGAGCTGGGAGATTTCCGGCGTTGAAGACAATGAATCCGTAGTGGCTAATGGCCCGGATAAAGGTTTAACCTTAACCGATATGGTAAGAAGGTATCGCGAGGAATTGGTGGGCGAAGCTAACTATGCGCGCTTCGGTAATAAATTTCCGTTGCTCATTAAGTTTATCGATGCCCGACAGGATTTGTCAATCCAGGTGCACCCGGCAGATGACTTGGCGAAAAAACGCCATAACTCGATGGGAAAAACCGAAATGTGGTATGTGGTAGATGCCGACAAAGGAGCCAAATTGCGTTCGGGATTTTCTGAACAGATTACTCCGAAAGAATATAAAGAACGCGTGTTGAACAATACGATCACCGACGTATTGCAAGAGTATGAAGTCCATCCGGGAGATGTATTCTTCCTTCCCGCCGGACGCGTGCATAGCATCGGTGCCGGTTCGTTTATTGCCGAGATCCAACAGACCTCTAATATTACGTACCGCATCTACGACTTCAACCGCAAGGATGCGAACGGTAAAACACGTGAACTTCACACCGATTTAGCACGCGAGGCCATCAACTACGAAGTATTGGATGACTACCGTACTAAGTACGATGCAGTGAAGGACGAACCGGTAGAATTGGTTGCCTGCCCTTACTTCACGACTTCTCTGTATGACATGACCGAAGAAATTAGTTGTGACTACTCGGAACTCGACTCATTCGTGATTTTTATCTGCATGGAAGGTGCATGCAAAATGAGAGACAATGAAGGTAACGAGTTGACAGTTAATGCTGGTGAGTCTATCCTGCTTCCTGCTACCACTCAGGATGTCACTATTACTCCTGAAGGGGGAAATGTGAAGTTGCTGGAAACATACGTGTAATCTTATCTTGCATATAGTTAAGGTCATCCGACTTTGTCCCGTTATAGTGACGGACAAAGCCGGATGACTTTTTATTGTATGTAATGAAGATGATTAATGATGCATTATAGAGCCTTAGGGAAACGAAAAAGCAAAGCATCGCTTTGTGCCTGCTAAAGCTATGCTTTACGATTGCTAAAGCATAGCTTTAGAACTCGCAAAGCACTATGTTATTAACAGGTACAGTAGGTACACTTTTTCCGGGGCTCCTAACACACACACACACACACACGCATGTGTGTATATACGCGCCCGCGCATATAATAATGTACACGCGAAAAAAAAACTTATATATGGGTTTGATTTGATACTTATATCTGTTCGTGTTCCGAATAATTTCGAATTACGCAATGTATAGTTGCGGGTAGTATGAATTATGATGAATACTAGAAATTCTGATCAGCTTTTTTGTTGTTCCATACCTTATTATTACGCGCACGTGTGTGGAAAATGAAGAGGGTGTACCTGCTGTACCCGCTGTACCTCTCCGGTTGTTTAATACCCCATGAATAAGTATGAAAAATGAGTCAGTATAATCTCATTTCAAACTCCTGAAATACTTCCGCACCTTCCGCATAATCTTAACTCCCATCATTACTCCATCAAAGACAGCCATACCCGTATTGAACGAGCGCATGATGGCGTCCGCCTTATTGGCTGTCGGAGCAACAGGGGCGAATATTTCGCGGGTGGTAGTAATTATAGCCTTTTTCTGGACCTGAATCTCACTTTGTAATTGCTTTTTACGTTCGGCAATTTCTTCTAAAGTATATTTATGTACAGTTTGCGGACTCATAACTTATTTATTTGAATCGGTTAGAAATAAATTAGCGAGGAAGTTGACTAAGGGTGAGATGATAAGCCGCTTCCGGAAAATGACAATGATGGCAATGAGGACAACATTGATACCTGCAATAATGGCAAAGCTTGCCATGAGTCCACCAACGAATGGTTCCAAAATATAAGCCAGTGTGAAAAATAGATAAAACAGGGCTACCATGCCAAGAATAATTAGTATTAAAACCATGATTAACGTTGAGAAAAGTATGGTTAACTTTTCTGTTAATTCTAATTTGGCATATTCTTTTTGAAGTTCCAAATACTTCTTGAACTCGAAAAATAACTGTTGAAAATTCTCAATACTTTTATCATTCCCAAACATAGTTGCTCTGTTTTTAGTCTTTTGTTACTCACTTACTCTGCTATTTCTCCTTTCATCTCGGCAGCAATCTCGTCCACGAGATTTTCCATTTCACTGCGGTTGAGCTTGATTCCTTTCTTACGTAGAATCTCGGCGATCTTGTTACGGGTATCTTCTCCCTTTTCAGGAGCAAATAAAATACCAAGGGCTGCGCCTACGGCTGCACCACCCAAAAAAGCTGCTAATACATTCAATCCTTTCATAATTTGTAATATTTAAAATGATTACGATACAACAAATATAACATTTTTATCGAAAGGTTGTTCATGAAAACGAAGAAAAAGTGCTTAGTTTTATAATTCTTTTTTCTTTTATGGTTTAATCTTATTTAACGGGCTTTCGAGACTAACCAATATGACTTAAGGCGTACTTTTGCTACCGAATATTATAAACCAAAACATAATGGATAATAAAATTGTTTTAATAACCGGCGCAACCAGTGGAATTGGTAAAGCTTGTGCCCGTAAATTTGCGAAAGAAGGATGGGATTTGATTTTGAACGCACGTAATGCTTCGAAATTGGAGGAGTTGATATATGAGTTGAAGGTGGAATATCCCAAGGTGGTGACGTGGTCATTTCTTTGTGATGTGCGTAACCGCGGACAGATTGAGGCTGCATTGGAAGAGTTGCCGCCGGAATGGGCTGAAATTGATTTGCTGATAAACAATGCCGGACTGGTGATTGGAGTGGATAAGGAATTTGAAGGCAGCCTGGACGAATGGGATATCATGATCGATACGAATATAAAGGGATTATTGGCAATGACGCGTCTTGTGGTTCCGGGCATGATAGAACGTGGACGGGGACATGTTATCAATATCGGTTCTATTGCCGGTGACGCGGCTTATCCGGGCGGAAGCGTGTACTGCGCTACCAAGGCTGCCGTGAAGGCTCTTTCGGATGGCTTGCGAATTGACTTGGTCGATACTCCGTTGCGGGTTACGAATATCAAGCCGGGCATGGTAGAGACTAACTTCTCGGTAGTACGTTATCGGGGTGATAAAGAAGCTGCTGATAATTTCTATAAGGGAATCCGTCCGTTGACGGGAGATGATATTGCCGAAACAGTTTATTTTGCAGCATCGGCTCCGGAACATATTCAGATTGCGGAAGTGCTTTTGATGCCGACAAATCAGGCAACAGGCACTATTTCGTATAAGAAAAAGCAGGAATAGACGTTTTTTTGACGGATTTCTTTGCCGGATGATAAAATTTCTATTATTTTGTTGCCCGAAACTAAATATAGATAGACGGGAACGTTGAATTATTAATTAAAACAGAGTATAGGATTATGAAAAAATTAGTCGTATTAGGAATGGGAGTATGCTTGGTTCTGGCATTTACATCTTGTAAATCCAGCGAAAGTGCCTATAAGAAAGCTTATGAGAAAGCAAAACAGCAGGAATTGGCAGAACCGCAAGTGGAAGCTCCGGTAGAAGTGACTCCGGTAGTTGTAGCTCCTGTGACAACGCCTAAAGTGGCAGATACATCCGGCGTTCGCCAGGAAAAGGTTACTGTGGTTTCCGGCAATGAAGGATTGAAAGATTACAGCATCGTGGCTGGTAGCTTTGGTGTAAAGGCAAATGCCGAAGGTCTGAAAGACTGGTTGGATGCACAAGGTTATCATTCTACTATCGCATTTAATGCAGACAAGGCAATGTATCGCGTGATTGTCAGCTCATTTGCTGATAAGATGGCTGCTGCTGAAGCCCGTGACGCATTCAAGGCTAAGTACCCGAATCGTTCAGATTTCCAGGGAGCTTGGTTGCTGTATCGTGTATATTGATTTCTTTTTGGTAATATATATTGGAAAGGACAAGCGTTTTTTCCAAATAAGAAGGCGGTAACTGGGAAGTTACTGCTTTTTTATTGAAAGAGGAAAGTGTTATTCCGTTTAGATATTTTTATCTTTCTACTAAAAGAAGTTATAAATGATAGTGGGGAAACTTTTATAGCAAAGAAAGTTTTTACTTTTGTCAATTCTTAATTTGGAGAATTTACGGCCTTGGTATAAATAAGGTATTAATGAAGGAATTAAATGGAAGAAAAATATGTAATGGCTGCTATCGACGCAGCATTAAAAGCTGGTAAAGAAATACTTTCTATCTATGAGGATCAGGCATCGGATTTCAAGATAGAGCGAAAGGCTGACAACTCTCCGCTGACAATAGCAGACAGAAAGGCACATGAGACAATTGTGGCTATTTTGAATGATACTCCTTTTCCTGTTCTTAGTGAAGAAGGGAAGCATATGGGGTATGAAGTCCGTAGTCAGTGGGATACTTTGTGGATTGTGGATCCGCTGGACGGAACGAAAGAGTTTATCAAGCGTAACGGAGAATTTACCGTAAATATAGCTTTGGTGCAGAATTCTGTCCCTGTGATGGGGGTTATTTATGTACCGGTAAGAAAGGAACTTTATTTTGCGCTTGAAGGTGTGGGAGCTTATAAATGCTCCGGTATTATCGGCTTGGAAGATGACAGCGTGGCATTGGAACAGCTGATAAAGGAATCGGAACGGATGCCTTTGGAAGATGTCCGCGATCATTTTATTGTGGTGGCTTCCCGTTCGCACCTCTCACCTGAAACGGAAGAATATATCGCAGATTTAAAGAAGAAACATGGCAGCGTTGAATTGGTATCAAGCGGGAGCTCTATTAAGATCTGCCTGGTTGCAGAAGGAAAGGCTGATGTGTATCCGCGTTTCGCTCCGACGATGGAGTGGGATACGGCTGCCGGACATGCGATAGCACGTGCCGCCGGAATGGAAGTGTATCAGGCCGGAAAAGACGAACCTCTACGATATAACAAGGAGAATTTATTGAATCCGTGGTTTATCGTTGAGCCAAAAAGAGAACACTAATTAATGTTTATATGACATTTGAAATTGTATTTGTACTATTGTCCCTATTAGGAATGGTAGCTGCCTTGGTTGCGGATAAGATGCGGCCGGGCATGATACTTTTTTCGGTAGTGGTATTGTTTTTGTGTGTAGGTATCCTGACTCCTAAAGAGATGCTTGAAGGGTTTAGCAACAAGGGGATGATTACCGTTGCTTTGCTGTTTCTGGTCAGTGAAGGTATTCGTCAGTCGGGTACACTGGGACAGGTGATAAAGAAATTGTTACCTCAGGGTAAGACAACAGTGTTTAAAGCGCAGTTGCGTATCTTGCCTTCGGTCGCTTTTATCTCTGCTTTCCTGAATAATACTCCTGTTGTGGTCATTTTCGCTCCGATTATCAAGCACTGGGCAAAATCGGTGAAGCTCCCTGCTACAAAATTCCTGATTCCTCTTTCATATGTGACTATCCTGGGTGGTATTTGTACGTTGATCGGTACTTCTACCAATCTCGTGGTGCACGGAATGATATTGGAAGCAGGATTTGAAGGGTTTTCCATGTTTGAACTGGGAAAGGTGGGGATTTTTATAGCGATTGCCGGAATTATTTATATATTTCTTTTCTCCAAACGGTTGCTGCCGGATGCCCGTCCGGATACAGCAGTACCGGATGAGGATGTAGAGGAAGGGGAGAGGCTGCATCGGGTGGAAGCTGTTTTGGGCGCCCGTTTTCCCGGTATCAACAAGAAACTGAAGGACTTTAATTTCCAGCGTCATTATGGGGCGGAAGTGAAGGAGATCAAGACACGTAGCGGACAGCGGTTCGTGACGAACCTGGATGAAGTGGTGCTTCACGAAGGTGATACGCTTGTGGTGATGGCGGATGATACATTTATTCCGACTTGGGGGGAGTCTTCGGTATTCGTCCTGTTGACAAACGGTAATGAACCAGATACTACCGGAAAGAAAAAACGTTGGTTTGCTTTGCTGCTGTTGGTCTTGATGATTGTCGGCGCAACGGTAGGTGAACTTCCGGTCACCAAAGAATTGTTTCCGGATATCAAACTGGATATGTTTTTCTTTGTTTCTATTACTACGATTATCATGGCGTGGACAAATCTGTTTCCTGCCCGTAAATATACCAAATATATTTCGTGGGATATTCTGATTACTATTGCCTGCGCGTTTGCTATCAGTAAGGCGATGGTGAATTCGGGTGTGGCTGGCTGTGTGGCGAAGTTTATTATCGGGCTAAGTGATGATTACGGGCCGCATGTATTGCTTGCCATGTTGTTTATCATCACGAATTTGTTTACGGAGTTGATTACGAACAATGCGGCGGCCGCTCTGGCATTCCCGTTGGCGCTGTCTATTGCCGCCCAGTTGGGAGTAAGCCCGACGCCTTTCTTTGTCGTAATCTGTATGGCTGCGTCTGCCAGCTTCTCTACGCCTATCGGCTATCAGACTAATTTGATTGTGCAAGGTATCGGTAACTATAAGTTTACGGATTTTGTCCGTATTGGTTTGCCGCTTAATATCATTACCTTCCTGATTTCTGTTATTCTGATTCCGATGATTTGGAACTTTTAATAAAACTAATTTATAAATGGAAGAAAAGAATCATATATATCCCATATTCGACCGCATGATGACGCGGCAGGATAAAGAGGAACTCCTTGGACAGCATAGTGTGATGATTTGGTTCACCGGATTGAGTGGGTCGGGGAAAAGTACAATCGCTATTGCGTTGGAGCGCGAACTTCACAAGCGGGGATTGCTCTGCCGTATCCTGGACGGAGATAATATCCGTAGCGGTATAAATAATAACCTGGGATTCTCGGAGACTGACCGGGTGGAAAATATACGTCGTATAGCCGAGGTTTCCAAGTTGTTTTTGGATAGCGGTATTATTACGATTGCCGCGTTTATCAGTCCGAATAACGATATCCGTGAAATGGCGGCAAATATTATCGGCAAGGAAGATTTCCTGGAGATTTTCGTAAGTACTCCGTTGGAAGAATGCGAAAAGCGTGATGTAAAGGGGCTGTATGCGAAAGCGCGGAAAGGAGAGATTCAGAACTTTACGGGAATCTCCGCTCCGTTTGAAGTTCCGGTGCGTCCGGCTTTATCACTGGATACTTCAGAATTGAGTCTGGAAGAATCGGTGAACCGTTTGTTGGAGTTGATTTTGCCCAAAGTGAAAAAGAATGTTTAGTAGAAGAATAAAATCATTATTTTAGTAATGGAAGAATATAAATTAAGCCACTTGAAGGAGCTCGAAGCAGAGTCTATTCATATCATCCGCGAGGTGGCTGCGGAATTTGAGAATCCGGTGATGCTTTACAGCATCGGAAAGGATTCTTCGGTGATGGTGCGCTTGGCTGAAAAAGCGTTTTATCCGGGTAAAGTGCCATTCCCGTTGATGCATATCGATTCGAAATGGAAATTCAAAGAGATGATTCAGTTCCGTGATGAATATGCAAAGAAATACGGATGGAATCTGATTGTGGAAAGTAATATGGAGGCTTTTCATGCAGGCGTTGGGCCTTTCACGCATGGAAGTAAAGTACATACGGACTTGATGAAGACGCAAGCGTTGCTCCATGCATTGGATAAATATAAGTTTGATGCTGCGTTCGGCGGCGCCCGCCGTGATGAAGAAAAGTCACGTGCCAAAGAACGTATCTTCTCATTCCGTGATAAATTCCACCAGTGGGATCCGAAAAATCAGCGTCCCGAGTTGTGGGATATTTATAATGCCCGTGTGCATAAGGGGGAAAGTATCCGCGTATTCCCGATTAGTAACTGGACAGAATTGGATATTTGGCAGTATATTCGTCTGGAGAATATTCCGATTGTTCCGCTTTATTATGCCAAAGAACGTCCTGTTATCAACCTGGATGGAAATATCATTATGGCGGATGATGAACGTCTGCCTGAAAAGTATCGTGACCAGATTGAGATGAAAATGGTGCGTTTCCGTACATTGGGTTGCTGGCCATTGACAGGCGCGGTGGAAAGTGGAGCCGCTACCATCGAAGAGATTGTGGAGGAGATGATGACTACTACTAAGAGTGAGCGTACCACCCGTGTGATTGATTTTGACCAAGAGGGTAGTATGGAACAAAAGAAACGTGAAGGATACTTTTAATTGGAATTGGAAATGGCAGATAATAAATTAGATATAAAGGCTTTTCTGGACAAGGATGAACAGAAAGACTTGCTGAGACTGTTGACCGCCGGATCGGTAGATGATGGAAAATCAACGCTGATCGGACGTTTGTTGTTTGACAGTAAGAAATTATATGAGGATCAGTTGGATGCGTTGGAACGTGACAGCAAACGTGTGGGGAATGCGGGTGAGCATATCGACTATGCATTGCTGCTTGACGGTTTGAAGGCCGAACGTGAACAGGGTATCACGATTGACGTGGCTTACCGTTACTTCTCTACCAATGGTCGTAAGTTTATCATTGCGGATACTCCGGGACACGAACAATACACACGTAATATGATTACCGGCGGCTCTACAGCCAACCTGGCGATTATTCTGGTGGATGCCCGTACGGGAGTGATTACGCAGACACGCCGCCATACTTTCCTGGTGTCTTTGCTGGGTATCAAGCATGTGGTATTGGCTGTCAACAAGATGGACTTGGTGGACTTCTCGGAAGAACGCTTTAATGAAATCGTTGCAGAGTACAAGAAGTTTGTGGCTCCGTTGGGAATTCCTGATGTGAATTGTATTCCTCTTTCTGCGTTGGATGGAGACAATGTTGTAGATTTGTCAGAACGTACTCCGTGGTATAAAGGAACTTCCTTGTTGGATTTCCTGGAAACTGTCCATATTGACAATGACCATAATCTGACTGATTTCCGTTTCCCGGTTCAATATGTGCTTCGCCCGAATTTGGACTTTAGAGGATTTTGTGGCAAAGTTGCGTCCGGTATCATCCGTAAGGGAGATCCGGTGATGGCTCTTCCTTCAGGCAAAACGTCTAAGGTGAAGAGCATCGTGACTTATGACGGAGAATTGGATTATGCTTTCCCGCCGCAGTCTGTGACGTTGACACTGGAAGATGAAATTGATGTGTCTCGTGGCGAAATGCTTGTGCATCCTGATAACCTGCCGATTGTTGACCGTAATTTCGAAGCGATGATGGTATGGATGGACGAAGAACCGATGGATGTTAATAAATCATTCTTTATCAAGCAGACTACCAATTTGAGCCGTACTCGTATTGATGCGATTAAGTATAAGGTGGATGTGAATACAATGGAACATCTGTCTTTGGACAACGGACAATTGACAGAAGAAACTTTGCCTTTACAACTGAATCAGATTGCCCGTGTGGTGCTGACTACTGCGAAGGAACTGTTCTTTGACCCCTATAAGAAGAATAAGTCTTGTGGCTCGTTCATTCTGATTGACCCGATAACCAATAACACTTCAGCAGTGGGTATGATTATCGACCGGGTGGAGATGAAGGATATGAGCAATACGGATGATATTCCTGTACTGGATTTGTCAAAGCTGGGAATTGAGCCGGAACATTATGAAGCTATAGAAAAGGCGGCGAAAGAGCTGGAACGCCAGGGATTTGCCGTGAAAATAATAAAATAAGATAGTATGGGATTACTCGAATTTAATAAACTTCCGATTAATACACTGGTAGGTGCCGACTGGAAAACGTTTAAGGCAATCACTGCCGGTCGTGAAATTGATGCGGCCTATAAGGGTAAATACCGACTGACAAAGGCTGTATGCCGTTTGCTTTCTCCATTGGCTGGGCTGCAAAATAGCCGGTATGAAAAACGGTTGGCTAACCAACCGTTGGAACATGACCCGGTATTTATCCTGGGGCATTGGCGGAGCGGAACGACTTTCGTGCATAACGTATTCTCGTGCGACAAGCATTTTGGGTATAATACAACGTACCAGACTGTATTCCCTCATTTGATGATGTGGGGGCAGCCTTTCTTCAAGAAGAATATGAGCTGGCTGATGCCGGACAAGCGCCCGACGGATAATATGGAACTGGCTGTGGATCTTCCTCAGGAAGAGGAATTCGCATTGTCGAATATGATGCCGTATACGTATTATAATTTTTGGTTTTTGCCAAAATATCAACAGGAATATGCTGATAAGTACCTGCTGTTTGACGACATCACGGATGCTGAACTGAAGGTTTTTGAGGAGGTGTTTACAAAACTGATTAAGATTTCTTTGTGGAATACACAGGGGACACAGTTTCTTAGTAAGAACCCGCCACATACGGGCAGGGTGAAAGAACTGGTGAAAATGTTCCCGAACGCTAAGTTTATCTACCTGATGCGTAACCCGTATACTGTATTCGAATCTACACGCAGTTTCTTTACAAATACGATTCAACCGTTGAAATTGCAGGATATAAGTAATGAACAATTAGAGGAAAATATCCTTTCTATCTATGCAAAGCTTTATCATAAGTACGAATCGGATAAACAGTTCATTCCTGAAGGAAACTTGATTGAAGTGAAGTTTGAAGATTTTGAAGCGGACGCGATGGGTATGACGGAGAATATTTATAAGTCTCTTTCCATCCCCGGATTTGCCGAAGCACGCGGAGATATAGAAAAGTACGTAGGCGGCAAGAAGGGGTATAAAAAGAATAAGTATAAATATGATGACCGGACAATTCAATTGGTAGAAGAAAACTGGGATTTTGCTTTGAAGCAATGGGATTATAATTTATAAGAAGAAAAAAGAAAGGAAAGTAATGATTCAGAAAATCGTTCATCGCCTGTTGGTGACAGGTTTCGTGGCATTTTTTTCTTCCTTGTCTTTGATGGCGCAACATAGGGTGGAAATGGTTCCTTTTGGAGACATGAACCAGTGGGTAGACCGTCAGATAAAGGAGTCGGGCATTATTGGTGGGAATACAAAGAATGTATATGCGATAGGGCCGACGTCTGTAATCAAGGGAGATCAGGTTTATAAAAATATGGGTGGGTCGCCTTGGGCTACTTCGAATGTGATGGCAAAGGTGGCAGGTGTTACGAAGACAAATACTTCGGTTTTCCCGGAAAAGAGGGGAGACGGATACTGCGCCCGATTGGATACACGCATGGAAAGTGTGAAGGTGATGGGACTCGTTAATATTACAGTATTGGCGGCTGGCTCTATTTTTACTGGTTCGGTACATGAGCCGATTAAAGGTACTAAGAATCCGCAGAAGATGTTGCAGACGGGTATCCCGTTTACCAAAAAACCGGTTGCCCTTCAGTTTGATTACAAAGTGAAGATGTCTGATCGGGAGAACCGTATCCGTGCTACCGGTTTCAGCAAGATAACGGATGTTCCCGGCAAAGATTTTCCGGCGGCTATCCTGTTTCTGCAGAAACGTTGGGAAGATGCGGAAGGAAATGTGTATGCCAAACGTATAGGTACGATGGTGACTTACTATTATCATTCGACGGACTGGAAGAATAATGCTTCTTATGAAATTATGTATGGTGACATTACGGATCGTCCTGAATATAAAGCTCACATGATGCGCCTGCAAGTGACCGAAAGCTATACGGTGAACAGTAAGGGTGAAAGTGTGCCTATCCATGAAGTGGCATGGGGAGATGAAAATGATGTTCCGACTCATATGTGTCTTCAGTTTACGTCCAGCCATGGCGGTGCTTATATCGGTTCGCCGGGAAATTCATTGTGGATTGATAACGTGAAGTTGGTATATTAATAGAAGGATACAACCAAAATATGAAAAATGACCGGTGGTGTGATTTACTATCGGTTATTTTTTTTGTTTTGATTCTTCTGTAATAAATGCCCTCAGAAGGCTTCTGAACTTATATGACACTTTTATCATTCCATAAAAAACTATGTCCGAATGAAAATTTACGTGATTTTTTGTTTGTGTTATATTAAATATCTATATTTGCATTAATTTTAGAGAAAAGGACAATGAATATTGTCTCTTTGTTAGGAATGGACGTTAAGGTCTATTGCCATCTTGAAAGGCAATTGAAATATATTATTTACTAAAATAAATTGAGATGAAAAAGGGTTTATTGTTTATTTTATTGGCAGCAGTCTCAGTATGTCTGCCTGCTCAAGAAAAAGAAAAAGCTGCAAAGAGCTACAGAGTAGAAACAAATCTCTTTGGCGCTAATTGGTTTATCAGCGGTGGTGTTGGTGCACAAATGTACTTTGGTGACAACGACAGTAAGGCTAGTTTTGGAAAACGTCTTGCTCCAGCACTTGATATTGCTGTTGGTAAGTGGTTTACTCCGGGATTGGGATTACGTGTTGCGTATAACGGTCTTCAGGCTAAAGGCGCATCTCCGGAAGCTGATGACCTTTATGTAAAAGGCGGCACCTATTCTAATGGGTATTACAAACAAAAATGGAATGTTGCTAATTTCCATGGTGATGTAATGTTCAACCTTTCCAATATGTTCTGTGGATATAATGAAGAACGTGTTTATTCATTTATTCCTTATGTAGGTGTTGGATTGGTGCATTCATGGACAAAACCGACAGAGAACAATTTAGGTTTGAATGCAGGTTTGATTAACCGTTTCCGTCTTTCTCCGGCATGGGATCTTAATGTAGAATTACGTGGATTACTGATGAAGAATGCTTTCGGTGGTGCAGGTAAGGAAGGTATGGCCGGTTTGACTGTAGGTGTTACTTATAAGTTCAAGAAACGCGGTTGGGATGCTGTTCCTACTGTTCCTATGGTTCCGGAAAGCCAGTTGAACGACCTGAGAGACAGGGTTAACTCTTTGAAGGGTGAAAACGAATCTCTGAAACGTGACTTGGTTGAAGCACGTAACAAGAAACCGGAAGTTATCGTTAAGAAAGAAGTTGTATCTGCTATCCCACGTCTGGTTGTTGTATTCAATATCGGTAAGAGCAATATCGCTAAGAGAGAATACATGAACATCGAGACTATGGCTAAAGCTATCAAAGAAAATTCTGGTAAAGTATATACTGTAACAGGATATGCTGATAAGGGTACCGGTTCTGCTGAGTACAACATGAAGTTGAGTAAGAAGAGAGCTGAAGCTGTTCGTGACTTGATGGTTAACGAATTTGGTGTTCCTGCTTCTCAATTGAAGGTTGATTACAAGGGTGGTGTAAGCAATATGTTCTATGATAGCGCTAAACTGAGCCGCGTAGCTATTGTTGAAGAATAATATACATTTGAAATATTACAATAAAAGAGACGTTTCCTTTCACGGGAAGCGTCTTTTTTGTATTTTTGTGCCCCATGAGCAGAATTGTAGCAATAGATTATGGAAGAAAGCGCACAGGGATAGCTGTCAGTGATACTATGCAACTGATTGCAAACGGTTTGACAACAGTGCCTACGCATGAGCTTCTGAAGTTTATCGGTGATTATGTAGCCAAAGAACCGGTAGAACGGATTATTATCGGACTGCCTAAGCAGATGAATAATGAGGTCTCGGAAAATATGAAAAATATAGAACCTTTTGTCCGTTCGCTGAAGAAACGTTTCCCTGATATTCCGGTTGAATATGTGGATGAACGTTTTACGTCTGTTCTGGCGCATCGCACAATGCTGGAAGCGGGCTTGAAAAAGAAGGATCGTCAGAACAAAGCATTGGTAGACGAGATAAGCGCTACAATAATTCTGCAAACATATTTGGAGAGTAAACGTTTTTAGTAGATGACAATAGAATAATTTAATTTATTAGTAGAATATAAAGATATGATTTTACCTATTTATGTATATGGACAGCCTGTTTTGAGAAAGGTGGCAGAGGACATAACTCCGGATTATCCGAATTTGAAAGAGTTGATTGCGAATATGTTTGAAACAATGGTGCACGCAGACGGTGTTGGGCTGGCTGCCCCGCAGATTGGTCTGCCTATCCGTGTTGTTACCATCACATTGGATCCGCTTTCGGAAGATTATCCTGAATTTAAGGATTTTAATAAGGCTTATATCAATCCGCATATACTGGAAGTGGCTGGTGAGGAAGTGTGTATGGAAGAAGGTTGTTTGAGCCTTCCCGGCATTCATGAAACAGTGAAAAGAGGAGATAAGATCCGCGTGAAATATATGGACGAGAATTTTGTAGAACATGAGGAAGTGGTAGAAGGTTACCTGGCTCGTGTCATGCAGCATGAATTCGATCATTTGGACGGTAAAATGTTCATTGATCATATCTCTGCGCTTCGTAAACAGATGATTAAAGGAAAGCTGAATACGATGCTGAAAGGGAAAGCACGCAGTTCTTATAAGATGAAACAGGTGAAATAAAGATAAAAAACGTTTATATCCCTGTTAAGTAAACGAAAAGCATTATTTTTGCTTCGTTTACAAGCATAAAATGTCGATGATAAAAAGAATATTAACAGTATTATTACTGTTCCCCACGCTGGTATGTGCTCAGATAAATACGGATCGGGTGATGACTATCGCCCGAAACGCTCTTTATTTTGAGGATTATGTACTTTCTATCCAGTATTTTAACCAGGTGATTAATGCGAAGCCTTATTTGTATGAACCTTATTTCTTCAGGGCGTTGGCTAAACTGAACCTGGAAGATTTTCAAGGTGCTGAAATAGACTGTGACGCAGCTATTCAGCGGAATCCGTTTGTGGTAGGCGCTTATCAGGTTCGTGGTTTGGCAAGGATTCGTCAGAGTAAATTTGACGGGGCTATTGAAGATTATCAGAAAGCTTTGCATTATGATCCGGAGAACATCACTCTGTGGCATAATCTGACATTATCCCATATTCAGAAGAAGGATTATGATTCTGCGAAAGAAGACTTGGAGAGTTTGCTGAAAGTGTCTCCGCGTTATACTCGTGCGTACCTGATGAGGGGTGAGGTGTCTTTGCAGCAAAAGGATACGATTGCTGCTTTGAATGACTTTAATAAAGCGCTTGAACTGGATAAGTATGATCCGGACGCATGGTCTGCAAGAGCGATTGTGAAATTGCAGCAGTCTAAGTATGCGGAAGCTGAGTCAGACTTCGATCGGGCTATTCATTTAAGTGCCAAGAATGCAGGAAATTATATTAATCGTGCATTGGCACGATTCCACCAGAAAAATCTGCGGGGTGCTATGAGCGATTATGACCTGGCACTGGATATTGATCCTAATAATTTTATCGGGCATTATAACCGTGGCTTGCTTCGCGCGCAGGTAGGTGATGACAACCGGGCGATTGAGGATTTCGATTTTGTGATTCAGATGGAGCCGGATAATATGATGGCTATATTTAACCGTGGCTTGCTTCGTGCACAGACGGGTGATTATCGTGGTGCGATAAAAGACTACACAACTGTAATCGACCAGTATCCCAACTTCCTTGCCGGATATTACCAACGTTCGGAAGCCAGACGGAAGATTGGTGACAAGAAAGGGGCGGAACAGGACGAGTTTAAAGTCATGAAGGCGCAGATCGACAAGCAGAACGGTGTGACGAATAAAGATGTAGCCCAAAATCAGAATAAAGAAAAAGACGGTGAAGACGAGGAGGGTGAAAAGACCCGTAAGAAGTCAGATAAGAATATGAATAACTATCGTAAGATAGTCATTGCTGACGACTCTGAAGCCGAACAACGCTATACGAGCGATTATCGTGGACGTGTGCAGGATAAGAACGTGAATATTACACTGGAACCTATGTTCGCATTGACTTATTATGAGAAAATGAGTGATGTGAAGCGTTCTGTTAATTTCCACAAATTCGTTGAGGATTTGAACCGTTCGGGTGTGCTTCCGAAACGTCTCCGTATCACAAATATGGAAGCTCCGTTGACGGAAGAACAAGTGAAGTTCCACTTTGCTCTGATCGATACGCATACATCTGCTATTGTAGCGGATGAAAAGAGTGCTCCAAAACGCTTTGCCCGTGCAATTGATTTTTACCTGGTACAGGATTTCTCAAGTGCCGTTTCCGATTTGACGCAAACGATCCTGTTGGATGGGGATTTCTTCCCGGCATACTTTATGCGTGCTCTTATCCGCTGTAAGCAACTGGAATATCAGAAGGCGGAACAAGCTGCTGAAACAGAGACTTTGGGTGACAAGCGCAAGGAGATTACGGCGGTAGATTATGAAGTGGTGAGAAAAGATTTGGATAAAGTAATCAATTTGGCACCGGATTTTGTTTATGCTTATTATAATCGTGCGAATGTTTCTGCCATGCTGAAAGATTATCGCGCGGCAGTGGCCGACTATGACAAGGCTATCGAACTGAATCCGGACTTTGCGGATGCATATTTCAACCGGGGGCTTACTCATATTTTCTTGGGTAATAACAAACTGGGTATTTCTGATTTGAGTAAAGCCGGTGAGTTGGGCATTGTTTCCGCTTATAATGTAATCAAGCGTTTTACGGATCAGACGGAATAACATTTTTTTGATAAAAAATGGAAAACTCAAAAGATTTAGTTACTTTTGCGTTCAAATTGTGAAAATATAACATAATCATATTATGATAAAGATAACATTTCCCGATGGCTCTGTTCGTGAGTATAACGAAGGAGTGAATGGTTTACAGATTGCAGAAAGTATCAGTTCGCGTTTGGCACAGGATGTGTTGGCATGTGGCGTGAATGGTGAGACTTACGATTTGGGACGTCCTATTAATGAGGATGCGAATTTCGTACTTTATAAATGGGATGATGAAGAAGGTAAACATGCCTTTTGGCATACAAGTGCCCACTTGCTGGCTGAAGCTTTGCAGGAACTTTATCCGGGTATCCAGTTTGGTATCGGTCCGGCTATTGAAAACGGATTCTACTATGATGTGGATCCGGGAGAAGCTGTGATTAAAGAAAGTGATCTGCCCGCTATTGAAGCTAAGATGCTGGAACTGGCTGCAAAGAAAGAAAATGTAGTCAGAAAGAGTATTGCTAAAACAGATGCTTTGAAGATGTTCGGTGATCGTGGGGAAACTTATAAATGTGAATTGATTTCCGAATTGGAGGACGGACACATTACTACGTATACACAGGGTGTATTTACTGACCTATGCCGTGGCCCTCACTTGATGACGACTGCTCCGATCAAGGCTATCAAGCTGACTGCTGTTGCCGGTGCTTACTGGCGTGGTCACGAAGATCGCAAGATGCTGACCCGTATTTATGGTATTACGTTCCCGAAAAAGAAAATGCTGGATGAATATCTGGTATTGCTGGAAGAAGCGAAGAAGCGTGACCACCGTAAGATTGGTAAGGAGATGCAATTGTTCATGTTCTCTGAAACGGTTGGAAAGGGACTCCCGATGTGGTTGCCGAAAGGTACTGCATTGCGTCTGCGTCTGCAAGAATTCCTGCGTCGTATTCAGACCCGCTACGATTATCAGGAAGTGATTACTCCGCCGATTGGTAATAAATTGTTGTATGTGACTTCCGGTCACTATGCAAAATATGGTAAGGATGCATTTCAGCCTATCCATACGCCGGAAGAAGGTGAAGAGTACTTCTTGAAACCAATGAACTGTCCTCATCACTGTGAGATTTACAAGAACTTCCCGCGTTCGTATAAGGATCTGCCTTTGCGTATCGCTGAATTCGGAACGGTTTGCCGTTATGAACAAAGTGGCGAGTTGCACGGTTTAACTCGTGTACGTAGCTTTACGCAGGATGATGCACATATCTTCTGTCGTCCGGAGCAAGTGAAGGATGAATTTCTCCGCGTGATGGATATTATATCTATCGTGTTCCGTTCTATGGATTTCCAGAATTTTGAAGCTCAGATATCATTGCGTGATAAAGTGAATCGCGAGAAATATATCGGTAGCGATGACAACTGGGAAAAAGCTGAACAGGCTATTATCGAAGCTTGTGCGGAAAAAGGCTTGCCTGCCAAGATTGAGTATGGAGAAGCTGCTTTCTATGGCCCTAAGCTCGACTTTATGGTGAAAGACGCTATCGGCCGTCGTTGGCAGTTGGGTACTATCCAGGTTGACTACAACTTGCCGGAACGTTTTGAACTTGAATATATGGGTTCTGACAACCAGAAGCATCGTCCGGTAATGATTCACCGCGCTCCGTTCGGATCTATGGAACGTTTTGTTGCCGTGTTGATAGAACATACTGCCGGTAAGTTCCCATTGTGGCTGACACCGGAACAGGTGGTTATTCTGCCGATCAGTGAGAAGTTCAATGAATATGCAGAACAAGTGAAGATGTATCTGAAGATTCATGAAATCCGTGCGATTGTAGATGACCGTAACGAGAAGATTGGTCGTAAGATTCGCGATAATGAAATGAAGCGCATTCCTTACATGCTGATTGTCGGTGAGAAAGAGGCTGAAAATGGTGAAGTTTCTGTTCGCAGACAAGGCGAAGGTGATAAGGGAACCATGAAATTTGAAGAATTTGCTAAAATTTTGAACGAAGAAGTTCAGAATATGATAAATAAATGGTAACTTTGCAGCCGTTTCAGAATAAAATATTTAGTATAACAATTAAAAGATCAAACTAGGAAGTAAACGTTTTTAATGAAGAATGACACTCTAAAAGGGCAATACAGAATCAATGAACAGATTCGTGCCAAGGAAGTTCGCATAGTAAGCGACGATATTGAACCGAAAGTATATCCTATCTTTCAGGCTTTGAAAATGGCCGAAGAGAAAGAACTGGATTTAGTGGAAATTTCTCCGAATGCTCAACCCCCTGTTTGTCGTATAATTGATTATTCTAAATTTCTTTATCAGTTAAAGAAACGTCAGAAGGAACAGAAAGCAAAGCAGGTGAAGGTTAATGTGAAAGAGATTCGCTTCGGCCCTCAGACAGATGACCATGACTACAACTTTAAGTTGAAGCATGCAAAAGGATTCCTGGAAGACGGTGATAAAGTGAAGGCTTATGTATTCTTTAAAGGTCGCTCCATCCTTTTCAAGGAACAAGGTGAAGTATTGCTGCTTCGTTTTGCCAATGATCTTGAAGACTATGCAAAAGTGGATCAAATGCCGATACTTGAAGGAAAGCGTATGACTATACAACTTTCTCCGAAAAAGAAAGATGTTCCTAAAAAGCCGGCGGCTCCGAAACCTGCTGCTCCTGTACAGAAAGCTGAAAAGCCGGAAACAAGCGAAGAATAAGAAAAGATGCGTAACGCGCAGGTATAGTGCGTTGCCATTATATATTTAATAATTTAAAAACAAGTAAGATGCCAAAGATGAAGACTAACTCCGGTTCTAAAAAAAGGTTTACCCTTACCGGAACAGGTAAAATCAAAAGAAAGCACGCTTTTCACAGTCACATTTTGACTAAGAAATCCAAAAAGAGAAAAAGAAACCTGTGCTACTCTACAACTGTTGATACAACAAATGTAAGCCAGGTGAAGGAACTCTTAGCAATGAAGTAATCAAAAGCGTAAAAGTATTATTAAAGTATTAACCGAATGCATTAGCCTGAAGTTCGCTGCGTGAAGTAGCGGCGCTAACATTCAAAAAAAGTAAAACTATGCCAAGATCAGTAAATCATGTTGCTTCAAAAGCAAGAAGAAAGAAAATTTTGAAATTAACCAGAGGTTACTTTGGTGCAAGAAAAAATGTATGGACCGTAGCTAAAAACACTTGGGAAAAGGGTTTGACTTACGCGTTCCGTGACCGTAGAAATAAGAAAAGAAACTTCCGCGCTCTTTGGATACAACGTATCAACGCTGCTGCACGTCTTGAAGGAATGTCTTATTCTAAATTGATGGGCGGTTTGCACAAAGCCGGTATCGAAATAAACCGTAAGGTTTTGGCTGATTTAGCAATGAATCACCCGGAAGCTTTCAAAGCTGTAGTTGCAAAAGCAAAAGCTGCTTAAGTTTCAACAGTTTACGATTTACAAAGTGTCAGATACTAAGCTAGTAACTGGCACTTTCCTTTTATCAGGCAGATGAAAAGGAATAAAAAAAATGTTAGTAGGCAAACAAAATCCTTTTTTTTCTTGCTAATCTCAGGGATTCTTATTACATTTGTGATACAAAAATATTAGCCGTATCGACTGGATCGGGAAACTCTTCAAATTAATCTGATGCACCGAGAAAGCTTCGTTCTTCAATGGCGGGCCACATCCTTCGGGACAGCTTTAAGCCGGTGGATTACAAAGAGGGCGAGCGCTCAAATCTTGTTCTATCAGAGTTTCATCACATCGTCGGTACGGCTTTCTTATATACTTTCCTATGATATTTTATTTTTCAGGTACAGGTAATTCCAAGTGGATCGCCCGGCAGCTATCCAAGGAACAGAAAGAAGAATTGGTTTTCATTCCCGATGCATTAAGGAATGAAACGTTGGAGTTTTGTCTGCAAGAAGATGAGAAGATAGGATTTGTGTTTCCAATCTATTCGTGGGCACCGCCTGAAATTGTATTTCGCTTTATCCGGAAACTTTCTCTGAAAGGATATAAAGGACAGTATTTGTTTTTTGTCTGTTCATGTGGGGATGATACCGGACTTACGCAGCAGGTGTTGACGAAGGCACTGAAGTCTAAGAGGTGGGAGTGCCATGCCGGCTTTTCTGTGACTATGCCTAATAATTATGTATTGCTTCCGGGGTTTGATGTGGATAGCAAGGAACTGGAACGTAAAAAGTTGGCAGAGAGTATTCCAAGCCTCAAAAGGGTAAATACTTTGATAAGTAGGAGGGAGTATGTATTTTCCTGTCATGAAGGGAGTATGCCTTTTATCAAGACAAGGATTATCAATCCTTTATTTAATAGTTTCCAAATGTCACCTAAGAACTTTTATGCTACGGATGCCTGTATTGGATGCAGGCGCTGTGAGAAGAGTTGCCCGGTGAAGAATATCACCCTTTCGGAAGGAAAGCCAGTGTGGGGAAAGGATTGCACCTCCTGTCTGGCATGTTATCATGTATGTCCTCAGCAAGCGGTGCAATATGGAAAAAGAACAAAAAGGAAAGGGCAATATTTCAACCCCAACTCCGGTTATTGATCTTTGATTTTAATACAGCAGTGGGATAAGTCCTCAATAATAGCAAGGCTTTCTACTCTGACTCCTTGTTCTTCTAATATTTTGCGGCCGTTTTGGAAGGCTTTTTCGATTATAAATCCCATTCCTACCAAATTAGCTCCGGATTGCTTGATGAGGTCGAGAACGCCTAATGCTGCGTTTCCGTATGCAAGGAAGTCGTCAACAAAGAGTATATTGTCATTAGGAGTGAGGAAATCGGCACTGATAACAACTTCATAGTCACGGTCTTTGGTAAATGAATGGACAGTGGTACTCAGTGCATTCTGAATGGTTTTAGGAGATTTTTTCTTGGCAAATACGACAGGTAAGTCCATTAGGTAGCCTGTCATGATAGCTGGGGCGATACCACTGGCTTCGATTGTCATAATCTTATTTACGTTTGTGGCTGCAAAACGGCGGACAAACTCAACTCCGATTGATTTCATCAGGACGGGATCCATTTGATGATTGATAAAACCGTCTACTTTCAGGATACCTCCTTCGTAGCATTTTCCGTCTTGCAGAATTCTCTTTTTAAGTAATTGCATGCTGTATGATATTAATTAATAATGTGCTAATATGCCATTCCGTTTGATGAAAGTTGCGGATGGTATATTAGCACATAGGCAATTTAAATAGTTTACTTGTTGTTTCGTAAGTCTTTCACACGAACGGCTTTTCCCTCGCTTTGTGGGAGAGAGCCTTTCTTGACCAGTTTCACTTTCGGCGTAACTAGAATTTCATCTTTCAATTGGCGGGTAATATCCTTGCGGATTTTTTCCAGCTCAATATAGTTGTCGGTAGAGAGATCGCTCAATTCTACCTCGACAATCATTTCGTCCTGGTTGTTGACAGTTTCCAGAGTGATTAAGTAGTTGCTACCTAATTCGGGGAATTGTACCAGAATTTTCTCAACCTGCATCGGGAAGATGTTGACTCCCTTGATAATAAACATATCATCACTACGCCCTTTGATACGGTCGATGCGGATATGTGTACGTCCGCAGGGACATTTTCCGGGGAGAATTCGGGTTAAATCGCGCGTACGATAGCGGAGCAGCGGCATCATTTCACGGTCGAGAGTGGTGAGTACTAATTCTCCGATTTCTCCTTCGGGCATAGGTTCACCTGTTTCGGGGTCAATGATTTCTACCAGATAGCAGTCTTCCCAAAAGTGCATTCCGTTCTGTTCCTGGCATTCGAAAGCGACACCGGGGCCGTTCATTTCAGTCATACCGAAGCTGTTGTATGCTTTCACGCCTAACATACGTTCTATTTTCCGGCGTTGCTCGTCTGTATGAGGTTCAGCGCCGATAACCAACGTCTTTAGGGTGGTCTTTGTCGGGTCGAGACCTTCTTCCTGGAAAACTTCAGCAAGGCGGATAGCATAACTGGGAATGGCGTGTAAGGCGGTCGTTTTAAAGTCGTTGATGAACTTGATCTGGCGCTTACTGTTTCCGGCAGCAGCAGGAACCGTCAGGCAGCCGAGACGTTCGGCACCGTATTGGAAACCTAATCCGCCGGTAAACATGCCATATCCCGAACTGTTTTGGAAAACATCGGTCTTGCGGATACCTACGGCATACAAGCATCGGGCAACCAGGTTCGCCCAGGAGTCGAGGTCATGTTGTGAATGGACAATTACGGTCGGATTCCCGGTAGTACCACTGGAAGAGTGGATACGTACACCGTCATTGCTCATATCGCCTGCCACTAGTCCGAAGGGGTAGTGGGCACGCATATCGGATTTGGTTGTAAAAGGCACTTTGCGGATGTCATCCAATGACTGTATGCTATCTGCGGTAATGCCATGTTTGCTGAAAACTTCTTTGTAGTAAGGAGCGTTTGCAGCTATGTTGATTGTTTTTTTAAGCCGTTGAAGTTGCAATTCCTGCAACTTCTCGCGGCTCATGGTTTCTAGTTCTTCTTCCCAGTATTGTGTATTCATGGTAATGCCTGTTATTGCATTAACTTTTCGGCAATTTCCTTGCCGGCAGCCAATGCTTTAAGATTCATTTCTACAACTGCTTCTCCCTTGCGCAGGAAGATTTCACGAATGCTGTCTTGTATTTTTTCGTAATCAATGCCAAGGAATGGGATGGTTGCTCCCAGTAAGACGATATTAGCAACCCGGGCAGAACCTACTTCCTTTGCTACTTTATCTACATTCAATACAATCTTATGGGGTAACTTATTGATTTCCGCCATTACTTTGTCTGCTTCCGGATAGTTGGGAATGTTGACAAACGGAGTTTCGTTAGTCACCAACCAGCCTTCGGGACTAAGGTAGGGAAGATAACGCAATCCTTCCATAGGTTCCAGGGAGATGATAAGATCACATTTTCCGGAAGGGATCAAGTCTGAGGCAATCGGCTGGTCACTGATGCGGAGATTGGACTGAACGTCTCCACCACGCTGGCTCATTCCGTGCACTTCTGCCTGTTTCATGTAAAGTCCTTCTTTCAAGGCAGCTTTGCCGATTACTGTAGCGATGGACAAAATTCCCTGTCCACCTACTCCTGATAATATAATGTCTTTTTTCATGGCTTACTTACTTCTTTTTTTGCGTGCTAATGTTTGGATACACTCTCTGCGTGGGATAATGACAGATACACCCCGATATTCGATTTCTTCGCGTATGATTTGCTTCATCTCTTCGTAGTTTTTCTTCAGTGGAACAACTACGCGGATATGGGCGGGCTCTACTCCAAGGCCAGCGCATATAGCCTCAATGCGTCCTGTTCCGGCCGAATCCTGTCCACCTGTCATGGCAGTGGTTTCATTGTCGGAAATCACGATAGTTACGTTGGCGTTTTCATTGACACAGTCTAGCAGTCCGGTCATTCCCGAATGAGTGAAGGTGGAGTCTCCGATAACGGCTACAGCCGGATAAAGACCACCGTCGGCCGCACCTTTTGCCATAGTGATGGAAGCACCCATGTCTACACATGAGTTGATGGCGTTGAATGGCGCATTAGCCCCCAGTGTGTAGCAACCGATGTCACTGAATACCTTATGAGAAGGATATTCTTCTTTAAGGACTTCAGTCAATGTGATATACATATCGCGGTGTCCGCATCCTTCGCAAAGTGCGGGTGGACGCATTTCCACTACGGAAGGAATGCCAAATGCTGATTTATTCTCTTTTCCTATTGCACGGGCTACCGAATCGGGGTTTAATTCGCCATCTTGCGAAAGAGTACCGTCCAGGCGTCCTTTTACTTTAATGCCAATGCCCAGATAACCTTTTAATTGCTTTTCTACAAATGGCTGACCGTCTTCCAGAACGAGGATTTCGTCACAAGATTCGATTAATTGATGCAATTGTTTTTTAGGTAATGGGTATTGACCGATTTTGAGCACCGGATATTCACAACCTTCGGGATAATTTTCCATCAGGTAATTGTAGCCGATACCGCAAGCGATGATTCCTAATTTCTTGTTAGGGCCATCTGTATATTTATTGTAAGGTGATTCTTCTGAAGCTTTGATAAACTCGTCCTGGCGGGAGAGTAATGTTTTATAGCGCTTGCGGGCATTTCCCGGCAACAGGATGAACTGGCGTGGATCTTCGCTGAAAGATATGCCATTCTGTGGCTTTTGCTCTTTACGCTCTACTCCGGAACGGGAGTGTGCAAGGCGGGTTACCATACGCATTAAAACAGGCTCGCCTAGTTTTTCAGAGAATTCGAAACCGCTGTACACCATGTCATATGCCTCCTGCTGGTTGCTGGGCTCGTACATAGGAATCAGTGAAAAATCTCCGTAGAAACGGCTGTCCTGCTCATTCTGAGAAGAGTGCATGCTAGGGTCGTCGGCTGCTATCACGATCAATCCGCCTTTCACGCCGGTGATGGCAGAATTGACGAAACAGTCGGCAGCTACGTTCATTCCTACATGCTTCATACAAACTAACGCCCGTTTGCCCACGAAGGACATACCCAATGCGGCTTCCATCGCTGTTTTTTCATTGGCACACCAACGGTTGTGTATATTCTGTTCGGTCGTTATAGGGGCCATTTGAATATATTCCGTAATCTCAGTTGAAGGAGTACCGGGATAGGCATAAACACCTGAAAGTCCGGCATCCAATGCAGCTTGTGCAATGGCTTCATCGCCAAGTAAGAGTTGCTTGCTCATATCTATTTCTTTTATTTAGTGTTGATCACAGTTTGTTAATCTATCGGGCAAAGATAGGCTTTTCAGTTCGTTTTATCACGAATTTACTTGAAAATCTTTCTTTCATTCAGTGCTTTCCAGTATTTTCTTGCATTTGCCATGTGGTCGGCATAATTGGATGCAAAATTGTGGGTTCCTGAGAAATCTTCTTTGGCACACATATAGATATAGTTATGTTTGGTATAGTTCAATACGCTGTCCAGACCTTTCTTGGAAGGGATACGGATAGGACCCGGCGGCAATCCGGTATTTATATAGGTATTATAGGGTGAATTAACTTTCAGATGTTCGTTGGTGATACGGCGCAAGCCAAAATCTTGCAGGGCAAATTTTATGGTAGGGTCTGCCTGCAAAGGCATATCTTTATGCAAACGATTGATATACAGTCCGGCTACCATTGGCTTTTCTTCATTGTTGTTGGTTTCTTCCTCAACAATGGATGCCAGTGTACTTACCTCATCCGGTGTCATTCCGATGGCAGTAGCTTGAGTGAGGCGTTTTTCGTTCCAGAAACGCTCGTGTTCCTTTTGTATACGCTTGAAAAAATCATCTGCGCTTATATCCCAGTATACTTGATAAGTTTCCGGTATGAAAAGACTGGGAAGGGTTGTCTCCGTGTATCCTATTTTGTTTTGAAAAGCAGGGTCAAACAGTCGCCCGGCGATTTCGGCGGAGTCTATCATAAGTTGTCTGCCGATGCTACGTGCCAGTCGGTCTAATGTCCGGACGCTTCCGATTGTGAGATTGACGGGTTCCTGGTAACCTCTTGAGAAACGGCTGTATACATGATAGACATTATCATTCGGGCGAATGGCGTAGCGTCCGGTATGGATGTTCTGTTTGAAATCCTTATATTTAGCCATCCAGTAAAATCCGGTGAATTTGTTGACATGTCCGGACTTCTTTATTTTATTATATATGGAGTCTGCTGTGTCATCCCGGTCTACATAAATATATACGGTTTTAGACGGACGGAATTGAGGAGCAAACAGGTAATAATAAACAGTTCCTCCGGCAATGGCACAAAAAAGGAATGCTCCGATCAGAATGGATAATAAAATGTTTCTCTTTTTCTTCTTCATCTTATGAGACGTTATTTTTGCAGCGTCAAAGATAACAAGAATTTGAATAGGAGTGATTTCTTTCTGAGAGGAATCTTTCTTTTGTGACATTTTTGCTCTTATATTAAGTATTATACCCGGAAAAACAAAAATGTCGCAGCGTTGATAATCAGACGATTATGTGTGTAAATAGGGTGTAATTAAGATAAGTTTACAAAAAACATCTAAATGATTTCTGTTTTTTGAAGGAGAAAGTTGCACTTTTTGTGCAATGTGTTGTTAATGAAGTGATTACTTGCTTTTATACGTATATGTGCTGATTTGTTAAGTTACAGTGGAGTAACTACGGGGAAGAACAAGTGCAACTGGCAAGTTGCTCAACAGTATCAAGCAGGTTGCACAAGTGTAACAGCTTAATATCCCGGCGGATTTTATTAATATACTGAAAGGATTACATTAATTGATAGGAAAGAAACCGGTAAGGTTACCGCATGATTCTAAGAAATTATGTGGTGTTTCTGATTAATTCGACCATTGGAAATAGTTTGCTTCTGCTTCTATTTTATTCTCTATATCATCGGGAAGTGACGCAAAAAAGTCCATGTTCGTAAGACGTTCGATGCTGTCTATGGTTACTGCGTATGTAGAAAGAGGCTCTACTGCCTGTTTGTTATTGAACAGGAATCCGATAGCCCGCATGGGTTTGACGTAAGGAGAGAGGATTACTTTGAAAAACTGCTGAGGTACTGCAACTTTATTTTTTCCTATTGTTTTTGGCTGTTTGCTTACGATAGGGCCACATATAATGATAATTGCGCTATCTGCAATAGCCCAATCCCGGATTTTCTCTTCCAGGTTTTTCCATCCTCTCCTGTTTAATTGCGGGTGTTGCGGACACATATTACTGAAATAGAATGATTCTTTCATTGCTTGTGAACTCCATTTCATATCCGCAGCAGGTGCCATGTGTCCTTTGTCGTATCCTGAACGTGTATAGTCGGCATTAGTTGCAATCGAGCCTGTTACCAGCGGATCGGCAATAAAACGGTCGTTTCTTTTTTCTTTTCCCTTTGTTTCTTTCCGGGTTAATTCATAGGAAACCCAATTGGGGAGCTTTAAATCTTTATTATATGAAACGGTGTATCCGGTATGGTGGATTATTTGTTCTTGTCGCGGAGTTAGTGATACCGGAATCTTCAACTCCTTGCCGGATGGAATTTGAAGTGATATGTTTGCTTGCGGCTCTTCCTTTTTTGTGCTGTCAATTTGTTGACAATATAAATAGACGCCATAAAGAATAGGAATGAGTGCAATGAGGACGATAATCCATCCTAATTTATAATTAGAGCGTGATTTCTTTTTGAATAATTTTCTGCTTTTGCCTTTTTTACTTCGATTCATTGATTTATTGACGATAATGGTCAAGTGCATATCATGCCATTCTGTAGATATGATGTCACTTTTATACTTATAATTCAGTCAGCAAAAATAAGCTATATTTCTTTCTTTTCCTCATTTTCTATGAACTTTTAAAGTTTTCTGTTTCAATAAGGAAGCGATGGGGTATTGTGTAGTTCTTAGATACTGAATAATTTTATTAATCTAATTCGTTAATCTAGTACTTTTTGTATATTTGCAATCAATATACTTAGTTTGTTCCTGATTATAAATAATACTTGATAAAATACAAATCAAAATGGAAATAAGGGTAAGCAAAGAAAGTTGGCTGTTGTTGATACTCTTTTTGGGCAGTTGGGGAACATTGCAGGCTCAATATAAATGGAAGAATCCTCAGGAACAAGTCTGTCCTGTGATTCGTGGTAGAGCCTGGCAAAGTGAATTGCAGGGTACTTATGCCCGTCTTCCGCTTAAAGCCCAAAGCAAAGTGCGTACCCCGCTTTGGGACTTGTCTCAACAGAGTGCGGGTCTGTCTGTTGCTTTTTATTCCAATTCTCCGGAAATTAAAATAAAATATGTAGCAAAAGGTAGCCGGGGGATGGCGCATATGCCGGTAACAGGAGTTTCCGGAGTTGACTTATATGCCACTGACAGGAATGGACGAAGTAGGTGGTGTGCAGGGAAATACAGTTTTGGTGATACTATAACCTATACATATAGCGGTTTGACTTATGAAGACGGTTCAGGTAGAGGATATGAGTATGAGTTGTTTCTGCCTCTTTATAACTCAGTATCTTTTATGCAGATAGGGGTTAGAGAAAATGCTTTTATAGACTTTCTTCCCGTTTCACAAGAGAAGCCATTGGTCATTTATGGTACCTCTATTGCGCAAGGAGCCTGTGCGTCGCGTCCTGGAATGGCGTGGGGAAATATAATCAATAGGGAACTGAAACATCCGGTTATCAATTTAGGCTTTTCGGGCAACGGAAAGATGGAGAAAGAAATCTTTGAATTGCTGTCGGAAATAAATGCCCGATTATATATAATAGATTGTATGCCTAACATGGCTAATGCAACTGATAGCGCAATGATTTATAATCGTACCTTGGACGGGGTAAACATGCTTCGTGCCCGGAGTGACGCTCCTGTTTTATTAGTGGAGCATAGCGGGTATATGAATGAATATACTTCAGAAAAAGTGAAATCTTCTTATAAGATGGCAAATACCCCATTGCGCAGAGCCTATGAAGATTTGATAAAGAATAAAGTTGCAGATATCTATTACTTGACTAAAGAAGATATTGGCTTATCAATGGATGCTATGGTTGAAGGAGTTCACCCGTCTGATTTAGGTATGCAGCAATATGCGGATAGCTATATTCGGAAAATAAGGGAAATACTACATGAAGAAGGTGGAAATTCTTCAGCTTGTATTCCTTGTAAGCAACAGAGAGACCCGTATGACTGGACAGCAAGACATGAACAAGTATTGGATTTGAATAGTAAGAATTCTCCTGAAATCTTGATGATTGGTAACTCGATTACTCATTATTGGGCAGGTGAACCGCTTTCGGACAAGCAATCCGGAAAAGAAGCGTGGGAGAAACTTTTCAAAGGACGAAGAGTGCATAATTTGGGCTTTGGTTGGGATAAAACGGAGAATGTACTTTGGCGCATTTATCATGGTGAATTGGACGGTTTCCAGGCAAAGACTATTTTTCTGTTGATTGGCACTAATAATTTACAGTTTAATACTGACCGGGAGATATTGGATGCCATTATGTTGATAACAAAGACTATCAGAAACAAACAACCGGCTGCCAAGCTGTATGTAATAGGTCTTTTACCTAGAAAAGGCATGGAAGAGCGTATCCGCCGAATTGATTCGGAATTGCAGGATTTGGTATCTGAAACTGATGCTTTGTATATAGACCTGACCCCTTCTTTGATTAATAAAGAGGGGCGAATTGATGCGTCATTATTTAGTGATGGCCTTCATCCTAATGAGAAAGGATATGAACGGATCGCTAGTGTGCTTTCTTCATTTTTATAATGTGAGAGATATGGGGATGTTTAGAAGTCTCTTTACTCTTCTTTTCTCATGCTGAATTCACAACCACAATATTGCTGGTTGTAGAAATTATATTCTTTGATGATGGCGATACGGCGTTCGCTTAATCCACCTTTACGCCAATTCTGTTCCCAGTATGTGACATCGGGATAGTGTGCCGTGGCGTATTGTCCGGCTTCATTAATCTGTTCCAGGCTTTTCCAGCGGCTGGAAGCAAGGGTGGTAGTAATTACGGAAAATCCATGCTCGTGTGCATAACGGGCTGTTTCCAACAAGCGGACTTTAAAACAACGCAGGCAACGTCCCCCTCTTTCGGGTTCCTGTTCCATTCCTGTCATTTGGCATCGCCAGGCTTCGTGGTTGTAATCGGCATCAATAATTTCCAGCCCTAATGATTGTGCATAACGTGTACATTCATCTTTTCTTATATTGTATTCTTCCAGTGGATAAATATTGGGATTACAGTAGTAAATGACAGGGGTTATATTGTGTTGCATCAGACATTCGATGATAGCTGACGAACAGGGAGCACAACAGGTATGAAGTAAAATCTTGTCGGCTCCTCCGGGAACTTCGAGTTGGAATTTCTTTTTCATGCGGTAAAGTTAGTACATAATTTGCCATACCGCTCAATGGTTTATAATTTATTCAGAATAAAGTCGGAGAGGGTTGGGGATGGAATTTTTGCTAAATGAATCAGAACGAATCAATTAATCTCGTTTTTTTTAGTAATTTTGCCCGCTCAACTCAATAACAGAACATGATGGATGAATTAAACAACGGGCAACAGGAGCAATATGCTGAACCCGCTAAGAAAAAGAATACACAGAAAATAGTAAAGAGAACTTTGGTAGTGGCAGGATTAGCCTTGGTGGTATATGTTGTATATTCCATCGTTTATCTGTTTGTCTCGCCCGACCGTAATATCCAGCAGATTTATCTGGTTCCCGAAGATGCTGCATTTATTATACAGTCATCTGCTCCGATTGAAGATTGGGAAAAATTCAGCGGAAGTGAGACATGGCAATGTCTGAAGAAAGCGAAATCTTTTGAAGAAGTAACTGCGAGTGTGGAAAAGCTCGACTCGGTGGTAAAAAGCAATAAAGTACTATTGTCTCTTGTCGGTAAAAGAGACATGCTGATTTCACTTCATAAAACCCGTCCTACTAATTGGGATTTCCTGCTTATCCTGGATATGCAGAAAGCGTCAAAGATGGATTTGGTAAAGGATCAGGTTGAAACGGTACTGGTAATGAGTGGCTTTAAGGTTACTAACCGAATGCATAATGGTATCAATATACTTGAAATGCGTGATCCTGATACGCGTGATATTTTCTACATTGCTTTTGTGGATAATCATTTGGTGGGTTCTTATACATCCGGCCTTGTCGAGTCGGCTATCGATTCGCGTAATAAACCCAAAATCGGACTCGACCAGTCTTTTATCGAAACGGAAAAATTAGTTTCGGGTAAGGGGCTTGTAAGGGTCTTTGTCAATTATGCACGCGTTCCTCAGTTTATGTCTATTTATTTAGGAACGAGAAACGAATATGTTGATCTCTTCAGTAACTCTATGAACTTTGCCGGTCTTTATCTGAATGCAAACAAGGACAGAATGGAGGTGAAGGGATATACTTTACGAAAGGACTCCGCCGATCCCTATGTTACTGCTTTGTTGAATTCGGGAAAACATAAGATGAAAGCGCATGAGATTCTTTCCGGGCGAACGGCTCTTTATACAAATATAGGTTTCAATAATCCGGTAACTTTTGTGAAGGAGTTGGAAAATGCACTTTCTGTGCATGATAAACTGTTGTATGATTCTTATCAAAATTCCCGGAAGAAGATTGAAGGATTGTTCGGTATCTCTTTAGAGGATAACTTTCTGAGTTGGATGTCGGGTGAATTTGCCATTACACAATCTGAACCGGGCTTATTAGGGCATGAACCTGAACTTATTTTAGCCATCAGGGCTAAAAGCATAAAAGATGCCCGTAAGAATATGGAATTTATTGAGAAGAAGATAAAGCGGCGTACTCCGGTTAAGGTCAAGACTGTTAATTATAAGGACTTTGAGATTAATTATGTTGAGATGAAGGGCTTCTTCCGCCTGTTTTTCGGAAAGTTATTTGATAAGTTTGAGAAGCCATATTATACTTACGTGGATGATTATGTAGTTTTCAGTAATAAGGCTTCTTCTTTGCTTTCCTTTGTAGAGGATTACGAACAAAAGAACTTATTGAAAAATAATCAGGGATTTAAGGATGCACTTTCGTATATGAAATCCAGTTCTACTATTTTCTTATATACAGATATGCATAAGTTTTATTCTCAGTTGAAACCTATGATGAATGCGAGTACATGGAACGAGATACAATCTAATAAAGATGTTTTGTATTCATTCCCTTATTGGACGATGCAGGTGATAGGGGATAACCGGTCAGTTTCTTTGCAATATGTTATGGACTATGCGCCCTATGAGCCTGAAGAGACTGTTGCGGTTGTAACAGATGAGGATGACGAAGAAATGAACAAAGATGCTGAAACCGAAAAAGAACAGATGAGCGAACTGAAACGTTTCTATGTAGAGAAATTTGAAGGAAATGTTCTGCGGGAGTTTTATCCGGAAGGCGCATTGAAGAGCGAGTCGGAAGTCAAAGAAGGAAAACGGCATGGACGCTATCGTGAATATTACGAAGATGGTACTTTAAAACTTCGCGGAAAATATGCTAATAATAAACCTAAAGGTACGTGGAAATACTATACCGATGAGGGGAAATTTGACCACAAAGAGAAGTTTTAGATTTAGCCAACAAAAGCCGACTAAAAAATAACTTCAAAAAAATAGTCGGATTCTTTTTGTTTTCTCAAATAAAGCTGTAATTTTGCACGCCGTAAACGAGAGACAAACGCCGCTATAGCTCAGTTGGTAGAGCAACGCATTCGTAACGCGTAGGTCGCCAGTTCAAGTCTGGCTAGCGGCTCTCAAATAAAACGCTGATTATTAGTTAAATAATCAGCGTTTTGTTTTATGTGGAATTTCTTTTGTATGAGCGGGGTGTCTCCCTTTATATGAAATTTATGTGAAATATAAAAACGAAATTTATGTTGGGTCGCATTATTGTTTTAGTCATCGCCGGAGTTGCCGTGGTCTATATTGTTCGTTTTATAGATAACTTTTTCTCTCAGCGCAGAAGATAAAATCAACTTTCAAACATGCGGCTACGTGCCAGCATACAAGCGCCGACGATACCGGCTTTGTCTTTCAGTTTGGATGTCACAATGGCTGAATCCTTATTGACCAGATTTAGCGAGTACTTGCGTACTGCTGTTTTTATTGGCTGGGTGATATAATCGTCAGTCAAAGATAGGGTTCCGCCTATGATTACCAGTTCAGGGTTGAATATATTAATTAGCCCTGCGATTTGTTTTCCCAGTTTTTGTCCGATCTCTTCTACAATTTCAATGCAGAGTGGGTCTTCCTTGTTTACGGTAGCTATAATTTCATCCAAAGTAAGAGGATTTTCTTTGGCTAAAATCCGGTTGGATAGGATAGAACTTTCTCCTTTCTGGATGCGTTCTATTAATATTCGATGAAGAGCTGAACCTGACGCTTCCGTTTCCAAGCATCCTTTTTTACCACAGTGGCAGATGATTTCATTGTCAAATACATTTGTATGCCCGAATTCTCCGGAAAATCCGGACTTTCCGGTATATATTTTCCCATCAATGATAATGCCTATGCCTAATCCCCAACTGACGTTTACAAAAATAATGTCTTTTTCCCCTTTTACGCATCCTTTCATATATTCCCCGTAAGTCATAGCGCGTGTATCGTTGTCTATTGTTACCCGGAATCCGATTTTTTCAGTTAATACTTCCGCCAAGGGTCTCTCTTCAAAATTAAATTGACTGAAGCTATATCCGGATTCTGGGTTGACTCTGCCGGACACATTTATATTGATATTTAATATTTTATCATTATCTATATCTGCTTTCTTTATGAATTGCAGAATAAGTTTGCATAACTCTTCCAGTGCTTCTGAAGTGTTTTCTGATTTAAAAGGGATATTCATTTTTAATTCTACCATATCGCCTTTGAAATTAATCAGTCCTATATTAATGGCAAACTTTTTAATATCTACTCCTATAAAATAACCGGATTCGGGATTTAGTCCATATAAGCTGGGGTAGCGTCCTCCGCTCGTCTCCAATTTGCCATAATCGTTTATATATCCTTCTTCGCACATTTCACTAATGAATTTTGTGACAGTCGGGACACTGAGATCCAGTTCTTTTGCTAAATCTGTAATAGTAGAACTACCATTATATATATAATGTGTAATAATCTTCTTTTTGAGAAGAGCGTTCTTGGTTCCTGCTTCTATTTCTTTCAGTAAATGTTGTTTCATCTTAGTCCTTCTTTATTGTTTGAGACAAAGATAATAAATTTATTTATTAATGGAGATTTGTTTGATTTGAATTTAGTAGATGCTTTATTTATCCCTCTTCCTGAATATTGTATTAAAATGAATAATATATAAATCAAGAATCTATATATTGAATAATTTTATTAATAACATCCATTATATTAAATATTTCTTTTATATTTGCCCTTCTATTATTTAATTATAAATGAAAGGAAAAATATGATCGTATCTAATCTGCAAAACAGTCAGCGTATCGAAGGGCTCCACCCTTTGTTCAAGCCCTTGTTTGATTATGTGAAAACCCATGATTTGCTTCATACGGATTTGGGGCGTATTGAGATTGATGGTGAGAATTTGTTTATCAATAATGTAAATCCGGAATGTGTATCTCCTGATAAGCAAGTTTTAGAATTACATCATGACTATATTGATGTGCATATCTTGTTGGAAGGTGCGGAAACAATTGGTTGGAAAGCCTTGGAGGACTTACAAAAAGAGATTAAGGCATATTCTAAAGAGGACGAGTGCGCCTTATATTCAGATACTCCGACTACTTATGTTAATCTGCTTCCGGGACAATTTGTAATAGTGTATCCGGAAGATCCCCATGCCCCGATTATTGGTCATGGCAAGATACGTAAATTGATAGCTAAAGTACGGCTATAAATTGTTATTGTTTTTATTTTGTAGTATCGAAAATAACATGGAAAAGGTGGTATCTCTTATAAATGAGATGCTGCCTTTTGATATATATAAAGCATTATATCTTCTTGCGTGTTTTATAAATCAACGGATATATAATAAAATATTTAATTAAATGTTTGGATAAAAATAAAAATAGTATTATGTTTGCAATGATTTAATACGAGTGAAACATAAAAAATTACTTTATATGAAAAACAAAAGTATTTACCCATGGGTGGTTGTCGGTCTGCTATGGATAGTAGCGTTACTTAATTATATGGATCGTCAGATGCTTTCTACGATGCAGGAAGCTATGAAAGTAGATATCGTAGAGTTGAACAAAGCTGAAGCTTTTGGAGCTTTAATGGCTATATTTTTATGGATATATGGTTTTATGAGTCCTGTTGCGGGAATTATCGCCGATAGGGTAAATCGTAAATGGCTGGTGGTCGGTAGTCTTTTTGTCTGGTCAGCGGTTACTTTTTTAATGGGGTATGCTCATAACTTTCACGAGCTTTACTGGTTGCGTGCTGTCATGGGAGTCAGTGAAGCGTTGTATATTCCTTCGGCTTTATCGTTGATTGCTGACTGGCATGAGGGAAAATCCCGCTCTTTAGCTGTAGGAGTTCATATGACAGGGTTGTATGTCGGGCAGGCTATCGGTGGTTTTGGGGCTACGGCTGCTGCCGCTTTTTCCTGGCAGGCTACTTTTCATTGGTTTGGCATTGTAGGTATTGCTTATTCTTTGGTACTTATATTGTTTTTGAAAGAAAATCCTATTCATAATATATCTATCAAAAAAATAGATAATGCTCCTGAAGAGAAGAAACCTTCCATTATAAGTGGACTTTCCCTGCTGTTTACTAATTGGGCATTTTGGATTATTCTTTTCTATTTTGCGGCTCCCAGTCTTCCGGGGTGGGCAACAAAGAATTGGCTTCCGACTTTGTTTGCGGATAGCTTGAATATTCCTATGTCCGAAGCGGGACCGATATCTACTATAACAATTGCCGTGTCTTCTTTTATCGGTGTTATTTTAGGGGGAATCTTATCTGACCGTTGGGTGCAAAAAAATATTCGCGGGCGTGTTTATACCGGAGCCATCGGTTTGGGTATGACTATACCGGCTCTGCTCCTGCTTGGGTTTGGACATAGTTTTGTTAGTGTGATTGGAGCGGGATTGCTTTTTGGTATTGGTTTTGGAATCTTTGACGCAAATAATATGCCTATTCTATGCCAGTTTGTATCAGCAAAACATCGTGCAACGGCTTATGGAATTATGAATATGACCGGTGTGTTTGCGGGAGCTGCCGTGACAGAAGTTCTTGGAAAGTGGACAGACGGAGGAAGTTTAGGACAGGGATTTGCAATGCTGAGTATCGTGGTAGCTGTAGCATTGGTACTTCAAATCTATTTCTTAAGACCGAAGACAGATAATATGGTAGATTAAGAATATAATAACTTTATAAAAAATAAAATGATGGAACGAATTAAAGGACTTATCGATGCACCGTTTACTCCTTTTTACGAGAATGGTGAAGTGAATTTGGAACCTATTGAAGCATATGCCAAGATGTTGGTAAAGAACGGACTCCAAGGAGTGTTTATCAATGGTTCTTCCGGTGAAGGTTATATGTTGACTGAAGAAGAACGTATGTTATTGGCAGAGCGTTGGGTTGCTGTCGCTCCCGAAGGCTTTAAAGTTATCGTGCACGTCGGTAGTTGCTGTGTAAAGGCCAGCCGTATGTTGGCTGAACATGCACAAAAAATAGGCGCATGGGGAATTGGTGCTATGGCTCCTCCTTTTCCGAAGATTGGCCGTATTGAAGAATTGGTGAAATATATTGAAGAGATAGCATCCGGTGCGCCCGAACTTCCCTTCTATTATTATCATATTCCGGCATTCAACGGTGCTTTTCTGCCAATGGTTAAATTACTGGAAGCGGTAGACGGACGTGTTCCTAACTTTGCAGGTATTAAATATACTTTTGAGAGCATGTATGAATACAACCAATGCCGTTTATATAAAAACGGAAAATATGATATGTTGCATGGACAGGATGAAACAATTCTTCCTTGTCTGGCTATGGGTGGTGCTCAGGGCGGTATCGGCGGAACAACCAATTATAATGGTAAAGAACTGGTTGGCATCATCAAAGCATGGGAGGCAGGTGATATCGAAACAGCCCGTGAACGTCAGAACTTCTCACAGGAAGTAATAAATGTGATCTGCCATTTCCGTGGGAATATTGTTGGCGGAAAACGCATAATGAAATTGATAGGACTTGATTTAGGCAAGAACCGTACTCCTTTCCAGAATATGACAGATGAGGAAGAAGCTCAAATGAAAACGGAACTTGAGGCAATTCATTTTTTTGACCGATGCAATAAACTTTAAAAACGCATAGCATGAATACAGCAGAATATTTGAATAAGTGGGCCATATCCTATAAAGACGATATAATAAATAATATTATGCCGTTCTGGATGAAGTACGGGCTGGATAAAGAACATGGAGGGGTGTATACATGCGTTAATCGGGATGGTAGTTTGATGGATACAACGAAATCTGTCTGGTTTCAGGGACGTTTCGGGTTTATAGCTGCATATGCATATAATAATATAGAGAAAAATCCCCAATGGTTGGCGGCATCCAAGAGTTGTATCGATTTCATCGAAGCGCATTGCTTTGATACGGATGGACATATGTTCTTTGAAGTCACAGAAGATGGAGTCCCGTTGCGTAAGCGCCGTTATGTGTTTTCAGAAGGTTTTGCGGCAATAGCAATGGCTGAATATTCATTGGCAACCGGTGAAAAGGAATATGCTGAGAAAGCATTGGAAATCTTCAAGCGTACACAGCATTTCCTGGATACTCCGGGAATGCTTGAACCTAAATATTTGCCGGCTATGTCTTCAAGAGGGCATTCTATAACGATGATCTTGATTAATACAGCTTCTCGTATCCGGATGGTTATTGACGATCCGGTGTTGACAGAGCAGATAGATGCTTCGATTTCCGCCTTGCGTAAGTATTTTATCCATCCGGAGTTTAAGGCTTTACTTGAAATGGTAGGACCTGATGGTGAATTTATCGATACATGTAACGGACGTGTCATAAATCCGGGTCACTGTATTGAAACCGCGTGGTTCATTATGGAAGAAGCTAAATATCGCAATTGGGATAAGGATTTACTGCAATTGGCTCTTCAGATTCTCGACTGGTCTTGGGAATGGGGATGGGATAAAGAGTTCGGCGGTATAATCAATTTCCGTGATTGCCGTAATCTTCCGGCTCAGGACTATTCTCAGGATATGAAATTCTGGTGGCCGCAAACAGAAGCTATTATTGCCACTTTATATGCCTATCAGGCCACAGGGGATGAGAAATATATTCAGATGCATAAACAAATCAGTGACTGGACATATGCTCATTTTCCTGATAAGGAATATGGAGAATGGTATGGTTATCTTCACCGTGATGGTACTGTGGCACAACCAGCTAAGGGAAATCTCTTTAAAGGGCCTTTCCATATACCTCGCATGATGATTCGTAGTTATATGCTTTGCAGGGAGCTTTTGTGAAGTAATATGTAACTTTTCTGATAAAATCTAGAACTATTACTATGTGTATTATGAAGAACATATTATTTGCGGGACTTATGCTTTTCTTTTCTTGTATGAAAGGAGAAGCGCAGTCCGGTGCAAAAAATATTTTCCCGGAGTTTCCTAAATATACCGTGTTTTCAGCAGGAGATGATAATGTGAATAGTTACCGTATTCCATCATTATTGACAGCGAAAGACGGCTCTTTACTTGTATTTTGCGAAGCACGTAGAGAAAGTTGGAAGGATAAAAGCCGTACGGATATAGTAGTGAAACGCAGTACGGATAATGGGCGGACATGGTCAGTTATGCAAGATTTGACTCAGGGAATCACCGGTGCTTATATGGATCCGACTCCTCTTTTAGATTCAGTTACCGGCAGAATTTTCCTTTTTACCACTTTTTGGCCGGCAGATGATCACACAGGTGCCAAAAATCGGGCAGTCTTGCTGACTTCAGATGACAATGGTTGTACATGGGCTGCTCCTGTTGACGTGACTGATACGTTAATGCCGAAAGGATGTCGTATTTATGGTTTTGGGCCGGGAGCCGGTCTGCAAATGGTGGGTGAAAAATATAGAGGAAGACTGATTTTACCGGCTCGTGTATCTGAAGTCACTGGTGAGAAAGCCCATGATGTAGCTATTTATTCCGATAATCATGGTAAAACATGGAATATGGGTGGCAATGGTGATAATGATGATGAATTTCAGATTGCAGAGTCACCTGCCGGAGTCTTGGTTTATAATGCCCGTGTTCCCAAAGCACGAATGGTGTCATTCAGTGTAGATGGGGGAGATACATGGAGTAAGGCTGTAAAGGAACCTGCTTTGCCAGGTGTATCTAAAGGATGTCAGGCAAGTGTATTGGGAAAGGGCAAAACGCTTTATTTCTCGGGGATACAAGGAATACCGGAGACATCCGAATATGATGAACGTGCAAAACTTACTTTATATAAAAGTGAGGATGGTGGAAGGAAATGGGATAATGGGTTACTGCTATATGATAAAGCTTCCGGATATAGCTGTATGTCTTTCTTACCGGACGGACGAATGGCTATAATCTTTGAAACGGCAGATACTCAGTCGTTTACTCGTAAATCATTACCTGATACGAAACCTCTTAAGCGTCCGGCTGATTGGATGAAGTTGGATTTAATTTTAGTGCCTGTTATTAATCTTTAATTTTTTTATTTATGAAAAATATATTTAATACGTTTTGTTATATTCTGAGTTTGCTTACTATTATTGCCTGCTCGGATGACAACGTTAATGACTTTAGTCCGGTGCCCTATCCGGATGAAGTCGTGAACCCTAATCCTGAGCCTAACCCTGATCCTGATTCAGAACCGATATGGGAGATAACTTCTCCAACAATAACCGTATTCAATTCAAAAGCAAGCAATGACATTTCGTATCGTGTCCCTGCCATTGCGGTTACGAAGAAAGGTAGTATACTCGTATTTTGTGAAGCTCGTTATGGAACTTGGCAAGACAAAGCTGGCCGGACGGATATTCTGATGAAGCGTAGTACCGATAAAGGGGCAACATGGACTGAAAAGAATTTAACCAGTCAAGCTACTTCATCAAAGTTGTCATATATGGACCCGACTGTTGTAGTCGACCAAGTTACGGGGAAAATCTTTTTGTTTACTTCTCTGTGGGATGCTGTAGGCAAGGAGTCTGCCAAACAAGGCTATAATAATAGAGCTATCATGTACACTTCGGAAGATGACGGATTAAATTGGACAAGAAAAGATCTCACAGACGAGGTGGAAATTGGTATTTTTAGCGGTGCGACAAGAATGATTGGTAGCTTCGGTCCCGGCTCCGGAGTGCAAATGACGTCAAGTGAGCAATATAAGAACCGGTTGATTGTTCCCATACGCACATTCAAGGTAAATGAAGATGCCGGTACTGTTTCAAACGGTGGAAATACGGCCATGTGGTCGGATGACAACGGAGTGACATGGGAAACCGGACAGCCTAACAAGTCCGGTGAATGGACAGTTACGGAAGCTCCTGACGGTGCTTTGATTGGAAATATCCGTTATAAAGGATATCGCCAGAATTATGTAAGTACAGATGGTGGAGCCAAGTGGCCTTCTTTCTCAGACTATGATCCGACAGCATTACCCACTCCTGCTAATGGTTGTGCAGGAAGTGTTATCGTAAAGGATGACTGGTTGTATTATTGTGGACCGAAAGGGATTACCGAAACGGGTGCTCATGATGACCGTGGTATACTATACTTGGCTAAGGCCAAATTCTTTGGTGGCCATTCGCATACATTCGAGCCGGCAGACCATATGGTGCTTTATGACAAAGCGGCAGGATACACATGTATGGCACTTCTGCCTGATGGTGATATGGCTATTGTTGCCGAACTCGGTAATGAACCGGGATTCCAAAAACTATCGACTCGTCCCGCCGGATGGATGAGATTGGAATTATTTATATTATCTACTAAATAACCTCTTTTAATATGAGAAAAATACATTTAAAGTACTGCCGAGAAGTAATATTCGTGGTAGTGGCCATGCTTTGCTCCATTGGTAGCATGTATGCACAAGTCGGGCAGACGGTAAGTGGTGTTGTGAAAGATGTTACAGGAGAGCCTTTGATTGGTGTCTCGGTATTGGAAGTAGGCACATCAAATGGTGCCATTACTGATTTGGATGGAAAATATACGTTAACATTGACAAAGAGTAAATCAGTTCTTGCTTTTTCATACATAGGTTATGTTCAGCAGAATATTCATGTGGATGGACGTAAGAATATTATGGTAGTGATGAAAGATGATGCTATAGGTTTGCAGGAAGTCATAGTCACAGGTTATGGCAAAACCGTTACTAAAGATAAGCTGACAGCGGCTATTTCCAAAGTCTCTTCCGAAGTTCTGGAGAAAGGTGTACGTTCTAATCCGCTGACAGCTTTGGCGGGTACGGTTACTGGTGTACGTGTTACGCAGACTTCCGGTCAGCCGGGAGCAGGGCCTTCCATTCAAGTGCGTGCGGGAGCTTCCTTGAATGGTAGTGGTAGTCCGTTGTATATTATTGATGGTGTGCAGAAAGACGATATGAACGACATCAACAGTAACGATATTGAATCTATCGAAGTCTTGAAAGATGCTGCTGCGACAGCGCTTTATGGTGCACGTGCCAATAACGGCGTAGTTTTGGTGACCACAAAAAGCGGTCATGTGGGGAAAACAACCGTAACATTGAACGTAAATATCGGTAAAGGTTTTGCCCGCGACAACTACGATTTTATGAATGCCCGCGATTATCTGTATTGGGAACGTATGGCGGCAAAACGCAGTGGAGATGACATGAATCTTGTGAACGGATGGGGTACAGGAAATGACATCACTGCCGACGGAAATAAAAGCAGCAACGGTATCTATAGTACCTCTATTCTGACGGATAAGAACAAATATCTTTTGGATTATGGTTGGCAATCGATGAAAGATCCAGCATCAGACAATTATCTATTGTTCAAGGAAACTGATTTTATGAAGTTGAATACGCAGGATGCTTGGACGCAGGATTATAATGTCTCTTTCTCCGGCGGAAACGATAAAGGCAAATACTACTCAAGTATCGGGTATTATGATGAAACAGGTTTTCCATTGGAGTCGGGATACCAACGTTTGTCTTTCAACCTGAACGGTGAATATAAGATTAAGAGCTGGCTGAAAGCTTCCGGTTTCGTGAATTTCTCACGTTCGGAAACTAATCCCAACTACATGAGCGACGCTAATTTCTGGAGCGTGGTAGCTGCTGCTCCGCCTACTTTCAAAGGAGCTAATCTGGACGGAACGGTTATCACACTACTCAATAATACCCAAAATGCCAACTGGAATGAGATGAAGAACTACTACTATCGCAGAAATACGGCTTACAAGACTACGCTGGGAACTTCTTTCCAAGTGGATTTGATGAAAGGACTGAGCCTGAAACTGAGCGGCATGTGGTATCTTTGGATGAAGGAAACAGAATCTTTTGATAAAGAGTTGCCTACCGCTCCCGGTAAGTTGAATTCTAACCGCAAAGCTTCTGCTACTTATGCACGTAAACTGGATCAGACTTACAACGCCATTCTTAATTACAATGCATCATTCGGTGAACACAGTGTCAGTGCAGTCGGTGGTTTTGAAATGATAGACAAATACAACTACGGACTCTCGGCATCAGGTCAGGGAGCTACTTCCGATGACTTTATCGGATTGCAGTTCACTGCCCCGTTGGACGCAAACGGAAAATCCACCCGTAACATGTCTACCACTCACACACAGGAGCGCATCATGTCCGGTTTCCTGAATGCTACTTACGACTATAAGAGCAAGTATCTTTTCTCTTTCTCCGGACGTTACGACGGTTACTCCAAACTGGTGGACAACCGTTGGGGATTTTTCCCCGGTGTCAGTGCCGCATGGAACGTATATCGTGAGGAATTCATGGAGAAATACCTGGATATATTTTCCAACATGAAAGTACGTATGGGATACGGGCAGAATGGTAACGTGAATGGTATCGGACTGTACGAACTACAAGGCAGTTATGGAACTGCCGGTAACTATAACGGCATCTACGGCCAGTTGATTGACGATATTGCATATCCCGGACTGCGTTGGGAGAAAACCACCTCTTTTGATACTGCCATAGAGTTGGGATTATTTAATAAAGTAGATCTGACAGTAGGTTACTTCAACAAGAAAACTACTGACCTGATTGCCAATGTACCTTTGGCTTCTTCATCCGGCGTAGGCTCAATGACGACAAACAACGGCGCCGTGCGTAGTCAGGGTATGGAGCTTGAAGTCAATTACCGTATTTTTGACCGCAAGGACTTTAAATGGAATGTAGGTGCCAATATCACTTTCGTGAAATCCAAAATCCTGAAATTGCCCGACAACGGTAACGAGAACAACCGTCAGGGCGGAACGGAAGTTTATAAAGGCAAAGGTAGTAATGAAACCGTATGGAAAGGTGGAATGCAGGAAGGACAATCTTACGGTGATATCTACGGTTTCAAAATGATGGGCGTTGTGCGTGACGAATCCGATTTGGCAAACTATGCTTACTATGTAGACAAGATTCCTTCCAAGCCGGTATACGGCCCGGCGGCTTATGCACAGTTGACGGTTGAACAGCGGAAAAATGCGCAGCAGTTAGCTCCAGGTGATGCTGTCTGGTACGATGTGAATGGTGACGGAACTATCGACACGTACGATCAGGTGAAGCTTGGTAATGAAATTCCAAAATGGATGGGTGGTTTCAATACATCCGTTACGTGGAAAGGGCTGACCTTGTTTGCCCGATTCGACTATGCGTTGGGATACAAGAAGTGGAATAGCGGTTATCAATATTTCATGGGTATCACTTCCGGTCACTTTAATGTCCCGGATTTGGCTAAAAAGACATGGACAGAAGATAATCCGGGTGCGGAACTTCCGGTATTGATGACTAACGACACTAACTTTAAAAAGAACTATACCCGCAACACTTCATTGTTTTGGGAAGATGCTTCATACCTGTGTGCCCGTGAGATTTCCTTGAGCTACGATTTACCTTCGCAGTGGACTAAGAAAGCCCTCATGGATAAAGTGACGGTGACGCTTACCGGACAGAATTTATTCTACATAACGGACAATCGTCTCTATACTCCCGAGTATGGAACCACCAGTAGCAACAAGGGTGGATATGCTTTGCCGAAGACAGTTCTGATGGGATTAAAGGTTGTGTTCTAAAATCATAAAGAAGATAGTATTATGAAAAAGATAAAATATGCATTATTAGTATTGTTGATAGGAGCCATGCAGTCTTGCGATTATTTGGACTTGAGTCCGGTAGACTCCTATGGTATCAGTAATTACTGGACTACCAAAGATCAGGCGGAACGCTTTGTCCGTGGTTTGCATTATCGTGTCCGCGAGCGTCAGGAAGTGCTGTTCAAGATGGGTGAACTGAGAGGCGGGACTTTTTACGGCTCCAACTCTTCTTTGTTCAATCAGACTATCAGTGACGTTCCGGCTGTGACAAACAATCTCACTGTGGCTAATTATGTAATAGGTAACTGGGGTAATTTCTATATGGACATCATGCAGATAAATCATGCCATCCAGTCCGTTCCCGGCAGTTCTGCCCTGAATGAAACAGAAAAGAACTATTATCTGGGAGTACTGCACGGATTAAGAAGTTTTTATTACTTCCACCTGTTCCGTACCTATGGTGGAGTTCCTTTGATTGAAACCGCACGTGTGATGGACGGAAGTTTTACCCCTTCCGACTTGAATCAGCCGCGGGCTACGGAAGAAGAAGTCTATGATTTCCTTGTAAGAGACATCAAGGCATCAGACGATTATTTTGCAGGTGACGCATTTACCATCCCTTCCACAGACAAGAGTTCTTATTGGAGCAAAGCGGCCACAAAGATGCTGAAAGCCGAAATCCTTTTGTGGGGGTGTAAGGTGAAACCTATTGGCGGTGCAAGCGTCTATTCAAAAAACATATCGTCCGATCTTGCGGCAGCCAAACAGGCATTGCAGGATATCATTGATTGTGGCAAGTACGGCTTTGCTTCTAAGAACAGTTTTGAGGACGTTTTTGATGTAACGAAGAAAGATAACAAAGAAATGATATTCGTTATCCGCTATATGCTGAATGAGAAAGAAAATTTCTTCAGCAAGTTCATGTATCCTACCAATACCAATTTGGTCGGTTTTGAAAATGCGGACGGTGTAGAGTACAAAGGTGACAATGTGAACCCATTGAAACTGAATGGTACGGCATCCAACTATCAGTATGCGAAAGAATTTTTTGATACGTTCAGTGAAAACGATATCCGTCGTAGCGCCACTTTCTTTGATGTATATAAGGTAGACGGCGGAGCGGCAGCCATACTCTTGAATAAATATAAAGGTGAACTGGACAATGACATACGCAAGTTTACGAACGACTGGCCTGTCTACCGCTATGCGGATTTGCAGTTGCTGCTGGCTGAAATCGTGGCATTGCAGGGAGGTGATCCTGCCGCTTACATCAATAGTGTCCGTGAGCGTGCATACGGTTCCGCTTATGCTGCCAATAAATATCCCCGTGAAGGCGAAACGGCGGAAGATGCAATTCTGGAAGAACGCTCCAAGGAGTTTGTCGGCGAAGGTAAACGTTGGTATGATATTCGCCGCATGAAGGATGGAGAATTGGCCAAGGCTCTCCAGACCAGTGTATCGGGCGACCTGATTGAGAAGCACTTGTTGTGGCCTGTCGACGCTTCGGTAATGTCGAAAGACCCGTTGGTACAGCAGACACCGGGTTACTGATCTGCCTGTCGGATTCATATCATTCATTAAAAATTAAATCATACAAAGATGAAAAAACAATATATATTTCCGGTCTTAGGACTTTGTGCAGCGTTTCTTGCCACTGCATGCAGTGACGATGACTATGCCCAGACAGATTTTACGCGTCCGGCGGGAGGAAATCAGATCTTCCTCGGTTGCCAGTCACAGTTGGGTGATAACAAGACGGTTTGGGCGGCAGATAGTAAAATTGGTTTCTTTTGCGAGCAGACAAAAACAATCAATCTTGCCGTGGGAGTTGCAGCTCCTTATGTGGGACAGGTTGAGGGAATGTTTTACACACAGGTAGTGTGGGGCAAAGAAATGGGAGAGCACACTTTCTATGCTTACACTCCTTATAATAAGGATAATACGTCAGCGAAAGCGGTTGCCGGAGTTTTGAGCAACTCACAATTACAGTCGGGCACATCAAACGCTCATCTGACGAACACTGCCTTGATGTATGCGACGGCTAAGTCTGCCGAAGTGGAAACTGCTGTTCCGATGACCTTTAGGCATGCTTTGGGATATTTAGACATCAGTTGCAAGACATCGGCTAAGTATGTCGGTTGGAAAGTGAAGTCCATCGAGTTTTCTACGGAGGATGGCATCGCTTTGGCGGGTGATTATAAATTTGACCTTACTACCGGCCAGTTTGCCATCGCCGACGGTTCTTCAAGAATAGAGTTGAGAGTAGACAATGCTCCGGTACTCGTTGCGAACGAAATTTTTCACGGATATATGTCTATGAATCCTATGGACTTGTCAGCGAAACAATGTAACGTAAAAGTAGCGATTGAAAAAGCAGGGGAGGACGACCTTAGTCTGACAGGCAGGATCGCTTCTGTCAATATACTTGCAGGCGGCATTAACACATTGAATCTGGAACTGGACAATCTGACTGCCGAACTTCTGGAAGACTTATCCATTGATTTGAGTGCAACGGAAACGGCAAACTGCTATGTGGCAGGAAAGGCAGGGCAGGAATATCGCTTTAAGGCTACCGTTATGGGTAATGGAGCAATTACTCCGGCAGTAGAAGGGGACGAAACAAAGAAAGGCATCACTCCTTCGCCGCTAGCTCCTGTATCGGCTTCAATTCTTTGGCAAAGCGAAAGAAGCCTGATATCCGGTGTGAAACTGAAAAATGATTATATCTATTTTACCTTGAACGGTTCGGAAGAAACGGCGTTGAAAGCAGGTAATGCGGTTATTGCCGCTTATGATGACGCAGGAACGATTGTATGGAGTTGGCATATTTGGGTTACAGATGTGGATTTGGACACTAAAGTGCAAACATATACTGTGCATGCAGATTACAGCGCATACCCCGCTTTCCAGTCACCTGTGATGATGGATCGTAACTTGGGTGCAACGGATGACAAACTGTGGTCGGCAGCTACTGATCCTAAAGGTTCGCATGGTTTGTTCTATCAATGGGGACGTAAAGATCCGATTATCGGCCCGAGTGATGATGCGGCAAATGCACACGCCACAGTTTATGATAAGGATAATGAGGTTGTAAGTTGGGACTTTACAGTTACAACATTGATTTCAAGAGAAGATATAGCCAAATATCCGATGAAATATATTAAGGGAGATAATTGGTTGAATGAAGACGCCTATGATTTATGGGGAAATTCAACAATGTATGATAGTGGCGGAGGAGACGGCTCTACCGGTTCGAAGTCAATCTATGACCCATGTCCTCCGGGTTATCGTGTCCCTCATCCTTATGTGTGGAGTGGATTTACATCGACAGTCAGCGGCGGCAATCATAAAACAGGTGCTGTGACTACCAGTGCTTCAGGTGATATAACGAAACAGGGTGGCGTTACTTTTGCAAATGGCGGAACGGCTATTTATCCTAGTACCGGTTTTATCAATAACGGAGCATTGCAGCGGGTAGCCCCTGCAGGTAATGGATGTGTCAGCTTATGGAGTAATGCCGCAACCAAAAAAGACTTCGGGGCACAGTTCTATTACGATGCTACGAATTGTAATACACCTAAAGGAAATAAGCGTACATTTGGTTTTGGTGTTCGTTGCATGAGAGACAATACCGTCAACTAGTCACTCGCTTTTCATTTCCATAAATCCTTGGCATGTTTTTTGAAGAATCATGCCAAGGATTCTTTTTCAATATAAGGAACGATAAAATAACTTTTTATAATACAGGCATTACAATGAAAAAGAACATAATAGCTGTTTTGTTATTACTATTGGTGCATGCCAACAGTCTTGCTCAAATTCCTGATGTGACAGGAAGCGAACATACTATCATTCAATCAGAAAGACAAGACGGACGATTCCTGAGTACCTATGGAGTTGTCCATGCAATGCTCGCGAACATAAAACCGGAATGTGCATTTCAGCCGGATATGACTGCCGAAGAATTCCGTGAATGGCAGCATAAAGTACGGAAGTCAATGCAGGAAATTATGAAATTTCCCGAAGTGAAAGATATGCCGTTCCCTAAACGGCTGTACAGCAAACAGCGTGACGGTTACAAACTGGAGAAATGGGAATTTTATCCTTTGCCCGAGTGTGTCTCTACCTTTTTAGTACTGATACCGGATTCTCTGCGGCAACCGGTTCCCGCCATTCTATGTATCCCCGGTTCAGGTGGCAGTAAGGAAGGATTGGCGGGAGAGCCGGGAGTTGCTCCGAAGCTGAATGATGATTATCTGAATCCTAAAGTAACGATGGCACGCAACTTTGCGAAAGCGGGTTATGTGGCGGTAGCCGTAGACAATCCGGCAGCCGGTGAAGCTTCTGATTTGGAACGTTATGCCCGCGGAAGGAATTATAACTACGATTTAGTGTCACGCATCTTGTTGGAATTGGGGTGGAGCTATCTCGGATATACTTCATTTCTTGATATGCAAGTTCTTCAATGGATGAAAACGCAGTCCTATATCCGTAAAGACCGGATTATTGTAAGCGGTTTTTCTTTGGGGACAGAACCTTTGATGGTATTAGGGACACTGGATACATCCATCTACGCTTTTGTTTATAACGATTTTCTGTGTCATACACAAGAACGGGCATTGGTTATGACTGCTCCGGACAAGGCGGGTATACGACCTTTTCCAAATTCTATCCGCCATTTGATACCGGACTTCTGGCGTAAATTTAATTTTCCGGATATTGTAGCCTCTTTGGCTCCCCGTCCTGTTATATTAACGGAAGGCGGACTGGATCGCGATTTGGATTTAGTACGTGCCGCTTATAAGATGACCGGACGTTTGGAGAATGTCGAGATACATCATTATCCAAAATACGCTGATCCGCATAGTCGGACAGATATAAAGGCACTGCCGGAAGGGCTCGATAGGAATGAGTTTTATAAACTGGTGAATGTGGACGGGGCCAATCATTATTTTAAGTCGGAGTTGATACTTCCTTGGTTGAAAAAACATCTTGAATAGATTGTGATATCTGTCACTAGGGTAATAAAATATCTATCATACTATCATTCATTTTTATATTGTTCTCATTATTAAAACAATACATATGATAGATACCTTTATCAAAAGGTATCTATCATTATTTCTCCAGTAAAAACAGGGTATCTATCATTAATAAAACAGTCTAATGGAAGGAGAAAAAGCATAAAATGGCTTGTTTTTGTTGAAATGAATCCATATAAAGCGGATTATAATGGCTTAATAACCCGATTTGAGTGGCGCTAAGTTTATAGCCCACGGTTGTGTGCTGTAGAGCCTGCATACGTGGGCTGTATGGTTTACATATGTGTGCTGTTCAGCCTGCATATGTGGGCTATAAAAAGACGACCATTCCTATTAGATTATCAAGTAGCTAACCGTTGGTAATATATGAGATTTGTGGTGTTTATTTCTACTGGCTCATATTAATGATGCGGTTCTGTTTATGCTGTTGTCATTATACGAGTAATCGAACCCATTAGCTTTGTCTTTCTAAGAATCTAATAGGCATAGTTTTTCTAATGTATAAATGGCTTTCTTGATAAGTTTTAATGGATGGCGGTTTCTGATAAATACCTAAGTTCGATTAGAACTTAGGTAAGTTATTAATTAATATTTCTTTTGTTTCATAGATAATTTCTTTGTTTTTGTTTATATGTTATTTGAAAACGCTGCAAATATATTTGTAATATTAATATCTACAAAGTATTTAATAAAATATTTTTGTATATATGCTATTAAATATAAAATATCAACTCATAATTAGAGCTGATACAAAGTATGAATTACATATGAAAAGAGTAGAAAATAAATGGATTTTATAAACCTGTTTTTTCTCATATAGAAATTTTAAAGGTGAATCTGGCATAAGGGGCATAGGGTATTACTAAGGGATTAGTTCTAATCGGACTTAGGTAAACGTATTTCCAATATTTAATTATTAACTAAAAGTAATACTAATGAAAAAAAACATCCTTTTGCTTGTGTTGTGTCTTTTCTGCTCTATTGGGGTTGTGGCACAGACAAAAACAATTACCGGTGTGGTAAGCGATGCTTCAGGTGAGCCAATCATTGGAGCGAGTGTCATCGAGGTGGGTACCACGAATGGTATCATTACTGACATTGATGGTAAATTTGTATTGAACATGAATCCGGGTGGAAAGATTAAAATCTCGTATATCGGATATCAAGCGCAGACTGTTGACCTTAAGGGGAGGACTTCTCTTAAGATTCAAATGAAAGAAGATTCCGAGATGTTGGAAGAAGTGGTCGTGACAGGTTATGGGGGCAAGCAGTTGCGCACAAAGGTGACGAACTCCATTTCTAAAGTAAGCGAGGAATCGCTGAAAGTCGGTTTGTTTTCCAATCCGGCTCAGGCGCTCTCGGGCGCGGTTGCCGGATTGAAAGTGACGCAGTCATCAGGAAGTCCGGGTGCTACTCCTACTATTGTCCTTCGTGGCGGTACGGATTTCAACGGGTCGGGTTCTCCATTGGTTATTATTGACGGGCAGTTGCGCGACGGATTGAGTGATATCAATCCTGAAGACATCGAGTCAATGGAAGTGCTGAAAGATGCGGGAGCAACTGCCTTGTATGGTGCTCGTGCAAGTAATGGTGTAATTCTTATTACTACAAAAAGCGGTAAGAAAGGACATCGTGAAATCAATCTGAAAGTCAAACTGGGATTGAACTATGTTAATAATCCGTATGAGTTCTTGAATGGAGAAGAATATATCCGTGCATTACGTACTACTTATTCAAAGTCCGGCTATTATTGCAGCGACGGAGAATATGTTTCTATTGCTCCATTGAGCAATCTGACGGGGGCGTCTCCTTTCGGTCTTGGAAACGAACTGGGCAAGTCGGCATGGAATATTATGGGTAAAACCGCAGATAATGCCTATCTGGTGCAGCAACATGGTTGGAAAGAAATGATAGACCCGCTTGACCCGGCACAAACCATTATATATAAGGATATCAATCCGGCAGATTACAACTTGAACAATCCGTCTTTCTCGCAGGATTATAATGTGAATATGTCCGGTGGGGGCGATAGGGCAACTTATTATGCCGGTATCGGTTACAATCGTCAGGAAGGTTTGCCCATTGATACCTATTATGAACGGTATAGCTTTATTTTGAACGCAGGTTATAAGGTGACCGATTGGCTGACAACAACCTCTAATTTTAATTATAATCGTGCAAACTGGAAAAATATGCCGGGTTCCAATACGAGTGAGGGCAATTACTTCGGACGTATTATGTCGACGCCGCCTACTTCACGTTTTGAGGATGAAGAAGGTAACCCTACGTTGGGGCCTAATGTTGCAGACGGCAACCAGGCTTTCCAACCGGACAAATGGACAAACTTCAACCAGACGGACAAGTTTACCATGATTCAATCTTTCCAGATTGATATTATGAAAGGATTGTTTGTGAAGGGGTCTGCCAACTGGTATTATTCGGAGGGGCTGTATGAAAGCTTCACTAAAGACTATCTGGATAATATGCTGACAAATCATTATACGAAAACTCGTAGCACTTCTGCCAAGTTCGAACGTAATTTTGCCCAGACATATAATGCTGTGTTGAACTATTCGCAAACACTCTTTAAAGACCATAATGTAAATCTGATGTTGGGTATGGAATATTATGCGAATGAGAAACGTGGTTTCTCGGCATCAGGCTCCGGCGCCCCGACAGATGATTTTGCCGATTTGGCATTGACGGACAAGGGAGAGGGCAAGCGTTCTATCGACTCATGGCATGAACAATATCGTATCTTGTCTTATTTCGGGCGGTTGAATTATGATTATAAAGGAAAATATCTGCTTTCGGCAGTATTTCGTCATGATGGTTATTCTTCTTTGTTGGGAGATAACCGTTGGGGATTCTTTCCGGGCGTTTCCGCTGGTTGGATATTCGGGCAAGAGCAGTTTGTTAAAGATGCCGTTCCTTTCCTTTCATTCGGTAAGTTGCGTGCCAGTTATGGTGTGAATGGTAATGCAACGGGAATCGGTGCTTACACTCTGCAAGGTTCTTATAACTCGGCTGTTTACAATGGCAATACTGGTTTCTTGATAGGTTCTTTGCCGAATCCCGCTTTGAGATGGGAAAAGACGAAAACTGCCGAAGTCGGTCTTGACCTGAGCTTCTTTGACAATCGGTTGAATGCCAACTTCACTTTCTATAACCGCTTGACTTCTGATAAGTACGCAGACTTCAGCCTGCCTTCAACAACGGGCTTTTCTTCTATAAAAAATAACAATGGAGAATTTCGTAACAGAGGTTTGGAGATAGAACTTTCCGGCAAGATTATTGATACGAAAGACTGGAAATGGAGTATGTCCGGCAATATTTCCTACAACAAGAATAAGGTGATTTCTTTGCCGGACAATGGTTTGGAGCGCAACCGTCAGGGTGGACAGCAAATCTATACGGGAGAAAAGATAACGAAAGAGAATGGTGAGATTGAATACGTAAAACGTTGGGTTGGTGGTACGCAGGTTGGTATGGAACCCGGCACTATGGTGGTCTACCAATCGGAAGGCGTATATCGTAGTTGGGATGAAATCCCCGGTGATTTGGTAATCACATCCGGCAATTACTTCGGTAAAAAACTCTATGGCCCCGATGCTTGGAAAAAGCTGACAAAAGCCGAACAAAAGAATGCTTTGCCTATTATGCCCGGTGATATGAAGTGGAAAGATATCAATGGCGACAGGGTGATCGACCAGTACGACCAGGTAGAATTGGGGAATACCACCCCTCATTGGACAGGCGGTTTCAATACTACCCTGCGTTGGAAAAACTTACAGCTTTACGGACGTTTCGATTTTGCTTTGGACTATTGGATTTACGACCATACCACTCCGGAGATATTCCTCGCTTGTGCGCAGGGTACTTATAATACCACAAAAGATGTATATGATACGTGGTCGGAAGATAATCCGGGTGCAAAATACCCGCGTTATGCCTATGCGGATGTTTTGACGAACGCAAACTATGCCCGTAACTCTACAATGTTTGCTTATAAGGGCAATTATCTGGCTATCCGTGAGATATCTCTCACTTACTCTCTTCCCGAACTTTGGGCTAAGAAAGTATTCTGCCAGAAAGTAGACGTATCTATTACCGGACAGAATCTGGGGTATATAACTTCTGCCAACGTGGCGACTCCCGAGGTTTCCAGTGCCGGTTCGGGCTATGCTTTACCACGGACTCTGTTGTTCGGATTGAATGTGACGTTTTAAGTAACTAACTCTAAAAAGAAAGAATTTATGAAAAAATTAAATATACTATCTGCTATACTGTTTGCAGCTGTTGCGGGAGGGGTAGGGACATCATGTGCCGACAAGTTAGATCTTTCTCCTATTGATTACTATGGAAGCGGTTCGTATTGGAAAACCGAAGCGCACGTGATAGGATACATGGATGGCATTCATAAGCATCTTCGTGATGCGGCATTCCAGCATACTTTTTTATGGGGAGAAGCACGCGGCGGAAGCTTGATTACCGCAGGTACCAGTTCGGACGGTATGGGTATGCTCTATGGCGACATCAAGTTGCAGAATTTTGATGAAGCACATACCGGCGTCTCTAAGTTTGGTGATATTTTCGGCCGTCTCACCAATATCAATCTTTTCATTGCCCGTGTGACGGAAGCCACTTATATTGATGAGGCAAAGAAAGGTTATTATCTGGGACAAGCTTATGGATTGAGGGCCTTTTATTACTTTGACCTCTACCGCACGTATGGCGGAGTGCCTTTGCGTCTGACGGCAGATGTGGTGGAAGGCGTGATTGACCCCAATCAGTTATATTTAGGGCGTGCTACTCCGAAAGAGGTGATGGATCAGATAAAGAAAGACCTCAATAAGTCGTTGGAATGTTTTGGGGACAACACTTCTTTTGATCCTAACAATAGAAACAATAAGAAAGGCTATTGGTCTAAGGCTGCCACCGAATGTCTGATAGGAGAGGTGTATCTTTGGATATCCAAAGTTACTATCGGCAACGATGCTGCTGATGAGAGCAATCTGGTTACGGCAAAGAAGCACTTGTTAAATGTTCTGAGTAACTATGGGCTTGACTGCGTGGAGAACTTTGCAAATGTGTTTGAAGCTAAGAAAAATAAGGGTAATAAAGAAATAATATTTGCAGTCCGTTATGCAGAAGGTGAGGCGACCAACAGCAATAATCTTTTTACGTATGCCATGGCTACGGGTAGTACGAAAGACAGATACAAAGAAAACGGAGAGAAATTTCTGGATGCCTTGAATCTCGGTAACACAGGAAGCCAGCAACTGGAGTATAAGAGAGAACTTTATACTAGTTTTGATGATAAGGACACTCGTAGGGATGCCACATTCATCGCTTCTTATAATAAAGATGAGGCTACCAACGAGTTGTCTTTGTTTGGCACGCATGTGTGCAAGAATATTGGTTATGTAAATGATCAGGGAGCACGTATATACTGTGGAGATTACATCATTTATCGTTTACCGTGGGTATGGTTGACACTTGCTGAAATTGAAAACATGCAAGGGGGAGATGTTGCCGCTTATATAAATAAGGTACGCGAACGTGCTTATGGAGACGATTGGGATGAAACAACTTATGGTTATAAAAATGCAGATTTCACAACGAATGAATTGGCTATATTACATGAAAAGGATAAAGAGTTTGTTCAGGAAGGACAACGCTGGTGGGATCTTCGTCGCATGACTTTGACTAAAGGCGGCAAGCACCTGGTGTTCTGTAAAGAAGGGAGCATAGGAACAGACCAGCCCGTACTGGACGAAGAGACAGAAGCTCATAAAGTGCTTTGGCCGGTAGATGTCACTTTGCTGGGCAATGACCCGCTGATTTATCAGACACCGGGATATGCCACTTATAAGCAGCAGTCGGAATAAGGTTAGTACATTGTGATAAAAAGCAGGATAGGTACTGATTTGCTTATCTTGCTTTTTATCTTTTCCTTTCTTTTGAAGGGGGAAACAGTATGTTGAGGCGAATTTATTAATATTCTTGTATATAATAAAATATTTAATTATTTGCGAGAGATATGATAAATTTATATCTTTGTGCCCAAACAATTAATAATACCATGAAAAGAAAACTACTTTTATTATCGTCTATCCTTTTTTTATGTGTCTGCGGAACCTTGCAGTCAGTTGCATCGGATACTGTATTTGTGCGTGAAACTCAGATTCCTGTTTTGATTGAACGACAAGACAATGTGTTGTTTATGTTGCGTATGAACGCAAAAGAGAGTCGTGCTTTGGATGAAGTGGTTTTAAATTTCGGCAAAGATGTGAATTTGTCAGACATAAAATCCGTCAAGTTATATTATAGTGGTACGGAAGCCCGTCAGAACTATGGCAAGAATCTTTTTGCTCCTGTGTCCTATGTTTCCAGTTATACGCCGGGAAAGACATTGGCGGCCAATCCTTCTTATTCGATTAATAAGTCGCAAGTGGACAATCCGAAACAGAAAGTTACCTTGAAAGCCAATCAGAAGCTTTTCCCCGGAATCAACTATTTTTGGATTAGTTTGCAGATGAAGCCGGATGCTTCTTTGCTGGATAAGGTTTCGGCTAAGATTGCTACTGTGAAAGTAGATGGTAAAGCCGCCCTTATGCATACGGTTTCACCGGAAAATATAGCTCATAGGGTAGGAGTAGGCGTGCGCCATGCCGGTGACGACGGCTCGGCTGCTTTCCGTATTCCGGGACTGGCAACTACCAACAAGGGAACTTTGCTGGGAGTATATGATGTACGTTACAATAGTAGTGTCGATTTGCAGGAGCATGTAGATGTTGGTCTGAGCCGCAGCATAGACGGTGGTAAAACATGGGAGAAAATGCGTTTGCCTCTGGCTTTCGGTGAGACCGGCGATTTACCTGCTGCTCAGAACGGTGTTGGTGACCCTTCTATTCTGGTGGATACCAAGACCAATACGGCATGGGTGGTAGCAGCCTGGACACATGGGATGGGTAATCAGCGTGCCTGGTGGAGCTCTTATCCGGGAATGGATATGAATCATACGGCCCAGTTGGTGCTGTCAAAGAGTACGGACGACGGTAAAACGTGGTCAAAGCCTATCAATATCACAGAACAGGTGAAAGACCCTTCCTGGTATTTTCTTCTGCAAGGGCCGGGACGTGGTATCACAATGCAGGACGGCACACTGGTATTCCCGATTCAGTTTATCGACTCTACCCGTGTTCCGAATGCGGGAATCATGTATAGCAAAGACCGTGGCGAAACATGGAAAATACATAACTACGCACGTACAAATACGACTGAAGCACAAGTGGCGGAAGTAGAGCCGGGCGTATTGATGCTGAACATGAGGGATAATCGTGGCGGCAGCCGTGCTGTTGCTACCACCAAGGATTTGGGCAAGACGTGGACAGAACACCCTTCTTCGCGCAAAGCATTGCAGGAGCCGGTATGTATGGCAAGCCTGATTAGCGTAAAAGCCAAAGACAATGCACTAAACAAGGATATTCTTTTATTCTCCAACCCGAATACGGTGAAAGGCCGCCATCATATCACCATCAAAGCAAGTCTGGATGGCGGTGTCACATGGTTGCCCGAACATCAGGTGATGCTCGATGAAGGTGAAGGATGGGGATATTCTTGTCTGACTATGATTGATAAGGAGACAGTCGGCATACTGTATGAGAGTAGTGTAGCCCACATGACTTTCCAGGCTGTCCCGTTAAAGGATATAATAAAATAGAGACACACTCGACCTGTAATCATGAAAAACAAATTAATACTATTCATATATTTTACAATTAACTTATACACACTTTCAGTGGCAAAAGCAGGTGATTACCACCTGCTCCCCCAGCCACAAAAGTTTACCCCCTCTCATATAAACTTTCAAGTGAATAAGGTGATGCTTTCCACTCCTGTGCTTCAACAGGAGTGGGAAGCCTTTATCGCAGAAATGGGTGGAATAGTCTCACCAAAGGCAACTGCCGTCATCGAGGTGAAACTACTGCCTTCTCTACCTGAAATACCGATGAACCGGGATGAGGCTTACCGCCTGAATGTAACCAGGAAACGGATAACCGTTGAGGCTGTGACCGAACGGGGCGTTTATTGGGCTATGCAGACTTTAAGGCAACTGGCAGAGAAAAAGAACTCAAAAACACAGATTCAAGGAGCTGAAATCATTGACTGGCCTGCTTTCCGTGTCCGCGGATTCATGCAGGACGTAGGGCGGAGTTACATTTCATTGGAAGAACTCAAACGTGAAATCGCCGTACTCGCAAAATTCAAAATCAACGTCTTCCACTGGCATCTGACCGAGAATCAGTCCTGGCGACTGGAAAGCAAGATTTTCCCGATGCTTAATGATAGCGCGAACACCACCCGCATGCCCGGTAAATATTACACGCTGGAAGAAGCCAAAGAACTGGTCGCTTTCTGTAAGGCGCATCACATGACGTTGATTCCAGAAATTGATATGCCCGGACACAGTGCAGCCTTTATACGCACCTTCCGTCACGACATGCAAAGTCCCGAAGGAATGAAAATCCTGAAACTTCTGCTGGACGAAGTGTGCGAAACGTTTGACGTGCCTTATTTGCATATCGGCACGGATGAAGTGCAGTTTACCAACCCCCGTTTCGTACCAGAAATGGTGTCCTATGTACGTTCCAAAGGCAAGAAAGTAATCTCATGGAATCCGGGCTGGCATTATAAACCCGGAGAAATTGATATGACCCAGCTCTGGAGCTACCGCGGGAAAGCGCAGGAAGGTATTCCCGCCATTGATTCACGTTTTCATTATCTGAACCATTTTGATACATTCGGTGATATTGTCGCATTGTACAACAGCCGTATATATAATAAGGAACAGGGAAGCGACGACCTGGCAGGAACGATTCTGGCTATCTGGAACGACAGGCTGATTGATTCCGAATGGGATATGATTATCGAAAATAATTTTTATCCCAATATGCTGGCTGTGGCAGAACGTGCCTGGAAAGGTGGCGGAACTGAATATTTTGACAAGAACGGCACAATACTTCCTACTGACGGACAGTCGGAGCTATTCAAGAATTTTGCTGATTTTGAACGTCGTCTGTTGTGGCATAAGGAACACACCTTTGCCGGTTATCCGTTTGCGTATGTCCGTCAGACAAATGTGAAATGGAATATTACGGACGCATTTCCGAATGGGGGAGATTTGACAAAGACTTTCCCGCCGGAAGAATCCTTGCAGGATAGTTACACTTATGAAGGAAAGACATACAATGTACGTCCCGCCATTGGTGCCGGCATTTACTTGCGCCATGTATGGGGTATGCTTGTTCCCGGATTCTATAAAGAACCGGAAGAGAACCATACAGCCTATGCTTACACCTATGTCTATTCACCGAAAGAACAGACAGCCGGCCTGTGGGTGGAATTCCAGAATTACAGCCGTTCGGAAGCCGACCTTCCCCCTTTACAGGGAAAATGGGATTATAAAGAAAGCCGCATTTGGATAAATGAACAGGAAGTGTTGCCGCCCGTATGGACAGCCACCCACCGGACTAAAAGTAATGAAATCACTTTGGGTAACGAGAACTGTGTAGTGCGTCCCCCTTTGGAAGTCCGTCTGCAAAAAGGATGGAATAAAGTATTTATGAAATTGCCGGTAGGAAAGTTCACTTCTCCCGAAGTCCGGTTGGTGAAATGGATGTTTACCGCTGTTTTTGTTACTCCTGACGGACAGAAAGCGTTAGAAGGACTTGTGTATTCACCGGACAAAACATTGAAATAGCCAATCATAGAGGGAAAGACTTTTATGGATATGCCATGAGCTAATAAGAATATGCTATAATGAAAAACAGATATGCTATAATGAAAAAGAAATATGCTATAATGAAAAACGGATATGCTATAATAAAAGACGGATGTACTATGATGCAAAACGGATATGTCAATGAGCCAATAAAAGGAATAGCCTGTAGGAAGTTCTTTTTTCTAGTGGTCATATTGTCTTTGGCATTAGTATGCCGTGCGCAAGAACGTAAATATTCTACATTTTATTATCAGCGTGCCACATTGTTTGAAGAGCTGCCCGTGACTTCTGATGACATTATTTTCTTGGGGAATAGTATTACGAACGGTGCCGAATGGTCGGAACTGTTTAATAATAAGCACGTCAAGAACCGCGGAATCAGCGGTGATATCTGTATGGGAGTGTATGACCGTCTGGATGCTGTCCTGAAAGGAAAACCTGCAAAAATATTTCTTCTGATTGGCATTAATGATGTGAGTCGTGGAACTCCTGCCGATACCATTGTGTCCCGTATCGGGATGATTGTCCGGAAGATAAAGACGGATTCACCGAAAACAAAGCTTTATCTGCAAAGCGTTCTCCCCGTGACCGACCATTATAATATGTTCAAGGGGCATACTTCCCGTTGGCAGGTTGTTCCGGAAATTAATAAAGGATTAGTCCGTCTGGCAGAGAAGGAAGGAGCGGCATATATAGACTTGTACTCCCATTTTGTAGATAAAGAAACCGGAAAAATGAACACTGCATACACGAATGACGGTCTGCATCTTTTAGGAAAAGGGTATTTGAAATGGGTAGAGATTGTAAAACCTTATATCGGAAAGAAATAAAAACCAAAGAAATAAATCAAAAGGAGCTCGATATAAATCATAGGCTGTGCTTCTTCTCCTTCTGGAAGGAGGGGAAGCCATGCGGAGATTGATTATATTGAATTGACGTTAAAAAGGGGAGGAAATACATGAAAAAGATTCTGATTCTATCTGTCTGTCTGTTTGTATGTTGGACTATTTCGTCCGCTCAGCAACAACGGATAAAAGTAGCCTGTGTAGGAAACAGTATCACCTACGGAACCGGATTATCCGACCGTTTGGTGCAGTCTTATCCCGTGCAGTTGCAAAAAATGTTAGGCAACCGTTATGAAGTCGGAAACTTCGGAAAGCCCGGCGCCACCCTGCTCAATCAAGGACACCGTCCCTATACCCGGCAGGAAGAATATCAGAAAGCATTGGATTTTGCAGGAGACATTGTTGTCATTCATTTGGGAATCAATGATACCGACCCTCGCAACTGGCCCAATTACCGTGACTTTTTTGTGAAAGATTATCTGAACCTGATTGATACCTTCCGCAAAGCCAATCCCGGCGCACGGATTATCATAGCGCGAATGACCCCGATTGCCGACCGGCATCCGCGTTTCCAGTCGGGCACCCGTGACTGGCACGGCGAGATACAGACAGCTATCGAAACAGTAGCGCGTTATGCCGGTGTGCAGTTAATAGACTTTCACGAACCGCTCTATCCATATCCTTTCTTGCTGCCGGATGCCGTTCATCCTACTGCCGAAGGGGCAGCCATCATGGCAAAAACTGTTTATTCGGCTATCACCGGAGATTATGGCGGCTTGAAATTATCCCCGCTTTATACGGATAATATGGTTCTCCAACGTGATACCCCTTTACTGATACAGGGAACAGCCAATGCAGGAGAGCAAGTAACAGTCAGCATAGACCGTCAGCAGTGGATTACAAAAACTGCACTGGACGGGAAATGGTCGGTGAGATTATCACCGTTGAAAGCAGGCGGCCCTTATACGTTGGCAGTCTCCACTCAAAAAAGAATCTTGAAGTACACCAACGTCCTGGCAGGAGAAGTCTGGCTATGCTCCGGACAGTCGAATATGGAATTTATGTTGAGCCAAACCACTACCGGAAAGAAAGACATTCCTCAAGCTGCCGACGAACAGTTGCGCTTGTATGACATGAAAGCCCGTTGGCGTACGGACGCGGTGCAATGGGACGCTTCCGTCCTCGACTCCCTGAATCATCTTCAGTATTATAAAGACACGGAATGGCAAACCTGTACTCCCGACAATGCCGCCCGTTTCTCGGCGGTAGCATCTTATTTCGGCCGGATGTTGCGGGATAGCTTGAAAGTTCCGGTAGGGCTGATATGCAATGCAATCGGCGGTTCGCCTACTGAATCATGGATAGACCGGAATACGTTGGAATATCACTTCCCGGCTATATTGAAAGACTGGACACACAATGATTTTATACAAGACTGGGTACGCGGACGTGCTGCATTAAACATCAAACAGTCGAAAGAGAAATACCAACGCCACCCTTACGAACCTTGTTATTTGTATGAGTCGGGGATTCGTCCGTTGGCGCAATATCCGGTCAAAGGTGTGATTTGGTATCAGGGAGAATCGAACGCCCATAATTACGAAGCCCACGAGAAACTCTTCAAACTCTTGATAAGCAGTTGGCGTAAGAACTGGGAGAATGAGGAACTGCCGTTCTACTACGTTCAGCTCTCCAGTATAGCCCGTCCTTCCTGGCCGTGGTTCCGTGACAGCCAGCGCAGGATGATGAACGAAATACCGAATACAGGTATGGCGGTGTCGAGTGATAATGGCGACTCATTAGACGTACACCCTAGAAATAAGAAACCGATTGGCGAACGTCTCGCCCGTTGGGCCTTGAATAAAACGTATGGCATGAGCCATATACTGCCATCCGGCCCGTTATTTCAGCAAGCCGATTTTCGTGAAAATGCCGTATATGTGACTTTCAATTACGGCAAAGGCTTAAAGAGTGCGGACGGTCGTCCTTTGCGTACGTTTGAGGTCGCCGAGACGGACGGTATTTATTATCCTGCCGTTGCCGAGATAATAGACGGTCAGATAAAAGTATATAGCGAACAAGTAAAGCATCCGCGATATGTCCGCTACGGTTGGCAGCCTTTCACACGCGCAAATCTGGTGAATGAAGCAGGCCTGCCGGCTTCGACCTTCCGTGCGGAAGCATCCGAGCGGTTCATTACGGATATTCACTTGCAGAAAATGGAAGGATTCCCCCAATCGGAGAAAGGCTTCAAACTTGGCGTTTCCGCCTGCTACTCAGGAATCCTGAGCGGTAACCTGCTGATGGCGGGTGGTTGTAATTTTCCCGGTGTTCCTGCCAGCGATGGCGGAAAGAAGAAATTCTATCGGGGGATTTATGCGGCAACGATAAATACCGATACGGTACTTGCCTGGCGTAAGGTGGGAGAGTTGCCTGTCGCTTCCGCTTACGGAGTTTCCGTGTCTTGTCCGGATGGTATCATCTGCATAGGGGGAACCGATGGAAAAGATGCGCTGACGTCTGTCTATAAAATCAGTTGGGGGAGAAATCCGAAGGCGGCAAAACAAGGGAAAGTCGTAATAGAAACTCTTCCTGCTTTGCCTTATGCGTTGGATAATATGTGCGGCACGTTGATAGGCGGGCAACTGTTCGTTGCAGGTGGTAACAGAAACGGCAAACCTTCCAACTCATTCCTTTGCCTCGACTTGGACAGGCTTGAGACTGGTTGGCAGGAGTTACCGGATTTTCCCGGAGATGCACGGACGCAAGCTGTCTGTGCCGGACAGCTTAAAGACGGTGAAGCCCGTATCTTCCTATGGGGCGGATTCGCCGCTTCTACTGATGACAAACCGGCAACACTTTCCACCAACGGTTATTGCTACTCGTCCCTGTCCCGCCAATGGATTCCCATAGCCACCCCGACAGGAAATGACGGTGAAACCATCTCCTTAGGTGGCGGAACTGCTATCGCCATCAATGAAAACCTGATTCTCTGTACAGGCGGGGTGAATAAAGATATCTTCCTTGCGGCTCTCCGACACCCCCAGAAGGACTATCTTCTCCATCCTGCCGAATGGTACAAATTCAATGACCGGATATTAATATATGACATCAGCCAAAACACATGGCAGGAAGTAGCCCGTACCCCGCAAACAGCCCGTGCCGGAGCAGCATTGGTGGGATGGGATAAGACTTATTACAACATAAACGGAGAATTGAAGCCGGGTATCCGCACACCCGAAATAATCAGGATAACAGTGGAATAATAAAAACAATGCCGCTTGTAATCTATATTTTGTTAAATTATCAGGGAAAATTGATGGAAAAATAATATCTTTGACACCGTTAATATCTAATGCCCCCACTATGATGATTAATTTAACCGGAAAAAAAGCTCAGATAGCGTGTGGATTACTCTGCTGTTGCAGCATGGCCTATGCCCAGAGCAATGACAATTCAGAAGTTCTAACTTTGCACACAGGCTGGGAGTTTTCCCAAGTGGGGACAGAGGTATGGCGCACAGCCGTAGTCCCCGGCACGGTACATCAAGACCTTATCCATCACAACCTCATTCCCAATCCCTTCTACGGTACCAACGAACAGAAAATCCAATGGGTCGAAAATGAAGACTGGGAATACAGGACGGCTTTTACAATCACCGCCGACCAACTGAAACGTGATGACGCCCAACTCACCTTTGAAGGGCTCGATACCTACGCCGATGTCTACCTCAACGGAGCATTGCTGTTAAAAGCCGACAATATGTTCGTCGGCTACACAATCCCCGTCAAACAATATCTTCGTTCCGGAGAAAATCTCCTTCACATATATTTTCATTCGCCCATTCGGCAGACATTGCCCCAATACGCTTCCAACGGATTCAACTATCCCGCCGACAACGACCATCACGAGAAACACCTGAGTGTATTCTCCCGCAAAGCCCCTTACAGCTACGGCTGGGACTGGGGTATCCGCATGGTGACCAGCGGCATCTGGCGTCCGGTAACCATCCGCTTCTACGATGCCGCTTCCATCAGCGACTACCATGTGAAGCAACTATCACTGACTGACCAGGTAGCCAAGCTGTCCAACGAACTGGAAATAAACAACATACTTCCCCATCCGCTTCAAGCAGAAATAAAAATAAAAACCTCGCTCGAAGGGGAACAGGAATCCGCCATCACCCAAAACGTCACCCTGCAACCCGGAATCAACCACATCTGTATCCCTACGGAAGTTGTCTCACCGGTACGCTGGATGCCGAATGGCTGGGGAGCGCCGACCTTATACGAATTCTCCGCCCAAGTTATCGCTCAAGGCAACATCGTAGCTGAACAATCCCACAGAATCGGACTCCGCACCGTCCGCCTGGTGAACGAAAAGGACGCGGATGGAGAATCCTTCTATTTTGAAGTGAACGGTATCCCGATGTTTGCCAAGGGAGCCAACTACATACCTCAGGACGCTCTACTGACGAATGTGACTACCGAACGCTATCAGACATTGTTCCGCGACATTAAGGAAGCGAACATGAACGTCATCCGCGTATGGGGTGGCGGAACCTATGAAGACGACCGTTTCTACAATCTGGCAGACGAGAACGGAATACTGGTATGGCAGGACTTTATGTTTGCCTGCACCCCTTATCCGTCCGACCCCACCTTCTTGAAAAGGGTAGAGGAGGAAGCCTGCTACAACATCCGCCGTCTCCGCAACCACCCTTCGCTAGCCATGTGGTGCGGAAACAACGAAATACTCGAAGCCTTGAAATACTGGGGATATCAAAAGAAATATACCCCGGAAATCTATCAGGAAATGATGACCGGCTACGACAAACTCTTCCGCGAGTTACTTCCCGCCAAAGTGAAGGAACTCGACGCAGACCGCTTCTACATCCACAGTTCCCCCTATCTTGCCAACTGGGGACGTCCCGAATCATGGGGAATAGGGGATAGCCACAATTGGGGCGTCTGGTACGGAAAGAAAACTTTTGAATCATTGGATGCCGATTTGCCGCGTTTTATGAGCGAATTCGGTTTCCAGTCTTTCCCCGAAATGAAAACCATTGCCACATTCGCATCTCCAGAAGATTATCAAATCGAATCGGAAGTGATGAACGCCCATCAAAAGAGCAGCATCGGCAATGACTTGATTCGTACTTATATGGAACGCGATTATATCGTACCCGAGAAATTCGAGGACTTCGTATATGTCGGACTTGTATTGCAGGGACATGGAATGCGCCACGGCCTGGAAGCGCACCGTCGCAACCGTCCCTATTGTATGGGTACATTATACTGGCAATTGAACGACAGTTGGCCGGTAGTGTCATGGTCGGGTATCGACTACTACGGTAATTGGAAAGCCCTGCATTATCAGGCAAAGCGTGCATTTGCCCCCGTTCATATCAATCCTTTGCTGGAAGGTGACAACTTGTGTGTTTACTTGCTTTCCGACCATCTTGACACCCGGGAGAAACTGACGTTGGAAATGAAACTGACGAACTTTGCGGGAAAGAAAGCCGGAAAAACGGTTGTCCTTCCTTCTTTGTCTCTTCCTGCCAACACTTCCCAATGTGTATACCGCACTCCGCTCACCACTTTGTTCTTTCCGGCAAAGCGCCCGCTTACGGACGACCTGCGCAGTAGCTTCATGCAACTGACCTTGAAAGACAAATCCGGTCATACAGTAGCCGAAACAGTCTACTTCTTTGAAAAGACCAAAGACCTGCTCCTGCCCGAGACGACCATCACCTATAAGATGAAGCAGACAGACGGCAAATGCGAACTGACACTTCTTTCTCCTGCCCTGGCAAAAGACGTCTTTATCGAAATACCTTTGCAGGGCGCCCGTTTCAGCGACAACTTCTTCGACCTTTTGCCCGGAGAGCGTAAAACGGTCATCATCACTTCTCCCGACATCAAGAAAGGAGAAGAATTGCCTTTGGGACTCAAACATATTCGTGAAACCTATAATTAAATATCTATTAGTAACTTAACACTTAATTTTTAGTTTATGAAACAATTCTTAAAACTAACCGGATGCCTGGCAGTGGCGGGACTTTTTGCTTCGTGCCAATCCGCGCAACAGGAAGCTGATTACCAAATCATTCCTTTGCCGCAGGAAATCGTTACAGCTCAGGGAAGTCCCTTCATCCTGAAGAGCGGAGTGAAAATCCTTTATCCGGAAGGTAACGAAAAGATGCAACGCAACGCAAAATTTCTTGCCGACTACTTGAAAACAGCTACCGGAAAAGACTTTGCCATCGAAGCCGGAACAGAAGGTAAGAACGCCATTGTGCTGGCATTGGGAGCGGAAGCCGAAAATCCCGAGTCCTACCAGTTGAAAGTAGCGGGTGACGGAATCACTATCACCGGCCCGACGGAAGCCGGAGTATTCTATGGAATCCAGTCTTTGCGCAAATCCTTGCCCGTTGCAGTGGGTGCGGATATCGCATTGCCGGCAGTAGAGATAAAGGATGCTCCCCGTTTCTCTTATCGTGGCGCGCACTTCGACACTAGCCGCCATTTCTTTACCGTAGACGAAGTGAAGACCTATATCGACATGATGGCTTTGCACAATATGAACCGTTTCCACTGGCATATTACTGAAGACCAGGGCTGGCGTCTGGAAATCAAGAAATACCCGAAACTGACGGAAATCGGTTCCAAGAGAACGGAGACAGTCATCGGACGCAACTCCGGCGAATATGACGGCAAACCTTACGGCGGTTTCTACACTCAGGAACAGGCGAAAGACATAGTAGCTTATGCTGCTGAACGTTATATCACGGTTATCCCCGAAATCGACCTGCCGGGACATATGCAGGCTGCTCTTGCCGCTTATCCGGAACTCGGATGTACAGGTGGCCCGTACGAAGTATGGAGACAATGGGGTGTATCCGAAGACGTGCTCTGTGCCGGAAACGACCAGGTATTGAAATTCCTCGAAGACGTATATGCCGAACTGATTGAAATCTTCCCGTCGGAATATATCCATGTAGGTGGTGACGAATGTCCGAAAGTACGTTGGGAGAAATGTCCGAAATGCCAGGCACGTATCAAGGCGCTGGGATTGAAATCGGATGATAAGCATAGCAAGGAAGAACGTTTGCAGAGCTTCGTTATCAACCATATCGAAAAATTCCTCAACGACCACGGACGTCAGATTATCGGTTGGGATGAAATCCTCGAAGGCGGGCTTGCACCGAACGCGACTGTCATGTCATGGCGTGGTGAAAAGGGCGGTATCGAAGCAGCCAAGCAGAAACATGATGTTATCATGACACCGAACACTTACTTGTATTTCGACTACTACCAGACAAAAGACACGGAGAACGAACCTCTCGGTATTGGCGGTTACCTGCCTCTTGAAAGAGTGTACAGCTACGAGCCGATGCCGGCTTCCCTCACTCCCGAAGAACAGAAATATATCAAAGGCGTGCAGGCTAACCTCTGGACTGAATACATTCCTACATTCTCTCATGCCCAGTATATGGTATTGCCCCGTTGGGCTGCCTTGTCCGAAATCCAGTGGTCGGCTCCCGACAAGAAGAATTATGAAGACTTCCTGTCCCGTCTGCCGCGCCTGATTAAGTGGTACGATGCCGAAGGATACAATTACGCAAAACACGTATTCAACGTAACTGCCGAATACACTCCGAACCCGGCAGACGGTACGCTGGATATCACCTTGTCAACCATTGACGGTGCGCCTATCCATTACACACTTGACGGCACGGAACCTACCGCTGCTTCTCCGCTTTATGAAAGCCCGCTGAAAATCAAGGAAAACGTAACTTTCTCTGCCATTGCTGTCCGTCCTACCGGAAACAGCCGTGTGGTTTCTGAAAAGGTTAATTTCAGCAAGTCCAGCATGAAGCCGATTGTAGCCAACCAACCTGTCAATAAGCAATACATGTTCAAGGGTGAATCTACACTGGTAGACGGCTTGAAAGGAAACGGCAACTACAAGACCGGACGTTGGATTGCATTCTACAAGAACGATATGGATATGACTATCGACCTTCAGCAGCCCACCGAGATTTCGAGCGTTGCTATTTCTACTTGCGTGGAGAAGGGCGACTGGGTGTTTGACGCGAGAGGACTTTCCGTAGAAGTTTCAGACGATGGCAAGAACTTTACCAAAGTCGCTTCCGAGGAATATCCTGCTATGAAAGAAAGCGATAAGAATGGTATCTACGAACATAAACTGTCATTCAGCCCGGTGAAAACTCAATACGTGAAAGTGGTTGCCCTGTCTGAAAGTAAAATACCGGCATGGCATGGTGGCAAAGATAGTCCGGCATTCTTGTTTGTAGACGAAATCACGATAGATTAATGAATATAAGAAAGAGATACGCTAAAGTTTGTCTTTTCTTATGGGTATTGGGAATGTGCTTGACCGCACATTCCCTCAAAGCACAGTCCGTCATTCCTGTCCCGTTGAAAATGGAGCAGGGGACGGGCTCTTTTTTACTCTCGGAGAAAACAAAACTTTATACAAATTTACAAGGTGGAGAAGCGCAGCTTCTTGAGAATTGTCTGCAAGCATTGCCGGTTCATCTCAAGAAAGGGAAAAAGAAAGATACGCAGAATGTACTTTCTCTATTGATAACGGAAAAGAGCGGACAGTTGCCTACTCCTGAAAGTTATACGCTGTCCGTCACACCGTCCCGAGTCCTGATACAGGCAACTTCGGGAGCCGGACTGTTTTACGGGATTCAGACACTCCTGCAATTGTCGGCGGCTTCGGGTGAAAGTATTACTGTTCCTGCCGTTGAAGTGCAGGATACCCCCCGTTTCGCCTATCGCGGATTGATGTTGGACGTGTCCCGCCATTTCCTCTCCAAAGACTTTGTGAAAAAGCAGATAGACGCACTGGCATACTATAAAATCAACCGCCTGCACCTGCACCTTACGGACGCGGCAGGTTGGCGCATTGAAATCAAGAAATACCCCCGGCTGACAGATTTTGCCGCCTGGCGTACCGATGCCAACTGGAAGAAATGGTGGAACGGCGACCGCAAATACGTCCGTTTCGACGAACCCGGAGCTTCCGGCGGTTTCTATACCCAGGATGATATCCGTGAAATCGTGGAATATGCCCGTCAGCATTTTATTACGGTTATTCCGGAGATTGAAATGCCTGCCCACTCGGAAGAAGTATTGGCAGCCTATCCGCAACTTTCCTGTACGGGCGAACCATATAAGAACGCGGATTTCTGTGTCGGAAACGAAGAGACATTCACCTTCCTCGAAAATGTACTGACCGAAGTAATGGAGCTTTTCCCGTCGGAATATATCCACGTCGGCGGTGACGAAGCCGGTATGGCAGCATGGAAAACCTGCCCGAAATGCCAAAAGAGAATGAAGGACGAGCACCTCTCTCACGTAGACGAACTGCAAAGCTACTTGATTCACCGGATAGAAAAGTTTCTGAACGCCCGTGGCCGTCGTCTGCTCGGTTGGGACGAGATATTGAAAGGCGGTCTGGCTCCTAATGCGACAGTCATGTCATGGCGTGGGGAAGAGGGTGGCATCGCTGCCGTCACTTCCGGTCATCAGGCCATTATGACCCCCGGCGCATTCTGCTATCTGGACAGTTATCAGGACGCCCCGTATTCTCAGCCGGAAGCTATTGGCGGATACCTGCCCTTGAAGAAAGTCTACTCCTACAATCCCGTTGCCAAATCATTGTCGGCAGAACAGGCGGAACTGGTGTATGGCGTGCAGGCTAACCTGTGGGCTGAATATATCCCGACTCCGGAACACATGGAATATATGATGTATCCTCGTGCATTGGCGTTGGCGGAAATAGCCTGGTCGGTTCCCGAACGCAAGTCGTGGACAGACTTCCATGCCCGTGCCTTGAAAGCGGTGACGGACTTGCAGTCAAAAGGTTACCACACTTTCGATTTGAAAAACGAGATAGGCAGCCGTCCCGAATCCACCCGTCCCGTCGACCACCTTGCTTTAGGCAAAAAGGTGATTTACAACTCTCCGTACAGCTCTCATTATACCGCCGGTGGAAACACCGCCCTGACGGACGGCATACGTGGAGACTGGACATATGGTGACGGCCGCTGGCAGGGCTTTATCAACGGCGACCGTCTGGACGTGACGGTTGACCTCGAAGCCGCGACTACCATCCACTCCGTTACAGCAGCTTTCATGCAGGTGGTGGGAGCGGAAGTATTCCTTCCCGCATCTGTCACCATTTCTGTCTCCGATGACGGAATCAACTTCACGGAACTGAAACATCAGACCTTTGAAGTAACCAAAGAAGTCCCCATTAAATTTACGGACATTTCTTGGGAAGGAAACGCACAAGGAAGATATGTGCGCTATCAGGCAAAGGCCGGAAAAGAGTTCGGCGGATGGATATTTACTGACGAGATAATTGTGAAATAGATATTCGGACACGGATTAAAAAAAAGAGGGAATCTACTCAACCAGATTCTCTCTTTTTTTGTTATATTTATATCAGAAGTCTGCTTTAAAAACGAAAGTATCTCAAATTCCTTCCGGAAGGAAGAGATTTGAATAGAATCAACAGCTTGGAGTAGACACTATTGTAACATTACCTTAAAAACTAATTATTATGGTACGACGACACGGTAAACTAATTTTTCTCAGTCTTCTTCTGATAACCTCTTGTGGCAGCCTGTTTGCGCAGAAGATTCCCCTGACAGTTCCCATAGATTCCTTAATCACGGTAGGATATGCCACCGGAAGTCTGAAAACTATCTCCGGCTCCGTAGAGAAAATCACGGAAAGGCAGATGAACAAAGACCAGATAACGAATCCTTTGGAAGCCATTCGCGGTCGTGTCCCCGGTCTTACCATTCAGCGGGGAAGTAACGGCCCTGCCGCCCTCGATGCTGTCCGTCTCCGGGGAACCACCTCTCTGACCAGTGGCAACGACCCGCTGATTATCGTTGACGGAGTATTCGGCGACCTTAGTATGCTGACCTCTATTTACCCCACCGACATCGAGAGCTTCACCATTCTGAAAGACGCTTCCGAAACCGCCCAATACGGTTCACGCGGTGCGTCCGGTGTGATAGAAGTCACCACGAAAAAAGGAAGGCAAGGCCGGACGCAAGTCGCCTACAATGGCAGCTTCGGCATCTCCACCGTCTACAAAAACCTGAAAATGCTCTCCGGCAACGAATTCCGCCAGGTAGCTTCAGAACGTGGCATCTCCATCCTCGACAAAGGAAACAACACCAACTTCCAGAAAGAAATAGAACAAACCGGCTTACAGCAGAATCACCACATTGCCTTCTACGGCGGTTCTAGTGAATCCAACTACCGTGTCTCCCTCGGTTTCATGGATCGTCAGGGAGTCATACTGAACGAGGACATGAAGAACTTCACCTCCAACATGAACATGAACCAAAAGATGTTCGACGGTTTTCTGGACTGCGAACTGGGAATGTTCGGTTCTATCCTCAAGAACCATAACCTCGTAGATTATCAGAAAACATTCTACTCCGCCGCCACCTTCAACCCCACATACCCCAACCACAAAGACCCCGTCACCAACTCTTGGGACGGCATCACCACCGCCAGCCAAATCACCAATCCGCTGGCATGGATGGAAGTGCAGGACGACGATGCCACCTCACATATCAGCACCCACGCCCGACTGACATTCAACCTGATGAAAGAACTGAAACTCACACTGTTCGGTGCCTATACCTACAACATCGTCGAAAACTCCCAATACCTCCCCACGTCCGTATGGGCAAACGGCCAAGCCTACAAAGGAACGAAAAAACGTGAATCCCTGCTAGGCAACATGATGCTGACCTACAAGAAGAACTGGAGAAAACACTTCTTCGACGCACTCGCCCTTGCCGAAGTCCAGAAAGAAACTTACACCGGATACTACACCACAGTGACCAACTTCAGCACCGACAAATTCGGCTACAACAACCTGCAAGCAGGAGCGCTCCGCCTGTGGGAAGGCACGAACTCCTACTACGAGCAGCCCCGCCTTGCATCCTTCATGGGACGCTTCAACTACACCTACGCCGACCGCTACATCTTGACTTTGAACGCCCGCACGGACGCATCCTCAAAATTCGGCTTTAATCATAAATGGGGATTTTTCCCTTCCGCATCCGCCGCCTGGGTAATCAGTGAAGAGAAATTCATGAAACAACTCCCGATGGTCGATAACCTGAAATTTCGTATCGGCTACGGTCTGGCAGGCAACCAAAGCGGAATCGACTCCTACACAACCCTGAACCTCGTCAAACCGAACGGCGTTGTCCCCGTAGGAAACTCCGCCATCGTCTCCCTGGGCGACTTGCGGAATACCAACCCCGACCTGAAATGGGAAGTAAAACATACCTTCAATACCGGTATCGACGTCGCCCTGTTCGGTAACCGTCTGCTGCTCTCCGCCAACTATTACAACTCCCGCACCACCGATATGCTCTACCTCTACAATGTCAGCGTACCGCCATTCACCTACAACACCCTGTTGGCCAACATCGGCTCCATGCGCAACTGGGGTACTGAAATCGCCATCGGCATCACCCCTCTGAAAACGCCGGACATGGAACTAAACATCAACGCCAACATCACTTTCCAACGCAACAAACTGCTCTCCCTGAGCGGTATGTACAACGGTGAAATGATTTCCGCCCCCGAATACAAAAGCCTTGCCAGTCTTGACGGCGCCGGCTTCCACGGCGGATACAACCACATCGTCTACCAAATGGTAGGGCAACCCTTAGGTGTCTTCTACCTTCCCCACAGCACCGGACTGGAATCCGACGGCAACGGCGGATACACCTATGGCATCGCCGACCTGAACGGCGGCGGTGTCAGCCTCGAAGACGGTGAAGACCGCTACGTGGCAGGACAGGCCGTCCCCAAAACGATACTGGGCTCCAATATCAGCTTCCGCTACAAACGCTTCGACCTCTCCGTCCAAATCAACGGAGCTTTCGGGCATAAAATCTACAATGGAACTTCCTTGACGTATATGAATATGAACATCTTCCCCGACTATAATGTCATGAAAGCAGCTCCGAAGCAGAACATCAAAGACCAGACCGCCACCGACTACTGGCTGGAAAAGGGGGATTACGTCAACTTCGACTACGTCACCTTGGGTTGGAACGTCCCCATAGAGAAAGTGCAGAAACTCAAAAAGTATGTCCGTTCCCTGCGTCTGGCATTCACCGTCAACAACCTGGCGACTATCTCCGGTTATTCGGGACTCTCTCCGATGATTAACAGTTCCACCGTCAACTCAACCTTGGGCGTGGACGACAAACGCGGCTACCCGTTAGCCCGCACCTACATACTAGGATTAAGTATCAACTTCTAAAAGAGGACAACATGATAAAAAAATATTTGAAAAATATAGGACTTATCCTTATTGCATGCACCACTTTCTTTTCATGCGATAAATTTCTGGAAGAAAATCCAAAGGATAAACTTCCCGCCGATGACGTTTACAATAAACTGTCAGACGTATATCTCAACGCCGTAGCCTCGCTCTATACTTACATCGGCGGTTACAGCGACAGCCAAGGACTGCAAGGAACGGGTAGGGGAGTCTACGACCTCAATACCTTTACCACCGATGAAGCCATCATCCCCACACGTGGCGGTGACTGGTACGATGGTGGCTTTTGGCAAGGTCTGTTTCTCCACGACTGGGGCATCGAGAACGATGCCATCCAAGCCACTTGGGAATACCTCTACAAAGTCGTCATGCTAAGCAACAAATCATTAGAAATAATAGACAAATTCAGCGAAACCCACTCCGACGCGGAACTTCCCGCCTACCGTGCAGAAGTGCAAGCCATGCGTGCCATGTATTATTATTACCTGATGGACTTATTTGCCCACATCCCTTTGGTGCAATCTTCTTCCGTAGCCATGAAAGACGTCGTCCAAAGCGACCGCAAAACCGTCTTTGAATTTATATTTCGCGAATTGCAGGAAGCCGCCCCCTTGTTAAGTGTCGCGCACAGTAACCAATCCGGCCCTTACTACGGTCGTATCACACGTCCCGTGGTCACTTTCCTGTTGGCCAAACTAGCCCTGAACGCCGAAATCTATACCGACAACGACTGGACGGACACTCAGCGTCCGGACGGAAAGAACATCAAATTCACCGTAGACGGCAACGAACTCAACGCCTGGGAGACTACCATCTACTACTGCGACCAACTGGAATCCCTTGGCTACAAACTGGAACCGGAATACGAAACGAACTTCTCCATATTCAACGAACCATCGGTAGAGAACATCTTCACTATCCCGATGAACAAAACCCTGTACACCAATCAAATGCAATACCTCTTCCGCTCCCGTCACTATAACCACGCCAAGGCCTACGGACTAAGCGGCGAGAACGGGCCCAGTGCAACGATTGAAGCCCTCGAAACCTTCGGCTACGAAACACCCGAACAAGACCCCCGTTTCGATATCTGCTACTTCGCCGGCATCGTGCGCGACCTCAAAGGCAACATCATCAAACTGGACAACGGCACCGTCCTTGAATATCTTCCTTGGAAAGTAGAACTCGATATCACCGACACCCCCTACGAACAAACAGCCGGTGCACGCATGAAAAAGTACGAAGTAGACCCTACCGCCACCAAAGACGGTAAATTGATGGAAAACGACATTGTACTCTTCCGCTACGCCGATGCCTTACTGATGAAAAGCGAAGCAAAAGTACGCAACGGCGAAAGCGGCGATGATGAACTGAACGAAGTACGTAGCCGTGTGAACGCCTCTTCCCGTTCCGCCACCTTAGAAAATATTCTTGCCGAACGCCAACTTGAACTGGCATGGGAAGGCTGGAGACGCCAGGACTTGATACGCTTCGGGCAGTTCACAAGAGCTTATAGCAGCCGCCCGCAATTGCCCAAAGAGGAGAGTGGCTATACTACTGTATTCCCCATCCCTGAAAAGATACGGGTAATGAATGATAATCTGACGCAGAATCCGGGATACTAATAAAGTAATAAAAGTGAAATAATAAAAGCCGGAGAAATCCGGCTTTGGTTGATGGTTACTTTTCCCATTGTATTCTATAGAAATATCCAGGTGCGGGATTGATTAAATAATATTCATAACATTTTGCACGTTCATCGAATGTAATGCTACCGATTTCTTCATATTCTGTTGGTGTTTTACAATCTATCGGTCTTTTTAGCACTTTAGCTGGTTGCTGAAAATCATCTTTATATTTTAGGATTACACGATAATGGATAATGTTAATGTAGGATTCAACCTTATAATCTAAATAGGGTTTAGCTTTTCCATCGTAATCGTCTGTTTCTGCCCTAAAATGAACGACTCCTGTTTCATTATATAATAAGGGTTTTTCAAATGTCAATATAGCTTTGTCATAGTCATGCTCATTTGTTATGACATCTTTGACTTTTTGAAATCTTGATGATACCTTAGGCAGTTGAGAACCTGACCATTTGAAGTTTTGGTCTATTTCTGATAAGACAAGTCGTTTGGATTGGATCACTCTATAAGTCTCGAATATACTATGTGTTTTGTCTAATGCTTCAAACTTTGTAAAAACAGATACTTTTAAATGATTGTTTTCATTACTACGTTTAACAAACGAATAAATAGCCCATATAATACTCATAAGAAGTACTAATATACATATGCAAAAAAATGATAGCGCAATAATGGCATTAGTAGTGTCAGAAAATGCAAGTATTAAAATTCCTATAATTGAAGCAAATCCGGCTGTACTGTTAAATATTGTCGATAAATTTTCTTTTAAAAATCTCATCTGTGATTGTGTTTGTAATATAAATAAAGCAATGTATATTTATATACATTGCTTGTTATTTTCTAATTCTAATTTGATTACTCAGTCTGATCCCATAATTATATCCTCCTTACTTTTAATAGAGAGGTGCTTGAAGCACTCTATACAATTAGTATTTGATATGTTGCTTTATAATAATAACGTTAATAACCTTATTATGTTGCAAATATACGAAATATATTATGGAGTATTGATTGATTGATTGATTGATTGATGTACCTTAGTGGTTTTTAACACTTTTGGCTTACTGTTCAATGCCTTTTTCTCTGGTTTTGAGAGTGCTCCACCCTATGTTTGAAACAGGATGGAGCATTTGGTGTTATTTTTATATAGCAAAGTCTTAGTCGAAGAAACTCTTGAACTTCTTGAAAATCTTCTCCTTCACCGACGTGCTCGGCTTGAAGTTGTCCGAATTCTCCATCTTCTCGAGCGTACTCTTCTCCTCCTTGTTAAGAGCTTCCGGCACATAAATACTGATATTCACGAGCAAATCCCCCGTTCCATATCCATTCACGTTCGGCAATCCCTTACCGCGTAGACGGAGCACCTTGCCCGGCTGAGTACCCGAATCAATCTTCACCTTCACCTTGCCGTCAATCGTCGGAATCTCCACGGCACCGCCCAGCGCAGCCGTCGGGAAACTCAACAACAGATTGTAAATCAAGTCATTCTCGTCGCGAATCAAGTCCGGATGCGGTTCTTCCTCTACGAGAATCAGCAAATCGCCTGCCACGCCATTATGCTTTCCGGCATTACCCTTGCCACCCATAGAGAGTTGCATACCCTCTGCCACTCCGGCAGGAATCTTCACCGTCACCACCTCTTCACCGTAAATGATTCCGTCGCCACCACACTTCTTGCACTTGTTCTTGATAATCTTACCTTCACCATTACAAGTAGAGCAAGTGACACGCGTCTGCATAGTCCCTAGAATCGTCTGCTGGTTGCGAATCGTCGAACCGCTACCCTTACAAGTAGGGCAAGTCTCCGAACCACCATCGCCCTCGGCACCAGAGCCATGACACTGGTCGCACGGCACATATTTCTTGAGCTTAAACTTCTTTTCCACCCCTTCGGAAATCTCCTTCAGAGTCAGTTTCACCTTGACGCGAAGGTCACTTCCGCGATACCGGCGCTGCTGTGAACCGCCGCCACCGCCGCCGAATCCGCCAAAACCGCTGAATCCGCCGCCGAAGCCACCGCCACGACCGCCGAAGATATCGCCGAACATAGAGAAAATGTCATCCATCGACATACCTTCGCCACCGAAACCGCCGAACGGCCCGCCATTGCCTGCCGCGCCGCTCACGCCCGCATGACCGAACTGGTCATAACGTGAACGCTTGTCCGGATTACTCAATACATCATAAGCCTCGGCTGCCTCTTTAAACTTCTCTTCCGCTTCCTTATCCCCCGGATTCTTGTCAGGGTGATACTGAATCGCCTTCTTGCGGTATGCCTTCTTTATTTCTTCTACTGTGGCGGTCTTCGTCACTTCCAGTATTTCGTAATAATCTCTTTTTTCTGCCATGCTTCTTTGTCAATTACAAATTAATCTTATTCCCCTACAACTACCTTCGCGTGACGGAGCACCTTGTCGTTCAATGTATAACCCGTCTGCACACAATCCAGAATCTTGCCCTTCTGTTCTTCCGACGGAGCAGGAATCACTGCGATGGCTTCATGATAATCCGTATCGAGCGGCTGGTCTTTCGTCTCGATGACCTTTACGCCGTTCTGTGCCAGTACAGCCAGAAACTTATTGTAAATCAGCTCAACGCCTTCCTTTACGGCATTCACATCCGTTGCCGTCTCCATCGTCTTGATGGCACGCTCGAAGTCGTCCACTACCGGAAGAATGCTGCTCAGGCTCTTTTCGCCACCATTCAGAATCAGCTCCGCTTTCTCCTTTATAGTGCGCTTGCGATAATTGTCAAACTCGGCGGACAATCGCAGATACTTATCCTTCTGCTCCTCGATAGTCTCCTGAGCCTTTCCCAATTCCTGCTCAAGCTCTTCCTCGTGCGTCAGCGGCGCTGCGTCTTCAGCCTGTTCGTTTTGCGGTTGGTCTTCCGCACCATTATTCAGAATGTCTTCCACATTCATCTCTTCTTCCTTCACTTTTTTTTCTTTCGGATCCATATTGGTATTTACTATTTTACTTATTACTATTTACTGTTTAAAAAACACGCGTCATCCGTATAAGATACCGCCTGTAAACATGCCGGGCTGACCGGATGTCATTGATTCTGCCTGCAAAAACTTTGCCAAGTTGGCCGTTTTGCCAAAAAACGCTGCAAAGGTAACACTTTTATGTCAGATTGGCACATACCGGATAGCTCATAATTCATTTTAAATACCTACCTTTGCGGCTTCAAAGCGAAAAAGTTAAAAGTTAAATAGAAAAAGGTAAGATGATTACAGTTTCGAATGTTTCGGTACAGTTTGGTAAAAGAGTGTTGTTTAATGACGTAAACCTGAAGTTTACGAGTGGTAATTGCTATGGTATTATCGGTGCGAACGGTGCGGGAAAATCTACATTCCTCCGCACGATTTACGGGGATTTGGATCCAACTACCGGTACGATTGCCCTGGGCCCCGGCGAACGCCTCTCCGTATTGAGCCAGGATCACTTCAAGTGGGACGCCTTTACCGTAATGGATACCGTAATGATGGGGCATACCGTGTTGTGGGACATAATGAAACAACGCGAAGTGCTGTATGCCAAAGAAGATTTTACAGACGAAGACGGACTGAAAGTTTCCGAACTGGAAGAACGTTTTGCCGAGTTGGACGGATGGAACGCGGAGAGTGACGCGGCCATGCTGTTGAGCGGACTGGGCATTAAGGAAGACAAGCATTATACATTGATGGGTGAGTTGAGCGGTAAGGAAAAGGTACGTGTGATGTTGGCACAAGCCTTGTACGGAAATCCGGACAACCTGCTACTGGATGAGCCTACCAATGACCTCGATATGGAAACAGTGACCTGGCTTGAAGAATACCTTTCCAACTTCGAACACACCGTGCTCGTAGTGAGCCACGACCGTCACTTCCTCGACTCCGTATGTACGCATACGGTAGACATCGACTACGGAAAAATCAATATGTTTGCCGGTAACTACAGTTTCTGGTACGAATCGAGCCAGTTGGCTCTCCGTCAGCAGCAGAACCAGAAGGCAAAGGCTGAAGAGAAGAAGAAGGAACTGGAAGAATTTATCCGCCGGTTCAGCGCCAACGTAGCGAAGAGCAAGCAGACCACAAGCCGTAAGAAGATGCTTGAGAAACTGAACGTAGAAGAAATCAAACCGTCTTCACGCAAGTATCCGGGTATCATCTTCACCCCCGAACGCGAACCGGGCAACCAAATCCTGGAAGTATCGGGACTGAGCAAGAAGACGGAAGAGGGCGTAGTGCTCTTCAACGACGTCAACTTCAACGTAGAGAAAGGCGACAAAATCGTATTCCTTTCACGCAACCCGCGTGCGATGACTGCCTTCTTCGAAATCATCAACGGAAACATGAAGCCGGATGCCGGAACCTTCAACTGGGGCGTGACTATCACCACCGCTTATCTTCCGTTGGACAACACCGACTTCTTCAACACCGACTTGAATCTGGTAGACTGGTTGAGTCAGTTCGGCGAAGGCAACGAAGTTTATATGAAAGGCTTCCTCGGCCGTATGCTGTTCTCAGGCGAAGAAGTGCTGAAGAAAGTAAGCGTACTCTCCGGTGGTGAGAAGATGCGTTGTATGATTGCCCGCATGCAGCTCCGCAATGCCAACTGTCTGATTCTGGATACTCCTACCAACCACTTGGACTTGGAATCTATCCAGGCATTCAACAACAACCTGAAGACGTACAAGGGAAATATCCTCTTCTCTTCCCATGACCACGAATTCATCCAGACCGTTGCCAACCGTATCATCGAACTGACTCCGAACGGTATCATCGACAAGATGATGGAATATGATGAATATATCACGTCCGACCATATCAAGGAATTGAGAGCAAAGATGTACGGCGATAAATAACCACGCTAACGCTTAGCCATAGCTATAAAACTAAGGCGCGAATTACGCGGATAACACGGTTTTTGTTAATCACAAATGATTAGCTACCGTGAAATCCGCGTAATCCGTGCCTGATTTTTTTATATCTAAGACTCACCCGCACATTGTCGTGTGATAAGTTATCCTATACCTCTTTCATCTGTGCCGATTTCCGATAAAAGCCCGTGCGTAAGTTGAAAGAATGTGTTGTTTTGTGCGAAAATCACAACTCCAATCCCTTCTGAACCGGAAGTTGCGGTCGAATTGAATTTTCTTTGCGTTCTTCGGGTGAATATTCCACCACCCAATATTCCGTCACCTTGTTGGAAGTCTTCCGTGAGTGGAAATGGTTGTTTTCCAGTACCGTGGTCAGCATTTGTTTCGTCTGCGCGTTGGACTGTGTGCGCCCGTTCAGGCTCAATACCGACAGCAGATAGGAGGCAGGATACCATTGCGCCAGTATATCGTTCGGCCTGGCGGCACGGAAATAGAAGAAAAGATTTTCCTCTATCGGGTCTTTCTGGCGGAACGCCTCATTGCGGTTGTTGAGAAACGTAATCTCCTCGTTCTCATACCAGTACTGGAATCCCTGCCGGTAGAGCGCATATGCCTGTGCGTATATCCCCTCATGGTTGACGGGCGTATGATAGTCTATGTCCAGTAGCGTGTTGAACGAGATACGCCTGTTCTCGCCGATATCCGGCAGGCAGTGCGGATTGTTGGTACTGGCGATGAACGATGCCCGGCGGATGTACGTATAACTCTGGATATCATAGACCTTGCGCTCGTTCACGACATCTTGCGTGATAAGGCTTTTCAAGTTCTGCATACGCTCCGGGGAGAGCGTGTCAAATTCGTCCAGGTTGATAATCAGGCAAGACGACATTTGCAGCAGATGGGTCGTGTTGTCGGGATTAATCATGCCGTTGCGATAATAATCCTTAAGTTCCGGCGGGAGAAGGTGGCGTATGAAGGTGCTCTTCCCTTTTCCCTGTGCGCCGTGGAATAGCATCAACTGGTGGTTCTGCACCTCGTCGTCGATGGCGCACGCCACCATTCCTACGAGCCATCGGCGGAAACTGTCCTCGAAAAAAGCCTGGTCTGCCGCCTTCACAGTTCCCGTCAGTTGGCCGATAAAGTCCGTTTTCCCGTCCCATGCCTTGAGTGAGGTGAAATAATGGACAAACGGGTTGAACGGCTTTGCGTAGTCCGAGTCTACTACAGCTTTCAAGTCAGCCTGAGTACAGTTGATATTCTTTACATGTGCGTTGACATAGAATGTGTTGAGATCCTTTGTGCGAAGCGCGTTGAAAGGCGGCAACTCTGCCGGAGGGATTTCGGGCGTTGTCTTCCGGAACTCGATTTGTTCTTTCACTACGTTTCTCCTGATTTCGTAGTGTTCGTCCATAAACTTGATGATCTGGCAGATTTTCGGTTCTTTCTCTTCCTCTTCCGCATGGTCGGTCTTTGAGGTGTATTGGTAAGCGTTGTGCAGGGGGAGTCCGAGGTCGAAGCCGGGAAGGTCGCCGAAATGGCTGTGTGCCAGGCTGACGGCTTCCTGCTCCGTGATGTGGCGGCGGTAACACTGGTTGCCCAGGCAATAGAAGAAATTGTCGCGGTTGCCCGTCTCGAGACGTTCCTTGCGTCGGGTGTATTCCAACGCCTTGCGGAAGTCAAGCTGCACTTGCAGCTCGATGGGCGACGCGTTCTCCTGTACGGGAAGGAGCGGGGAGCGGTGTTCCGGATTCCTGCGTTTCTTGTTCTTGCACTCTTCCTCGGTGGGGAGAGTCACTTTGACCGTCAGTGGCTTTACGTTTTCCAGCCCTTCGAGGGAGAGGAAGGCGTCCGGGTCATGCGACACGAAGAATCCCCGTCCCGGATCGCTTCCGCTTGTATCCACTTTGGTGTTGAGCAGCTTCTCGTATTTGCTGCTTGCCAAGGCGTACATGCGGTGGTGGTAGCGTTCCAGAGTGGGGAAGTCGACAGTTCCCAGCGCATTCAGTTCGGCACGCAAGGCTTCCGCTTCTTTGCCGGTGAGATAGACGAAGATTTTCAGCCCGTGCATGCGGGGGCTGACGAAATCCCCTAACGTGTCGGGACATTCATTCACCAACAGGCGGAATTCCGGGAGCTTTTCCGTCGGCATGTCGTCACAGTCGAGCGTGATGATGTCCTGATACGTGTCAAGACTGTAAGCCAACCTTTCCTTAATGTAGGTAGCCGTGATAGTGTGGTAGGGCAGTTGCTTCTTCATCCGGTCTGCCTTCGCTGTGTCTCCCTCTTCCATGGCTTCCCGAAGTCTCCGGATTCTGTCGCGGTAAACATCTCCCCGGATAAATGCGAACAACTGCCGGATGGTTATCCTTCCCGATACGAGTGATAATCCTCTGTATGTGGTTATTACGATATTTTCCATTTTAATTGTTTATATGAATTTAAGTTGTGTCAATAGTGACACGCTGCAAAGGACGGCTTTTCGTGTGGAATAAAAAAACTGCTTTTTGTACCCAAAAAGCAGTTTTTTAACATTTGGCTCTTAACTACTAATCGTCAAGAAGCGTTCTTTTCAGTCTTTGTATCTCACAATCAATCTCTTCCACGCTTAATGACTCGTCCGAATCATCAGATTTCTTGAAATCGACAGCCAGAAATAACCACTCTGCGAAGAACTTGGGGCCTTTAATCTTAAAGGGTGAGTCATGGTCATAGCAGAGATGGACATAAGGAAGGAGATACTTCTTGCGGTCGCGGGGACTGACTACTATCCTGTTGTTATACAGGTGATTGACGATGTCGAGCGTCTGCGTGATAGACTTGGATACTTGGGGGAACTCCCCTTTTTCGAGTGTCACGGCCTGTTTGTTCTGGTAAACGAAGCCTTCGGAAAAAATGTCTTTTTTCTCATGATTTTAACTGGTTTTTTGGTCTTGTTAAAAAATGTTGTTTTAAAAAGACGCAAAGGTACGTTTTATTTTGTTCCTTTCATTTACTCATTCTGTCTATTTTCTTATATATTTTATTTGATGGAAAAAGCGTGTATTTGAGGTGGAGCCCCTCCACCTCAAATACACGCTTTTTCCTCTAAAAAAGATAAAACTTTCGCGCCCGCGAGCGCGTACATTATTATAATGTGAGTTTGACATAGTACCCCTTCCGCATGGCTCGGGGATTACTGTATCGAACACACGTTATTATAGGAGAAAAACCACAGCTTGCTTATCTTCCCCAGTGTTATGAATTGCACGGGAGCCCGCTATAGCCGCTTTTATTTTCATTATAGCAAATCTTTTTTTCATTATAGCTAATCTTTTTTTCGTTATAGCTAATCCGGATTTCATTATAGCTAATTTTATTTTCGTTATAGCTAACCGGAATCTGACCTGAAGAGATTCACGGCGCATCGAGATACTTCACGATGAGCCGCACCTGTCTTGCGCTGTAAGCGTGGTCGTTTTTACCTTCGCCACCGCTGTACATAGCGTCATACAGTTCCTTGTTGTTTCTGATCCACTCCCTCATCTTCCGCATGGCATACACCAACGGTACATAAGGATTGTACAAATGTGCCAGTTCCGACTTCAAATACGGACGTATGACAAACGGCTCTTCCACCGCCTCTTCTGTTTCTGCTTTCATATCTTCGGGAAATTGATATTATCGTATTCCAAATATACGAAAAATCCCCCGGATAGCCAACTATGTAAGTCAAATAAAATCAATATGAATAAAAGTAAATACACTTTGGATGAAACTGAATGAAAGTAAGACAAAGTAAGCCAATCCGAGACAAAGTACGTCATCTCACCCCACTGTAATATAGTACCTTTGAGGTATCGAAAGAGAAAGAAACAGAGCTCGTTCATCTCTCCCGATACTCATTGCGAAAATCGCAATATGTAATAAATATTTTTCAATTATTAATTCTCAATTTTTAATCTATCATGGCAATACCATTTAAAAGAATGGGTCGTAAAGACCCGAGAAAGGATGACGGGGTGGTGAAATTTCACCCGCAACTTGTGACACAGGGACAGAGTGTAGACTTGGATAAACTCGCTTACATCATGAAAGACAAGAGTTCTCTTTCACTGGGAGACATCCAGAGTGTGCTGACCAATTTTGTGGAAGCGATGCGCTCGGAACTGTTCGACGGCAAATCCGTCAACATCCGTGACTTCGGTGTATTCAGTCTTTCCGCCACCACACTGGGAGCGGACACGAAGGACAAGTGCACGATGAAAAACATCAAGACGGTGAACATCAACTTCCGTCCTTCGAGCAGTGTCCGTCCTAATCTGACATCTACCCGTGCCGGAGAAAAAATCGAGTTTCTTGATCTCGATGCGCCCAAGACGAAAAACGAGGGTGGCGGAACTCCTGATGAAGGTGGCAATGAGAAGCCCGGTGGCGGTGGCGACGACGGAGAAACTCCGGATCCGGCAGCATAAGCTATTGGCAACCGATAACCGGTTATCAGCAACCGGTTATCAGCAACCGACAACCGGTAGTCGCCGATAATCAAAAACCGGCAATCAACAACCGGCAATCAGTAATCAACAATCAGCAATCAGCAATAGAAATATCAGCTACACCATGAGAAAGATTGACTTAATCGTGATCCATTGTTCCGCTACCCGTGAAGACCGTTCACTTACGCCGGATGATTTGGAAACGCTGCACCGGCGACGCGGATTCAACGGTACGGGCTATCACTACTACATCCGCAAGGATGGCACGGTTCACCTCACCCGTCCGATTGACCGTATCGGCGCGCACGTCCGGGGGTTCAACGCTCACTCGATAGGCATCTGCTATGAAGGCGGACTGGACTGCCGGGGACGCCCGGCAGACACCCGCACACCGGCTCAATGGTCTTCACTGTGGCAACTGGTGAATCTGCTGCAAGAAAAGTTTCCCGGCTGTCGGGTGTGCGGACATCGCGACCTCTCGCCCGACCGTAACGGAAACGGGGAGATTGAACCGGAAGAGTGGATTAAGGCGTGCCCGTGTTTTGAGGTGAAAGACGAGTTCGGTACTTCCGCCACATAAGACTTCAGTTTTTGAAAGGATAACAATGAATTAAGGTAATAGAGTTTTTCAGGAAGTGATTAATTATTTAAAGAGTCGGAAAGGAGGTGTGTAAAGTTATGGCAGTCAAAAGATCCCTTTGGGATACCATTTTGAAGGTAATCATCGCGGTGGCTTCGGCAGTGCTCGGTGCGCTGGGTGGTAATGCGATGAATCTGTAATCCTGTTCACTCCTGCAGGCAGAGATGGAATGTCTCTCTTGTGGGGGTGGATTTTTTACTACAAAGATTAGTGTATAAGAAAATGAGCGAATCTATTATTATATAAATTATGAAACAAAAATATCAAAAAAAAATAGGAATATTCCGAAATCGTTTTTTACTTTTGCTGTTGGCGATCCTTGGATGCCAGTCGTATCTGCATGGGCAGACAAGGAGCAATCCGCTTGACACGGAATCATTGTTTGACTACGAAGCAGTGGGTACGCCCGCTACGACGGCACTGATACAGAATATAGTCTATCCCGTAAATTACAGTACTGGACTGCCGGAAATAAAAATCCAGCTCTATGAAGTGAAAAATGGTGATGTCACTCTTCCCATTTATCTCACTTATCATGCTTCGGGCATCAAACTAAGTGATGTGGCTGGTTGGACGGGATTGGGATGGAATCTAGTAGCGGAGCCGATGATAACAAGGACTATTCGGGGATATGAAGATAACCCGAAAACCCGGACTTGCTCTTTTGATAAGGATGCCTATAACAGGCAAAGCTATGTATATACTATGGCAACAGAGGGAAACTTAGAATATCCGGACGAATATTATTATCGTCTTCCTGGCAAACAAGGAATGTTTATGTACTCAATGGAGCCTAAAGATACAACCCGGCAATTTCTTCCAATCCCTTATGAAAATATCCGTATTGACTGGATGAATACGTTTTTTAAGATTGTGGATGACAACGGAACCATTTATAAATTTAACGGAGGAACAGAATCAGGCGGGGCGGACGGAAAGGTCGTGGGATGGAAGGCATCGTCTCTAGTTGCTTCCAACCGGAAAGATTCCATATCATTCGTGTACGATACCAGTGTACTTTCTTATGACGTGAAGGTGCATAATGATTATATGGTAGTAAGGGATAAAATTAATAGTTCACTCTGTACACATACGAAGCGGAAAGAATGCATGGAAGTATGTGATTATTTGCCTGATGAGTGGATGCTGAATCCTATTATTTATAGTACGGTTAATAATCAGACAAAGACTTATCAGTATAATGAGACGGAGAAGGAACTCGTCCCGGACTGGGATGACTCGTTTTATTCGTCTTCGAACCGTATTCTACATACACATACCCAACCTTTGAGTGAGATTCGGTTCAGTCAGGGAAAATTGGTTTTTACGAAAGAGCAAAATCGTCCGCGACTTCAGAAAATCACAGTATATGATCTTGCAGGAAATAATGTTAAAGAAATCCGGTTCAATTACATGACCAATAATAGTAAATGGATACACCGTTACTATTTGGAAGGCATTGAAATAACGGATGAGGAGGGAAAAATATTGGAAAACTATCGCTTTGGCTATTATAAGCATGATCTCTTGCCACAACCGGGAGACCGCAGTATCGACTATTGGGGATATTTCAACGGTGTATATCGTTCGGATGATGAAACGTTGATACCCGGCCAGATGATAGATGCAAGGAGAGGGGTGGGATCTTCGGAGAGTTCTGATATCGATATAAATATTGGTTCTCTACTTTCTAGAGAAGCGGATGAGAAATATATGATGTGTGGAGTACTAGATGAAATTACTTACCCTACTGGTTCTACTGATAAATTTGTTTACGAGGCGCATCGCTATGTTGCAGCAAACAAAAAAGTCCGGATAGCCGGAGGGCTGCGTATCAAGCAGATTGTAACGAAAAATAAAGACAGGGAGATGAAAATCCGTACATTCAAGTACGGCATAGGCGAAGATGGAAACGGAAACTCTCTGATCGACGATTATTTCAATTATTTCATGCTTGACCAGGCACTGTATCTGGGGGATCCTCTGACGGTATGGTATGGACATGGGACTTTGTATTTTGCCCCTTATTACGATTTTTACATTTCTGCCCGACAACGCACATTTTTCAGTAATCCGATATGGTCTGTTACATATGACGGAGGATCTCCGGTGATGTATGATTGTGTAACTGAATACAACGGAACTCCTGAGAACAACTCTGGAAAAACGGTGTATCAATATGCCGTCAAATCCCCGGATTATTTTCCTGTCGGATACAATACTATTCAACGGAATTTGCATGATGGTTGGCAATACGGACATCTGACCAACAAGACTATGTATAAAAATGATATGGGAATGTATAAACCGTTGGAAAGTATTGAGAACTTCTATTCTTCTTCTAAAAAGAATTTCGGAAATATATTAATTGGAGAAGCTGCTTCAAATGTCGTTATCAGGAAAGCTGTCAGTGGCTTTATTCCTGGTGAAATAATGTATGACATTGATTACGCACGTACAACAATAAAAGTTGGAGCTAAATTGCTGTTGAAAAGCTACCATAATACCTACACGGATGAAGGTACGGTTAGTTCCATTATGGAATATGAATACGGTGACCCTTCTACTGTTTTTCCGACCTGCATCATTGAAACTGCAAGTGACGGTACGAATCGTACCACGACTTTGACTTATCCTTATACCAACAGAAATGTATATCCTTATACAGAAATGACGGAGCGCAATATTCTTAATCCGGTAGTGAAAAAAGAATATGTTTATAATGGATCTTATGTTGGAATTGAAACTCCTTTTATTAAAACTTCCGATAACGTTTATACCCCCAGTAGTCTTATTTTCCGGCGTGATTCTTTGGATAGTGGTGACGTCCGTGCTACTTACCTATACGATGATCATGGAAGAATACGGCAAGAAACTAAGGATGATAAAGAAACAGTCGCTTATCTTTATGGATACAAGAATCAGAATATCATAGTACGAGTAGAGAATGCGACGTATGCCGAAGTGGCGGCAGCTTTAGGTGGTGAAAATACAGTGAAAGCTCTTGCTGATGCTTCAACTCTTTCTTCCTATGAAATCCGGAGGATAAATAACTTGCGTTTTTTGCTGCCTGCGTCACATGTGACTACTTATACTTACGAACCGCTTGTCGGTGTAGCATCCGTGACTGATCCGCTTGGGATGACCACCGGCTTTGAGTATGATGAGGGAGGACGGTTGAAGCAAATATATATCCTGAAGGATGACAAGAAAGAGGTCGTCGAACGCTATGAGTATAATTATGCGAATTTACAAAAAACAGAATGATATGGAAAGAAGAATATTATGTCTGCTTCTGACATGTTTCATTACTTTCGGAAGCATATTCGGACAGGATTTGGACTATCTTGAAGATATGGGCACCTGGTCGTCCCCGTTTTCAACAAGCAAAAGCCTGGAACTTTTACCAGATATGATGTACGATATTGATTACCGGTTTACACTGACTCAACCGATGGATATCACTATATCAAACAACGGGACGACGCAGGAAAGTACTTGCCTGGCATTATATAACTCTGCCTGGGAACATATAGGCTCTGAATGCGGTGCTTTCTATTCTCCCCCCACTTTGGCAAACTTGTCTTTTTCCTGCCTTCCGGCGGGAACATATGTGATAGCTGTTAGTTGGGATAAAAATCAGGGACGGATATATACCGGACTTAAGGGAGAATATCCGAGTGTCACCCGGATTGCCGAACATATCGGTACACTTGATTCTCCTTTCGAATATGTGGATACCAAAGATACAAGTGATCCTTCTGTTGCTTATCAAGGTTCCGGTCGCTATAATGATGGGGTCTGCTATTGTTTTACGATTTCGCATGACATGAATATCATGATTTCGCATTGTGGATCGGTGGTGAATGCAACGGAACTTTACTTATTGGATGAACGAGGTGTCCAAATCAAAACCAATTTTGAAAATACTCCGCCTCATGATTGCGCAAATTCCAAACAAGCTTATCTGGAAATGAGCAATCTTGCTGCCGGCACCTATTATGTGGTGTCAGTTGGAGGATACGAGAATTCTAAATTTCTTAAAGGAAACATAACTACACGCATTACAGGTGAAGAAGTAATACCCGTTCCCAATGTCACGGAGTTTGCCGAAGAAATAGGTACTTTTAATTCTCCTTTCTTCTATGAAGACACGAAGGATACAAGCATTCCGGGGGTAGGCTATCCGGGTTGCAATGATTACAGATACGGTGTCTGCTACCGTTTCGCTTTGTCCCGCATCATGGAGCTCACCCTTTCACATTGCGGTTCGCAGGCTTTTGATACACATCTTTATTTGCTTGATGCGGCAGGAAATTTGCTGGCGGACAATGATAACTATTTTGGTGCAGAGCAATGCGGTAATCCTTCTAACGCTTATCTGGCAATGCCTCGAATAGCCCCTGGTGTCTATTATGTGGTATCCAAAGTAGAAAATGGATATGGTGGAATCGCTACACGCATTATGGGTAAACCGATCGAAGAAAGTGTTGGATCTATTGACAGAAATTATGTAATGACTCGAACCTACAGGGATTCCCTCGGCGGTCAATGGCTGGACAAAGTGGATTACTTCGACGAGATGGGGCGCGCCAGTCAGTCTGTATTGGTAGGAGCGTCTCCCGAAGGCGGAGATATCGTGTCGGTATCTGAATATGACTCTTACGGGCGTGTCAATAAAACATGGCTTCCAGCATCCATAGAAAATAAGGCGGGTAATTATATTCCGGCTGCATCTTTATCGGAAAGCGTGAAAGCGGTATACAATGGCGAATCGGCACCTTTTTCGCATATTGTCTATGAACTATCGGAAATGAACCGTCCGGTGATGCAGTATGGTACCGGAGATGACTGGCAGTCGAAAGGTAAGGCTGTGTGTGCAGAATATCAACTGACTAATATTGCAGGAGACAGTATCCGAAACTGCGTCCATTACCAGGTTTCAGATGGGGTTGAGAATAATGACACCTTGATGACTATCCTGCATGCGGGAAATTATCCTACAGGAAGCCTGCAAGTTGTCCGGAAAACGGACGAAGACGGAAACGCTGTCATAGAGTTCTCTAATAGTTCCGGTCAGGTAGTACTGAGCAGGCAGATTCCTAAGGATGGTGCTATGTGCTACGACACTTATTATATTTACGATGAATGGGGGAATTTGCGTGCAGTCCTACCGCCTTTGGCTGCGGACGAGATGAACAATGAAGACGGCATGAATGGTGCGGAAAACTCATGGACTACTTCAGACCCGACAATCCGCAACTACGCCTATCTTTACAAATACGACGCCCGTTTCCGGTTAACAGCTAAGCGTCTTCCGGGACAGGACTGGATACGTTACGTTTATGACAAGTCGGACGCTCTGATTTTTGCTCAAGATGGAGAACAGCGCAAACGAGGAGAGTGGGTATTTTCTATTACTGACGGTCTGGGACGTGAGTGTTTGACGGGAATCTGCAAGAATATTTTCGGGACAGCCTCGCTCAATACAGCAGTGAGTGCCGTACGTAGCAACACTATGGGTGTCTATAAAGGTTATTCGGTTTCAGGAGTCACCTTAATCGCTCCGCGGGTAATGACAGTGAATTACTACGACGATTACGCGTTCATGGGCAAAAACGGAATACCTTCGGCAACCGACAGTAACTATAAATACGACATGCTCGCCGGCTATGGTGAACGCTACACGGAAGGAGCGCAATCGCTATTGACCGGTACGTTGATTGCACAGCTTGACGGCTCGCAAGCAATAAGCTATCTGCCTTCAGTGATGTATTATGACTATCGGGGTCGGTTGATACAGAGTAAAACAGGAACCCATCTGGCAGACGGTATCGAGAAAGAATATGTTGCTTATGATTTTACGGGTCATCCGTTGAAGCGGCGTTATGTTCATGCTGCAACAGGGAAAAGTACTCAAACGGAAGAATATACTTATACTTACGATTCTGCGGGACGTCTGCTTACTTCGAAGCATATTTTGAATGGAAAACCAAGTGTTACTCTGGCAGATAACGAATATGACTGCATAGGTCGTCTGAAAGCAAATAAACGGAGCGGTAATATGAATTTGAAAACATCTTATTCATACAATGTCCGTTCGTGGGTGAAAAGCATTTCCAATCCATTATTCAGTCAACAACTCTATTATAACGATAAGCGTCCGAATGAAACAAATAATGTTTGTTACAATGGGAATATTTCCGGCATGGACTGGGCTGTTTCTTCCGACAATGTGCGCCGTGGTTACGACTTCGAATATGACGGGCTGTCACAACTATTGAACGCTCAATATTTGGAAAGTGATACGAGAAGTGACAAATTCAATACATCTTATAGCTATGACAAACAAGGAAATATCCTTTCATTATCGCGGAAAGGTCTTATCGCATCCGGTGAATATGCCCTGTTGGATGATTTATTCTTGACTCTTGATGGCAATCGGTTGAAAGCGGTGAATGATGTCGCAACAGGTTCGGCTTATAATAACGGATTTGAGTTCAAAGACGGTTCTCATTCGGATATGGAGTACTTCTACGACGCCAATGGTAATTTAATTAAAGATTTAAATAAAAAGATTAGCGTTATTGAATATAATTACCTAAATTTACCAAATCGTATAGAGTTCGAGGATGGCAGCTTTATTTCTTATCTTTATGATGCAGCAGGTTCAAAACTGCGTGTTGTTCATAGTATCGCAGGAAATACAACTACTACTGATTATTGCGGTAATGTGATCTATGAAAATGGAATCCCCAAGACTTTATTGACAGATGCCGGATTTGTATCTTTGAGTGATAGTAGGTATCATTATTATTTGCAGGATCATCAAGGTAACAACCGTGTAGTGGCAGACTAAAACGGGAATGTTGAGGAAGTAAATCATTATTATCCGTTTGGCGGTACGTTTGCTTCGACTTCGTCTGTTCAGGATTACAAGTATAACGGGAAGGAGCTGGATAGAAAAGGCAGTCTGGATTGGTATGATTACGGGGCTAGACGTTATGATGCGGCATTGGGACGCTGGCATGCGGCGGATCCATTAAGTGAAAAGTATTATTCGGAAGGTGTATATGGTTATTGTGGAAATAATCCGGTAAATCGTGTTGATCTCTTTGGAATGGATTATTGGAGCACGAATGATACATATGAGATTGCACGTTTCATGGATGCTTTCCGTTTTAATAATACTTCTATAGCTGAGACTTTCAACTTTGGTTCTTGGAATCATGTAACGGACGGTGAATTTACAGGTAATCTGACGTTCAGTGACAAAACGAATACCTTTTATTCAAGTTATGGTGCTGTAGAAAATGGAGTTTCTACAAGAGTTGGTGTTTCTATAAAAGCATCCAATGTATGGGATGGCGGAGCATCAATAGATGGCGGCAGAGGACGTTGGTATCGGAAAGCATCCGGTAGACTGGAAAATACATATCCGGAGTTTGAGATACTTATGTTGGGAAGAGGGTTATTTAATTGGGCTTCACAAGTGGTAAAATCTTCTTCTAAAGAGTTGTTTAACTTTAGTATTAGAGCAGCGGAACATATGGCTGAAAAAGAAAGAACTGTTCCTGTTCAAATATTGCAACAAGCTATCAAAGAAGCAAAAGGTATACCAGATCCACGAGGTTCCAAAGCTTTAATGTATACTACTAAAATATGGAAAAATGGTAGGCTGTACAATTTGGAGATCCTTTACGATAAAGCAACAAATGCTATTTGGCATTTCAAATATTATTGATGAAAATTATAGTAAATTATGTATGCAAAAAATGATAAAAGAAGGTTGTATGAACTGCTGAAATTGTATTTGTCTCAAAGAATAACAGCTTCAAACTTGTGTGATGAATTTTATTTTTGTTATGATTTGGAGTTGGATCATTCTACATTAACAGAATTAGAAACGCAAGTATTTATTGAATTGGATAAAGTATGTAGTAGATTTTCACCGTATAAAGAAGATTATAAATTAGATCCTAAAGCTTTTGTTACAGAAGCGGAACTTCAACAAGTTGTAAGAGATGTACAAAATCAATTAAATATATCAGATTGATATCTAAGGATTTTAAATAGATAGAAAACTTGCTTTATCTTGATATAAGTTAACTGAAACTTTATTTATATCGAAGTAGTTCTAGTAGTGAGGACGGTGACGATCTACAAAATTTTTTTAAACTGTTCAATAAGTATGTGAAAAAGAAAGTTGTGAATGATCCAAATACTACTACCGATTATTGCGGTAATGTGATCTATGAGAATGGAATCCCCAAGACTTTATTGACAGATGCCGGATTTGTATCTTTGAGTGATAGTAAGTATCATTATTATTTGCAGGATCATCAAGATAACAACCGTGTAGTGGCAGACCAAAACGGAAATGTTGAGGAAGTAAACCATTACTATCCGTTTGGTGGTACGTTTGCTTCGACTGCGTCTGTTCAGGATTACAAGTATAACGGGAAGGAACTGGATAGAAAAGGCGGTCTGGATTGGTATGATTACGGGGCTAGACGTTATGATGCGGCATTGGGGCGCTGGCATGCGGCGGATCCGATGGCGGAGAAATATTATGGTTGGAGTCCGTATAATTATTGTGTGAATAATCCGATTAAATATATTGATCCTAATGGTCAGACTATCGTTATTTGGTATAAGAATGAAGCTGGAAGAGATTTGTCATTTTCATATAGTGGTGGCAATGTAACTCATTCTAATCCGTTTGTTCAAGCTGTTATAACAGCATATCAATATAATAAAGCGAATGGTGCGAAAGCGGGTAATGGCGGCGGAGTTTCAACAGTGGCAATTGTGGAGAATACTGATATAAAAGTAAATGTGAGGGAAGCGACGCTGAGAAATGCGTATAATCCGGATGCTGCACGTGGAAAAGGAAGTATCTATTGGAAAAGTAATTGGGGCTCGCAAAATGATAATGGAACGGTAAATTATCCCGCTACCATATTCGATCATGAAGCCGATCATGCTTTGGAACATAAAACAAATGCTCAAGAATATGATGTAAATAGGATGAAAGATAGTGATCCGCAATATGAGACAAAAGAAGAAAGACGAGTGATAACTGGTTCTAAACAGAAAACTTCGAAGGCTAATGGAGAAACTCGTCCAGGACAAGTTACAAGAAGAAATCATGGTGGAAAAACTGTAATAACGAAAGGAGTTACTTCGAATGTAATTGATAAACAAAAAACACAAGTATATGAAAAAAGAAAGAAACCTACATGGAGTTCAGAATTGTAAAAGAATATATTATTATGGTTCGTTAGTTTTATTGTTTCTATTTATGACTTCATGCAAAAGTAATCGTTTTATGATTGATAGCAACGAAGTGGAAAATGTAAACTTTTGGTTTATCGGAGATGTAGATACAGACATTCCTATCACCGATTGTTTGCACATTGTGTTTGGAGACGATAGCCATAAAATGATTATTCGTGATAGAAAGATTGTTGATCGTTTTGTGGCTTTGGTAAATCAATTGAAACCTGCTGCTCCTGATTCTTATATTGATCTTAGAGTAAGTTCACTTATAAGATTAAAACCGATAAACAGTGAAAGGCAACCTGATATAAAAGTCTGCATTGGTGCTGGTGGATATGGAGTACTTTTAAATGATGTATTGATGAAAGGAAATCCTAAAGAACTTCAGAAGTTTGTTCAGGAAGAATTATATGATTCTCTTACCCCGTATGAATGGTTGCCTGATTTTATAAAAGGATATCTTAAGGATCATCCTGAAGAAAGGAGCAAATATTTGCCTGACGAATAAATAATTGATGAATATTTTCCCCTGATATAAACTCACTAATAACGAATTTATATCAGGGGAAATCTTTTTCTTCTTATTTCTTATAAATCAACTTGCTCGGCACACCGTCTCCAAACAAACTATCACCCAGCGTTGTAATCTTATCCCCCGTAGCCAACACATAACGCAGGTTATCACATCCCATAAACGCACCGAACTCGATAGCCGTCACACTGGCCGGCAGTTCCAATGTACCGCAAAGGCGACCGCAGTTGCTGAACACACGCTGTCCGATAGACTTCAGATTATGCGGTAATTTCATATTCAACAGATACTTCTTCTGTGCGAAAGTGAAATCGGGAATAGCCGTAGCGTTTGTCTTGGAAATATCGACTGACACCAGATTCGGCATATAATCGCGGATAAGTTTGAAATCAGCATTATCCAGTTTTCCTTCAACGGTCAGGAAATTGATATCACGAGGCTGCAATCCCGCTTTCAGAATCTCCTCTTCCAGTTTGCCCATAAGTCCTACCTGCAAAGTCGCTTCCACCGGCTCACCTTCGATGAAAGCAAAGTTCTGCCATCTGTCCTTGTAGCGGTAAGAGTCGCTGCTGCCCAGTGGCACGAAGATAGCGGTAACACTGTCCGCCAATGCTTCCGGCAACAGGTTGGGAGCGGTCTTTTTGCGGATCTGGCAGATTTTCAGATTCTCGCAGCCTTTAAAGGCGGCATCTTCGATATTCTTGGTCTTTTCGGAGAGGATAACTTTTTCCAGACTCAGTTTGCCTTTGGTCACTCCGTCCACTACATTGGAGAAAGCATAGGCAGGGATGAAGTTCGGCATATAAATGTAGAACTTGCCGTTTGGATAAGTTCCCGACTTACCGCTGTACATCTTTATTTCGGCATTCGAAATATCCAGTACTTTCAGGTTATCGAACTCGTCACGCAGGTGCCTGAAGTCTTCGGCATTCAGTTTTCCGGTAAGGGTGAGGTGGGTGACGGCGTTGGCTTCGTCTTCCGTCATCATGGAAATCAGTGTTCCGGGTTTGCTTACATAGTACGTTTTACTCACTTGCGCTGCGGCTCCTAATGAGTTGGCAGCCAATAAGAAGCTTATCAATAGTAGTTTAAATTTCATAATTTTGCAGATTTGTTCTGACAAATATAGGAAAAAACAGGATTACATGATGTTTTTTTATGTTTTATATCTAATTTTGTAGCCGGATTAACAAATTGTAAAGATGGCGGCAGACGATATTGTAGAGAAAAAAGAGCCAAAGAGACTTCCTGTATGGGCGTGCATCCCACTGTTCATTGTGGTGTTTCTGGTATTCATGGGATTATATGGTACGTTGACTCAAGGTTTCTTGTCATTGGTGCTTGGTGTGGAAGCCCGCCATCCGGGGATGGTGGGGTATATTCTGCTCGAAACCAGTATGTTGTTGGCTGTCCTTACTGCCGCCGCTATCATGCTCCGCTTTGAACGGCGTCCGTTTTCCGATTTGGGACTGTCCGTAAAGGGGCACGCAAGAGGGTTGTGGTATGGTTTTCTGATGGCTGTCTTGTTATATTTCCTCGGCTTCGGACTGTCTCTGATGATGGGAGAAGTGGAAGTGACCGGCTTTCAGTTCAAGCCGTTGGATTTGCTGGGGTCGTTGTTGTTTTTTCTGTTAGTCGCGTTGTTTGAAGAGATTCTGATGCGCGGGTATATCCTCGGACGTTTGCTGCACACCCGCCTGAACAAGTTCCTGTCACTGTTCATCTCGGCATCGTTGTTCGCCTTGCTGCATATTTTCAATCCGGAGATAGACATCCTGCCGATGGTAAATCTTGTACTGGCAGGCATGCTGTTGGGAGCTTCCTATTTATATACGCGGAATCTTTGTTTCCCCATTTCACTGCATCTTTTCTGGAACTGGATACAAGGCCCGATATTGGGCTATCAGGTGAGCGGGAACGATTTCATGTCTACTATGCTGAAACTGCGTATGCCCGAAGAGAACGTACTGAATGGCGGAGCCTTCGGTTTTGAAGGCTCGCTCATATGCACAGTACTTATGATCGTATTTACGATTCTGATAGTCTGGTGGGGTGAGAAGAGAGAGGCGATCAGTCTTGCTGTACCCCGATCATGCTAAGCTGAATCCGTTTCCGGTCGGTATCTACGTTCATCACTTTCACCATGACGTGCTGATGGATGGATACGATTTCTGTGGGGTCGGAGATGAACCGTTCGGCCATTTGGGAGAGATGTACAAGGCCATTCTCCTTGATACCTATATCGACGAAAGCACCGAAATTTGTGATATTGCCTACGATGCCCGGAAGAATCATTCCTTCGCGGAGATCGGCTATGGTGCGTACGTTCTTGTCAAATTCAAATACTTTGATGGCTTTACGCGGGTCACGTCCCGGTTTGTCGAGCTCTTGTAGGATGTCCTGTAAGGTAGGCAGACCGACGGTGGGGGTGATGTAGTCGGAGATGGTAATCTTCTGACGGAGCCCCTTGTCGGTTATCAGTTCATCGACGGTACATTTCAGGTCTTTTGCCATCTGCTCCACGATGTGGTAACTTTCGGGATGCACGGCCGTATTGTCCAACGGGTTCTTTGCCTCGGGGATACGAAGGAAACCCGCACATTGCTCAAAAGCTTTCGCGCCCATGCGCGGGACTTTCATCAGTTCTTTGCGTGAACTGAATGCTCCGTTTTCTGCCCGATAGTTGACGATATTCTGGGCCAGTTGCGGGCCTAAACCGGAAATGTACGTCAGCAGATGACTGCTTGCCGTGTTCAGGTTCACTCCGACGAGGTTCACGCAGTTTTCTACAGTCTGGTCGAGTGCCTTCTTCAGCTTCGTCTGGTCTACATCGTGCTGATATTGACCGACTCCGATGGATTTGGGATCAATTTTTACCAATTCCGCCAACGGATCCATCAACCGGCGTCCGATAGAAACTGCTCCTCTGACTGTCACGTCATATTCGGGAAACTCGTCACGGGCGATTTTGGAAGCCGAATAGATGGAAGCTCCCTGCTCGCTGACTACAAACACGGGAATCTGACGGTCGAAGCTCTGGCGGCTGATAAAATCTTCCGTTTCACGACTTGCCGTCCCGTTACCGATGGAGATGGCTTCTATCTGATAGGCTTCAATCATCTTGCGGAGTTTGGATGCCGCTTCACTGGTTTTGTTGACGGGCGGATGCGGGTAAATATTCTCGTTATGCAATAAATTTCCTTGCGCGTCGAGACAGACAACTTTACATCCGGTACGGAATCCGGGGTCGATGGCGAGTACCCGTTTCTGTCCTAAAGGCGCTGCGAGAAGTAGCTGGCGAAGGTTTTCGGCAAAAACACGGATGGCTTCATCGTCCGCTTTCTCTTTCGACTGGGCGGCAAATTCCGTTTCGATGGAAGGTTTGAGCAGACGTTTGTAGGCATCGGCGGTAGCTTCGTTCACTTGGCGGCTGCATTCGTTGTTGCCACGTACGAACTGGCGTTCCAGACGTTCGAGGCATGCTTCGTCGTCCGGGGTGATGGAGACTTTCAGCAGTCCTTCCGATTCTGCCCGGCGGATGGCGAGCAGACGGTGGGAAGTGCAGCGTTTCAAGGGTTCGGAGAAGTCGAAGTAATCACGATATTTGGCGGCTTCTTCCTCTTTGCCTTTCACTACTTTGGCACTGATTTCCGCCTGGCGGCTGAATTGATTACGTATGGCGTTGCGGGCACGCTCGTCTTCGTTCACTTGTTCGGCGATGATGTCGCGCGCACCTTTCAGGGCATCTTCCACATCTTTCACTTCACCTTTGACAAAGGCGGCGGCACGGGCGGCGGGATTGTTTTCCCTTTGTAACATCAAGAGGGTGGCGAGCGGTTCCAGTCCTTTCTGACGGGCTGCTTCGGCACGCGTCTTCCGCTTGGGTTTGTAGGGGAGGTAGATGTCTTCCAGTTCCGTCGGATTCCAGGTATCGTTGATACGCTTTTCCAACTCGGCAGTCAGCTTTCCCTGTTCGGTGATGGTGCTGAGAATCGTCTCTTTGCGCTTGGCTATGTCGCACAGCTTATCATGCTGCTCCTTTATCTGCTCTATCTGAACTTCATCCAGTCCGCCCGTAGCCTCTTTACGGTAGCGGCTGATAAAAGGAATCGTGGCACCTTCACCCAGAAGATGGAGAGTGCTGCTTATTTGTCTTTCCGGTATCCCCGACAGGCCGGAAATCATCTTGTGAAATAATTCCATATATAGTCTTTTGAAAATAAATGAGCGACAAAAATACATATAAATCTCATATAACCCGACAAGTTTTATTATATTTGCAGCTTGAATAAAAGAATTGACACATCAAAACTGCATGATTATGCTGAGATTTTTAGGATATCTTTTTATCTTTTCCCTTTGGCTTTTACAGTCAATGGAAATCTTTGCTGCCTCTAAAGACAAGAATCCCATCCTGATTATCTGTTCCTATAATCCCGCTGCACACCAGACTTCGGTAACTATTTCCGACTATATGGAAGAATATAATAAGTTGGGCGGAAAACGGGATATTATCATCGAAAACATGAATTGCAAGAGTTTCTCGGAGTCTCCTTTGTGGAGCGACATGATGACGCAGATTCTTTCTAAATATAAGGGGGAGAACCATCCGGCACAGATTGTCTTGTTAGGACAGGAAGCGTGGGCGGCTTATTTGTCGCAGAGGGATTCGATGCAGGTCAAAGTACCGGTGATATGTAGTCTGGTCAGTAGCAATGTGGTGATTCTGCCGAAGGATACGATGGAGCATCTCGATAGCTGGATGCCCGAATCGGTCGATATATTTGACGACCATCTGAATATTCCCGAACTGAAGTCGGGCTTTATCAACCGTTATAATATTGAGGATAATATCCGCATGATTCAGGCTTTTTATCCGAAGACGGAGCACATCGCTTTCATTTCGGACAATACCTATGGTGGAGTGACGATGCAGGCGTTGATGCGAAAGGAGATGGAGAAATTTCCTGACCTTGACCTGATTCTGATGGACGGACGGAGACATACAATCTACACGATTGTCGAGGAATTGAGAAATCTGCCGGAAAATACAGTGATTATGGTGGGAACCTGGCGGGTGGATATGAACGAGGGGTATTTCATGCGGAATGCTACATATGCGATGATGGAAGCGACTCCTGCCATCCCGACTTTTACACCATCATCGGTGAGCCTGGGATATTGGGCAATCGGCGGCGTGCTGCCCGATTACCGGAAAGTGGGTGGAGAAATGGCTATGGAATCCATCCGTCTGGATAATCAGGCGGATAGTCAGATAGGGGATGTGGAGAAGCATCTGGAGATTATCGGTAGCAAGGCTGTATTGGACAGCCGGAAGATGAAAGAGTGGGGGTTGAATCCGAATGTTTTGCCTTTTGATGTGCAGCTTGTCAATCAGCCGGTTTCGTTCTATCAGCAGTACACGTATCAGATATGGTCTGCCTGTGCGCTGTTTGTGGTGTTGACGCTGGGACTGTTCATTTCTCTTTTCTTTTATTTCCGTACGAAGCGTCTGAAGGATGAACTGTTGAAGTCGGAGAAGGATTTGCGCGTGGCGAAAGATAAGGCGGAAGAGTCCAATCGACTGAAGAGCGCTTTCCTTGCGAATATGAGCCATGAGATACGGACACCGTTGAACTCGATTGTCGGATTCTCGGATGTGCTGGCTGTGGGCGGCAGCACGGAAGAGGAACAGCAGTCTTATTATCAGATTATCAAAACGAATTCTGACTTGTTGCTGCGCCTGATTAATGATATTCTCGATCTTTCCCGTCTGGAAGCCAACCGAGTGACTTTGACATGGGGGGAGTGCGATGTGGTGCAGTTGTGCAGGCAAGTGGTGGCTTCCGTCAGTTTCTCGCAGCATTCGTCGGATAATCAGTTTCTGTTTACTACAAAAATTGATACTTACCGCATGGAGACGGATGTACAGCGTATGCAGCAGGTGATTATCAATTTGCTTTCAAATGCGAATAAGTTTACGAAAAAAGGAACGATTACGTTGGACTTTTCGATTGATGAGACGAAGCAAATGGCTGTTTTCTCGGTGACGGACACGGGATGCGGTATCCCGAAGGAGAAGCAGGGGCTTGTGTTCGAGCGTTTTGAGAAGCTGAATGAGTATGCGCAGGGAACAGGTCTGGGACTGTCTATCTGCAAATTGATTGTGTATAAATGGAAGGGTGCTATATGGATTGATCCCGACTATACCGGTGGGGCCCGGTTCGTATTCTCGCATCCGCTAAAAATAGAAAAAGAATGAAACGGATTACATTAATTTATGTGTGGCTTCTATGTCTGGTGCTGTCGGTGGCAGCGCAGGAGAAAGTGGTGAAGCTGAAGATTGTACAGACAAGCGATGTGCACGGCAACTATTATCCTTACAATTTCATAACCCGTCAGGAATGGAAAGGCAGTCTTGCACGGATATATTCGTTTGTGCAGAAAGAGCGCGAGCAGTATAAAGATAACCTGATATTATTGGATAACGGGGATATTTTGCAGGGACAGCCTACCGCTTATTATTATAATTACATAGATACTGTGTCTCCGCATCTTTGTGCGGAAATGATGAATTATATGAAGTATGATGCCGGCAACATGGGCAACCATGACGTGGAAACGGGACGTGCCGTGTTCGACCGTTGGATCGGCACTTGTGACTTCCCCGTGCTGGGTGCCAATATCATCGATACATCTACGGGAAAGACGCATCTGCCGCCTTATAAGGTGTTGGAGCGTGATGGCGTGAAAATCGTTGTTCTCGGAATGATTACCCCTGCCATCCCGGCATGGCTCTCGGAAAATTTGTGGAAGGGGTTACGTTTTGATGATATGGAAGAGACGGCTCGCAAGTGGATGAAGATTATTCGTGAAAAGGAAAATCCGGATTTGGTCATCGGGCTGTTCCATGCGGGACAGGAAGCATTCAAGATGTCGGGAAAATATAATGAGAATGCGTCACTGGATGTAGCGAAGAATGTGCCGGGATTTGATATAGTATTGATGGGGCACGACCATGCGCGTGAATGTAAGAAGGTGATGAATGTGGCCGGAGATTCGGTGCTGATTATTGATCCGGCAAGCAACGGGGTTGTCTTGTCGAATGTGGACGTAACTGTCAGGATGAAAGACGGCAAGGTCTTGGGCAAGGATATTCAGGGAGTGCTGACGGCTACGAAGGACTATGGTGTCAGCGAGGATTTTATGAAGCGTTTTGCTCCGCAATATGAGGACGTACAGAAGTTTGTTTCCAAGAAGATCGGTACGTTTACCGGGGATATTTCTACGCATCCTTCTTTCTTCGGCCCTTCTGCTTTTATCGACTTGATACATACATTGCAGCTTGATATTACAGGGGCTGAGATTTCCTTTGCCGCTCCGCTTTCATTCGACGCGGAAATAAAGAAGGGGGATGTGTTCGTGAGCGATATGTTCAACTTATACAAATATGAGAATATGCTGTATGTGATGACATTGTCGGGAAAAGAAATCAAGGATTTCCTGGAAATGTCTTATTATATGTGGACTAACCGGATGAAGTCGCCGGATGATCATCTGCTCTGGTTCAAGGAGAAACGTCGTGAAGGTGCGGAGGACAGGGCTTCTTTCCAGAATTTCAGCTTTAACTTCGATTCGGCTTCAGGCATTATTTATACGGTGGATGTCACCAAGCCGAAAGGGGAGAAGATAACGATTGTCAGTATGGCGGATGGTTCTCCTTTCCATTTGGATAAGATTTATAAGGTGGCGTTGAACTCTTATCGGGGTAATGGCGGTGGAGAATTACTGACAAAAGGGTCGGGCATTCCTCAAGAGAAATTGAAAGAACGTATTGTCTTTTCTACTGATAAGGATCTTCGTTTTTATCTGATGAATTACATTGAGAAGAAGGGAACGATGGATCCGAAAGTGTTGAACCAGTGGAAGTTCGTTCCGGATAAGTGGACAGTGCCTGCTGCCAAACGTGATTCCGAATATTTGTTCGGGCATGGTCAATAAGTAGCCAATAATGTTCTTTTTGTCCTGTAATATCCTATCTTGACTTGTATATATGATTTATTGCTGATATATTTGTCGCAAAAAAGAGAGAGTATGGATATTCAAAGTGTTCCGAAGATTGGTATTTCTTCGGTGGTTCATTCAAAGCATATAGATTCCGACAGCATTGATGTTGTTGATAATGATATAGCGCTCTTCGATACGGAGAGCGTTATTTCCTTGTATAATGGCCCCAGTAAAATGGAGGTACTGACAATAGGGCTTTGCCTGCAGGGCGAAGGGGCTTTCAATATCAGTTTGCGCGAGTTTCAGTTGTCACCGGGAGTGATGGTAGTGGCGTTGCCGAATCAGATTATCGAACACCGGTATTTCAGTCCGGACTATAAAGGTATATTCTTTGCTGTGTCGAAGAATGTATTGGAGACATTACCTAAGGTCGGGAATATGCTTTCACTGTTTTTCTATCTGAAGGATTATCCATGCTTCAGTCTCACTCCGCATGAGCAGGAAGTGATTCAGGAATATCATACGTTTGTGAGAAAGCGGTTGAGGGACAAAAAGGGTACATACCGCAGGGAAGCTGTAATGGGTTTGATGCAGGGCTTTTTCTTCGAGCTTTGCAATATCTTTAATAATCATGCTCCTGTAGCTGCTGCGCCTAAAACCAAGACCAGAAAAGAGTATATCTTCGAGCGTTTTTATGAATCGTTGGTCGAGTCTTACCAATTTGAACGTAGTGTGAAGTTTTATGCGGATCAGTTGTGCCTGACGCCCAAGCATTTGTCGGGTGTGGTGAAAGAGGTCAGCGGGAAAACGGTGGGAGAGTGGATTGATGAGTTTGTTATCCTGGAAGCGAAAGCGCTTCTGAACTCTTCAAGTATGAATATACAGGAGATTGCCGACCGGCTGAATTTTGCCAACCAGTCTTTTTTCGGGAAGTATTTCAAGCATTATACAAATATGTCTCCCAAGGAATACCGGAAAAGCCGATAACGGGGAATTCCGTTATCGCAGTCGGGAAGAATGTCTTATAGAACTCCGGAACGTACGCGGCTCAATGTTTCGGGCGTCATCAGCAGGTAAGAGGCTATGTACGCCAAGGGAGCCCGTTTGATGATTTCGGGATGTGTTTCGAGCAGGAGATTATAACGCTCACGGGCGGATTCAAAACGCCACGAGTCTGCTTTGACCTGTGATACGATCAGGGAGTATTCCAGTATTTTCTGATAGAACATATTGATTTCCCAGTTTTCTCTCGCCAGTTTTTGTATCATGTCCCGAGGGAACAGGTAGATTATGCTAGGTTCCAGTGTTTCTACTATCAGTCGAGTAGGGACTTGTTTCAGGAAACTTTCAATGCACATGGTGATACATCCTTCATAGGAGAAATGTTCGGTAACGTCTTTTCCGTTTTTATAGTAGTACTGCCTGAGCATTCCTTTGCCGACAAATACGATTTCGTGGGCTACTTCTCCTTCCTTCAGCGCGATGGCTCCTTTAGGGAATTCTTCACGAATCAGTATGCTTTCTATCTGTCGTCTTCCTTCTATACTCATCTCGGGGAAACGGGAGTTTACAACGGCATTTACCGTTTCTCTTAATAGTGTATCCATGTCTTTTCTGTCTTGATGTGTGCAAAAATACTAAAAACGGTTGACATAAATCAAGTGTGGTACAAAAAAGATGTATATTTGCCTCTTAAATCAAGATGTAAGACGATAATGAATAAGATAATAGGAGTAGCAGTGTTACTGCTTTGTTTATATGGTTGCGCGAAGGATAATGATGCTATTTATTATCCGGTAGGTAACGTGAACGTTGAGAATGGCGATCCGGCTCTGGAAGATGGAAAGGGTGAATTGGTTGCCCGTAGTTATAATGATGAGGATTATGTACTGGATACGATAGCGCAATATCCGGGAGATCCCACTCTCGGCAAGTTGACGTTTATGGTTAATCTGAAAAATCAATTGGCAGGTAAGGAAGCTGAAGGATTTAATGGAATCGGTAAGTCCGGACTAACAATGAGTCTTGGATACAAGAATGGTAACTATCCGCAAGAAAGTCAAATCCCTGTCTATACCTCATCGGATGTGACTACCGCTTATGCCGTCAAGCTCCGTTTAAAAGGAGAATTGACCTTATCGGGGGATGAATGGATGATCGACTATGTTTATGCCCAACTGGCGAGTCTGTTTCAGCCATATCCGCCTACGGCTTTCCCGGAAGTCTTCATGTGTAAAGGTGGAGAGCAATCATTTGCCTATTTCGACTCTTTCCGCAGAACCTGGACATTCGATATTGAGTATAATCGCTCTAATCTTTCTTTCAGCCAACTGTATTTTAACTTATTCGTAAACTTGGCAGGGCAGAAACGGGAGGACAGAGTCCGGTTGCGGATTGATAAAGATTCTTACTTTGAGATATATAAATTAAAAGAGGGAGTGTAGTTAGAACTACACTCCCTCTTTTAATTTTGTAGTGGGTACGAGAATCGAACTCGTATTACATGCGTGAGAGGCATGTGTCCTAACCGTTAGACGAACCCACCGATTTTTAATTGATTTAAAAAGAGCCAAGTCCTAAAACTTAGCTCTTTTTTATTTTGAGATTTTGCGGAAGCTGGGGGATTCGAACCCCCGGTACCCTTACGAGTACGTCAGTTTAGCAAACTGGTGGTTTCAGCCACTCACCCAAACTTCCTTGAACCCGCATTCTCTCTCAAATGCGGTGCAAAGATAGGGGGAAGTTTTTGACTATGCAAATCTTTTAGCAAGAATTTTTTTACGGTTTTTGGAAGAAATGAGATAACCTGCTATGTTTCAAATGTTAAACGGGAGAATTTTTTTTCGGAGCTTTTGAATTTTAGTAGCAGGGAAGGGGTTTGAAACATATTGACGCTATCCACTCGTTATAGTGACGGTATACTGACGGGATGGGGTAACTATATTGATGGGATAGTGACGCTATGTGAATACATAAAAAAAGGCAGAAAAAAGAGCATAAAAAAAGGCTATCTATCCCAGACAGCCAATCTTTTGTTAACCTTAAATCTAATACTATGAAAAACACATTGCAAATATACGGACTTCTGTGAAATTAGCAAATAAAACAAGAAAAAACGGATGTTTTATAACATTGATTAAATATTTGATTCTTCAATTCTATTTTTATTAAGCTTTTCGGCGGTTTGAACACTATATTCCCAATATTTATCACATAATTTCAGATAACTGTTTTCGGCGCTTTTGCCACCTAAGGAAATGGCGTACATCTTTGTCTCTTTTGTTTTCGCCCGTTCTATGCTTTTGGCCAACATATTATCGACGGGACGCATTTCGAAGTCGGATACGGTAATAATATCTGCTTCCATGTATCCTTCTTCACTGATTTTCCGCAAAGCATGGGTGATAACGGGTTCCATATCCGTGCCACCATGAAAAGACTGGCTGAGGAAATCAACCAGACGGTCGAAGCTGCTTCCTAAATCGGTGATTTCGATACATTCAATATCGTCGGAGAAAAGGATGATGTAACATTTCCGGTGCTGTACTTCCGTCAGTTCGGCGATGGCTAGTAGGGTTGACTTTGCGATTCTTTCCCGCTCTCCTGCCATAGAGCCGGAAGTATCCAGGCAGACGATAAAAGGGCCTTCGGCTTCTTCAGAAACTTCGTTTCCTGCTGTTTTCTTGTCGTTGACGGGTTGTTTTTCGTGCGATTGATAGTCGATTACCTGGAGCCGCTTTTCTATGAAACGTTCGAAGAAGACGGGTTGCAGGCTTTTTTCGGCCAGATAGCAGTACTCGAGAGGGAGAAGGCTGTTCAAGTCGTTTCCTTCACAAATACCTGTTATATCACTACGTGTGGCATGGGATACGATTTGTTCCCGATGGATTCCCGCAGTCATCTTGAAACGTTTCCGGCTGCTTTGGTGTTTCTTTCCCAATATCTCTACCAATTCGCGGATTACCGGATTCCGTTTGATTGTTTCTTCATATTCCAGTATTTGCTCCGCTATCTGTTTATGGTTACGAAGCAGCCAGACGAGACGTGAACCGCCACGAACGGGGAGATTCCTGGATAGTGACAGTTGACGGCGGTAGAAATCGTCACAGAGCTGTTCGATATGTTCCATTTGGTAGTTGAACTCGTTGTTCGAGAGTAACGTATTCCATTTCTCGAAAAAGAGGGCGCGCAGAGCTTTCCATTCTTTGGTGCGCGGACTGATTGCGGCGAAACGCTGGAGATAATACTTGACGTTCAGGTCTACCAGATGGTATTTCATGGAAAAAGGATAAGCGCTGTTTTTCAGGAATTGGAGAAATCTGGTGTCGGACGCTTCATCCATTTCGTGAAAATATTCCCATTGGGATGCATAGCGGGAGTAGAAGTCCTGCAAAGAAGGCAATGTATGACGAAAATACAGATGAATATCCGTGTCCAGTTCTTCGGGGCGGATAATCAGGTTGTGTAGCTGTTCGTCGTACACATCGTAGGCTATTCCCTGCAATTTCTCGTAATAAATGTCTTGCAGGTGTTTGAGCCTAATACTCTCTGTTCTCTTGTTCATGGGCATGGGCGATGATGCGAAGCTCGTTCCGGTAGTTTTCGATGATATGCGCGGTTTCTCCTAAGATTCGTCTTATCTTGCTTTTCTGTGATGGACTCAGGAAAAGATGTTCTTTGGTGTATGCGGTTTCCCGTTCTGAAATCGTCTTGTATTCTGTTTCCATTTGTTGGAGCAGGTCGATGACTTCTTGCAGGGTAAATTCAAACGGGGTACTTTCATCCTGTTGTGCCGGTAGCGGATCGCAATTGTCGTAGCATAATAGCGGATACTCCTGGTTGTTGACAAAGACAGACCGTTTTCCTTTTCGGAGAGAATAGATGTTCTTTTGCGCGATGTTCCTGTTTTTCACAAAGTCATAGGCTTTCAGGATTTTGTTGACAGGACGGAATTTATCTTGCTGGATATAGAATAAACGGTTGCTGTCTTTTTTGAGAGACTGATAGTCTGAAGCGAATATAAGCAGGTTTCCGGCGATATGATAACCTTCGATACGATGATAGAATGCATCTACTACCTGAATACCCGGATCGCTGATTTCCCGCAGGCTATGTTCGGATTTCATGTTTTCTTTGAGGGTATCCAGTTTCTGTTCCAGTCTTTTTTCACCCAGCAGATAGGCGTTGATACCTCGTGCTATGGATTGTTCCACCATTTCTTCAACAATGGGCAGTTGGGATACTTCGTCCCACAGGCAGGCGGTCATTAAGAGACAATCCGAGAAATGGATTCCCGGAGACTCATTCAGACAGGCGGAAGTGCGGAGCAGACTCACAATTTTCTTCCAGCGACGGTCGGATATGTAAATAGGCGGGGTGTTTTCATCACGTCCTGCATTGTACTGCTCAATTTTCCGTTTGATATTGTGAATCAGTTCGAAGATTGTATAGTGGATTCCTACCTTCTCACTTTCAGCTTGTATTTTAGAGTATAACTCGTCGTCTATCTGAAGTTTTCCGGGAATTTCGGGCTCAATCTCTTTTGTGGAGGAAATCATCTGGTCGAAAGCGTATTCCTGTTCGATGCATCCTACGAACTGGCGGATCAGGAAACGGTCATACAACGCTTCCAATCCTTCACCTTTGGCGGGTAACTCGTTGGAAGCGGCGATCAGAGCTTTCAGAGGAACACGCACTGTGAACTGTCCGTTTCGGTATATCTTTTCATTGATAACCGTCAGGAGTGAGTTCTGAATGGCGGGGCCTGCCTTCCATATTTCATCCAGAAAAACAATGGCGGCTGTGGGCAGATATCCTTTGGTTATTCGTTCGTATGTGTCCTCATCTTTTAACTTGGATATGGATACAGGGCCGAATATTTCATCCGGCGTACTGAAACGGGACATCAGATACTCGAAAGCATCCGCATCCTTGAAAGCAAGTTTGAGCCTGCGGGCTACCAGACTCTTGGCTACCCCCGGAGGGCCTAGCAGGAAGATACTTTCACCCGCCATGGCAGATAGCAGGGAGAGCGCGATGGTATGTTCTTTTTCAAATACTCCCTCGTTGAGAGATTTTAGTAATTGAGTGATATGGGATTTGATAGACTTCATGTGACAGATGATTTTCTTGTGTTTTTTAGTGACGGGCAAAGATACAAGAATTCTTTGAAATAGACTCCGTCAGGTTCGGAAGCTTTAGGGGATTTCCTCCTGACAAGTAGGAATTTTCAGTTTCAGGAGGAAAATTCATTCTATACTTTTGTCATATCGAAAGATAAATGATAGATAATAATAAATGAACCATTAAAAATAAAGGAATATGAAAACGAACACATTCAAATACTTAGGCTTGGCTTTGATGGCTGTATTGATGGTAAGCTTTACTTCTTGCGAAGTGGAAATTGACAGTTTTTATGATAGCGATAATAATGGCGCAGGGTATTACAATCGTTCTGCTGATTTGTGCAGCCGCACATGGGTAAGTTTCTATCGGGATATGGACGGTAATTATTGCCGTCAGGAACTCGATTTTTTCTTGGACCGTACCGGAATTGACTATATACGGGTGGAATATCCTAACGGTGCTGTGGAACAGTTTGAATATAATTTCCGTTGGAGTTGGGAGAATTACGCACAGACTTCTATCCGCATGGCTTATGGCCCGAATGATGTTTCATATCTGGATGATGTATATATCGGTGGCAACAGGTTGAGCGGTTATCTGGACGGACGGGATAACTTTGTGGAATATCAGGGAAAAAGATAAAAGATAAGAGCGACAAGCAACAGGTGAAAAGTTGGCGGATGTCAATATGCGGGTAAAAAGAGAAAGGATAATACGGTTAAGACAGGAATATCACAAGTATTAAAAACAAAATAATAGGTAAGGCGGTAAAAGGGTTGCCAATAAGATTTCAGGATACAAGAATCAGACCATACATGGGGCGCGAAATGAAAGCTTAAAAGTTTTGAACGGGACTAAATAGTTTTTATCTTTGCGCCCTATTAGTTTGAATATACATGGAGTGGTTATATAGTCTATTTCTCGAACATTCTGCCTTACAGGCTGTTGTGGTGCTTTCGCTGATTTCGGCGATAGGTTTGGGCTTGGGAAGGGTGCATTTCTGGGGAGTTTCCCTGGGAGTCACTTTTGTTTTTTTTGCGGGCATTCTTGCCGGGCATTTCGGACTTTCGGTAGATCCGCAGATGTTGAATTACGCGGAGAGTTTCGGTCTTGTCATATTTGTTTATTCCCTCGGGCTGCAAGTAGGCCCCGGTTTCTTCAGTTCTTTCCGTAAAGGAGGAGTGACGCTGAATATGCTGGCACTGGGAGTCGTATTTCTAGGAACATTGTTGACGGTGGTGGCGAGCTTTGCCACAGGTGTTTCACTTCCCGATATGGTTGGTATCCTTTGTGGGGCAACCACGAATACTCCGGCGCTGGGAGCTGCACAGCAGACTTTGAAGCAGATGGGAATGGAGAGCAACACACCCGCTTTAGGGTGCGCGGTAGCCTATCCGATGGGGGTAGTCGGCGTTATTCTTGCCGTTTTATTAATTCGTAGAGTACTGGTTCGCAAGGAAGATTTGGAAATAAAAGAGAAAGACGACGCGAACAAAACTTATATTGCAGCGTTTCAAGTACACAATCCTGCTATTTTTAATAAGAGCATCAAGGATATAGCTCATATGAGCTACCCGAAGTTTGTCATTTCCCGTTTGTGGCGGGACGGGCACGTCAGCATCCCGACTTCCGATAAGGTTTTGAAAGAAGGAGACCGCCTGCTGGTGATAACTGCGGAAAAAAATGCCTTGGCTTTGACCGTGCTTTTCGGCGAACAGGAAAATACGGATTGGAACAAAGAGGACATTGACTGGAATGCGATTGACAGCGATCTGGTTTCTCAGCGCATTGTCGTGACCCGTCCTGAACTGAACGGAAAGAAGCTGGGTGCACTCCGGTTGAGAAATCATTATGGGATTAATATCAGCCGTGTCTACCGCTCGGGCGTACAACTGCTTGCCACTCCGGAATTGATACTTCAGTTGGGCGACCGGTTGACGGTAGTGGGAGAGAAAGCGGCTATCCAAAATGTGGAGAAAGTATTGGGTAATGCGGTCAAAAGCCTGAAAGAACCTAATCTGGTGGTTATATTTATAGGCATTGTGTTGGGATTGGCGTTGGGTGCCATTCCTTTTTCCATTCCGGGTGTCAGTACTCCTGTGAAGTTGGGACTGGCGGGTGGCCCGATTATCGTCGGTATCCTTTTGGGTACATTCGGGCCTCGAATACATATGATTACCTATACTACCCGTAGCGCGAATCTGATGCTGCGTGCATTGGGACTTTCGATGTATCTTGCCTGTTTGGGACTGGATGCCGGAGCGCATTTCTTCGATACTGTCTTCCGTCCGGAAGGTCTGCTATGGATTGCTTTGGGAGCCGGATTGACAATTGTCCCGACAGTCTTGGTGGGCTTTATAGCCTTCAAGATGATGAAGATAGATTTCGGAACGGTATCCGGTATGTTGTGCGGAAGTATGGCGAATCCGATGGCGTTGAATTACGTAAACGATACAATTCCCGGTGACAACCCGTCCGTAGCTTATGCGACAGTGTATCCGCTGTGTATGTTCCTGCGGGTGATTATCGCGCAGGTGCTGTTGATGTTCTTGTTAAATTGAAAATTGAGAATTAAAAATTGAGAAATAATGGACTTGTGAATAAAAAGTACTATATTTATCACGAATAATTGAATCGCATGATTCCAAACAAAGAACATAGGAAGCAAAATAATTGGTAATTAGTAAATTGTAATATAATAAAATGACTGCTCAAAGTAATATAACTCCTGAAAGCATTGTGAGCGACCTTCGCTATCTGCAACTGCTTTCCCGAAGTTTTCCTACGATTGCCGATGCAAGTACGGAAATAATCAATCTGGAGGCTATCTTGAATCTACCCAAGGGGACGGAGCATTTCTTGACAGATATACATGGTGAATACGAAGCCTTTCAACATGTGCTGAAAAATGCATCGGGTGCGGTGAAACGTAAAGTGAATGAAATATTCGGTAATACTCTCCGTGAGGCCGAGAAGAAAGAAATCTGCACCTTGATTTACTATCCCGAAGAAAAACTCCAACTGGTGAAAACGCGTGAAAAGGATTTGGACGACTGGTATCTGATTACTCTGAACCAATTGGTGAAAGTCTGCCAGAATGTATCGTCCAAGTACACCCGCTCCAAAGTCCGTAAGTCGCTGCCGGCTGAATTCTCTTATATTATACAGGAGTTATTGCACGAATCTTCCATTGAGCCGAATAAGCATGCCTATATCAATGTGATTATCAGCACGATTATTACTACAAAGCGTGCGGATGATTTCATCATTGCCATGTGCAACCTGATTCAGCGTCTGACGATTGACTCTCTCCATATTGTAGGCGATATCTATGACCGTGGGCCGGGCGCACACATTATTATGGATACTTTGTGCAACTATCACAACTTTGATATTCAATGGGGCAACCATGATATCCTTTGGATGGGCGCTGCTTCCGGTAACGACAGTTGCATTGCCAACGTTATCCGCATGTCGATGCGCTATGGCAACTTGGGTACACTTGAAGACGGTTACGGAATCAACCTGCTTCCATTGGCAACCTTCGCCATGGATACTTATGCCGATGATCCCTGCTCTATCTTCATGCCGAAGATGAATTTTGCCGATGCCCACTACAATGAGAAGACTTTGCGCTTGATAACGCAGATGCATAAAGCGATCACTATTATCCAGTTTAAACTGGAAGCTGAGATTATCGACCGTCGTCCTGAATTCGGGATGGCAAATCGCAAACTGCTGGAGAAGATTGACTTTGAGCGTGGCGTCTTTGTCTATGAAGGTAAGGAATATGCCCTTCGTGATACAAACTTCCCGACCATCGACCCTGCCGACCCTTACCGTCTGACGGATGAAGAGCGTGAATTGGTGGATAAGATTCATTATTCGTTTATGAATAGCGAGAAACTGAAGAAGCATATGCGCTGCCTGTTTACCTACGGCGGGATGTATTTGGTTTCCAATTCCAATCTGCTTTATCATGCTTCCGTGCCTTTGAACGAGGATGGTAGCTTCAAGCATGTCAAAATACGGGGTAAAGAGTACTGGGGACGTAAATTACTGGATAAAGCCGATCAGTTGATTCGTACCGCTTACTTTGACGAAGAAGGAGAAGAAGATAAGGAATTCGCTATGGATTATATCTGGTATATGTGGTGCGGGTCGGAAGCTCCTTTGTTTGACAAGGATAAGATGGCTACTTTCGAACGTTATTTTGTAGAAGACAAAGAACTGCATAAGGAGAAGAAAGGATACTATTATACATTGCGTAACCGGGAAGACATTTGTGACCAAATACTGGCTGAATTTGGCGCTTCAGGCCCTCATTCGCATATTATCAACGGTCATGTGCCTGTGAAAACCATTCAGGGGGAGCAACCGATGAAAGCGAACGGCAAGCTTTTCGTTATCGACGGCGGATTCTCCAAAGCCTATCAGCCGGAAACCGGTATTGCAGGATATACGCTTGTTTATCATTCTCATGGTATGCAACTTGTACAGCATGAACCGTTCCAGTCTCGTCAGAAAGCCATTGAAGAAGGGTTGGATATTAAATCAACTAACTTCGTTTTGGAGTTTAACTCCCAGCGGATGATGGTGAAGGATACTGATAAAGGAAAAGAACTGGTGACGCAGATTCAGGATTTGAAAAAGTTGCTTGTGGCTTATCGTACGGGGCTGATTAAAGAAAAAGTGTGATAGAGCATCCGCACATTATAAATAAAGCCCTGCAAGAACGAAATATCTATTTCATAGTTCTTGCAGGGTTTGTCTTATTATATCGCATTGATATGCTTTGTTCCTTTTTTAGAAAAGCACAATACCGGCTTCTACAATCGCTCCCTTGTCGTAATTACTTGATTTATTATAGAATCTGGTTAGTCCGTAACCACCTGTCGCGAAGATACCGAATTTCTTGGTAATCTGATATTCCAGATTGGCGCGTACCTGTAATGCATACAGACGTCTTGGGATTACTTCGTCTTTGTTATCACAGGCTTCGATATGCTGATATCCGAGGTCACCGCTAATTGAGAGACCTTTATAAACAGGAAGGGACAGACCGGCACGGTAGGACGCACTGATAGAAAATTTGTCATTCAATCCCTGGTACATGGAACCCACTCCCAAAATCGTATAGAATAATTGGTTCTTGAAGCGTACGCCTATATTGGCGGGAGTAGCATTGCCACCATATACCATCATTTGTATTCTTGTGTCAGGATTCGCGTTGACCAGTCCCAGTTGTAGTCCTTTCATGTCTTCCCTGTAATAATTGACCAGTCCGATCTGGAGTCCACGGACTTTTGTAGCGTAATTGCACAATGCTATCTGTAGACCATTCAACTTGGTGGCTGTAATATTGGCAATGCCGGCTATTTGCAAGCCATTCATATTTTCACCTACCACGTTCAGGAGTCCGGAAGTCATCATGCCATTGAAACTCTGTCCCGTGATATTCGCTGCTCCGGAGAGATGGACACCTGAAGCCATGTTTCCCGTCACATTCATAAATCCACTTATCATTACTCCCGAAGTATTGTCTCCGCCGATACCGGTAAGTCCGGCTATGGTTACTCCTTGTGTACCGTCACCGGTTATGTTAACTAATCCGGCAGTGGAGAATCCTACGGTATTGTCTCCGCTGATATTACTGACACCTGCTATTTGGACACCCCGCATCGTCCCGCCTGCCAAGTTTGCCAGTCCTGTAATCTGAACCCCGTTCATGTCACCGTGGACTACGCTTCCCAACGCGTTGATTCCCACTCCATTCAGGCGGTTCATGGTAGACAGCAGGCCGATATTCACATAAGTTGTCTGTGTGCTGTCATGCGGCTGCGTGCAAATATCTTTCCAGATGGAAATATTAATGCCGCCACTTTTATTCTGTGCCGGCAAACAAACGGCAGCCATCAGGATAGCTGCCGTGATTATTGTTTTCTTTATCTTCATTCTATATCTTTTTTCTTCGGTTCAAGTCATATCCTCTACGGCTCAGTTGCCTTACCCTTTCGCTTCCTGATATAAATACCGCTTGATACTCTTCTTCGGCGTCTTCTCAAACTCTTCGGGATAAATTTTCATTTTTGATACCTGGCTGTATGTCGGCAGCATTGTATTCAGTGTTACCCGGTTCTCTTCCATTACCTGCTCGATGTCTTCATTCTTCAGGCCGTGGGCGAAAGCATCATCAAAGTCAGGATAAACAAGACCGACGAGCTTTTCGTTCTGCTGAACGATAATACTTTCGGCTACATACGGCATATTGTTCAGCTTGTCTTCTATTTCTTCAGGATAGATGTTCTGTCCGCTTGCGCTGAGAAGCAGATTTTTGCTGCGTCCCTTGATCGTTACATTACCTTCCTCGTCCATTAATGCCAAGTCGCCTGTATGTAACCAGCCGTCCTTGTCAATCACTTCCTGCGTAGCTTCTTCATTCTTGTAATATCCCAGCATCACATTCGGGCCTTTGCAAACGATTTCTCCTACAATGTTCTCCGGATCGGAAGAAAGAACCCGTACATCCATACGAGGTACGGCTTTTCCGCAAGACCCCGGCTTGAATCTTCTCCAGTCTTCGTAGCAGATAATCGGGCCGCATTCTGTCATTCCATATCCTACGGTATAAGGGAAATCAATCATTTTCAGGAATTGTTCCACTTCCTGATTGAAAGCTGCGCCTCCTACAATCACTGCTTTGAAGTTTCCGCCAAACGCTTTAATCATTTCCTCGCGCACCGTCGCTTTAATCTTGTCATTGATGATAGGTACTTTCAACAATATCTTCATGGCCGGAGTTTCCAACTTTGGAAGTACGCTCTTCTTTATAATTTTCTCGATGATGAGCGGGACAGCCACAATCAGGCTCGGCTTGACTTCCTCGAATGCTTGAAAGATGATTTTCGGACTCGGCATACGGGTAAGAAAGTAGATGTGGCAACCTACGGAAAACTCATAAAGGAATTCGAATGCCAGTCCGTACATATGTGCCATAGGAAGCATGGATACGATTTTGTCTCCGGCTTCCAACTCCAACACTTCAAAGGCGAATTTTGTATTCGACCACAAACTGCGGTAGGGGAGCATTACTCCTTTTGAATAACTGGTTGTTCCGGAAGTATAATTGATTACGGCTAGTTCTTCGGGTTCGTCTTTGTGATAGGCGACGTGTTCTTTGCGGAAATTCTTGGGATATTTCTTACCGAACATTTCATTCAGATGTTCGCGGGCGTAAGTCAGGCGTTCGCTGCGTGATACCAGCAGGGTGAAGTCGTTCATCATCAGGATACCTTCCAATAGCGGCATTGCCGATTCGTTGAGGTTTTCCCATACCATATCTCCTACAAGCAGTAGTTTAGCTTCGGAGTGATTGACGATGTTGTGTACATTGTCCGCTTTAAACTCGTGAAGAATGGGGACGATAACTGCCCCATACGTCAGCGTAGCGAGGAAAGTGACTCCCCAATGCGAACTGTTTCTTCCACAGACGGCAATCTTGTCTCCCTTGCGGATTCCACTTTCTTCAAAAATGATATGGAGTTTTTCGATTTTGCGGGCTACGTCTTTATACTGAAGGGTGGCTCCCTTATAATCTGTCAGGGCATCCAAGTCCCAATTGTTTTTGATACTATTCTCAATGTAAGCTATAAAACTCTGTTCCATTGTTTTTTGCACATTTGGTATTAAATTGTGCAAATATAGCAATTAAATTAAGAATGAAGAATTATGAGTGAAGAATTTTTGGAAAAGGAGTGGGAGAGGGGGTAAATCTAAGCTCATACTATGAGCCGGTTCTGATATGCTATAATGATAATCGGATATGCTATAATGAAAAATAGATATGCTATAATGAAAAACAATTATGCTATCAGCAAAAATAATAATGCTGATAGCATATTAATAGATTGTTCGGCTTCCTTATTTCAAGTACCATTCGTACATTCTCTGTACGCCTTCCTCGATTTCGATTTTGTGATGCCATCCGAGAGCGTGTAGCTTTGAAGGGTCGGTCAACTTTCGCATAGTACCGTCCGGTTTGCTGCTGTCGAAAGTCAGTTTGCCTTGGTAGCCTACGGTTTCCACGATACGTTCGGCAAGCTGACGGATAGTGATTTCCTTACCTGTTCCGATGTTGATATGGCAGTTGCGGATATCCTTGTCGCCTTCCTTGTAAGTATCTTTGAAATCTACGTGCTCCATGACGAATACACTGGCGTCTGCCATTTCTTCACTCCAAAGGAATTCACGCAGCGGAGTTCCTGTGCCCCAAAGAGTCACTTCAGTATCGCTGATACCATATTTTCTCAGAATAGCCAGAATTTCTTCCTTCGGGCTGTCACCATTGACGCCTTCTACCGGACGCAGGTTCATATCCTTGCGTACAGCTTCCCAATTACCTTCTTTCAGGCAATGTGCCAGGTGAATCTTGCGAATCATGGCAGGCAATACATGACTGCGTTCCAAGTCGAAATTATCATTCGGGCCGTAAAGATTGGTCGGCATCACAGCGATATAGTTAGTACCATATTGCAAGTTGAAACTCTCACACATCTTTAATCCGGCAATTTTGGAAATGGCATATGGTTCGTTCGTGTATTCCAGCGGAGAAGTGAGCAACACATCTTCTTTCATGGGCTGTTCAGCATCACGCGGGTAAATACACGTACTACCCAGAAAGAGTAGTTTCTTCACATTGTGACGGAAACTTTCCCCAATCACATTCTGTTGAATTTGCAGGTTCTTGTAAATGAAGTCGGCACGGTAGATACTGTTTGCCATGATACCGCCTACGAAAGCGGCCGCAAGGAATACATATTCCGGCTGTTCTTCATCAAAGAACTTGCGGACAGCCGCACCGTCCAGTAGGTCAAGTTCTTTATGGGAGCGACTTATCAGATTGGTATATCCTTTATCCTGCAAATTTTTCCAAATAGCAGACCCTACAAGACCGCGGTGTCCTGCTACGTATATCTTTGCATTCTTTTCCATTTTATCTTTTATTAGTTCACCACAGAGGACACGGAGAGCACAGAGGAAAAAATAAAATCCTCCGTGTCCTCTGCGTCTTCTGTGGTGAAATGAAATTCATTTAGTGTTTGTTGGCTATCATGCGTTTCACCTTCTCCATATCGTGGCGAACCATGATACTTACCAGTTCCTCGAATGAAGTCTTGCACGGATTCCATCCCAGCAAAGTTTTTGCTTTAGTCGGGTCACCCAATAATTGTTCCACTTCCGACGGACGGAAATATTTAGGGTCAACTTCTACCATTGTCTTTCCGGTAACTACGTCGATACCCTTCTCGTTCACGCCTTCACCTTCCCAACGGAGTTCGATTCCCGCTTCTTTGAAAGCCAGCGTCGCGAATTCGCGTACCGTGTGCATTTCTCCCGTAGCAATCACGAAATCTTCGGGAACGTCATGTTGCAGAATCAGCCACATGCATTCCACGTAATCCTTGGCATATCCCCAGTCACGGCGTGCATCCAGATTACCCAGATACAGTTTGTCCTGTTCTCCCTGCGCGATACGTGCGGCAGCCAGAGAAATCTTACGGGTTACGAAAGTCTCGCCGCGGCGCTCGCTCTCATGATTGAACAAGATACCGTTTACGGCAAACATACCATAACTTTCACGATAATTCTTGGTAATCCAGAAACCATATTGTTTGGCTACCCCGTACGGAGAACGGGGATAGAACGGAGTTGTCTCTTTTTGTGGAACTTCCTGCACCTTACCGAACAATTCGGAAGTAGAAGCCTGATAGATGCGGGTTTTCTTTTCCAGTCCAAGGATACGTACAGCTTCGAGCATACGCAGTGTACCTACAGCATCTGCTTCGGCAGTGTACTCAGGAACGTCGAACGAAACCTTCACATGGCTTTGAGCCGCCAGATTGTAGATTTCATCCGGTTGCACCTGTTGAATAATACGAATCAACGAACTAGAATCTGTCATATCCCCATAATGCAGATTAATAGTACGTTTCTGTTTCATGTCGCGCACCCACTCGTCAAAATACAAATGTTCAATACGTCCTGTATTGAACGAAGAAGAACGGCGTAGAATGCCGTGTACTTCATAACCTTTTTGCAATAAAAACTCGGCAAGATAAGAACCATCCTGCCCGGTGATGCCTGATATTAGGGCTTTTTTCATACGCTATGTATTTAATAATTGAAAATGTGGGTGCAAATGTCGTCATTTTCTATGACCCTTGCAAACCACTTTCCAATTATTTTTCAGCACAGTCATTCAGCACAGTTTTTTCCCATCATTTTGTCGATAATCAGCGCAATAGCTCCGTCACCGGTGACATTGCAGGCTGTTCCGAAACTATCCATCGCAATGTAAAGCGCAATCATCAAAGCCTGTGCCGATTCATCGAAGCCGAGCATGGATTGAAGGATTCCCAAAGCAGCCATGATAGCCCCGCCGGGAACGCCCGGTGCCGCCACCATCGTGATTCCCAGCATAAAGATAAAACCCGCAAAGAGCGGGAAGTCGTACGGCATCCCTTGCATCATCATCAGAGCCAATGCGCAGGCTACGATTTTCAGTGTGCTGCCCGACAGATGAATCGTGGCACATAGCGGAATCACAAAGCCTGCGATATCTGCCGATACTCCGTTTTTCTTCGTCTGTTCCAACGTCACGGGAATCGTAGCGGCTGATGATTGTGTACCCAATGCCGTGAAATAAGCCGGCAGCATCTTGCCGAGCAGTTTGAACGGATTCCTGCGCACAAACAGTGCGGCGATGGAATACTGAAAGACCAACAGGAATATGTGCAGGATAAAGATTACCCCGATGATTTTGATAAATACCATCAGGATAGAATATACTTGCCCCGAATGTGTCATATTCAGAAAAATACCGAAGATATAAAGCGGGAGCAAAGGCAGAATCACCGCACTAATCATACGGACGATAATCTCCTGAAAATCCCGTGCCACGTTCTTCAAAGCATCACTGTTGAGCGAAGCCAGCCCCAGTCCCAAAGTGAAAGCAAAAATCAGAGCTGTCATCACATTCATCAACGGGGGAATGGATACGGTGAAGTAGGGGAGAATCCCTTGCGCCTCGCTCACTTCTTCGAGAGGGACTCCCTGTTCGATGAGCGACGGAAATACCGTGACTCCGGTAAAATAGGAGAGGAAACCCGAAAACAAAGTGGCAAAATAGGCAATCAGGGCAGTGATGAGCAACATCTTTCCTGCGCCTTTGCCAATGTCAGCGATAGCCACGGTGACCAGTCCGAGAATAATCAACGGAATGGAGAAATTGAGGAACTCACTGAAAATACCGTTGAAAGTGACGAATATCCGTACCAACGGAGCCGGAAAAAAGGTACCGATGGCAATACCTAGAATGATGGCGATAACAATACGGGTCAATAAACCGATTCTGATTTTCTTCATCCTTGCTTTTATTTGTTGCCCGCAAAAATAATATTTTAATCTAAATATTACGAACAAATGTTCATTTCAATTGTTACTATGATAAACATTGTTACAAAATATACAAGTTATGGCAAATCAGAATAAAACAGATATCGGACTTATCGGCTTGGCCGTGATGGGCGAGAATCTAGCTTTAAATATGGAAAGTAAGGGATGGCATGTCTCAGTTTATAACCGTACCGTTCCCGGAGTGGAAGAAGGAGTAGTAGACCGCTTTATGAACGGTCGTGCAAAAGGTAAAAATATCGAAGGATTCACAGATATAAAAGCTTTTGTAGATTCAATAGCTACCCCTCGGAAAATAATGATGATGGTTCGTGCCGGAAGTCCGGTAGACGAACTGATGGATCAGCTTTTTCCGTTACTTTCACCTGGAGATATTCTTATCGACGGTGGTAATTCCAATTATGAAGATACCAACCGTCGTGTCAAGCTTGCCGAGTCGAAAGGTTTCCTTTTCGTCGGCAGCGGTGTGTCCGGTGGTGAAGAAGGCGCTTTGAACGGTGCTTCCATCATGCCCGGTGGTTCGGAAAAAGCATGGCCGGAAGTGAAACCGATTCTTCAGAGCATTGCGGCGAAAGCGCCGGACGGTACTCCTTGCTGTCAATGGGTGGGGCCGGCAGGTTCCGGTCACTTCGTGAAGATGATTCACAACGGTATCGAATATGGCGATATGCAGTTGATTGCCGAAGCCTATTGGGTGATGAAGAAACTGCTCGATTTGAATAATGAAGAAATGGCGGATGTTTTCTCCCGTTGGAATGAAGGCAAACTTCGCAGTTACCTTATCGAAATCACTGCCAACATCTTGCGTCATAAAGACAAAGCCGGCGGTTATCTCATAGACAAGATACTGGATGCTGCCGGACAGAAAGGGACAGGCAAATGGTCGGTCATCAATGCCATGGAACTGGGCATGCCGCTAGGACTGATTGCTACGGCCGTGTTCGAACGCAGTCTCTCCGCCCAGAAAGATTTGCGCCGCCTGGCTTCCAGACAATTCCAGTGCCAACATACACAACCTATATATAATAAGGTGGAACTCGTCAAGGATATTTTCTCTGCCCTTTATGCTTCCAAACTCGTCTCTTATGCCCAGGGATTCGCCGTGTTGCAACGCGCTTCCGACGCTTTCGACTGGCATCTCGACCTGGCTTCCATTGCCCGTATGTGGCGTGGTGGATGCATCATACGCAGTATATTCCTGAATGACATTGCGGCTGCCTTCGAAGCCACCGACAAGCCTGAACACTTGTTGTTGGCTCCTTATTTCAAAGAAGAAATGAAAACGTTACTCCCCGGTTGGAAGAGCCTCGTGGCCGAAGCTATGAAAGAAGAGCTTCCTGTTCCCGCTTTCTCTTCTGCCTTGAATTATTTCTATTCGCTCACTTCCGCCGATTTGCCCGCCAACCTTGTGCAGGCACAGCGTGACTACTTCGGCGCGCACACGTTCGAACGTAAGGACGAACTGCGCGGACAGTTCTTCCATGAAAACTGGACAGGACACGGTGGCGATACGAAATCGGGCACATACAACGTTTGACAGTATATGGTGAAGTAATAAGATTGTTTTATAAGTAAGAGATAAAAAAGCGACAATGGATAAATTTGCAATGATTATTTTCGGTGCGTCCGGCGACCTTACCAAGCGTAAGCTGATGCCTGCCCTTTACTCTCTCTTCCGTGAAAAACGGTTGACCGGAGATTATAGCATATTGGGTATCGGACGTACAATCTATTCTGACGAGGACTACCGTTCCTATATATTAGGTGAACTTCAGACATTCGTAAAGTCCGAAGAGCAGGATGCGGCGCTGATGGATGCCTTTATTTCCCATCTGTATTACTTGCCGATGGATCCGGCAAAAGAAGAAGGTTACCCGACACTCCGCCAACGACTGGTGGAGTTGACGAATGAGGTAGACCCCGACAACCTGCTGTTCTATCTCGCCACTCCGCCGTCACTTTACGGTGTAGTACCCTTGCATCTGAAAGCAGCCGGACTCAATACTCCCCATTCACGTATCATCGTAGAGAAGCCTTTCGGTTACGACCTCGAATCGGCACGCGAACTGAATAAAATCTATGCTTCTGTTTTCAACGAACAGCAGATTTACCGTATCGATCATTTCCTCGGTAAAGAGACTGCCCAGAACGTACTCGCTTTCCGCTTTGCCAACGGTATCTTCGAACCCCTTTGGAACAGGAATTATATCGACTACGTAGAAATCACGGCAGTCGAGAATCTCGGCATCGAACAGCGCGGCGGCTTCTACGAAACGGCAGGCGCCCTGCGTGATATGGTGCAGAATCATCTTATCCAGCTTGTAGCCCTCACGGCTATGGAACCGCCTGCTGTCTTCAATGCGGACAACTTCCGTAACGAAGTCGTGAAAGTCTACGAATCTCTGACCCCGTTGAATGAAGTCGACTTGAACGAACATATCGTTCGCGGACAATATACGGCTTCCGCCAATAAGAAAGGTTACCGTGAAGAAAAAGGCGTATCTCCCGATTCGCGCACGGAAACTTATATTGCCATGAAACTGGGTATCAGCAACTGGCGTTGGAGCGGCGTTCCGTTCTATATCCGCACAGGTAAGCAGATGCCGACAAAGGTGACGGAAATTGTAGTTCATTTCCGTGAAACACCTCATCAGATGTTCCATTGTGCCGGTGGCAACTGTCCACGGGCGAATAAATTGATTCTTCGTTTGCAGCCGAACGAAGGAATAGTGCTCAAGATTGGTATGAAAGTTCCCGGCGCAGGTTTTGAAGTACGCCAGGTAACGATGGATTTCAGTTATGCCCAGTTGGGTGGTGTACCTAGCGGTGACGCTTATGCGCGCCTGATAGACGACTGTATCCAAGGTGATCCGACCTTATTTACTCGAAGTGACGCAGTGGAAGCTTCATGGAATTTCTTCGATCCGGTACTCCGTTATTGGAAAGAAAATCCTGATGCGCCTCTTTACGGCTACCCTGCAGGTACGTGGGGGCCTTTGGAAAGTGAAGCCATGATGCACGAACATGGGGCCGACTGGACAAATCCCTGTAAGAATTTGACGAACACAGATCAATATTGTGAATTATGAAATTAGAAGTTTTTCCCTCGTCCATAGAGACGTCCCGTGAGCTGATACTCCGCTTGGTGGAAATTATGAAAGAAGAACCGGGTAAGGTGTTCAATATAGCGGTGAGTGGTGGCAACACCCCTGCTCTGATGTTTGATCTATGGGCGAACGAGTATATGGATATCACTCCCTGGCACCGTATGCATATCTATTGGGTGGACGAACGTTGTGTGCCGCCCGATGACTCGGACAGTAATTATGGGATGATGCGCAATCTACTTTTAGGACTGACTCCCATTCCCTATGAGAACGTCTTCCGTATTCGCGGCGAAGCGAAACCGGTGAAGGAAGCTCTTCGTTATTCAGAATTAGTCAGGCAGCAGGTACCGCTCAAACAAGGCTGGCCTGAGTTTGACATTATCTTGTTGGGCGCGGGAGACGACGGGCATACTTCTTCCATTTTCCCCGGACAGGAAGACCTGCTGACTTCCAGTTCCATTTATGTAGTCAGCAGCCATCCCCGCAACGGACAGAAGCGTATTGCAATGACCGGCTATCCGATTCTGAATGCCCGCCATGTCATTTTCCTGATAACGGGGAAAGGTAAAGCGGACATAGTAGAGGAAATATGCAATTCGGGAGATACGGGGCCGGCAGCTTACATTGCCCATCACGCACGGAATGTAGAACTTTTTATGGATAAAGGGGCAGCTTTGTATATTGACGACTTGAATAAAAAAGACTTCAATTAGATTTTTCTTCTTGTACTATCATAAACCGGATACATACGAAAACTAAAAAGACTAGAGGAGAATTACACTTTCGTAATCTCCTCTACTATATAAGTCTCTTTCACTTTCCTGCAAGTACATACAAAGTATTCGGGATGTTGCAACGCTCCTTGTAAAGTATCCGGAAGAATTATCTCTTTCGTACGCCGGTCTACCGCAACCATTGCATACAAGATTCCTTCACTTTCGCATTTCTCGATTAGTGCACTTTTCAACTCTTCTACAGCATATTCCATTTGTGTGATATTTTGTCGCTGCAAAGTTATGGAAAATATGTATATTTTGTGCAATATTATTCTTGTAATATATAAAAATAGCTCCCTTGTTCGTCCGCCGACGAGGGAGCTATCAACACAAAAACTAAACTAGACTTAACTAAACTATTCTATTCTCGGAATTTCACAATCCCTTTCTGTTCTCTGCAAAGGTAGGGATAAAACGGCTTTTGACAAAGCATAATCGACAAAAATCGCATTTTCACCGATAAAATAACCAACATTAGCTTCGTTCGTCAAGGAAAGTCTGAAAAACTTGCTTGTAACTGTCACTGATAGGGATATATGTTTTGTCAAAAACAATGCGGCCGCGGTCGATCACACGTATCTTATCTTTCTGCACGATGAAGGAACGGTGCACACGTATGAAACGACTGGAAGGTAAAAGCTCTTCCATCGCTTTCATGCTCATGAGTGACAGAATGGGCTTGGGAACGTCTTCTGTATAAATTTTGATATAATCCTTCAACCCTTCGATATACATGATTTTCTTCAGGTCTACCTGCACTAGCTTATAGTCGCTTTTCACAAAGATGCTGTCTATCTCTTCCGGCTTCTGCACCAGTTCGAACCATTGAAGCGCCTTGTTGGCCGCTTGCAGGAAATCGACATATGAGATAGGTTTCAGCAGATAATCGAGTGCATTGACACGATAACCGTCTATGGCGTATTGACCGAAAGCGGTGGTAAATACGATGCGGGTGCGTGAATCCACCATCTTCGAGAATTCCAGTCCGTTAAGCTCCGGCATCTGAATGTCCAGAAACAGAAGATCTACCTCTTCATCCGGCAATTCTTTCATTGCCTGAACCGCGCTGGAATACTTTCCCGCCAGTTGCAGGAACGGAGTCTTGTTCACGTAACTTTCCAACAAGCTGAGAGCTAAAGGCTCATCATCGACAATTGCACATCGTAATACCATATTATTCTATATCTAAAGTTTTATACTTAACGTTTTCCACCTACTCTTTGATTTTAATACTCAATCTCGATTCATAGACAGACTCATCCTCTGAGCTGCCTTTCGACCAAGTGTAAGCCCCCGGATAAAGTATCTCCAACCGCCGGCTCACTTGCTCTAATCCGACACCCGAACCACTCTTATCTTCCACTGTCTTGGGATGATTGCTATTCCGGATTTCACAAACCACTTCCTTGGCATTCTCTGAAATATGAATACTGATAAAACTCGGTTCGGTAGGAGAGATGCCATGCTTGAATGCGTTCTCTATCAACGAAATGAAGATAAGCGGCGCAATAAGCGTCTGACTATCCGGCTGAATGTCGAATTGAGTAGTCATCCGTACATTGGCCGACAGGCGGATACGCATCAATTCAATATAGTTGCGGATAAAATCCACTTCCTTGCAAAGCGGTACATACGTCTGCTGATTATCATACAATACATATCGGAGAAGTTTGCTCAACTCCTGCACCGCTTCCTGTGCCTTGTCCGAGTCAAATGCAATCAGAGCATAGATATTATTCAGCGTATTCAGCAAGAAGTGGGGATTCAGTTGGTTGCGCAGGTTTTTCAGTTCGGCTTCCGCACGGCTTCGTTCAGCTTCTTTGCGGGCAGCTTCGTTCTGCGTCCATCGGGCACTCATACGAATGGCGGCACTCAGTCCGATGGTAAAGATAAGGCTCAACATGTCCCTGAGGAAGAACAACCATCCCGGCGGCATACCCGGTCGTTTGGGTCTGGGAGCGAAGGATGGGTCGAATGTCAGGCTTTGCCACAGATGAAGTAAAAGTCCGACAACACATAGGAAGATAATATTATAGATAACATATCTTTTAGCCTGACTTTGGAAAAGATAGCGGGGAACCAATAAGAAATAATTGACGTAGAACACAATCATAAAAGAAAGTGGTACGGCAAGATGGCGTATATACGCCATCCAGTTGATGTTCCCGTTCCCGCGTTCAACGAAAAAGAACGGGAAACCGAACATAATCCCCCAGCCGATAATGTGTATCAGTATCTCCAGGGGACGACGTGCGGATGTGAAGTTTTGTTTCATAAAGACAAAGATAGTTTTTTATTCGTATCTGATGGCCTCTATCGGGTCTAAATCTGCTGCTTTCTTGGCAGGATACCATCCGAAGAAGACTCCGGTGACGGTACATACCGCAAAAGAAAGGAACACACTCCACGGTTGGATATAGATAGGCCAATGCGCCACGCTTTTCACAATCCAACTGGCTCCGCAGCCGATTATCACTCCGATGATACCGCCCGTGATACTAATCATAATGGCTTCGATAAGGAACTGGCTCAGAATATCGACCCCTCGTGCGCCGACTGACATACGCAGACCGATTTCGCGGGTACGTTCCGTTACAGATACATACATGATATTCATAATTCCGATACCGCCTACCACCAGTGAGATACCTGCGATGCAGGCAAGCAGAGTCGTCATCAAATCGGTAGTGGAGTTGAGCATCGTACTCAATTCCTGTTGCGTACGGATGGTGAAATCATCATTGTCCGATTCCTTCAGTTTATGGTTGCGGCGAAGAATCGTACTGATTTCATCCGTAGCATATTCCGTCATATCTTCAGTGAGAGCAGAGGCAAACACACCCTGCAAGTACGTAACGGCAAGCAAACGTTTCATTACGGTAGTATAGGGAGCAAGCACTACGGCATCCTGGTCTTGTCCCATAGAGTTGTATCCCTTTGCTTTGAGCACACCTACCACCCGGAAGGGTATCTTGCTGAAACGGATAACCTTGCCTACCGGATCACTTCCGTCCGGGAAAAGATTGTCCACTATCGTCTTTCCTATCACACATACTTTTGCCGAACTCTGTATGTCGGCTTCTGTAAACATCTCCCCATTTTCCACCGTCAACTGGCGAATGTCGAGATATTCCGTTCCCACGCCATTCACAGATGCCGGATAGTTATTGTTGCCGGCAATAAGCTGTCCAGATGAGGATACATTGGGACTGATGGCAGACAGGAAACTTGTCTCATCTCGCAAGGCTTCATAATCGGCAAGCTTCAAGGTCTGCATGGCCGACGGGTCTTGCCGCACGCCGCCACGCATATCGGCTCCAGGATGAATCATAATCATGTTCGATCCCATCTCGGAAATCTGCTGCTGGATGCTTTTCTTCGAACCCTGTCCGATGGCGAGCATCGTGATGACGGAAGCAACACCGATAATGATACCAAGCATGGTGAGAAAAGCACGCAGCTTATTGTTCGCCAACGCCCGGAGAGCTATCTTGAATAAATTAGTTCCATTCATAATAAATAATTTGCTAATTGGTCAATATACTGATTTGCCGGTTTGACACCCTATGATTGCGCAATCTATGGGGCGCACTGGCACATCGGCATATTGAATGATTATTAATCCTCGTCATTTTTCGGCAACGCAGCCAATGCTTCGGCGGCGGACAGAATCTTCGGATTAGTAGTATCCTCAATGACATGACCGTCACGTAGACGGATATTCCGGCTGCTATATTGCGCGATTTCGGGATTATGCGTTACAAAGATAATTGTACGTCCTTCGGCATGGAGCTTCTGAAACAGGACAAGTATCTCGAAAGAGGTACGGGTGTCGAGATTTCCGGTCGCTTCATCGGCAAGAATCACTGCCGGATTATTCACCAACGCACGCGCAATGGCAACACGTTGCATCTGTCCACCGGACATCTGATTGGATTTATGTTCCAAACGGTCACCCAATCCCACGGCCTGCAAGGATTCCACAGCCCGGCGGCGACGTTCGGATGCGCTGACGGACGAGTTGTACATAAGCGGTAGTTCCACATTCTCCACAGCCGTCGTTTTAGGCAACAGATTGTAGCTTTGGAACACGAATCCAATCTTACGATTCCTCAGTACCGCACGTTGAGGCTTGCTCATCGTGCGTACGGGAATATCATCGAGCAGATATTCTCCACTTGTCGGAGTATCCAGGCAGCCTAGTATATTCAGCAGCGTGGACTTTCCCGAACCGGAAGTACCCATGATGGTGACAAACTCCCCTTCGTTGATAGTAAACGAAACGCCCCGTAACGCATGGACGGTTTCGTCTCCCACCTGAAAGTCCCGTTTGATATTTTGTATTTCAATTACTTTCTTCATGGTTTTCACTTATTGTTTTTCTTCTTACTGCCCGGAGGGCCCGGCATGAACGGGCTTCTTTCGCCACCACTTTCTTTGTTGGGCTCACCCCCTATATTTTCGCCCGGCAATGCACCTATAGTAGCTTCGGACACCACTTTCGTGCCTTCAGCGATACCACTGATAATTTCCGTAGATATACCGTTACTGATTCCGACTTCTACCGGATGAGCGGTGAATGTCATTCCTTCACGCGTCCAGAGTTTATGTTCGCCTTCGCAATCTTTTACGATGTCATTAGCGCCGATCAGAGGTTTTTCCGGTACGAAACGCAGGGCTTTGTTCGGAACGGACAATACATCCTTTTTATCAAGAATATAGATCGTAACATTCGCTGTAAGACGCGGCTTCAGTTTTTGGTCGGGATTGTGAGCGGAGATTACTACTTCATAAGTAACTACCGTGCTACTGCTGCTACTTGTACTGTTCGTACTGCTTGCATCTCCCAAACGAATCTGCGTCACTACACCATCGAACGTATCATTCGGATAAGCGTCTACCGTAAAGCTCGCACGTTGGCCTTCTTCCACACCGCCTATATCGGCTTCATCCACATCGGCTACCACCTGCATCTGCGTCAAATCCGCAGCAATGGTGAAAAGCGTCGGAGTCTCGAATCCGGAAGCAACCGTCTGTCCGGCTTCCACATCGCGGCTGATAACGACTCCATCAATCGGCGAAGTAATCGTTGCATAAGACAAGTTACGTTCCGCTTTTGCCAAAGACGCCTTGCTGCTGTCATAACTGCTTTTGGCCTTCTGATAATTATAAAGAGCCTGTTCGAAATCCGTATCACTGATCAGAGACTTCTCGTGCAGTCCTTTGCTGCGTTCATAATTCTTCTTCTGATATTCATATTCGGCCTTGGCACCATCGTAAGTTGCCTGTTGGGAAGCCAGTTCACTTTGTAAAGTGGCACGATCCATTTCAGCAATCAACTGCCCTTTGGTAACTGTCGAGTTATAGTCTACATAAATCTTGTCGATGATACCTGATACTTGCGTACCGACTTCTACTTCCGTCACCGGTTCGATGGTTCCGGTAGCAGTCACCGAATTGGAAATATCGCCTTTGCTCACGGTAACAGTGGCATATGTGACTTTGTGTTTTGCAGGTGAACCTGCAAAGAACCAAATCCCTGCACCTGCCACCATAACGACTGCCACGGCGATTAAGATAATCTTTTTCGTTTTCATTCGTTTCTTATGCTTTTACTTATTTATTATAATGCTAATTTATCCCCCTGATAGAACTTCAGCAACTGCGTGTTCAGGATAGCCATGTATTTGGCTTGAAGCTGTTCTTGCTGAGCTTGCAGTAAGTTATTCTTCTCAGTAAGAAGTTCTATGGTATTCTTCATTCCCAGGTTGAATTGTTCGCTAATCAGGTCATAGCTGATTTGTGTACTCCTCAGCTTCTCGTTGGCTGCCGCATAGCGCTGCTGTGCACTGTTGGCATCCAGCCAAAGACCTTCAATTGCCTTATACAGAGCTTTTTGTTCATCAAGCAGCGATAACATGCTCGTTTCGCGTTGCAACTTAGCCTTTTGTACGGCACTCTTTGTCTGACGGTTATTGAAGATAGGCACACTGACGGACAGGCCGATGGAATTGTTCCATCCGTTCTTCACCTGTTCGCCGAAAGTAAAGTCGCTGCCGCTCGTATGATTCGTCCCGATACCTGCACTAAGGCTGATAGTCGGAAAATAACCGGATTTTGCAATATCAATCCCCAGTTCGGAAGCCTCTACATTGAGCTTGCTTGCCTCAATCTCCGGACGAATGGCGAGGGCGCTCACATACACATCTTTCTTGGTAGGCAACGGGGCAAGCACATTCTCGTCGGACAGGTTGGGGAGATAGACGTCCATTTCATTCTCCCCGTCCAGTTCGAGCAGTTGTTTCAGTTGTAATTTGTAATCTTGCAGGGTGGCTTGCGCTGTCACAAGTTGATAACGGTCGGTACTAACCTGAGCTTCCAGTTGCGCAAAATCACTTTTTGCAATACTTCCCGCATTCAGCAGTTGTTCTCCGCGATCCCGCTGAGCAATGGAAACTTGCAATGTGTTTTCGTTTACTCTGACAGACTCGGCCGCATAAAGAATCTGAATATAAACCTGGGCTATGGATTCCTGAATCGTATTCTCGGAAGTTGCCACATCCAGTTCGGCTACATGGTTGTTCAGTTGTTCCTGCTTGATAGTCTTCAGCCGTTTGTTACCATTATATAGAGTCCACGAAGCATTCAGGCCATAATTACCATTGTAACTTGTCTTGCTGTTACTGCTGATAATCTCGTTGCCGCTCACCCGGCTGCTCGACTCCTGATACGGACGATTCACCACCTGCTGACTGGTAGAAAACGAAAGGCTGGGAAACAAAGCAGCTTTAGCTGTCTTTACATCAATCTGTGTACTTTCCGCCGTCACACGGTTTTTGCGGATAGTAATATTCTGTTCCAAAGCATAGTCGATGCACGATTGCAAATCCCATTGGGCAGGGAGCTTCGCTTCGTTCTGTGTATCGGCTTGCAGCGGAGATTCTTGTGCAGATATGCCCGGAAGCATACCTGCGCCAAGAAATGCCATCACTGTCAATCTTCTTACATTTATCATATTCATACTTCTATTGATTTACTGGTAACGAAGGTACGTACATATTATATTAGCTGCAAAAGCGATAGACGGAATACGGAATTTTGCCGTTAAATGTTTTTTTTCTGTCGATAGGTAGATTTTATTGGAAAAACACAACAAATCTTGCAACAATTCGGGGGATTTGTTTGTTTTAATTATAAAAATTGTATATTTGTACTTATTACAAAATTAGAACGTCATCATATGAAGAATACACTGCTTTCTATTTGGAACTTCTATTTAGAGGGTTTCCGTAGTATGACACTCGGTCGTACGCTGTGGATTATTATCCTGCTGAAATTATTCGTTATGTTCTTCATCCTCAAATTATTCTTTTTTCCTGATTTCCTCGGCGACCATCCTACGGATGCCGACAAGGGAACCTATGTGGGCAACGAACTGATACAACGTGCCATTCCGGAGTAATCGACTGATTTTTAACTCTTAAACTACATAAGATTATGATTGAAAGTATTGACACTTCGCTGATAGATTGGTCGAGAGCCCAATTTGCGATGACAGCAATGTACCACTGGATTTTTGTTCCCCTCACACTCGGATTGGCAGTGGTGATGGGCATCATGGAGACGCTGTATTATAAAACAGGCAAAGAATTCTGGAAGAAAACCGCGATGTTCTGGATGAAGCTATTCGGTATCAACTTCGCTATCGGGGTGGCAACCGGCTTGATTCTTGAGTTTGAATTTGGCACGAACTGGAGTAATTATTCCTGGTTTGTAGGAGATATTTTCGGTGCGCCATTGGCTATCGAGGGTATTTTGGCATTCTTTATGGAAGCCACGTTTATTGCCGTGATGTTCTTTGGGTGGGGGAAAGTAAGTAAACGTTTCCATCTGGCTTCTACCTGGCTCACAGGATTGGGAGCAACGATTTCTGCCTGGTGGATTCTCGTTGCCAACGCATGGATGCAACATCCGGTGGGGATGGAATTCAATCCCGATACCGTTCGTAATGAGATGGTCGATTTCTGGGCAGTGGCAACTTCACCCGTTGCTGTCAATAAATTCTTTCATACCGTATTATCCGGTTGGGTGCTCGGCGCTATCTTTGTAGTCGGTATCAGTTGTTGGTACTTGCTGAAGAAACGCAATCGTGAGTTTGCGCTTGCCAGTATCAAGATTGGCGCTATCTTCGGATTAGTGGCATCCTTATTGTCTGCCTGGACTGGCGACGGCTCCGGTTATCAGATTGCACAGACACAACCGATGAAGTTGGCTGCCGTGGAAGGTTTGTATGAAGGGGGGACGAATGTCGGACTGGTAGGAATCGGCATGCTGAATCCTGAAAAGAAAACTTATAACGACGGAAAAGACCCGTTCCTTTTCCGCATTGAAATACCGAGCATGCTTTCTTTCCTTGCCGAACGTGATGTGGATGGTTACGTTCCGGGTATCGCAAATATCATCGAAGGCGGTTATCAGATGAAAGACGGTACAAAAGCCCTTTCGGCTGCCGAGAAAATAGAACGGGGAAAAACGGCTATCGGTGCCTTAGCAGCCTATCGTGCCGCCAAGAGCGCAGGAAATGAAGAAGATGCGCAAGTGGCTTACAAAGTATTACAAGAAAATATTCCTTATTTCGGTTACGGATATATTAAGGATGTGAATCAGTTGGTTCCGAATGTTCCCCTGAACTTCTACGCGTTCCGTATAATGGTGATTCTGGGTGGATATTTTATCTTGTTCTTTATCGTTGTCCTTTTCTTTGTCTATAAGAAGGATTTGAGTAAAATGAGATGGATGCATTGGATTGCTTTATTGACTATTCCTTTGGGATACATTGCCGGACAAGCCGGATGGGTGGTTGCCGAATGCGGCCGTCAGCCGTGGGCTATCCGTGATATGCTGCCTACGTCGGCCGCTATCTCCAAACTGGATGTAAGCTCCGTGCAGATTACTTTCTTTATCTTCCTGCTCTTGTTTACGGTAATGTTGATTGCAGGTGCCGGAATCATGGTAAAGGCCATCAGAAAAGGCCCGGATACGGGAGATAATGCTAATACTAACCATTAATCGTAAAGACTATGTATATATTTCTACAACAATATTGGTGGCTTGTCGTTTCCTTGCTGGGAGCTATCCTTGTGTTTTTATTGTTTGTGCAGGGCGGTAATTCATTGTTGTTCTGTCTCGGTAAGACGGAAGAACATCGTAAAATGATGGTGAACTCTACCGGACGTAAGTGGGAGTTTACGTTTACTACGTTAGTTACTTTCGGTGGCGCTTTCTTTGCTTCCTTTCCGTTATTTTATAGTACCAGTTTCGGTGGCGCTTATTGGCTTTGGATGATAATTCTTTTCAGTTTTGTGTTGCAGGCTGTCAGCTATGAGTTTCAGAGTAAAGCGGGAAATCTGTTGGGTAAGAAGACGTATCAGACTTTCCTCGTGATAAATGGGGTAGTAGGCCCGTTGTTGCTTGGCGGAGCGGTAGCTACTTTCTTCACGGGTTCTGATTTCTATATCAATAAGGCAAATATGACGGATACCATTATGCCGGTTATCAGCCATTGGGGAAATGGATGGCACGGACTGGATGCGTTGACTAATATCTGGAATGTGATTTTAGGGCTGGCTGTATTCTTCCTTGCCCGCGTCCTGGGTGCGCTTTATTTTATCAATAATATAGCGGATAAGGAACTGACAGACAAGTGCCGTCGAGCTGTGCGGAACAATACAGTCTTATTTCTGGTATTCTTCTTGTCATTTGTCATCCGCACGTTAGTTTCCGACGGCTTTGCTGTGAATCCGGATACGCAGGAGATTTATATGCAGCCATTCAAGTATTTCACTAACTTTATCGAAATGCCGATAATTCTTGTCTTATTTCTGATAGGAGTTGTTTTGGTTCTCTTTGGCATCGGAAAGACTTTACTCAAAAAGACGTTTGATAAAGGAATTTGGTTTACGGGAATCGGTACGGTGCTAACCGTATTGTCTTTGCTGTTAGTGGCAGGATATAATAACACCGCTTATTATCCGTCTTATACAGACTTGCAAAGCTCATTGACGTTAGCCAATAGCTGTTCCAGTGAGTTTACTTTGAAGACAATGGCTTATGTTTCCATTCTCGTCCCGTTTGTGATAGCTTATATATTCTACGCTTGGCGTAGCATCGACCGTCACAAGATTACGGAGAAAGAGATGGACGAAGGCGGACATTCGTACTAAAGGAATCCCGGAGACGGAGAATCGGGAATAATAAGAATAATCTGGAATAATAAAATAGATGGAGGGGAAAGTGCCCAAACTCTCCTTTTAACGAAGAGGACATGTCAAAACTCCCCTTTTAACGAAATCATCCCCGCTACAACTATCTGTAGCGAGGATGATTTTTTATTTATAAGGGTTTTGACACACCCTCTTCTTATTTATTGCTAGTCCTTACTTCTTATTTGTTTACTACATTTTCCGGCTTTCCGGCAGCATATGCCTGTAAGTTGCCGATTGCAATATTCATCAGGCGTTCACGGGCTTCCAGTGTTGCCCATGCGATATGCGGAGTGATATAGCAATTCTTTGCTGTCAGCAATGGATTGTCCGCACAAGGAGGTTCAGTAGAAAGAACATCCACTCCGGCTGCATAAATCTTACCGCTGTTCAATGCATCCGCCAAATCCTGTTCGTTGATTAGCGGGCCACGACCGGTATTGATTAAGATAGCAGTCGGCTTCATCATAGCAAGGCGACGGGCATTCACCATTTCGCGTGTCTCGGGAGTAAGCGGGCAATGCAAGCTGATAATATCACATTCACTGAACAGTTGGTCTAAATCCATCTTTTTGATTTCCGGTGGCAACTGGAAGTGTGACTTTGAAGTCAATGCATATACCTGCATTCCAAAACCGATGGCGACACGTGCAGTCGTATATCCGGTATTTCCCAGTCCGACCAGTCCGATTTTCTTTTCTCTGAGTTCCATCAGCGGAGTATCCCAAAAGCAGAAGTCCTTGCTGTTTGTCCAACGGCCTTTGTGTACTTCTTCAGAATGGTGTTGTACTTGTTGAGTGATATTCAGAATATGCGCAAATACCATCTGTGCAACAGAGGCGGTGCTGTATGAAGGAATATTAGTAACGATGATTCCCCGTTCTTTGGCGGCAGCAGTGTCGACTACATTGTATCCGGTAGCTAATACGCCGATATATTTCAGTTCGGGCAGTGCAGCCATGTGGTCTGCGTTGATGATTACTTTATTAGTCAGAAGCACTTCTGCTCCGGCTGCACGTTCTAATACTTCTTCAGGAGCGGTACGATCGTAAATCGAGCATTCTCCGAGAGCTTTTATACCTTCCCAGGACAAATCACCGGGATTGGCGGCAAAACCGTCTAAAACTACAATCTTCATTTCAATTTTTATATTAATAATATGTTATACGTCTGTTATACGTCTTTCTTTAACAAGATATTGATTTTTCAGGCACGGATTACACGGATAACGTTGCTGCTTTTTGCAAAATCATATTTTAAGAAACCGTGAAATCCGTGTAATCCGTGCCTGAAAAACATCATTTCTTGAACTTGTCTCCCCACAACTGTATCATCCGTTCGGCATGTTTCTGTTCCGCAGCATTATTTTGCGGTTGCCATATCCGTTTATCTTTCAATTCATCCGGCAGGAATTGTTGCTTTACAAAGTTGCCCTCATAACTATGTGCGTATTTATATTCCTGTCCATATCCTAATTGTTTCATCAATTTTGTAGGCGCGTTGCGCAGATGCAACGGAACAGGCAGATTTCCGGTAGAACGAACCAACTCCAGCGCATCATTAATCGCGCTATATGCCGAATTACTTTTAGGACTCGTTGCCAGATAAATCGTAGCTTCCGCTAAAGGAATACGTCCTTCCGGCCAACCGATTTTCATCAACGTATCAAAGCAGGCATTGGCAATAAGTAATGCATTCGGATTGGCCAGCCCGATATCTTCCGAAGCCGAAATGACAAGTCTGCGGGCAATGAAAGCAGGGTCTTCGCCGCCTTCCACCATGCGGGCAAGCCAGTAAATAGCTCCGTCAGGATCACTTCCGCGAATCGACTTGATAAAAGCAGAGATAATATCATAATGCATTTCCCCGTCCTTATCGTATGCCAACGGATTCTGCTGCAACCGTTCAGTCACCATCTCATCAGTGATAACCACCGTTTCTTCGGTTTCCGACTGAACGACAAGTTCCAGTATATTAAGTAATTTGCGGGCATCCCCACCGGAGAAGCGCAACATGGCTGTTGTTTCTTTCAATTCGATTTTACGTTCCTTCAGTACGGTATCCGTAGCGATGGCACGTTGCAGAAGTTCCAATAAATCTTCCTTCTCCAATGATTTGAGCACATAAAGCTGACAACGGGACAGGAGAGGGCGGATAACCTCGAACGACGGATTCTCCGTTGTCGCGCCAATCAGCGTGACAGTTCCGTTCTCTACCGCTCCCAACAAAGAATCCTGCTGTGACTTGCTGAACCGATGAATTTCATCAATAAACAGAATAGGGCTGGACTGTGAAAAGAAACGGTTACTCTTGGCACGGTCTATCACTTCGCGCACATCCTTCACACCGGAAGTTACGGCGCTCAATGTATAAAACGGAGTTTCCAGTTTATTGGCAATGATTTGTGCCAACGTTGTTTTACCCACTCCGGGAGGGCCCCAAAGGATAAAAGAAGAGATGCGTCCTGCATCAATCATCTTGCGCAAGACAGCACCCGGCCCGACTAAATGTTTCTGGCCGATATAATCGTCTAAAGTCTTCGGCCGTAGCCGCTCTGCTAAAGGTTGCATAATTCTTAAAATACCATTAATACCATGAAACGAATACCGTTCTTGTTGATACCCGGATTGTCACGGTAGGTGAAACGATGTACATACTCAACGTGCAGCAACTTGAAAATGTTGTAGATACCGACACTTGCTTCGACATACGGCACTTTCGGATCCATCACGAAACTGGTAAATTTACCGTCGCGTGTCGGGAAACGGAACAAATCGGGATTGCTGCTCTTAAACGGATTGTTCTTATCTGTCAACGTCCCCCACAATGCACGGACACGGAACATCTCTCTCCACTTCAAGTTTTTGATGAGCGGAATACGGTTGAATAGTTTCCCATTCATGTCATAAGACAAGGACACGGAAGCGAAACGGTCGTTCAGGAATTCCATGTTATTGATAAGGTTGAACGTCTCTCGCTGCGTGATGTACGATAAGTTGGCTTCCGGCAGAATCAACAGCGGGAAAGGAACTGTATTCCATTCCGCCCCTGCTTTCAGGCTGCAATCTATCTTACCCCAGGAAGCGGGAAGCCAGAAGCGTTTCCACACACTTGCTTCTGTGCGGTTGAAATTGTATTCTCCGCCCAATACACCTTTGAATCCCATTGCATGAGTAAGTGTAAAGATAGGGGCATCCAGCGATACCGGCACACGGCGTTGCTTGGAGTTGACGAAAGATTCACCCGGCGCATAACGCAGCGTCAGGCTCGCTTCGGTAGTCGTAACGTCATGTACACGGGTTTGCGCAGCGTCATTACGCAGATATTCCAATTTTCCGGTAGGCTCGTCGTTACGGTGGCGGAGCATCGCTTTCACTCCAAATCCCGTAAGCGTTTCGAGTTCGTAGTTGACGGTCGCGTCACGCATATAAGACATTTGGTCTACCGTCGTCGTTTTCAGTGACAGGAAGATATTGTCCTTATCCGTAAACAGGAACTTATCCATCGGCGACATTACATCATAACTATACGTTGCCGAAATATAATGTTTCGGGAACTCCCAAACCACATAATCACGTTTATTGAACGAATAAGTCAGCGTACTGCTGTATTTCCATCGCTCGTCTTTCAGACCGTAGGCGCCGTAGCCACTCAAGAACCAGTGTTTGTCGAAATGAGCCGTAGTCATACCGCTCAACCGGAAACGGGTTCCGTCGATGTAGTTGCTTGAAATCATGGTGTTGATAGGGCCGATGTCCACTTTGCTCGGATGTCCTTTGCTTCCTGTCTCCACAAAGTTCTCAATCAGGGCTTTCGCTCCGAAGATGATATATTTGAATCCCGGAATCTGTTCGAGACGGTTGACGAATACGTCCATTGTACTTTCTTTCTTCGTCAGCGGCACCTGTCGGACGCTCGCCCAGTATTCATCACTTTTCGAAAGCATATCCGCTTCCTTTATCACGCTTCCTTTCAACCGGAAAAGCCGTTGCTCGATAGGGTCGAATTTATAATCGCTGTATTTCGTGGTTCTCTCCACCTGCAATCCACCTGCTGTTTTGTTGGAACTCCAGGAAAGGTCTACGGTCATATTATCGTCGGACAATACCCAGTTGCCGTTTGGTAACTGTTCGTACTGCTGCACGATATCCATGCGGTTGACAAAGTTTACTCCGGTTTTCTTAGGCAGGTTCATCGTACATTTCTGGACGGCATATGTAGAATCGTTCAGTACATACAAATGTCCGGTGAATCCGAAGTCCTGCGAATTCTGTGGAACGAAAGTCAGATGTACGCATTCGCGCTTGTCCACCATCAATGTGTCCATCAGATAATATTTATAGAAAGAAATGGCATTGTTGCCGATAGGGCTTACGAAACGCTGTTGGAGCAGGCGGATGTCGTCATCATAAATATTAATGTCGGCAAAGACGTCTTTCAGAACAGTGCCGAGCATATCTCCCGTTGAGAAGAATTCTTCGATACCGTTGGAATTCTTTCCTTTGATGATGGTTTTCTTATTTTCGGGATTTTTACGATAGATGGTTTGCGAAGCCGTCTCCTGTACGGAAATGGGGAGAATCAACTTGTTCGTAGTTTCTGATACTTCCACCTGGTCTCTGAGGAAGGAATATTTCTTGTAGATGCCTTTTTCGAGTTTTTCCGGGGTGAGGTCGTTGATAGACATTTTCATCTTCTCGTACTTGTCGTACTGATAGTAGTCGTTCACTTCGAGGACTTGCGCCTTCTTGTGCTCGATAACCTTTTTCATGAATTCGACTGCCGGATTGTTTTTGCGGGAGTATTTTTCTTTTTGTGGTTTTACAACGACTTCATTCAGGATTACATTGTCCGGAGCTAACTGGACATTGACTGTTTGGTTGCCATAACTGACTTTCACAGTTTTGCTGACATAACCAATGGCGGAGAAAACAAGTGTTCCCCCATTTCTGCGTGCTTCAAGACTATATTCCCCGTCAATATTGGTGATAGTACCCATATCTCTTTTTTCCTGATAGTAAACAGAGATATACATTAACGGTTCATGTGTCACTGAATCAGTAACTACCCCCTTTATTTGCTGTGCAAACGCATTTGAAGCTGCCAATACAAGTAAGAGCAGAATAAGTATTTTGTTATATCGTTGTCTCATAACGTTCGTAGTAGGGCGCAAAGTTAGCAAATAACTCTCATGATGAGAGAATATATAACTTTTTTTACCCATCGTTTTTGGTTGTTTACAAGCATATATCACCCGATGTTCAAATAAGTCAGCCTCGGACATATATATTTAACAACTAGTTTCAGATTTAGTTTCATCCGTTGAAACTATTTGTTCCATTACTTGGAACTATTGTTTCCATTACTTGAAACCGGAGTTTCATCGGCAAGAAACTAAAGTTTCAACGGTGAGAAACTAGAGTTTCAAAGCGTATTGAAACTACTTGCCCTACGCTTGACAGAATAGGGCAAGTAAGGTTGTTGTTATTTGCTTGATAGAATCTGTACGATACGCTCTGCGGTGCGTCCGTCCCAACGTTCGGGGAGTCCGCCGCGCTTCCATTCGCCTTTCATCAGCGTATCCATTGCTTTGGCAAGTAGAGCCGGATCTTCTCCGACAAGTTCGTTGGTTCCCATGCGCCACGTTTCCGGGTGTTCGGCATACGTATTGAGGGTGATACAAGGAATGCCCAGGAAGGTTGCTTCTTCCGCCACGTTTCCGGAGTCGGTAATAATTCCTTTTGCCTTATTAATCAGATAACCGAAGAAAAGATAGTTCTGTGGCGGCATGATATGCAGGTTCGGAGCTTCGATACCCAGTTCTTTGATAGCATTACGCACATAGGTGTGCAGCGGTGCTACGATAGGCATGCCGGCAGACTTTTCAATGATTGTTTCCATTAGTCGTTTCAGATTCTCCCTGTCATTGAGCAATACGCGGCGGTTGAGGGTGAGCAGGAGATAATTGCCTTCCTGCAATCCCAGTACGGAGAACCATATCGGTTTGAGTAAGCGGTTACGGTTGTAGCGGATGGCATCTATAAGGATATTGCCTACATAATATACGTTTTCACTTTCCGTTCCTGTCTGGTTCAGGTTGCGGTTGGCAACCATACCGGCTGTAAACAGGTAGTCGGATAGTCCGTCCGTAATCATGCGGTTCACTTCTTTTGGCATCTTCATGTCGAAAGAGCGGGTTCCGGCTACGAGGTGTGCCACCTTGATTCCTTGCTTTTTGGCAACGATGGCGCAACTCATGGTTGCAGTCAGGTCGTCTACCACAAGAACAACGTGTGCCGGGTTTTCGGTCAGCTCCTGTTCGAAAGCTACCATGATTCCTGCTGTCAAAGTCGTTGGATTACTGCTTTCCACTCCCAGATAGACATCGGGAGCTTTCATGTCGAGATCCGAAAAGAGAGAAGCATCCAGACTCGTATCCTCTTTTCTGCCCGTATAGACCAGTCGGTAAGAGATACTTTTACCCAGCGCCCGTGCGGCTTCAATAGCGCGTGTAATGGGAGCTATCTTCATGAAATTGGGGCGTGCCCCGGCAACAATTGTTATTTTCATATTGTTTCTATCATATTCGGTTTAATTCGTGAAGCAAATGTACATTTTCTTACGGAATTTATTTGTTACTTTGCATACAAAATAACAAATATATGCCCACATTCGTTCAAATTCTTGATTTTATAGGCACATTTGCCTTTGCTATTAGTGGTATCCGGCTCGCTTCGGCAAAACGTTTCGACTGGTTCGGAGCCTATGTTGTAGGACTTGCTACGGCTATCGGTGGTGGTACTCTTCGTGATGTCCTGCTCGATGTTACTCCGGGATGGATGACAAATCCCATTTATCTGATTTGTACGGGACTGGCTTTGCTATGGGTTATCTGCTTCGGACGCTGGCTTATCCGGCTCAACAATACGTTCTTTATCTTCGACTCCATCGGACTGGCGTTGTTCACTGTGGTAGGTGTGGGTAAAAGCATTGCCTTGGGCTATCCTTTTTGGGTGGCAATCATTATGGGTAGCATCACGGGAGCGGCAGGTGGTGTGATTCGTGATGTCTTTATCAACGAAATTCCCCTGATATTCCGAAAAGAAATTTATGCGATGGCCTGTGTGGTAGGCGGCATTGCCTACTGGCTTTGCGATGTCGCAGGACTTGAGTCGTACGCATGCCAGCTAATCGGCGGGTCGGCCGTATTCCTGACCCGCATCTTGGCTGTAAAATATCACATCTGCCTGCCTATATTAAAAGGTGGGGAAGATATAAAAGAAGATGTAAAAGAGGAGTAAGGGCTTACTCGTCTTTCATTTCCAGTTCTCCCTGAAAACTGATGGATTGCCGGTTCTGCATATTCACATCAATGCTTGCCGAACCGTTGGAGTATACTTTTGCCCTGAATTCAAATCTGTCTTCGGGATTCCGGGCGATGAATTTGATGACGGCATTCCCTTTCTTATCCATTTCCATGCTGTATTCCTTGAGGGGCGCCCGGAAGTTCAGTCCGTCCCCGCCACCATAAGGGATACTGTAAGCCCGTCCGAAATAAGGCAGATAGGAAATGACCGAATCATTTCTAATCTCCAATGAGTAGGGAGATGTCAGAGGAATGGAACGTCCGCGCATCGGCAGGGCGGTCTGTACATCTATCTTATAGTTCTCGGATGCGATGATCTTTTTTACAGCTTCTTTCTTTTGTTCCTTTTTCTCCTTTTTACTTTGAGCCGAAAGGGTAGGGAAGCCTACTAGCAGGGCTAGCAGCAACATTAAGATTTGTTTCTTCGTTTTCATATCAGTTGCATTTAGGTTGATATTTACATGTATAACAATCAAATATACTAAAAAGTCAGGAACTCTTCTCTTTTCTTTAATGAAAATTAAACAGAAATCCTGACCTTTGCCGTAATGTATGCCTTACCTTATGTTCCGATATGTCTTGCCTATACCTTATATATAAAGAGAATTTAGACTTATATAAGGGAACTTAGAACTGTTCCAATATCTCAATCCGCTTTTCAATAGGAGGATGAGTGGCGAACAAACCACTTAGTTGGCTGTATAATCCTTTTGTTTTCTTTTTAGGATTTTGAATGAATAATTGGGCTACATCTTTCCGTTCAACAGCTTCTATCGCCGGGTCGACAGATATTTTACGCAAAGCACTGGCGAGCGCCAACGGATTCTTCGTCATTTCTGCCGAACCTGCATCTGCCATATACTCGCGCTTGCGTGAAATGGCAAAACGCATCAGGCTAGAGAAAAGAAAACCGATGGCAGCTATCAGCAAAGCAACAAGCATAAAGAGGAAAATTCCTCCGCTACCTTTACTGTTGTTACGTACACGTATATGTGTTATTGCATAAAACGTGATTTCCGTCAGCATGGAGAAGATGCCTACAAATACGATGGAGATAATCAACAGGCGCACATCCCGGTTACGAATATGAGTCAGTTCATGTCCGATGACCGCTTCCAGTTCTTCATCATTTAGTTTCTTGATGATGCCTTCCGAAAGAGTGATTGTATATGTACGGTCATTGATGCCACTTGCAAATGCATTCAGCGAATTATCATAGATAATATTTATCTTTGGCATGCTCATCCCTTGAGTCATACAGAGGTTTTCCACCAGATTATAAACGCGTTTGTTCTCTTTGCGGTCTAGCGGTTTGGAACCTGTGGCGGAATTGATAATACTTGTATTAGCCCAATAGGCAATAAGAAACCAAATCAGCACTACTCCTAAAGTATATGGCAGTGAAGAAAGGAATAAATGATTGACCATAGGTATCATTTCAACTTCCATGCTTTTTCCATATCCGAAAAGAATCAGCAGGTAGCAGGACAGATACAGGAGTGCTGTTACCAGGCAAGGAAAAAGGATTAATAGGAACACGGAACGTAAGTTGTTCCGGCTCTGCTGTGTTTGGATTCCGACGTATTGCATCGCGTGTTTGATTTATGCAGTGAGTGAATAGTGACTGGAGATTTAGAAATTGATTTTGGGAGCCTGTTCCAAATTGGCGCGTTCGTTCTTACCCAAGTCGAACATAATTTCCCTTTGGAATCCGGTCATGCCTGCTATGATATTTGAAGGGAAGGTCTGCACGGCGTTATTGTACTCTTTGGTTGCCGAGTTGAAATAACGGCGGACAGCAGCCAGCTTATTCTCCACATCGGCTATTTCTTCCTGTAATTGCAGGAAATTCTGATTCGCTTTCAGGTCGGGATAGGCTTCTAATGTGATTTTCAGTCCTGCGAGAGCAGAGCTTAACTGATTTTCAGCCGCTATCTTATCGTCGATAGTCTTGGCGTTGACAGCACCGTTACGTGCCTGAATCACACGGTCGAGTGTCTCTTTTTCGTGTGCGGCATATCCTTTCACGGTATCTACCAATTGGGGAATCAGGTCATGGCGTTGCTTCAACTGTACGTCGATGTCGGCAAATGCGTTTTCACGGTTGTTTCTTAGTCTCACTAGCGAATTGTACATGGATGCAAAAATGATGCCCAGCAATACAATAATTCCTACAACAATAAGTATAGTCATCGTCTTTTAATTTATTAGATTAATGTTAATCAAAAGTAATCTATTTGATTCTTTTAAGCAAATGAATGAGAGATTTTTCTTCAAATATCACCCGAAAACTATCAGAAAGCACCCGAAAACTATCATTTGATAGAAATAACCCCTAAAAAATGATTGAAATTCCCCTGTATAAGACGCAAAATACCTTTAAACTTGCAACCGACGAGAAAAACGAAATATTAACCATAAAACCCTTAAAGTATGAAAAGTTTAAGTTTCAGAAAAGATTTAATTGGAGTTCAGGAAGAGTTGCTGCGTTTCGCTTATAAACTGACGGCCAATCGTGAAGAAGCGAATGATTTGTTGCAGGAAACATCTTTAAAAGCCTTGGATAACGAGGAAAAATTTGCTCCGGACACAAATTTCAAGGGATGGATGTATACTATCATGCGTAACATCTTTATTAATAACTACCGGAAAATTGTACGCGATCAGACTTTTGTAGACCCCACCGATAATTATTATCACTTGAACCTGCCTCAAGATTCAGGATTCGAAAGCACGGAAGGTGCCTATGACTTGAAGGAAATGCACCGCATTGTCAACGCGTTGCCCAAAGAGTATAAAGTGCCTTTTTCCATGCACGTATCCGGTTTTAAATACCGCGAAATCGCAGAGAAGCTAGGTTTGCCATTAGGAACGGTGAAAAGCCGTATTTTCTTCACGCGCCAACGTTTACAACAAGAATTGAAGGACTTCGTATAAATGAGGATAACGCATACAAACAAGCTTACTGATATAAAAGGAGCAAGAGAATTAGATTCCCGTTGCTCCTTCTTTTTTGTACTGGCTTATAGATTAGTTTTATAAATGGGAATTTGATTTAGACATAAGAACAAAAGAACATAAAGGCTGCGCTTGGATAATTATTTCTGCTAGTCATTAAGCTACTACTGTTTCATCTTTTGTTCTTATGTTCTTCTGTCTAAAAAGAAATTTATTAGTCTGTATGCAAATAAATTTGGAATTACTACCGACTATCCGCAAGGAAACCTTGCCGGGGCGCTACGCCCCTAAATTATCATTTAATTTTGATGCAACATTTATATGTGCAGGAATATAGGTGAATAGTCACGGCATCTGTCTACCGCTTCTTTTTCTTACTCTTGCTGTTTTTCTTTTCTGTAGTTTTCTCTTCCGGCGGGAACTTGGGAACCAGATTCATCAACCGTAATATCTGATTTTGTCGTTTTAGTATGTATGGCGAAGGTTTCGCCGAATTAAACCGTATCGGATTGGGAAGGGTGGCGGCTATGAGCGCGCATTGGCCTTTCGTTAATTTGGCAGCTGTTGTGTCGAACTTATTTTCCGCGGTAGCTTGTGCACCGTAGATACCTTTTCCCATTTCAATAGAGTTGAGATAGACTTCCATGATTCGCTCTTTTGACCAGAATGTTTCGATCAGGAACGTGAAATAGACTTCAAGTCCTTTCCGTACCCACGAAGACTGCGGCCATAAGAATACATTCTTGGCTGTCTGCTGACTGATGGTGCTTGCACCCCGTTGCCGTTTGCGTGTTTCATTCTCTTTCATCGCTTTCTTGATTTCTACGAAATCGAACCCGTTGTGCTCGGCAAAACGGTTGTCTTCGGAAGCAATGACTGCCATCGGCAGGCTGGGAGATATCTTATCAAAAGAAACCCACGTGTGTTTCCACGTGGGTTTATCTCCTGAAAAAATCTGTTGAACGCTTCGGATAACCATTAACGGTGTGATATAAACCGGCATGAACCGGTAAATAATGACCACCAGTAAGGTCGATGCAAAGAAGAATATCAGCAGGTTGCGCGTATAACGCAGTAATTTTTTAATGAGAAGCGGCTTGTGCATCTCTAATCATTTGCTCGCTAGCGTACATGTAAACTTCTACACGACGGTTCTGCTCACGACCGGCTGCTGTGTCATTGTTTGCAACAGGGTCGCTTTCGCCCATTCCTTGTACACTTTTAATCTGATTTGTAGAAACACCACAACTCAGCAGGTAACTGGATACACTCTGTGCACGTTCCTGTGACAGGTTCAGGTTTTTCTGACGGCTTTGTTCGGCAGTACTGTTCTTCCACCCCTGATTGTCGGTATATCCATAAATAGATACATCCATGTCACGGTTTTGATTAAGCACATTGTTGGCAAATTTGCTCAAAGCAGACTTGGCGGCAGCACTCAAGGTTGCATTGCCTGTTGTGAAAAGAATACCTGAATCGAATGTAACTTTCACGGCTTGCAATCCGTTGTTGTCTGTTATCTGTTCTACTTGTGCGCCTTCAATTTGTTTTGCTTCTGCTGCTGCCTTATCCATCTTCTTACCGATAAGCGCGCCGGTTCCCGCACCTACTGCCGTACCAATGGCAGCGCCGATTGCAGCACCTTTACCTTTACCGATAACACCACCCAGGATTGCACCTAGCGCAGCGCCCGAACCACCACCGATAGCAGCACCTTTACCAGTGTTGTTCATACTTCCACAGCTACCAAATATCATGGCAATACTCATGAAGAGAACCATAAATTTCATCTTGTTCATAATGTAGATGTTTTTTAAATTGTTTATAAAATATAGTTTAATACGAATCATATCGTATTATGAATAACACCGCAAAGATACATATTATTTGGCATAGGGGTGCTTTTTAAGTTAAAATAACTCGGACGATTCTTTTCGTGTGTTAATAAAAAGAATTGGGAGCTATTCTTTAACCACAGTTGGGATGCCCAAACACTTTTTCTTGATGATGACAAACCAGCTTAAAAGAATCAGTCCCTTGGCAACCGTAGTGACGCAGACAGCCCACCAAATGCCTTCTACTCCCATGCCCATCCGTACAAACAGGATGGCAAGCGGGATACGCATGTAGTTGCAGACGATACTGATAACAGCAGGCGGTATTGTACGTCCGATGCCATAAAATACTCCCTGCATGGTGATTTCGAGCATCATAAAGAGCTGCGAATATCCGTCGATACGCAGGAATACACCTCCGGCTTCGTAAGCCGCTTGCTCAGGGACAAAAATGGAAAAGACCTCATTTCCGAAGAAAACGAAAAGCAAAGTGCAAAATGTTCCGAAAATTCCTGTCATCCATAAGGTTGTGTGCCAGGCTCTAAGTACCCGTTCGATTCGTCCGGCCGCATAGTTTTGGGCGATAAAGGCACTTAGTGCGGTGGAGAACCCTTGAGAAGTATTCCAGGTGATGGCTTCTATCTGTCCGCCGGTGGTGAAAGTCATCAGGCCGATGTGTCCGCCCTGTTCTGAAGCCGTGCGGCAAAGGAACATATTGACGAAAGCAAATAGAGTGTTCAAAGTAGCTACGGGGAGTCCCAGCTTTAAGATTCTCCGTGTGTATTTTTTCTTCAGACGGGTGAAGAAGGGGAATCCGCCGAGCAAAGCATCTCTGTGACGCAACTGATAGACGAAGATAAGGAATACACTCGCTTCTGCAATCCAGGTGGCATAAGCTGCGCCGTTTGTTCCCAGTCTGAATCCGAATATAAACAGAGGGTCGAGGATGATGTTCAGTATTAATCCCGTGCCGCTTATAAAGAAGGGAACTTTACTGCGTCCTGCCGCATTATAAATACCTGTGAAGGCGGCGGAGAGGAAAACGAACGGCAATCCGGTCGAAACAATCCGCAGGTATTGGACGGCATTGGCAGTAATATGTTCTTCAAGCTCATAGATACGTATGATAGGCTCTGCGAAAACGAAAAGCAATGCTCCCCAACATACGGAAATAACCAATGCAATTGTAATATTGTGGGACGCGAAGTTCCGTGCGTCTTCCTGACTCTGTGCGCCGATGGACTGTCCGACACTGACTTCGGATCCTACCTTATTTAATAGCGAGATAGAGCCGGACATCCATGTCAGAATTCCGACAGAGCCGATGGCGGCTACGGCTTCACTTCCCAGTCGTCCCACCCAAGCCATATCCGTAAGACTATATGCCATCTGAATGAATGAGGTTGCCATGATAGGCATTGCCAGATTGAACAGTTGACGGTTGATAGGGCCTTGCGTGAGATTCTTTATTCCTTGCATATAATTTTTATAATCAAAATGGGGTACAAAGATACACAAAATTACTATCTTCGCACGTCTAATTATTCATTAATCAAAGTACATAGATACTATGAAACAGAAGTTTTCTACTATTTTCTTCCTGCTGCTGCTTTTGTTGGCAGGTTCCCGGGTGGTAGCCCAAAATGCTCCGAAACCATTTGATATTGAACAACCTTCGCTTCGTGTATTCCTTCCTGCACCGGAACTGGCAACGGGACGTGCCGTTGTAGCTTGCCCGGGTGGCGGATATTCTCACTTGGCTGTTGACCACGAAGGTTATGACTGGGCACCGTATTTCAACAAACAAGGTATTGCACTGATTGTCCTAAAATACCGCTTGCCGAAAGGTGACCGCACGCTTCCAATTTCGGATGCCGAAGCTGCCATGAAGATAGTTCGTGACAGTGCGGATGTATGGAATCTGAATCCGAATGACATTGGTATCATGGGGTCTTCCGCCGGTGGTCACTTGGCATCGACCATTGCTACCCATGCTAAACCCGAACTTCGTCCGAATTTCCAGATTCTTTTTTATCCGGTGATTACGATGGATAAATCTTATACTCATATGGGTTCTCACAATAACCTTTTGGGTAAGGATGCGTCCGCCGAACTGGAAGCTGAATATTCCAATGAAAAGCAAGTGACGAAGGATACACCCCGTGCCTTTATCGTTTATAGTGACGACGACAAGGCTGTTCCACCCGCCAATGGAGTGAACTATTACCTCGCCCTGAACAAGCACAAAGTTCCTTCCGTTCTACATATCTATCCTTCCGGCGGACATGGCTGGGGAATCCGTGAAAGTTTCCTTTATAAGAATGAGATGTTGAACGAACTGACTTCGTGGCTACGTAGTTTTAAAGTCCCTCATAAAGATGCTATCCGTGTTGCCTGCATCGGTAACAGTATTACCTACGGAGCCCGCATCAAGGATCGTAACCGCGACAGTTATCCTGCCGTATTGAGTCGTATGATGGGCGATGCTTATTGGGTAAAGAATTTCGGAGTAAGCGCCCGTACCTTATTAAATAAGGGTGACCATCCTTATATGAACGAAAAAGCCTATCAGGATGCACTGGCTTTCAATCCCAATATCGTAGTCATCAAACTTGGCACAAATGACAGTAAATCATTCAACTGGAAGTATAAAGCAGACTTCACAAAAGACCTGCAAACAATGGTGGATGCTTTCAAAGCCCTGCCTGCCCAACCTGAAATTTATCTCTGCTATCCTTCCAAAGCTTATCAGACTGGTGACAATATCAACGATGATATTATTTCAAAAGAAATCATTCCGATGATAAGGAAGGTTGCCAAGAAAAACAACCTGCCAGTTATCGACCTTCATACGGCAATGGATGGAATGCCCCAGCTTTTCCCGGACAAGATTCATCCGAACGAAGCGGGAGCTGAAATAATGGCAAAAGCCGTTTATCAGGCCTTGAAGAAGTAATAAGAAATACAGCAATTACAATATGCCCGGTTGGAATTCTCTCGTGAAGAGAGCTTTTCCAATCGGGCATTTTTTAGTTTAAGGACGAATAATCTTCTTATAATATGCTAAAAATGTGGCTTTTAGCAAACCTCAATTCCATAGAAACTCTACCTTTGTGCACTTAACTATGTTAAAATGAGTAGTGGATGTTATGAATAAACAGAAAGATTGTAAGTTTTTCTCGAAGTTGATGGCTCACGCTAACATGGGGTGGTGGAAGGCCAATTTAGCAACTGCGAGTTATGAATGTTCTGAACATATATCAGAACTCTTAGGTTTGGACAAAACGGGGATTATCAGTTTCGAGGACTTCGATAAACGTATATTGGAAGGGGAGCAACACCTCACGGCAATTTATTCTTTAGGTGTTCTTCAAATACCGGAATCCGTATACTTGCTTGATACAAAGAAAGGTGCTGTTTGGGTACGGAGCAAAGTTTGCTTTAAAGAAACGGACGAAGAAGGAAATACAATAGTTTACGGCATAGTCGAAATACAGGACGCTCCCGATATGGCATCGGCATATCAGGCTTTGCAATATAGCGAACGGCTCTTGCGCAAATTTTTCAAGCATCTTCCCGTAGGTATCGAACTATACAATAAAGATGGATTCTTGATGGACCTGAACGATAAGGAACTCGAAATGTTTCATGTAGATAAGAAGGAAGACATCTTGGGTATCAATATATTCGATAACCCTATCTTTCCGGAAGAGATGAAGGAACGGCTGCGGAATAATGAAGATGCCGATTTTACTTTCCGCTATGATTTCTCGAAAGTAGGACAGTATTATCAGAATTCGAAGAAAGAAGGAACGATTGATTTAGTGACAAAGGTAACTACCCTGTATGATGATGCTCTCAATCCGGTAAGTTATCTGCTGATTAATGCAGACAAGACGGAAACCACTGTCGCTTATAATAAGATTCAGGAGTTTGAAGAGTTTTTCGAACTGGTCGGTGATTACGCTAAAGTGGGTTATGTTCATTATAATATTTTGAACAGGCAGGGCTATGCCCAAAAGAGTTGGTATAGGAATATGGGTGAAACGGACGGTACTTCATTGTCTGAAATCTTTGGTATCTATCGGCACTTGCATCCTGACGACCGTGAATCAATGATTCGTTTTTTGGAAAATGCGCGGAAAGATGCAACTGCCAAATTCAATCGTGAAATACGTGTCCTTAGGGCGGATGGCGCATATACGTGGACGCATGTCAACCTGCTAGTCAAGAAATACGCTCCGCAAGATAATATTATCGAGTTAATCGGTATCAACTATGATATTACCGAACTGAAGGAAACGGAAGAGAAACTTGTCAAAGCCCGTGATAAGGCCGAAGCGTCCGACCGTCTGAAATCTGCTTTTCTGGCTAATATGAGTCATGAGATTCGTACTCCTTTGAATGCTATTGTCGGCTTTTCGAGCCTATTGGCGAACACCGAAGATGTGGCGGAGAAAGAACTTTATAATTCGTTAATCAGCCACAACAACGAACTCCTGCTCAATCTGGTAAACGATGTTCTCGATCTTGCCAAGATAGAATCCGGATATTTTGAGTTGCATCCGAATTGGTTTAACTTGACAGAGCTTCTTGAAGAGAGCGTTGCGGAATATGCCTGTCAAGTACCTTCCGGCGTCGAACTCCGGACTAACTATCCTGAGCAGGATTTTTTAGTGGATTTGGACAGGTTACGGATAAAACAAGTCTTGAATAACTTTCTCTCGAACGCTTTCAAGAATACATCCTTTGGGTACATAGAAGTGTTCTATGAAGTAGCTTCCCATTATGTACGTATCGGTGTTCGCGATACCGGCGGTGGTATTCCTCAGAATATGCAGGATAAAATATTTGAAAGATTTGAGAAAGTAGATTCTTTTGCCCAAGGCGCAGGGTTGGGTTTGTCTATCTGTAAATCTATTGTTGATAAAATGAACGGACGGATATTGATAGACTCCCAACTGGGGGCAGGTAGTACTTTTGTTGTTGAGTTGCCTTGCCAATCTGTTCTGGCATAAAATAAAAATCTCTTGATAATACTTGATTATCAAGAGATTAATCTTCTTTTTGTGATCCAGCTGGGGCTCGAACCCAGGACCCCAACATTAAAAGTGTTGTGCTCTACCTGCTGAGCTACTGAATCAATCCTTATGTGCTTTCTTTCGAATGCGGGTGCAAAGGTAGAACATTTTTTTATAACTCCAAAGGAATTCAAACATTTTTCTTATCTTTGTGCCATTATCAACAATATACATTATTAATATATGGCTGCTGACGATAAAAAAATTATCTTCTCAATGGTTGGAGTGAGCAAAGCATTCACTCCGAATAAGAATGTGCTGAAAGACATTTACCTGTCATTCTTTTATGGAGCGAAAATCGGAATTATCGGTTTGAACGGTTCCGGTAAGTCTACTTTATTGAAGATTATCGCAGGTTTGGAGAAATCCTATCAGGGGGAAGTGGTATTCTCACCCGGATACTCTGTAGGTTACCTGGCACAGGAACCTCATCTGGACAACACAAAAACAGTAAAAGAAGTAGTAATGGAAGGTGTGCAACCTATTGTTGACGCACTTACAGAATACGAAGAAATCAACCAAAAATTCGGTTTGCCGGAATACTATGAGGATCAGGACAAAATGGATGCCCTCTTTACCCGTCAAGGCGAATTACAGGATATTATCGACGCAACAGACGCATGGAATCTCGACAGTAAACTGGAACGTGCAATGGATGCCCTTCGTTGCCCGCCCGAAGACCAACCGGTCGTAAATCTTTCCGGTGGTGAACGTCGCCGCGTAGCCCTTTGTCGTCTGCTGTTGCAGAAACCCGACATCCTGTTACTTGATGAGCCTACTAACCACTTGGACGCAGAGTCTATCGACTGGTTGGAACAACATTTGCAACAATACGAAGGAACCGTTATCGCCGTCACCCACGACCGTTACTTCCTCGACCACGTTGCCGGATGGATTCTTGAACTCGACCGTGGCGAAGGTATCCCCTGGAAAGGTAACTACTCATCCTGGTTGGAACAGAAAACCAAACGTATGGAAATGGAAGAGAAAACAGTCAGCAAACGTCGCAAGACGTTGGAACGCGAGCTCGAATGGGTGCGCATGGCTCCAAAAGCCCGTCAGGCAAAGGGTAAAGCCCGTCTTAACTCTTACGACAAATTGCTGAATGAAGACGTAAAAGAGAAAGAAGAGAAACTCGAAATCTTTATCCCGAACGGCCCTCGTCTGGGCAATAAAGTAATTGAAGCCAAACATGTAGCCAAAGCCTACGGTGACAAACTGCTCTTTGACGACTTGAACTTCATGCTTCCCCCCAACGGCATCGTCGGCGTAATCGGTCCCAACGGTGCGGGAAAAACTACTTTATTCCGTTTGATTATGGGCTTGGATACAGTAGACAAAGGCGAATTTGAAGTAGGAGAGACTGTAAAAGTGGCTTATGTAGACCAGCAGCACCGTGACATCGACCCGAACAAGAGCGTTTATCAAGTCATCTCCGGCGGTAATGAATTGATTCGTATGGGTGGACGCGATGTAAATGCCCGTGCCTACCTTTCCCGTTTCAACTTTTCAGGCGGCGACCAGGAAAAACTCTGCGGCGTCCTTTCCGGTGGTGAAAGAAACCGCTTGCACTTGGCGATGGCTTTGAAAGAAGAAGGCAACGTATTGCTGCTCGATGAGCCTACCAATGACATTGACGTAAATACATTGCGTGCACTGGAAGAAGGCCTGGAAGACTTCGCAGGTTGCGCGGTAGTCATTTCTCATGACCGTTGGTTCCTCGACCGTATCTGTACACACATTCTTGCTTTCGAAGGAGATTCCAACGTATTCTACTTTGAAGGCTCTTATTCTGAATACGAAGAAAATAAATTGAAGCGTTTGGGAAATGAAGAACCGAAGCGTGTTCGTTATAGAAAGCTAATGACTGATTAGGATTTGGTTTTATATTGAAAGTAAATATCTCACATTTGTAATAGAAAGAAAGCTCTGCAGGTAGTTGCGGAGCTTTTCTGTTTTAACAAACTTCAACAATGCTTTACTTCTTTGAAAAAATGTAGCACAATTGTAATGATTATCTTATTTAATAGTACTATATTTGCGTCTTTAGAACACATTTTAAAGGTTGATTAACATTATCTATTAACTAAAAGCAGAATTATGAGAAGATTTCTAATTCAAGTCCTGTTAGTTGCTGTGCTGTCAGTATTTAGTACTGCTGCATTCGCCCAAACTACAGTGCGTGGTCAGCTGGTCGATTCAGAGACTGGTGAGCCGCTGGTAGGAGCTGCCGTAATGGTAGAAGGTACTACGCAAGGGTCTACAACCGACATTGACGGTTATTTCAAGCAAAGCGTTGCTTCGAATTCCACCTTATTATTTAAGTATGTGGGTTACAAGGATCAAAAAAAGAAAATTACGCAGAAAGGCGCTTCTGTGGAATTAGGTATTATTAAGATGCAGCCGGATGCAGTGATGTTGGCAGACGTCACAATTACTTCCTCTGTTGCTGTTGCGCGTAAAACTCCGGTAGCAGTCTCTACAATCGACCCGGTATTCATAGAAGAAAAGTTGGGCTCACAGGAATTTCCTGAGATTCTGAAATCCACTCCGGGTATATATACCACCAAAGACGGTGGCGGCTACGGTGACTCTAAAACCAATGTACGTGGTTTCAAGAGCGAAAATGTAGCGATGATGATTAACGGTGTGCCGATGAACGGTATGGAGAATCAGAAAGTATATTGGTCTAACTGGGCAGGTCTGTCCGATGTTACTCGTAGCATGCAGGTGCAACGCGGTTTGGGTGCATCCAAAGTTTCATCTCCGGCTGTCGGTGGTTCCATCAATATTATAACCAAGAGTACAGATGCTAAAAAAGGCGGTTTTGTGTCTTACGGTATGGGTAATGACGGTTACAACAAGATTTTGTTCAGTGTATCTTCCGGCCTTTCCAAAGACGGATGGGCGTTCACTTTGCTGGGTGGTAAAACTTGGGGTGACGGATACATTCAAGGTACAGAATTTGAAGGTTACACTTGGTTTGCCAGTATCGCTAAGCGTTTCAATGACAATCATCAATTGACTTTAACAGCTTTTGGTGCTCCCCAGTGGCACAACCAACGCAGCAACCAGAATGGCCTTAGCATTAAGGAATGGCAGCGTGTGAAACAATATATGGGCGATGATAGTCCTTATAAGTACAACTCTACTTTCGGTTATAGAAACGGGCAAGTTTATAACTCTTCCAGAAACTCTTATCATAAACCGCAGATTTCATTAAACCACTTGTGGCAAATCGACCAAAAATCTAGCTTGAGTACTGCTGCTTATGTATCAATCGGTCGTGGTGACGGCTTTAGAGGTACAGGAGATAGCGATTACAGCAACAAATGGTATGGTTCAACGAACGGGTTGGTGAATAACGATTTCCGCAGACCCGACGGAACGTTTGATTACGATACGGTTGAGAAGATGAATGCAGAAAGCACTACAGGCTCAAAGATGGTGATGAGTAAGATGATGAACAATCACTTGTGGTATGGATTACTATCTACTTATACAACAAAATTCGGTGAATATTTTGACTTCTATGGTGGTATCGACCTTCGTTATTATAAAGGCTTGCATCAGGATATTCTTACCGACTTGTTTGGTGGTAAATACTTTGTGGATTCATACAACCGTAAAAATGTATCTGCCGAGAATAACCCAATAGCTTCCGACCCTAATTTTAAGAATGCCAAGTTAGGTGTAGGAGATGTTTTGAGACGCGACTATGACGGTCTGGTATTGCAGGAAGGTGTTTTCGCGCAGTTGGAATACAATCAGGACAAACTCAGCGCTTTTGTTTCCGGTGGACTTTCAAACACAGGCTACTGGCGTTACGACCGTCTTTATTATAGCAAAGACAAGGCCAAATCATCCACTAAAAATTATTTAGGTGGAAATATCAAAGGTGGTATTAACTACAATCTCAACGAACGTAACAACGTATTCGCCAATGCAGGCTATATCAGCCGTGCTCCGATGTTCGATACGTCATTTCTAAATTCACAGACTTCCCATGCGCGTAATAATGATGCCAAGAACGAGAAAATCATGTCCTTCGAAGTGGGTTATGGTTTCCGTAGCGGTTTCTTTACTGCTAACTTGAACGCATATTACACACGTTGGATGGATAAGGCTATGTATGACTCCGGTGATATGAGAAACAGCGAACGCTATACATTGAATATGATTGGCGCCAATGCAGACCATTGGGGTATTGAGCTGGACTTTCTGGCAAAACCATTCTCCTGGATGGAAGTTAACGGTATGTTTTCATGGGGAGACTGGCGTTGGAATGGCAATGCTACCGGTTACTACTTCAATTCATCGGGTCAGATGTTGTCAGACCCTAAGGAAGGTACTGTTGTAATAGATATGTCTCAGGCTGAGCAGTATAAAGCTAACATCAAGATGGACAATGTTCATGTCGGTGGTTCCGCTCAGACTACAGTAGCATTAGGCGTTACTTTCCGTCCGATGAAAGGTGTGCGCCTCGCGGCAGACTGGAACTTCTTTGCACGCAACTATGCCGATTATGACATTGATGCAGGAAGCGCAAAAATGGGTCAGGAGATTTTGATAAGCAATCCATGGCAGATACCATCATACAGCACTTTTGATTTGAGTGCGGGCTACACGTTTGATTTTGGAAAGGTACGTGCTACTTTGAGCGGTAATGTCAATAACCTCTTAGATCAGGAATATATTGCTGACGCCCGTGACGGTAACAGTCATGATTGGGAATCGGCTACACGCGTACTCTATGGTTTCGGTCGTACCTATTCTGTAAGATTGAAGTTCAATTTCTAAACCAAGACAGATTATGAAGAAAAATATATTATTTAGTATGTTCGCCGGCTTGTTGCTTTTGGCAAGTTGCGACTACAACGAAGACAACTTTCCGGGGTATGATGACCTCACTAATGCCACGGATGTACAGAACGTTACGTTAACGCTCGAAGACGCCGAATACAAAACCATTGCGGGCATTGCCGCAAATAAAGAACTGGCGTTATCCAAAGATCCGGAAGGGGAAACTTATGCAAAAGCTCTGGAAGCAGTAGGTAAAAATAAATTCTTCACAGAAGACGCACCTGCAGCATGGTATCTCCCTGCATATATCAATGATAAACATCCTTATTTGAGCGATGGTTCTAAAGTAACTGTCAATTACAACAACTTTGAAGAACTTCCCGAATATTTGAAAGACTTTAACAGCGTTTCTAAATACGACTTGACTTCTGACGATTACAAGGCAGTATGGGGTGAAACAGTATCTGCTTCCTTCCTGTCTCCGTCCACAGTAAGACAAATACCTGACCTTCTGGCAGAAGCAGTGAAGAATCCTGCTGACGGCGCTATGCGTCTAGTCAATTATGCTTATTCTGAAACCGAACCGAGCACAGGTGGCGGTGGTGAAGAGCCGGAGCCGACCTATACGAATATCGCTGAAGCTATCAATTCAGGTGCCGGCACTTATGATGTAAAAGGCGAGGTGGTAGCAGCTAATGCTAAAAGTATTTTGGTAAAGGATGATACAGGTATTATAATGGTGTATCTGAATGCATTGCCGACATATTCTTTGGGAGATGTGGTGACGGTTTCAGGTGATATCAACTCTCGCAATCCGGGTGAACCTTATCAGTTCTCTGGAGAGGTAGGTATAGCAGTAGTAGAGCGTAAGACTGCATTTGAATATCCTGCTTCACCAAGAAACATGTCGGCAACGGATATGGAAAATTATTTAACGAACCAGTCTGTAGAGTACATTACGTATGAAGGAACTTTGACAATATCTAATGGTAGATACTTTAATGTTGCCATTGAAGGTACTACAACAGCAATGGGTAGTATTCAGTATCCGATAGCAATCGACAATGATTTGGATGGCAAGAAAGTAAAAGTGACCGGATATGCCGTTAGCGCAAGTAGCGGTAAATATGTGAATACCATCGCTACGTCAGTAGCCCTTGCCGATGGTACTGGAACTGTTACTACACCGGTAGGATTGATAGCTTTGTCTGAAGCCGGTACATATACAACGAGAGGCGTGGTAGCGGCTATCTATACAAAAGGTTTTATGCTGACTGACGGCACAGGTAATATTTTGGTATATGAAAATAAAGTTCCGACCTCAAAAATAGGTGATATTGTTTCTGTATCTGGAACTACTTCTAAATATAACGGTTTGATGCAATTTGCTGCTGATGGTTTGCAGGTTAAAAGGGAGTCAGAAGGTAGTACTTCAGTGAATGGTTTGATTGCTCAAGATATGGATGGCATAGCAATGGATGCTTATTTGGATGCGCCTCGTGCCGTTTATGCTACCTATACAGGTATATTGACTATTAAGGATAGCGGTAAAGGATATAATTATTATGACGTAGAAATTGATGGAGCTACTACAGCAAAAGGTTCTTTCTCTTACGTGGATGAAAGTACGATAGATGCAAGCCTTAATGGCAAACAAGTTATTGTGAGAGGATATCTCATAGGTACGAAGAGCGGAGCTGTTAATACAATGGTGACTTCCGTTGAAGAAGCAACAGCAACTAATCTTAGAACTTTCGGCATGACTCGCGCTTCCGGTTCCACGCCTAACACGTCTGCAGTTTATCGTTATGACGCCTCTACTACAAGATGGAAAGCATATACGTCCGAAGCAGCAGGTATTGCGGTACTTCAACCGGCAGATTACACATCAATAGGTAGTAAATACGTATCCAAACCGGCCGAGACGTTACCTGTCTACTTGAAGCAGAACTATCCGTATGCCAAGAAAGATGATGTTATGGCAGTAGTTTATTATTCAAATTCAGACTTGGCAATTACGGCTACTGAATTTGTTTATGACGGTGCAGTTTGGACTCAGACTACAGTTTCCACTCCGAGTGTTATTGTATTCTTGAAATCACAAGGTGTATGGACAGAAGCAAAAGTTTACTATTCTTGTTCATTCCTGAATGATGATGATGGTGGTTTCTTTACCCAAGATGTTGAATTGAGTGACTTGAAGAGTGTTTGGAAGTTGGACAAAGCTTATGGTTGGAAAGGTTCCGGTTATTCCGGCGGTAATAAAGTAACCGAAAGTTGGCTTGTTTCACCGGAAATCAGCCTGAAGAAATCGGCTCTACCGGTATTGAAGTTTGATATTGCCATCAACTACTTGAATGATGGTGAACTTGCAAAGAACCTTAATGTGATGATATCGACCAACTATGCCGGTGATGTAACAGAAGCCGACTGGACAGAATTGACAGTAGAAGGTATGCCGGCAGGAGACTCATGGGACTTCTCGACTGTGACACCTGTTGACTTGAGTGCATATAAGGATCAGAATATTCGCATTGCATTCCGCTATAGAAGTGACCTTGCTGTTGCCACTACGACGGAAATCAAGAATCTGTCAATTCAGGAATAAGCTGGATGTAAAAGCAGAATAGAGATAAAAAACAGAGAATACACACTCATTCTGTCGGTAGATTATATGGCATCGGAGAGGTCTTCATCCTCTCCGATGTTTTTTTTAGGTTTAGACTAAGTCTAAACCTTTTTTTGTTTAACCCTTAAAAAATGTAATACGAATATAATATGCATCTGTCTTATTTTACTTATATTTGCCGCTGATTTAGAGAGTTATAATATTATAAAGGACAAATTTTGAAAGTACTTATGTTAAAAAGATTAAGATTTATTCTTACGGTTATTGCCCTTTTAGCTGCTGTGGGTATCAGTGCACAGGTAACCACAGCTACCATGAGCGGTAAAGTAACTGCACAAGATGAGCCCATTATCGGTGCGACAATCGTAGCCATTCACGAGCCGTCAGGAACTCGCTATGGTACTGTGACGAATGTCAGCGGACAATTCACTTTGCAAGGTATGCGTACCGGTGGCCCATACAAGGTGGAGATCTCCTATGTCGGTTATCAAACTGCTATTTACAAAGGTATCAACCTTTTGTTGGGAGAAAATTATGTTTTGAATGTGTCTCTAAAAGAAAGTTCTGAACTATTGGATGAAGTAGTAGTGACTGCTTCGAAAGATAGTAATATGAAGTCTGACAGGGCAGGGGCTGTAACCAATCTTACTAGTGCAAAAATAGCTTCTATCCCTACAGTGAGCCGTAGTATGAACGATATTATGCGTTTATCTCCGCAATCAAACACAACATCCAATGGTTTTGCTGCCGGTGGTGGTAACTATCGCCAGTCATTTGTGACAGTGGACGGTGCTTCGTTCAACAACGCTTTCGGTATTGGCTCTAATTTACCGGCGGGCGGTGCTCCCATCTCTTTGGATGCCTTGGAACAGTTATCCGTCTCAATCACTCCATATGATGTTCGTCAAAGCGGTTTTACAGGTGCGGCTATCAATGCAGTTACTAAATCCGGTACAAACGAACTGACAGGTTCTGCTTATACATTCCTCACGAACAATAATTTGATTGGTGATAGAGTGGGTGATAACTCCATTGAACTTGAGAAGTCCCATCAATATACTTATGGAGCTACTTTGGGTGGAGCCCTAATAAAGAACAAATTGTTCTTTTTCGTGAATGGAGAATATGAAAATGACTTGACGGCAGGACCTATTGCCCGTGCACGAAATGATGAAAGCGAGAAATATGGGGTAAATGGTATCCATCGTCCTGTAGCTTCCAAGATGGATGAAATACGTGACTATCTGATTAATAAATATGATTACGATCCGGGAGCATATCAAGGGTATAATGTAACTGTACCTTCGTATAAGTTTCTAGCACGTTTGGACTGGAACATTAATGAAAACAATAAAGTGAATGTTCGTTTTTCTAAAACGAACAACAAATATAATGCCTCTCCTTCCACATCTGTAAATCCTATGACTGCAAGTACGATTTTTCCAGGTAATAATGGTACGATTTCATCGGGAAAAGGAGCAAGCAATGATGAAGGCTTATATTTCAGGAATACACGTTATTTTCAGGAGCAGAGATTTACATCTGTCGCTACTGAATGGAATGCAAAATGGGGTTTGGTAAATAATACATTACGTGGCACTTATTCATACCAGGATGAACCTCGTTCATATGATGGCGGCAGTTTTCCGACTACTTATATTTTGGAAGAAGGTGCAGTATATGCCATGTTCGGTACAGAGCTATTTACAGAAGGAAATATCCGTCAAGTAAAGTCGTTTACTATAACGGATGAAGCTACTTGGACATGGGGTAAACATAACTTTATGGCTGGTTTACAGTTTGAACATAATAAAGCGGTGAATGGCTATATGCAAGGTGCGAATGGTGCATATATATTTAAATCTTGGAAAGATTTTGTAGATGGTAATAAGCCTTCTTCGTTCTTGATTACTCATTCCAATTCTGCTGATTTGTCGCAGTTTACTTCTCAGATGAAGCAGATGCAGTATTCTGCTTACATTCAGGACCAGTGGAATATCAATGAAAATTTCAAATTGACTGCCGGTTTGCGTTTTGAATTACCTGTTTACCCATCGTTGAAGGATAATTATAATGCTGAATATGCGAAATTAGAGTTTGGTAATCGTAAGTTTTCAACAGACCAAGTGCCTGATAATTCAATTTCAGTTTCTCCGCGCGTAGGCTTTAATTGGGATATTACCGGTGAGCGCAAATATGTATTGCGCGGTGGTACAGGATATTTCGTGGGGCGGTTGCCATTCGTGTGGTTAGTGTCAGCAGTGGGAAATTCGGGTGTAGGTCAAACGCAATATGGTTATAATATCGGTAATAGTTCAACAGTTGGTGCGGTTGCCCCCAATTTCCATGTGAATGCAAAGGACATTTTAGAAGATATTTATCATGGTGGATTTACTCCAAGTGTTAGCCTTCCTGGTGATCCTACTATTATAGACAAGAATTTGAAGATGCCTGCTACTTGGAAAACCTCTTTGGCCTTTGACGCCAAGTTGCCCGGTGATATTGATTTTACGTTGGAAGGAATCTACAATCGTGACTTCAATCCGGCAGTTATCTCCAATGCTAATATCTATGCTGACGGGACGAAAACAATCAGTCCCAATGATACGCGTACTGCTTATAAAAAGTATAATAACTCTAATGCTTTCTTAATCGAAAATGGCGGTTCAAAAGCTTATTATATGTCATTAACCGCTCAGTTGCATAAGTCGTTTGATTTCGGTTTGGATGCCTCTTTCTCTTATACCTATTCTCGTGCACGCTCCTATGGTGATGGTATTGGCGATCAAGTAACTTCTGCTTATAGAACTAATACTTATTCTATCAATGGTATTAATGACCATGAACTTGGTTACGGTACATACGTGGCACCTCATCGTATTCTTGCTTCATTGGGTTATTCAAAGGCTTATGCTAAACATTTCAGGTCGAGCGTATCTTTTATTTATGAAGGCGCACCGTTAGGTTATGCAGGTGGAAGCTATTCTTATTCCCGTTATTCGTACACATACACTAAAAATATAGTAGGTGATGGCGGTGCTAATAATTTGTTGTATATACCTGCTACTAAAGATGAGTTGACATTCAAAGATGTAATTTCAGAGAAAACAGGTGAAGTGACATATTCGGCTGCGCAGCAGAAAGAAGATTTCTGGAACTTTGTTCAGCAAGACAAATATTTGAAAAAACGTTTGGGCAAATATGCCGAACGTGGTGGTGCTGTGATGCCTTGGCATCATCAGTTAGATTTCAAGTTCAATCAAGATTTCTATATGATGATAGGCGGTAAGAAGAATTTGTTGCAATTTGGTGTGGATATTCAGAACATTGCCAATCTGTTAAACAAGAACTGGGGATTATACAAGACAGTTAATTCTACTACACCATTGATGGACAATGGCGACGGAACATTTACAATGCAGAAAGCCAGTGGTCAAGTCCTGAATTCTACTTATAAGAATTACGAAAACACGGCTTCTACTTACCGTGTAATGTTCAGTCTGCGTTATATTTTCAACTGATAGTTGCAGGGAAGAACGTTTCTGAGATATACAAAAGGAGAGAGGATGTATCACACAGTGAATACATCCTCTCTTTTTGGTATTTAATATTGGTGTTATTACATCTTCACCCTCATCACCACCGGATTATGGTCACTATAACTCAAATCCGGTGAAAAATAGTCCATACTCTTTAGTTCCGGTGAATGTAAGATATAGTCGATTCTCAGCAGATGTTTGAAATACTTGAAAGTGTACATATACCCGTGCCCGCTTGTCTTGAATCCATCCTGCAATTTGTCACCTTTCACAGTATGATACACATAAGACGAAGGCAGCGAGTTGAAGTCACCGCAAACCAGAGTAGGATAGGGGGAAGCGGTAATCAGTTGATTGAGAAGATTAGCCTGTACGGCACGCTTCTGAAAATTCTCGTGCAATCCGTCCATAAGAGTAAGTGCTGCACGCTCTGCCCGTTGCGTATCATCCTTGCGGAGTTCCTTTTCCAGTTTACGTTTGTTTTGGGTCACTTCCGTTGTTTGGAGGTGATTATTGAATAGACGGAGCACTTTTCCATTGATTTCAATATCGCACCAAAGACTACAATTCTTGGAATCAGGATAGATAATAAGATTTTCCTCTTTGATGGGGTAACGGCTGAAAACAGCCAGTTGCAGGAGATTCATCCCTTCGGGAGATGAAGGGATATAGTGATAAGGCCAATTGGCGAGAGCCACGCAAAGACTGTCAATCCCAAATTCATCATTGATACCAAACTCCTGGAAACAAAGAATATCCGCTTTCTGATTCTTCATGTAAGAAGCGATTTCCTTGCATGAATATCCGGTATGTTCGTGATTGAAAGCATCGACGTTGTAAGTAGCTATGGTTAAAACTCCCGGAGTATATCCACCGATTTTGACCGTTGGCTTCGAAGCCGGACTGAAAAGAGGGAACTGGAGAACACAACTGATATACCCCCAATTACAGAATATAGCAATCAAAGGGATGAAAAACCAAAAGCGCCAGCGGACAGTCCAATAAATGGCAGTGGCAAGGTTAGCCAACAGAAGAATGGGCAAACCTAAACCGATGAAAGGCATCAATTTAAAACTATCCGGTGTAGCGCTGCCTGTAAAGGCACCGACTATTGTTATACCTGCCAAGACACCGGTCAGCAGGATAGATATGTAGTAAAATAGTCTGTAAAAGGCTTTCATCTAATTAAATAAGTTATTTACTATAATCTAAGCAACGTGTTGTATATCCATGTATCGCATTGTATAACTATGCGTCATACACCTTACGGAAGTGGTAACCATTTCTTTATCACCGCCTTTAACTTGTCATGCGCTATCGGTTTAGCTATAAAATCATTACATCCCGCTTCTTGTGCCGCTTTCCGATCCTGTTCATAAGCAAAAGCACTTTGAGCAATAATAGGAACCGTCGCAGACAGTTCGCGAATGATTTTCGTAGCTTCCAACCCGTCCAGATTCGGCATCTTTATATCCATCAGAATAAGATCCGGTTTCACTTCATCATACATCGTGACCGCTTCCATACCATCATGCGCACGGACAAGACGATGCTTTTTACCCAGAATAGCTTCCAATAAGTCGAAATTACTGTCCGTGTCTTCTGCCACCAAAATACAGGCTGATTTAACATTATCCCCATCTTTTTCCGCTTCAACATCCGCAGGCAAATCCTTTTCCCCGACCCTTGTAGCCTTGTACGGCAAAGTAAACGTAAACGTTGTTCCCGCTCCATACTCTGAACTGACAGAAATCTGCCCGCCGAGCCGTTCGACGATTGACTTACAGATAGACAATCCTAATCCCGTTCCCTGCGCATGCTGATTCAGTTTGGCGAAACGTTCAAATACACGTCCCACCTTTTCCGGTTCAATGCCCGTACCGGTATCCGTCACATGGAAAACAATCTGATTATCCACCAGTTGATATCCATAACTGATACTCCCTTCTTTCGTGAATTTCACCGAATTTCCTATCAGGTTCGAGATCACCTGGAATACCCGGTTCTTATCCGTTTCAATCATCAGGCTCTCGTCCGAAGGCTCGTAAACTAGGTTCACTCCCTGCGGAGTACGGAAGATATGCGCATCATGCACTTCCCTGCACAAATGGTTCAGGTTGACAGGCCCGTAAGAGAACTCGATAGTCCCCGATTCAATCTTCGACAAGTCGAGAATCTCGTTAATCAGTGTCAGAAGCCGTTCGTTGTTGGCATCTACAATATTGTAATACGTCTTTCTCTCTTCCGCGTCGTCACTTTCGGCTATCAGATGCGAGAAACCGACAATCGCATTCAGCGGAGTACGTATCTCATGGCTCATATTGGCTAGGAAAGCCGATTTCAGGTTGTCAGATTTTTCCGCTTTCTCTTTGGACGACATGAGTTCCCGCTTCATTATTTCCAGTTCCGTGACATCCCATTCGATGCTGACGATAATAGGAGAGGAGAGTTCGTCGCCGTCCACCCGTATCTTCCGTTTGTCGAGGATAATCAGGTTCCCGTTCCTGTCCTTGCCTTCCGCCGTCCAGTGCATCCCTTTTCCGGTACTGGCCACCTGAATATCTTCCTGCCGCTTCTTCTCTGCCACGATGAACGGATAATAGTCGAAGTCATTCATTCCGATAGAGGAATCGTTGAAGACATCCCGGTTGTACGATTCACGATTCCGGTAGATATACCGGAAATCATTATTAATTTCCTTCACTACAATCCCTGCGGGAAGATTATTAATAGTGGTATCCATAATCAGGTTAAGGCGTTTGATTTGAGCCTCATACCTCATCCGTTCCGAGATATCGTGCGCGAACGACCAGTAACTATCTTCTCCCGAATCATTGGTGACCTTGTACATCGTACATTCATACGCCAATATGTCCTTGTTGATTTTCGACGGATGATGCGCGATAAAATTGCTCTCACCGCCATCCGTAATGTCTTTGCAGCGGGTGTGCCACGCCTCTTGCGTAGGTAAGTCTGCGGCGATGTTGTATATTTTCAACTGACTGATGTCCTTGTTCTCCGCGATGCCGTGATTGTGAAGGAAGCGACGGTTGGCAAAGATAATCGTGCCGTCGGGTTTTGCGGCAAAGATACTCTCTTTCGCGTTGTTGATGGCATGAGTCAGTGTATTTATGTCATTTCTCCGGAGCTGTATATCCGTAATATTCTGTATATATCCCTCAAGATTCAGGCTACCGTCCGGCAGTTGTTCGCGCAGATATGTCTGGATAGTCATATAAAAAATCTTCCCGTCCAGGCGGATACGGTAACTGATACTTTCCGTGTAGAAATCCTTCAGGTTCCTGTTGCACCATTCCACAAACATATGCTGGTCTTCTTTCACAATCAGTTCCTTGTACTTGTCAAACGAGATATGCTGCACTTCCTCTTTCGCCAGTACACCCGTGTAACCTTGATAATGAAAGACATTCTCATTCGTATTATACGTCCATTGCCCGATTTGCGCCACTTTCTGAATCTCCCGCAGCGTGCGGTTCGTATGTTCCAGTTTGCGTTTTACGTTACTTCTTTGTGTGATGTCCCGATACTGGCAGAGCACCATGTCGTCATAAGGATACATCAGACATTTAAAATAATACGTCTCTCCCCTCAGTACCAGCTTGAAATTCTTGCTGATACTTCTTTGCTCTTCAAGCACTTCCCGGAAGACTGGCATTACCCTCTCCCGTGTATATTCCGGCAGAAGTTTGAATATATTCTTCCCTAAAAGTACATCTTCCTGCAGAAACCATGTGTCACATTGGGGCGCGATGTCCACGCAGACGCCATTCCTGTCCACTAATAGCATCGTATCCGCTGTCAGTTCCAATATTCTCTGTGCATTACTTGCATCATGTAATGTTCTGTCCATGTCTGTTTTCTTTTTTTTGATTTGTTTCTACTTCTCCGCCCGCTTCGCCTTTTCCCAAGCCCCGCTGCCTTTCTTCTTTCTCAGATACCGTATCCCTTTCAACACATTGACATTCATGAAAAGGAAATAATACGGAATAAAAAGCAACTTGTTCTTTATCTGCTTGGTAGACAGGTAATACCCCCAATACCCTAAAATATAGAAGAGAACCTGCAACCCGAGCAACATCCCGTAAAATACCGGTGAGCCACCCAGTAATAAAATCGCCACATTGAGCGGGAGCAGTGCGAACAGCAGAAACGGCGTGACCGACCACCGCAACACCCGGTGCGACGTATATTGAAAGCTCAACACCCCGTACTTGAAAGGATTCAGCAACGGGCGCAACCGCCAGATAGACTGCAACCCGCCCGCAGCAATGCGCACCTTCCTCTTCTCTTCTTCCCGCATATCCGCCGACCCGCTCTCGATGGCATACGCATTGGTACAATAAGCAATCGTGTATCCCTTCATCGTAATCCTCAACGAAAGAATAAAATCATCCAGCAACGTGTCCGGCTCCATTGCCTCGAACAACTCCCGGCGTACGGCAAACAGCTCTCCCGCAGCCCCCACGGCCGAATACAACCGTGCATCCAACGCCTTCAATGTCGACTCATACTTCCAGTAAATCCCTTCGCCACCGGCAGCCGCCCCGTCCTTCGTCTGCACGGCAATCCGTTTCTCACCTGCCACACAACCCACTTTCGGATTCTGAAAAGCAAGCACGATCTCCCGTATCGCTTCGCGGTTCACCATCGTATTGGCATCCGTAAAGACTACGAGCGGCGTATCCACAAGCGCCATTCCTCGTGTCATTGCTGCCGTCTTTCCCTGTCGCAACGGTTGGAAATACACCGTCGCCTTTCCTGCCCAGCGAGTCTGCAAACGCTCATTCGTACCGTCATCGCTGCCGTCCGTCACCCAGACGATATGCAGCTTGTCCGCCGGATAATCGAGCTCAAGACTGTTCTCCATCTTCTCGTCCACCACATCTTCCTCGTTGAAGGCAGTGATGAAGAGCGTCACTTCCGGCAGTTCCCCGTCAGCCGATGGCAGCGAGTACCTCACCGGCTTCACGAAAAGCTCTTTCAGCTTGACCAGAATATACAGCACAATCCCGTAGCCCAGATACGTATAGAACACGATGAACAGGGCAAACCAAAATATAATTTCAAGCCAAAGAGTAAGGGTATCGTTCATGGTCGTATTATTTGTTTAAATGGATATTATTCAATTCGTTTCAATCATTCATCTTTCTATTTTTTCTTTGCTACAAGATTACTGTCCTCATCCTTATACTCCTTCTTTTTCGTGAAAAGCCCGCCGATACCTTTCAGCCTGCTGACGACACGCACCCTGAAACTATCGAACAACGAACCGTCAGCCCCCACAGTGCCATATCCGGTCACAGCCCTTGCCCGTCTTTTGCGTACAAAAGCGATTTTCCCGTACGCCTTCAGTTGCAGAGCCAGATACCCGTCCTCACCCCGGATAATATCCGTGCGAATCCCCGTTTCTCGTGCAAAGTCCGTGCGGTAGGCAAACACGAGCCCGCGTACACTAAGTTCAGGACGTTTAAAAGATTGCAACCATAAATGCAGGTCGCGCGTTGCTTCATAAAATTTCAGTCCCAGCCAGGGATGCTCCTTGTCCGGAATGTAGCTCCACAGTGAGCTGACAGCTACTACACCGGGCTTTTCAAGCGCATCCACCATCGTTTCGACATACCTCGGCGGATACATGGTGTCAGAATCAATATTAATATGATATTTGCCCCGCGCATGATTTAATCCGCAGAGACGGGCAAAGCCGCAACTATGCCGTGTTTCCGTGAAATAAGGCACTCCGCATGCCTCATAGATTTCCGCCGTGCGGTCTTTCGATTCGTTATCCACACCGATGATTTCTACGGGATATTTGCACTGCATCTCGCTCAGCGACCAGAGGCAGGCAAGCAGATGCTTTTCTTCATTGTATCCGATGAGGGACACCGTGACGAGCGGTTCCTTGCTCTGCAATCCTGCGAGATTGCGGCGCACCTCTTCGATAACGGACTGCGGGGCTTCCGCAAAAGGTTTTTCGTATACCTGTAAATACTTGGAATACCATTTCATAGACATTGGATGCTTTATTTGTTATCAGATGCCGGGACAAGACTCTCGAACAGTCGTTTCCATTGCCCGGCTATATTTTCTATCCGGAACCGCCGGACGTCGATTCGTCCTTGCCGTCCCATCTCTTTGCGTATATCCTCATGCTCGATCAGATACGAAATCTTCCCGGCCAGTTCTTCTATATTTCCGTCTTCCACCAGCAAGCCGTCCTTTCCGTCGTCGATAATATCCCTCGGCCCGCAAGGACACGTGAACGAGACGGGCGGCACGCCGCATGCCATCGCTTCGATGATGACCATTCCGAACCCTTCGAAGCGGGACGACAGGGCGAATATGGAACTCTCGCAATATTTGTTGACAATGTCCGGCACGGTAGGTTCGAGGATACAGCTATCCGTGATTCCCAGCGAGTCAATCTGCTGCTGAAGTTGTTCGCGCATCCCGTCCCCGTAGATGCGCAACACCCAGTCCGGGTGCTTCCGGGCTACGATTTGCCAGGCGGGAATCAGCCGGTCGAACCCTTTCTGCGGGACGTAACGCCCGACGGCAATCACCTGTTTGCTGTTCCCGTCGGAAACCTTGTCCGGAAAGAAAGGAAGCGGGTTGTGAATCACTTCCACGTTCGACAGTTCCGTCCATTCGCGCGCGTCCTCGTGGCTCAGCACGATGAAGCGTTCCAGTTGGCGGAGCTGGCGGTACAATTGCGCTCTCCAGTACCGCCTTGCGATAGCCCGCATGAAGGCGGGCAGGCGGCTGTTGCTGAAATCCCTGTAATTGGACTTGTTGAAATGTATCTCGCCCAGTTTCACGCTGCCGTCCGTCATGCTGTTGATAAAGTTGATGTCGCGGCGGAGCAGGGAGATGGTGATGTCCGGCTTGATCTGATGCAGGCATTCGTTCAGTTTCCTCTTGAAAAGCCCTTGCTTGACGATATATTTCGGAAGCCTTTTGTAAAGCGGCATTCCGTTCAGTTGGTCGTAGTCGATGTCAAGCTGGTGAAGGATGATGGACGGGTGCAGGTCATAATATGGCTTCCGGTCTTTGCCTTCCGTCATGATGATATGTATTTCGTAACCGAACACTTCGGCAAAATAATTCGCTTTCAGTGTCAGCACCCGTTCCATGCCGCTGGGATAGTAGAGTGCAGGGATACAATAAGCTATTTTCATTGTTTTATCAATATATTGTTTGTTCTATAACTACTAAAAAAATACCTGCCCTATATGGAGACACCCACTTTGTCGATGACCTTTTGCATTTGCGCTTTCCATGAGAGCGGGCGGACGGATTCACGGATTTCCGCGGGAGTCATAGATTGATTCCGTTGGAAATCAATCAGTCGGGGGATGTCGATTAGCGATTCGTCTGCGGGCACTTTCCACACATAAGGCATGGAGTCAAAATCCTCATCGTTTTCCGAATACATGAAAGCAAGTCCCCGCGCGGCATATTCACGGTTTTTCAATGTTTTGATATAAGTGATGCCGCTTCGGTGGCGTCCCAGACTGCCGATGGCAAAGTCTGCTTTTTCAAATTGCGCGTTTAGTTTTTCGCTGTGCAGAGGGCCGTGTAAAATAACATACGGTTCCAGGTGATTGTCACGGATGACAGGCAGGATTTCTTTCCGTTCCCGTTCGCCGGACAGAGGGCCCACGATATGAAAATAAACCTTATATTCAGGATTAGTCCGGTAGTATTCGGCCAGTCCGTTTACCAGCCGGTCGAAACCATGCCAATAATGTACCTCTGCCACACCGATGAGGTGTAGCTCGTGTGAAGTGTCATTCCGGCCCTGTTTTATGGGGATAGCGTCAAAGTCTATCCCGTTGGAGATACGTATCGTTTTTCCGCCGAAAATAGTTTCCGCATTGGAGAATGTGACAATACCGTCCAGATGCCTTGATAGTTGGCGACGGAAGCAGCGGTCGATTACCAGGTGAAATTTCATTGACAGTGAGGAGTATTCCTGATCGTAAGGATACGTCGGGATTTCCATCACCACTTTGGCTCCGGTGCGTTTCAGATGCTTCACCAGATTCAGGGTGAAAGGATTGGCATTGTGATGCGAACGGATATAGACAAGATTGATATTTTCGCGGCGTGCGTAGTCCGCAATAGGCGAGTAGTATATACGTTTCCATACTTTTGCCGTCGTTCCCGTGCCGAAATCGGCGATTACTTCGTCGTCTACCATCCAACGCCGTTCGCCGGTAGCGGTGATATCATAATAACACAGGCGGACATCCACCCCACATTCTTTGAGGGCTTTCACCTGGTAATGTATTTTCTTACTAATTCCGTTGGCTTTGTCGAAGCCGTGGAAAATAAGGAACAAAGCTTTCATTCTTATCAATCAGTCTCTATAAATATTGCCTATTCTGTCTTCTATTTTCTCTTACCCGCCACGTTCCGCACTTTTCCAATGATGTCGTACTCATGCGTGGCTTGTATATAAATGCCAAAGATAATAAAACTAACGATACTTTTGGCTATAATTGTAAAAAATATGTTCATACCTTCCATCGCCCATTGCATGGGGACGAGTGCCGCCGCCATCAGCAGGCTGACTACGAGCGGCGAAATAAGCTGACGTATGAACGGCCACGCGCTCTGCCGGAAAGTCACCCGGTACATCTGCCAGTAGCACTGCGCGAAATTGATGGTGAACGTCACCACGATGCAGGCGGCTACCGCTGTCAGTGTGCCGAAATGGAAGATTCCGAGCAGTATCCCCGCTACATTGAGTGTGGACGAGAACACGCCGCAGACGAACAGGCTGCGTGTGTCGCCTGCCGCCTGAAAGATGGAGCCGGACGAGGAAAGGATAATCTGTATCCCGACCGAAAGCGCCAGTATCCGGAATACGGGTACGGACGGCAACCATTGGTCGCCGAAGATAATCAGCGTCACCTCTTCCGCCGTAAAGAAAAGCAACACGCTGAGCGGCAGGCCGATGAACGCAAGGAAGCGGACAATGCGTTCGTAAGAGCCGGCCAGTTTTCCTTTGTCGTTCTGGAAATCGCTGAAAATGGGGTGCATCACGGGCGTGATGACTTGCGTGATGTTTTGCAGGGGAAGCATCATCAGGCGGTAGGATTTTTCGTAATATCCGAGGGGGGACATACCCATGTATTTGCCAATCAGCAGTTTGTCCAGATTGCGGCTGAAATAATTGATGACGTTGAACAGGAACTGGTAGGCGGAGTAGGAGAAAATCTTCCGTAGCGGCGTCAGTCCCAACGTGAAGCGCAACCGCTGCGGATAACGCTGGTAGGAGATGGCGAATATCAGGACGCTGGAAAGTATCGGGTTGATAATCAGTGCATACAGTCCCGCCCCGCAGAGGGCTGCGGTCACGGCTGCTGCACCGCCGGACAGTTGTATGACGAAGCTGCGGATGGCGATAAACTTGAACTCCTTGTTGCGGTAGAACAGCGCTCCGGGCACGATGGTGGCGGAAGCGAAAAGCAGGTTGACGGAGAGCAGTTGGCACAGCGTGCGCAGGATTTCGCTCCCGTAATAGTCGGCGATGAGCCATGACGCGGCAAAGAACAGCACACTGATACCGATGCCCGTCCACACCGTGAACGAGAAGATGTCCGACAGTTCCTCTTTGGTCAGCGACTTATGCTGCACGATGGCAGGGGACACCCCCATGTCGGTGAAAAGGTTGAAAAACGCGATAATCACGGAAGCGATGGCCACCACTCCGAAGTCGTCCGGCGAGAGCAGGCGTGCCAGTACGCCTGCCACCACAAGCGAGATGATGACGCCGCTGTACTTGGCGAGTGCGGTGTAAAATACTCCGGAGAAGAGTTGTCCTTTGATATTGTTTGTCATTGTTGATAGTTGTTATTCTTAACTCATTGTTAATGGTTATTGTTTTAACTCATTATTTAAGATTGTTGTTATTAACGGTTAGTAAGCAGTGACTTGAATAATAGCGTCCCTATTGTCCTTGCCGACACATATTTCCGGTACTTGTGCAGGCATAGCCATGCCAGTCTGAGCCGTTCCGGCAATCTGAGCGTATGTGCCTGCCACATGGCGGCATCGAGCATCTGCGAGAGATACAGGTCGATGATTGCTCCGTTTTTGCGTTCCACTGTCCGCTTTTTGAAATCGAGTATTTCCCGTGTGACGGTAAGATATCCCTCGATGTTCCGGTTGGTGAACTTGCCTGTCATGATAGAGTTTTCTCTCATGCGCCGTTGGAAAAATGTCCGCTTGATGCAGGCGGTTTTTCCGGCTTGCAGGTAAAGCAGGGTGGTGAACAGCTGGTCTTCGTGCACGATGCCGGGATAAAACCGCAACCCGTTTTTCTCTAGAAAACTCCGGCGGATAAAGTTCAGGCACGCCGAAGGGGTATATTCCCGGTTTTCCAACTGTGTCTTGAGCGCTTCATCCCCGGTATAGGTTCTATCTTCCAGTTTGTCCGTGCGATTGTAACTTAGTGAAGGAGCATTCTTCAGGTTGCCGTCAAAAAAACTTTGCGCGTCGAAGAAAACGAAATCAAGCTTTTCTTCCTCACATTTGCGGTAGCACAGTTGCATGGCGTCTTTTTCCAACAGGTCGTCACTGTCCATGAAATAAATATATGTACCGTGAGCATGTAAGATACCGGCATTGCGTGCCATTGATAGTCCCTGGTTTGCCTGCGAGTATATTTTGATACGGTTGTCCGCGCTTTTCAGTTCTTCTGCTATATGGAGACTTCCGTCGGTAGACCCGTCGTTGATAATGATGATTTCCAACTCTTTCAGGCTTTGGCGCATAATGCTTTCCACCGCTTCCCGGACATATTTTTCAGTATTGTAAACAGGGATGACAACGCTGACTTTTATATTCTTGTTTTCCATGCTTTCTGTAATTTTTATGGCGCTGACGGATACTTTCCCGTATCATGCCCTGTTTGCCAGCTCTTTGTAGAGTGCGGCATATTGTTTACCCACTTTGCTTACACACATGTTTTCCATGGCATACGCATAGTTCATTTCTCCTTTTCCCCGGACGGACAGGCGCCTGCCTTCTTCCAGTGCCCATATGATGTCTTCTTTCCTGCCGGGGTGGAAAGTAGGATTCCCTGTACTTTTCAACACCCCGCCGATATTTCCGCAATCGGGCCCGATAATGACTTTACGGAAGAGGAACGCGAGAGGCACGTCGGCCGAATTCAATATGTCCTTTTGCTGAATCAGCAGCACGTCCGAGGCGGCAATGTAATAAGGCAGGTCACAGTCGTCTATCCGTTCGTCACCGGCACCGGCTTTCAGCTTCAGCGCACGGTTGAGTAGCGGCATCAGCAGATAATATCCGGCTCTTGACGCCCATCGTTTCAGAAAGTTCCGCCCGTAGCTGTCGTGTCGGGAAAAAGGGTGGAAACGTGGGGCTGACAGTAATTTGCGCGGCTCGTCCCAGGCGCGGAATGCATCCAGTGTCATGCGTCTTTCTTCGCGGTTGCGGAATTTCCCGATACAAGTGACAACGAACGCTTCCTGCGGAAGCCGCAGGTATTGGCGTGCACGCTCTACGCTGATATTCTCCTGATAGGTATATTGATAAATGTGATGTGGAATCACGACATTCCGGCTGCCGGGATACCTGGCGGCAAACTCGTCGCGGCTGAACCGCCCCATATGCACCACGACATCGCTTTGCGATTCGATGATGTCATACGCCCGGCTGATAACCTCATTGGCATCATGCGGTCGTACATTGTGGCGCGTATAGATGAAATGTGCCCCCCGCGAGCGGAAGAAGCGGATCCGTTCTTCGAGCCGGCGGATGATGCCGGAGTCGTCGCACGTCCAGCCCACCACTTCTTCCGGCCATTGGAAGTGGATGATGTCATAAGTCTTGTCCGATTCCCAGAATTCCTTTGTTGAACATCGCACGTCGATGCCGCCCGCACGAATGGCATCGCACAAGATGGGGACGAACAGATTGTCTGTGTCCCCATCTTCTCTGAATACAATAAGTGCTTTTATCGCCGGACTGCTTGTTTCTTCACTGTCATTCATGTTTTTTTCTGAGCCTTAATAAACTGAGCTTTGCCACAAAGGTATGAAAAGATATGATAATTCTATCTTTTTTTCCTGTCTAAATTCATGTCAGGACATTATTGGATGAGGGCAGAATAGTTCTGTATCTTCTATCAGCTTGATTATTTCTTCCGTAAAAGGGATTTTGTGTTCTGCCATATGCTGTTGGAGGAAGATGCAGGCGTGTATGTATGTGTGGGAGTCTATTCTGACAGGATGATTGTTCTGATACCATCTGTAGAAGGTGGATTTGTCTATGTCGAGATGTACGCACAGGTCTTCGGTTGTCAATCCGGATGCATGAAGCAATTCTTTTATCAATAGGATCTGGTTGTTGTATATCCGGTCTACGATATTGTTTTCTTCTATTTCAGCGAGTGTATGATTGCATTTTTGTTTCATTATAGGAATGGTTATTTGTAAATAATGATGCAAAGTTCCGATAAAATAAGATTCGGCATGTCGCAGATATGCGACCGATGGTATATAAAATATTCCACACCTTTGCGGCCGAAAGATTTACATGTTGAATTTTAAACACTTAGCTGTCGCGATGAAAAAAGACCAGTATTTCAATTTGGAGGTAAATTTATTGAGTGACGACAATATTGCCGGCATGATGTTGGAGTTGGGGGCTGCGGAAGCCCTCGGAATTTACGTGATGCTGCTGTTGCATCTGCGTACGAAGGACAATTACGAAGCCTCGTGCAAGCTGCTGCCGTTGCAGGCGCTTGCCAGGCGCTATGATATGGACTTGGATTTGATAGGACGCGTGCTCCGCGAATTCAACCTTTTCGAGGTGGATGAGGAGCGGCAGACGTTTCGTGCTCCTTACCTGGACAAGGTGATGAAAAACCTGGAAGCGAAGTGGCGGCTGAATGCCGAAAACGGCAAAAAAGGCGGTCGCCCGAAGAAGGTTGTGAAAAGCGCTGAAACGCCCGCCAGCAAGGGGCAAAAACCGAATGAAACCCAAGAGAAGAGAGGAGAAGAGAACAAGAGTATTACTCCTGTTGTGAACAACAGTAGCAATACCGGCGGAAAACGGGAAACTGCTGCTGTTGCTGCCGCTGGTATGAGGATTGTTCCGGCGGAAAAGGCCGGCGGACGTCCGTTGCAACAGGTGCTTCCATGGGAGAAACTGGTGGACGAGCTTGCCGCTTCACGGACGTACATGGAGCTGGCGGGACAGCATTCGGGCTTGGGGCTGCTTTTTCTTGAGCATCAGCAACAGGTCATCATGCTGTTCAAGAACCATATCCGGCTCTACGGCAAGGGGGGCGAACTGCTGTTTCTTGAGGATGTGCGGCGTTATTTCTCCAACTATGTCGCGGCAGGTTCTCCCACTTGCGGCAGGTTGCGCGATGTATTGCTACAGGAGCTCAAGGAGAGGGATAGCGGGAATATGAACCGGTTTGAGAGCATAGCCGGCGGGCAGCGGACGTATCTGGGACATGTCATTCCGGACGACGCGCCACCGCGGCCGGACAGCTCGGCAGTGTGGGACGACGTGCGCAAGAGGTGGGTGCACTGAGTCCGGCTTTCATCCTTCGCCGGACGGGGGATGGATGTCCTTCAGCCTGCGTCCGGGGCTTGTCCGCCCCACGCACGAAGGTTTCTCGCCCCACGTCCGGCAGGTACTCACCCCACGTCCGGATGACACGGATTACGCTGTTGCTTTATGCAATCATCATTCTAAAAACCGTGTAATCCGTGTAATCCGTGCCTAAATTAAAATTATCATTTAGTTCATTCCGGTGCTGAAATGGGAATTTATATTTCACCACAGATTACGCAGATTCACGCAGATTAAATAAAACAGATTAAATATTGCTTAAAAAATAACTTGGTACACAGTAAGGTGATGACTAATAAGTCGGTAGTAACTCTATTCTCCTCCTTCTGGAAGGAGGAGTCCCCGTAGGGGGAGGTGGTAGGTGAGTGCATCTGGCATAGATAACTTAGTATGAAAACAAATAGGCGCACCTACCACCCCGCCCTTTGGGCACCCCTCCTTCCCGGAAGGAGGGGAAGTGGATACTATCGACTATAAATTATCATTAAAACTGTAATGAAGTATTCAATCTAAAAAAGTAAAACAAAAATTATGAGAAATTTTGCCAGTCACCAAGTCGATGTACGTCATCGCACGAGTGGAGTTATCAAGACAATCTGTAATCAATGTCTCCCTACGCGGCATAACAAGCGCGACCGTTCGCTGCGTGTCAATATCGACACCGGACATTGCCACTGCTACCATTGCGGGGCCGACTTCTACGTCCCCGACGACAATGAAGAACGAGAGAAGGCAGAACGCCGTGCAGCCCGCCAGCGTCGTGCGGCAGCCGTTCCGCAGCATTTCCGTCGTCCGGTGTTTGACGCTTCGAAGACCACGCTGTCCGAAGCCACGGAACGTTGGCTGGTCGAAACGCGCTGCATCCCGCAGTCCGTCATAGCCGCGCTGCGCATCACGGAACAGGAAGAATTTATGCCGGAGTCCGCCGCGAAGGAGCGTTGCGTCTGCTTCAACTACTTCGAGGGCGGGCAACTCGTGAACACGAAATTCCGCAGCGGCAAGAAGCATTTCAAAATGGTGCAGGGAGCCGAACTGATTCCCTACAACATCGACTCCGTCGTAGGGCAGACGTCCTGCATCATCCACGAAGGCGAACTGGATGCCGCCTCTTCCATCGCTGCCGGATTTGAAAGCGTCATCTCCGTTCCTGCGGGCGCCAACTCCAATCTCTCGTGGCTCGACCGTTTCATGGAAACCCATTTCGAGGACTTGAAAGAAATCATTATCGCCGTAGACACCGATTCGGCCGGAATCCGCCTGCGTGACGAGCTTGTCAACCGCATGGGCGCCGAACGCTGCCGTATCGTCACGTACGGCCCCGGCTGCAAGGACGCCAACGAACATCTCGTCAAATATGGAATCGAAAGTCTCCGCATCGCCATCGGACAAGCGGCGGAAGTGCCGCTGGAAGGCATCTTCACCGCCGCCGACCTGCACGGCGACTTGCGTGCCCTGTTCGACAACGGCTTCGGCCCCGGCGCGGAAACCGGTTGGGAAGAGATGGATAAAATCTGTACCTACGAGCGCCGCCGCGTCGTCATTGTCACCGGCATCCCCGGCGCGGGAAAGTCCGAATGGGTGGACGAACTGGTGCTGCGTCTCTGCCTGCGGCATCAATGGAAGATTGGTTTTTTCAGTCCGGAGAATGTCCCTATCGCCTACCATCTCCGCAAACTGATCGAGAAGCTCACCGCCCACCGCTTCCAGAACGGCTGCGGCATGACGGAAAGCCTTCTGGCACGTTCCGAAGAGTTTCTGACGGAGAACGTCTCGCATATTTCCCTCAAAGGCGATGCCACTCCCGAGCGTGTGATAGCCAAAGCCCGTGAACTCGTCGTGCGCCGTGGCTGCCGCATCTTCGTCTTCGACCCGTTCAACCGCTTCGACCACGACCCCAAGCCGGGGCAGTCGGAGACGCAATATCTCTCCAACTTGTTGAATAAGTTCACCGAATTTGCTACTCAGAACAATTGCCTGCTGATAGTCGTCGCCCATCCGCGCAAGATGAACCGCAACCCTGCAACGGGCGTCACTCCGCGTGTGGAAATGTATGACATCAACGGTACCGCGGATTTTTACAACAAGGCTGATTACGGAATCGTCGTCGAGCGCGACAAGGAAATCGGCATCACCCGCGTATATGTGGATAAGGTGAAATTCAAGCATCTCGGAACGGGCGGTGTGGCTGCTTTCGTCTACGACCCCGTCAGCGGGCGGTATCTCCCTTGCGAAGAGTCTCATGACCCCGCCGTACCTGTCGACCAGCGTGCACGGAATACTGTCTTCGACAATTCCTGCTGGTTGCCGGAAAAGGAGCTGTTTGAATAGTGGTTAACGGGGGTAGTGACTAGTGATTAACGGAATTAATGATTATACCCCCAGTGGCATGAGTTTGCGCACCAATTGCGTCGCCTGTCAATTACTAAGCACTACTCCGTTAACCACTAAATTACGGCTCTTCGAGCACTTCCACGATGAGCCGTACCTGTGCGGGAGTGTAGCGTCTGCTCTGTGGATTCATGCCGGTGGCGAGCAGGCGATCTTTCAGTCCCGGAGCAGCGTCTATCCATTCGTTGAAGCGGGCTACCGCGCTCTGCTGCTTGATATAGGGGAGATATAATGCGGCAAGTTCGCCTTTTCCATAGCTGCGGTATTGGAATGTTTTTTCTTCTTCCTGTTCGGGAAGGTTTTCGGGTTTTGCTTTCATTGATAATGAGGATTGAGTTTGTATTTACCAGCTATAAAGTTACGCATTTTTACTGAGTTGTGCAAGTTTCGGGCCATTTCATTTGAGGGAAGTCGGAAACATTAGGGAAGGTTGAAAAGGAATGGATAGGAGTTAAAAAAAGGAAAAGAAACCGCTCACTTTGAAAAATATAGTATCTTTGTATAGACTGGATGCATTCCGGTCTATACAAACGTAAAACAAAGAAAATGGGAAAATTTATCAATCCGTTCACGGATGTAGGCTTTAAGAAAATATTCGGGCAGGAAATAACGAAAGACTTGCTGATTGATTTCTTGAACGGTCTGCTTGTAAACGAGAAGAGTATCACGGATATAACCTTTTTGGATAAGGAACTGCTTCCTGAATACATGGGTGACCGCGGAGTTATTTACGACATTTATTGCACGACAGAGAGCGGTGAACAGTTCATTGTGGAGATGCAGAACAAACAGCAGACGAATTTCAAGGAGCGGGCTCTTTTTTACTTGTCTCATACTATTGCCCGACAAGGAGAACGGGGCGCTCATTGGCAGTTTGACTTGAAAGCGGTATATGGCGTGTTTTTCCTGAACTTCTGTCTGGCGGACGCTCCGCACAAACTCCGGACGGACGTGGTATTGGCTGATCGTGATACGCATGAAACATTTTCGGATAAGTTACGTTTTATCTTTATCGAGCTTCCTTCTTTTCACAAAGAGGAATCGGAATGTGAAACTGATTTTGAACGTTGGATTTATGTATTGAAGAATATGGACACATTGAAAAGAATGCCTTTCAAGGCACGAAAATCGGTCTTCGAAAAGTTGGAGAAGATTGTGGACATTGCTTCCCTGACTAAAGAAGAACGCATGAAATACGATGAGAGTATCAAAGTGTTTCGTGACCAACTGGCTACCATCTCGTTCGCGGAAGAAAAAGGCTGGCGAAAAGGACTGGAGAGAGGGATAGAGGAAGGTATGGAGAAAGGTATGGAGAAAGGTATGGAAAAAGGTATGGAAAAAGGCATGGAGAAAAAGAGCCGGGAAATTGCCCGTAACCTTAAGAAATTAGGGGTTCCCGCCGACACTATCTCTCAGGCTTCCGGACTTTCCGTAGAAGAAATTGAAAATATCTGATGATAAGCACTTGCAGGAATGGCAGCATGAATCCGAAGTTCATGCTGCCATTTTTGTATCTTGGCCCTTCAAAACAGTAATGCCCGTTTTTATTCCCCTTTATCCCTTCTTAATCCTACGTAGCCCGATGTAACCCGCCGGGCTGCCGGTGCGTTGCCGTATCTTTGTTTCACCATCAGAAAGGGAGAATGTCCTTCCTTTCGTAGAAACAAATTTATGTAAGTATGGCAACAGTTACAGTAGTGCGCTACAAGCGCAGAAAACGAATCGCTGATGAAGAATCTCCGATGGTGTACGCCCTCAAACCCAAGTCCGGAGAGGCGAAAATCTATTCAATTGAGACGCTGGCACGCGAAATCGAGTCTATCGGGTCTCTTTCGGTGGAAGATGTGTCGCACGTCATGAAGTCCTTTGTCCGTGCGATGAAGAAAGTCCTTGTGTCGGGTGATAAGGTGAAAGTAGAGGGGTTGGGCATCTTTTACACTACGCTGACTTGTCCCGGCGTGGAAGTGGAAAAGGACTGCACCGTGAAGAGTATCTCGCGTATCAATCTCCGTTTCAAGGTCGATAATTCCCTGCGCCTTGCCAATGACAGTACGGCAACCACTCGTGGCGGTGATAATAATATGGTCTTCGAGCTGTACACGGACAAGAAGTCCGCTGCCGGCGGAAACGGTGGCTCCGATGATTCCGGTGATTCCGGCAAAGGGGATGGCGGTGACAACGGGGAAACTCCCGATCCGGCAGCCTAGCCGTCTCTCCGGTTTGCGGGTAGTCCGGCCGTATTCCTGATTAGCGGACAGCCCGACCGTATCCCTGATTGAAAGGCATTTTCCGGCGGAAGGCTTGTGCACGGCTCTTCCGCCTTCATATCAACAAAATTAAACTATAAAATACAGAAAAATGATTGACAGAATCTTAGACATTGTATTGGAAGTCCTGTTCTTCTTTCGCAGAAAGAGAAAGGGTAAAAAGAGTGAAAGGACAGGTCGATGAGGAAGATTGACCTGATTGTAATCCACTGTTCCGCCACCAGGGCGGACAGGGATTTCACCGAAGATGATTTGGATGTGTGCCACCGGCGACGTGGTTTCAACGGTGTGGGGTATCATTTCTATATCCGCAAGAATGGGGACATAAAGACTACCCGTGCCATCGAAAAGGTCGGTGCGCATGCGAAAGGACACAACGCTCACTCGATAGGCATCTGCTATGAGGGCGGACTCGACTGCCACGGTCGCCCTGCCGATACCCGTACCGAGTGGCAGATACATTCGATGCATGTGCTTATCCTCACGCTGCTGCGTGATTATCCCGGCTGCCGCATTTGCGGACATCGCGACCTGAGTCCCGACCTGAACGGGAACGGGGAGATTGAACCGGAAGAGTGGGTGAAGGCTTGCCCTTGCTTTGAGGTGAAGGACGAGTATTCGGAAAGGTAATGTCATTCCAAAGAAAGAGACTTGCAGTCAAGTGTATGGATACTTGATTGCAAGTCTTTTTTAATTCTCTTTTACACCCTTTGATTTTATTCTTTCATCTGTTTCCTGTTGTCCACTTCAGGAAACACGGCGCATATTTGCGCAATATCCAATAAATTGCATAGACAATGGTGATATCCACGATAATCGCTGCAAAATAGCTGATTATGATTTGTAATTCGCTGCTTTGGTCTATTAGCTTTAGCGAAAACTTCCGTATAAACCGTAACATAGGATCGTGTGTGACATATAGGAAGAAACTGGATGAACTCAGAAAAGCTATATCGCGAATCCTGCCTTTTTTCAATAAGAATGAGATGACGGCTATCACAAAAAATACTCCTGTGAGAGTTTGGATACGGTGCAGATAAATATTAAAAGAAGCATCCGACAACAGCAAATCGGTTATCATAATAGTGGGAAATAGGATAAAAATAATCTTGTTTTGTTGCTCTACGGATTCTGTCAGGCTCTTGTTGTTGATACTGAACCACGCGCCGAGACTATAGAAAAATAAAGAATTGAGAGGGTAAGCCATCCCGGGATGTAATATCCATGCGATTCCAAAGGCGGCAACTCCAGCTAACCGGGTGTAACGTATGACGAGATAGATAATGGGAGCGGATATGGCAAGAATAATTAAATTGCGGACAAACCACAGCTGGGTTAACATAGGATACCCGTTATCCATAGCCCACAAAGCCTTTAGATAATCCGTAAAACCAAAATCGTGTATTAATGGATGACCGTCGTTGAATAGATTTCGAATCGAAGGGATACATTCTGCAGAATAATATACGATAATGATAAATGCACTCCAAAATAAGTATGGAAGTAATAATGAATAAAAACGTTTCTTTAATTTGTATAGATAACAATCAATGGTTTGCTGGTATCTATTATAAAAGAGGTATCCGGATATCAGGAAGAAGGTAGGTACGGCCACCTCTCCGAATTGTAAGGAAAAAACTTTAGCTATTTTTTTGTAAATGGTGTATTCATTTAAATATGTGTACGTTTGCACTGATGTATACGCATGTAGAAATACGATTGCGATGCTCATGACAAACCGGGTGATGTTAAGAGCGGATGATTCTTGTTTGTTCATATTCTTTTTATTCGTGTGATTTTTATTCGTATTCTTTTTATTTGTATGTTTTGTAAATGTTGATTAGCTGTTTTACATTCCGTTTCCAAGAGAACTGTTTTCCCCGTTCTAGTCCATAATTCCGTTGTTCTTGTGCCAGTCCGGGAATTTCTTCAAGGTCTAGTATTTTGTCCGCTATGTCTTGTTCGTCAAAGGGATTGACAAGTAGTGCTCCTTCACCTGCCACTTCGGGCATGGCGGAGAGATTGCTCGTGATAACAGGAGTGCCGCATGCCATAGCCTCGATAATCGGGATGCCGAATCCCTCGGACAGTGACGGGAAAAGGAAAACCTCGGCTCCGCAATAGAGGGCGGGCAAGTCTTCACCGGGCAAATAGCCGGGATGGAGAAGGATCTGTTTGCGTATGTCCTGTACCTCCAGCCTTTGGAGAAGCGTAGCCTCTTCATTCATGAACCGGTTGAGTTCCTCTTCTTTCAGTCCGCTGATAAATAAAAAGCATGGCTCCGACGATTGCCAAAGGTAGTAGGCATAAGCTTTCAATACGTTACGAGTGTTTTTTCTTGGCTCGGGACTGCTCATGAAGAATATATATTTGCCTGTGGGCACATAACGCTGTACGGTTGTCCTGTTGGCGCCGGATGGATTGTAACGGCTGTTGTATCCGTTGTGTAATACGCTGATCTGTTCTGCTTGGAGGTGAAAATAATTCAGGATCCGTTCGCGTTCCGTTTCAGATACGGTGATGATATGGTGGCACTGATGTACAATGCGGGGTACGACCCAGCGGCGGTAATGCCAGCCCAAGCGTTGATACCATGATTTGCTGCCGGAGTGACGGCGTTCCATATAGATGATATCGTGCAGCGTAAGCAGCAATGGTACAGGACAAAAGAGAGGAGCCGTGTTACTGGTGCAATGCAGTAAGTCAGGCTTTAGCTTGCGTAGCAAAAGTGGAAGTGCCACCTGCTCCCAAAGCGGATAGGTAGGGCATCGCAGTTCGATGATGTGCATCCGTTCTGATGCTTGCAGACAACGGTCTGCGCCGGGAGCGACAATCACGAAATATTCGTTCTCTGTGTCTGTCTTTTGTATCTCCCGGAGTTGTTCGAGTACGACAAAGTCCATCCCGTGTTTGTCCGGGCGGAAGATGCGTTGGGCTTCGATGGCTATTTTCATACTATGTTTTGTTTTAATGCTCGGTATGAATGAATTTTTTGTTTGCTCCTTGCAGATGAAACAGGTTGCCGACCATTCTGACTGCCAGCATAGGAATACACAGAATGGCTTTTAGCATTTTCCTGTTAGCTAATGAGGAAGGCAATGGCAGTAGCATGGCCAGGATTTGCGCAAATGCCAGTACCCACCATTTCAGTGCAGGGCCGGGAAGCCCGGTTGTGAATGCGGCAATGACGGTGGCTAGTGTCGTCAATCCTATGACGGCCGCCAACTGAATGACACGTGGGGGAAGCATCCATTGCAGGATTTTGTCTGCATAGCTGAAATTACCACTGGCGATGGCTCCCGGAAGTTCGGGCAAGGTGGTTCGCAACGAACCGAATTGAGTGGCAATCCAACGCTTCCTTTGTTGCTGTATGACTTCTTTCTTCTGTGTTTTTTCGTCATATACGTCTACTTCCGAAAGATATTCCACGTAGATTCGTTCCCGTTGCAGCAGAACTTCCAGTTCTTTGTCTTCGCCGGCGGTCTGGAGCTTTTCCACATGGCGGGCGAACCATTCCGCTTCTATCGCCATGCCCGAACCTATCAATGCGCATGAAAAACCGACAGCTACATGCCCTTTGCGGAAAATGCCGTTGTTGATTTCCTCACTGGCTGCGTCGAGCAAGGCAATGTCTGTGTTCAGGTTCTTTGCTGTCCGATGGGCTTGGATGGCTCGTATCCCGGCAGTAGCCGCTTTGTTCAGTTCGCGTAGCAGGTAAGGGGTGGCGGTATTGTCGGCATCCATAATGACTACCATGTCGTACATCTGCACATGGATGGAATGCATGGCAAGCGTGAGTGCTTTGGCTTTCGAACTGTTCCGGTAGGTGGCTACAAGCACTTGCGCACCTGCGTTGCGGAGTTCCTCGCAAGTCGCCTCTTCCATATGGTCGGCAATGACAATAATGTCATACCGGCTTGCGGGATAATCTTGTTGCTGAAAAGAGCGTACAGACGACAGGATGACCTTGTCGGCACGATAGGCGGGGAATAATACTGCAAAACGTTTCCGTTCCGTAGTCTCCGGATAACGGGCAGGACGATAAAACCGGGAGGCGACAGCGTAAAATAGCAGGTAACATACGCATGGAAGCAGTATGATGTAGCAAATCCAGTCGCCGGCAGACAGTATGGTATGAAGTGTATCCATGGTGAATGGTGTTTATTTATGGGGTGTGTGAAGTATGGGTGATGAACGCATATGCGCCCCTGAGGACGGCGTGAGCAAGTTTCCATTCTTTTCTGATGGCGTGAAGTAACGTGTTTTTGGGAACGACGAACGTCCATTGGTAGAGAAGAGAAAGTATGCGTTCCGTTCCCCGTAGATTCCGTTGTGCGAATAGCATCCGGTTGCGTGTCATGTAGTAAGTTCGCAGAGGACTGGATTGCCCGGTGCTCTGACTCTCTTTATGGAATACCGTGAAACGAGGTTCATACCATAACTCGTAACCTGCACGTCTTAGCGAAACACACCAGTCCAACTCTTCATAATAGAGAAAATAGGCTTCCGGCATTAGTCCGGCCTTGTCTATGGCTTCCCGTTTCAGCATGATGGCGGCACCGTGCAGGTACGGGCTTGTGTGTGGCGTATCGAAGCTTCCATTGTCGGGACAGCCGAAACCGATAGACTCATTACGCAATGTCGCATAGGAGAGGGGGGTGAATCCGGCAAACTGTATGTTGCGCGGAGGAAAAGCGAAGCGTATCTTCGGGGAAACGGCTCCGATTTTCACGTCGTTTTCCAAACGTTCTATAAGATAGGACAATCCGTTTTCTTCGATAAACGTATCGTTGTTGATTAAGAATATGTATTTTCCTGCGGCTTCACGGATACCGAGGTTGTTGCCACCGGCAAATCCGAGATTGCGTTCGCTGCGTATCGCCTTGATGTCCGGGTAGCGCGTCTGAAGTTCACTCGCTTCATCCTTTCGGGAAGCATTGTCTACCACTATGATTTCATAGCTCACGGAATGAATGATTTGTTTCAATGACTCAATCAGTTCGCAAGTATCATCGAAACCATTGTAGCAAACGGTGATAAAAGAGATGTCGATGAGTTGTTTCATATTAAATTAAAGTTAACAGGTTTGTCCGGAAGTTCAGAAGCCGGTGTTTCTTCTCCTTTCTTTTCTTTTTGCTCCGCCTCTATCCGCTTGTCAATAAATGGAGCGGCAAAACAGATGGCGAATCCTGTGTATACGACAATCGGGTTCGGATATTGCATGGCATCGTTGGCATAGCATGCCACGAAAAATCCGGCGTTGGCGCAAAGCCATGCGCCTGCCATTCCCCGCAGCCGCTTGTTTTTTACTTTGAACATCAATAAATAACTTCCCCATGCGAAAAGGAACCCGTGAATGCCCAGATACAGGCAGATGCCTATGATTCCTGTTTCCACCCAAACGGCTATCAACCATGAGTCGGGCGGATAAGGCATCCGTTCGCGTGGCTGTATCTCTCCTCCGGCTTTGCTGAGCCCAAGCCCGTAACCAATGGGTTTGCTTGCCATTAATACTTTCATCTTTTTCCGGTTTTCCACACGTACGATGTAGGAAGCGTCTTGAGTGGGACGGAAGGCGGAGCGCATTTTGAAAATAAAAGCGTTTCCGTTTCCGATAGTTGTGAAATAGAAGAAACAAAATGTGGCTGCCAGAATGGTGGTGCTGATTCCTATCACTTTCGTGTTTTTGGCTAAAACCGCTGTCATTGCCACCCCCACCAATACAACCGCAATAGCGGCACGAGTGCCTGAAACTCCCATCCCGTACAGTCCGCATCCGGAGATGAATAAATAATACAGCCTTTTCCACTTGCCTTGGGTGTAAAAGGCGGAAATGCCGAAGACAACACCTATCACTGCGGCATGAATACCGTAGGCGGCAGCGTCCGAGAAGCAGGAAAAGTAACGGATGCCTGACCAGATGATGTGTGTACGCCATCCACCCAATGCATATAGAAAGTAACGGTCTATCTCACTAAAGCCGATAAATTGTTGCCAAAGGGTTTTGATGGTGACAATGATGGCGAAAACAGACCATATCAGCAGTAACTTTTCAATATCTTTGACTGTCCGGATTACAATGGGCGTAAGGAACGCGCAAATAAGAGGGATTAAGGCATATGGTACCATACTGACGTTCCAGGCAGCCATCACTGTGTTCGGATTACCGATTTCCATGATGCAATAGGCAGTCCAGAAAGCGAAAAGAATGAGCATCAGGTTATTTCCCGGACGCCAGTCCGTTTTCTCATCGTTGCTCAACTGAATGAGGGTGAGTACACAGCAAATGATAGTCAAGAGCAATGAAAACAATCCGACTTTAACATTCATCATGAATATCTTGCAGGCTATCAGCAAGAATTGTATGGCAAATAGGGCGTAAAAACCTGTTACCTTATTGGCGGTCATTCATCGTCCTCCTCTTCGTCTACGTTCTGCCCTTCTTTGGATTTATACCACTCCAAAGGTTGTCTCATCGTTTCCGACAACGACAGTTGGCTGAAACGATATTGAAGCCGGCGCATCAAGGTGTAGGGCGGCAACAGGCCGGTAAAGCTCTCCACGGCTTCACGTGAAGCGTCTGTCAGGCATAGATACAGGGGAGTAGTACCGATTTCCGATTGGAGAATCTTGTTAGCTATGTTATCCGTCTGTTTCCAGCCATATTTGGCAGAAGCCACCAGAAGAGTGAAGTTGGCGTCCCTGAGGAGAGGTTCCGGCAAGTTGTTGTCTTCCAGTGGAGGATATTCTACAATGAGCACATCTTCGTCTCCGGGAGTATAGAAGTCTTTGAGGCTTGCTGCCAGTTTATAGGCGGAAGAGTTTGCTTCATAGTCTTTCTGCCAGGAAATACTGTTGACCCGAAGTCCTTTCTCTGTCCAGAAGTTTTTAAGCTGGCCGGCTACTTCTTCCGTCCCTTGCCCGTGAGTGGTGCTGACCAAGTTGACAATATACAGGTCGAGGGATTTTCGTTCGGTAAGAAAGCGGAGGATTACATTGCTCAGTTTGACCATGGCAAACTGCATATATTCAGGATAATATTTTTGATATTTGGATAAGTATCCGGGCAATACGCCGGCAACCGGTATCTTTACGATTCTTTGCGCACGCAACGCGTCTCTCAGAGTCCTGTCCAGTATTTCAATCAGTATGATAATGGCGCATAACAGCAGGAAGGTGACGGCACAGGCTGCCATGACAATCATTTTCCGATTGGTAGGATTGGAGGATATAGGATACATCGGGTCATTCAGTACTTTGAGAGTGGCGGAAGTCATTTCCAGATTTTTCTTTCTCATCAATGCTTCGTTGTAACTCTGTAGAATGGTCAGATAACTCCGTTCCGTGAAATTTATGGCACGCTCCTGGCGTCTGATAGTGGTACCGACCGGAGCAAAGAATACATATTTATCATTCAGCTCTTGACGCGCCTGTTGGATGATTTGTAAATCGGATTTTGCCTTTTCGAATAAAAGGGTCTGATCGAGCCACTGATTGATTATATTTGTCCGGGCAACTCCCTCTTTGGTGTATTTATGTTCGATATACTTATCTGTGAGTTCATTCAGTTCCCCGCGGACTTCGGATAACTTCTGCTTTTCAGCATCAAGGTTTGTATTATTCTGATCCACGGATTCTTTTTCTGAGATTCGTCCTGCAATGGCAGAAGCTTCTTTGAGTTTATCTATAAACTGGAGGTTGTTGACTATTTGCTTGACATTGCTATCCATATGTTTTTCCAGTTCTTGCAGCATCGCTTTGGCACTGTTGTAGGCGAACAGTACATCTTGTTCGCGCAGCTCGTATTCCTTGTTGATGGCAGCTATTTCTTTGGTTTCGTCCAAATAGTTGATGACACGTTTGTTTACGTTGTAACTTGTGAGGGAATCTTCCTGATGCCGGAGTAATTTTCCTACCCGGCCTAATTCGGTGCGGAAATATTCGATCACCTTGTCTGTTTCGCCATACCGGATACGGCGATACTCATCCACGAATTCTTCCATTAGGATACTGACAGTGTTGAAAGCAATGCCCGGGTCGCCTGAGGAATAGCTGACATCCATCAAGTCACTGCTCAAACGGCGTTGCACCTGTATTCTTTTCAATGCATTCAGGCTGTAATATGGATGATTGTAATAGAGAAGTCCGTATAAATAGTTTTCCTTGACGGGTTTCATATATGACTCAAAATTCGCTGTAGTCTTTTCTTCGCTGTTTTTGTCTATTAACGCTAGCAATTCTTTACCGACAGGGCTGTTGGCTAGGTGATTATATGTATATTGATAGCTGGCGGCGGTGATTCCATTCTGGTCCTTATCCGGTGAACCCAGTATCAATACACGGGCCAACAAGTGGAGGGATACTTTTTTTAGTGTACTTTCTGCTTGTATGATGCTGATTAGATTGTCCATCGTATTTTGCACAAGTGCCCAGTCTGTACGTTGGTCGCTCTCCAAATTGTAACCGGAAGCTACTCCAGTGTATAATGTAGCTTTCACATCATAATCACCACGCATATGGCGGGTATAATAGTAAACAAATGCTGTAACAAGAATGGTCCCTATGAGAATCAACCATTTGTGCCGGTAAAGGGCTTTCAATATGGGGAGTATGAATTTCATGCTTTTTATTTTTTGATAATGGGCGTACGTGCAATCAACTCTAGTGTAAGCAGGCTCCTGGTTAGTTCCAGTTTACTTTTCTCAAAAGCTTCCTGTGCCTGGGATTGCCGCTCTTTTTCTATTGCCAGCTCAGAGGAGTCAATCGTTCCATTCGCAAAATTCTTTTCGGATATCTCATATTGGAGATTGGCGAGGACAAGGTTTTCACTTCGCATTTTCAGGACTGTAAGCTGGGAAGTTGCTGTTGCATACAACTCAATGATATTTTTCTTTATTTCATCGTATTTCACTTCCCGCTCCAATTCTGCATTTCTAAGCGTGAGCCTCTGGCGGCTGACACGTCCTTTGAGGTCGAATAAGCCGTCTAATGGAATGTTGACGCCTGCTCCTAAAGTATAACCATTTTGAGCCTGGGTGGAATATGTGAGGTAGGGGGCAATTGCCACATCCGTGTATGTGGACTCATTTCCAAACATCCCATATTGATAACTTCCCCTTAAACTGAAGAAACCAAGGAATGACCATTTCTCTTTTTGTAGTAACTTGCGTTCTATCAACGCTTTTACATCTGCCATTTCGTAGACAGGACTGCTCTTTGCGTTTTCAAACAAGACAGACAAAGGGGGAAGAGCTATGTTAGTATAATCTTCGCCTCTGAGTTGGGAATAATCACTGAATTCCTGCGCAACTACACGGGAAGCGGAAGTGAATAAGAGTAGTAACCCCGAAAAAAAACATATAAATTGCTTCATAAAAAATCCTATTATTTGCTCTTGCTGTGCTATAGCTTGCGCAAATATAAGGATTAATTTCATTTGTGAGCAGTCTTTTATTATCTATTTTATATTCTTTCCCCTTAAATTGTACACGAATACTTATTTATAATACTTCCATCGTTCCGAAACGGAATGCTTGCATACCAATCCGGAACGTCTTTATGGCTGAACAGAAAGTCCTTATGGCTGAACAGAAACTCTTTCCACACCGGCTTGTATCAGAACGCCTCTGTCATATTAAAGTAGAACAAATTCTGCTTATTCACCATATCTCTACCGAGGTCGAGACGTATATTCATCCGGGGCTGTACTTCGATGCGCAAACCTACGCCGAGATTGGGAAGGACGCCTTCTATCTTGCCCGGAGTAGGGCCCATGAATCCGCATCCGCCCCAAGCCACATAGCCTACGTGATTGAGCATCTTTTTCACCCATGTACTCTTGTCTGTATTTATCATCTGGCGATATTCTGCCATCATTACATGAGATGACTTGTCGCGAAACTGTCCCATGTAATATCCGCGAAGGTCGAACGGCGTTCCGCTAAGCGCGTATTTCGTCAATGGTACATCTCCGAATACGTTTTTCGTCTGCACCGTCCAGGCGATTACCTTCCGTTTTCCGACAGTCTTGTATTGGCGGTAATCAAACTCCAAACGGTAAAAATTATCATCACCGCCGAATGCTTTGTTATACATCATCCCGCGGAAATCGAGATACATTCCCCGATAAGCATTAGCGGGAATGTCACGTGTGTCATAGGTCAGCAGGAAGCCGAGCCCCGAACTGAAATTCTTATATCCATGCTCCGTTCCGCCTGCCGCGATATAGGATGGCTGATTAACCATTCCTTCCGCAGGTTTAGTAATCTTATCGTAATTCAAGTCGACTTGCGGGCCGGCAAAGAAATCGCTTTCGCCCAGCCGGAAAAGGAACCACGGGTTCACCTGAATGCCGCTATAACGATATTCACTGGTATCTTCACCACGGGGATAGTCTTTATTCGTGCTATATCCGATACCATAGAAATTCTCAATCGTATTTTTATAGGAGAATGTCCCGAAAATGCGGAAACGGTCGCCTTTGAAGAACAGTTGCGGTTTCGTCATCAGGTTCAATCCGCCCTTAAACATCAGCGCAATGGCCATCGGCACCACAGACCGTCGCTGGGTGGTATCGCTCGGATTCATCCGGAACGTCATCAACGCGCTACCGCCTACCAACAGACCGAAGTCCGGCGTATAGCTGGGCCCACCTAATATATTATAGTGAAGATTCCGCTTTGCCACACGTTGGCGGCGTAACTCCCGTTTGGAGAGGGTGGGGATGGTATCTGACAAAGTGCCGTTACTATCTGTCCGGATATCATCACTGATAGAAGTTGCAGACATTGGCAGTTCGTCGCTTCTTACTGCTGTGCTGTCAGCCGTAGCCGACATACTATTGATGGACGGGAACATCATCAATACACCTATTATATATTTCTTCATAATTTCTTTCTGAGGAATTCGACTGCAAAGAAAACTCTTTTATTTTGATTAGTTTTGATACTCTTAGATAATAATTCTAAAAAAGAATCGTAAATTTGCGATTTTCTATTACTATATCCGAAGTGTAATTGATTAATAAACTATTTAAACTAAATTATCATACGAATGAATAAACGAATTTTATCAGTTTTTGTTTTCTGTGCTTTCTATTATTCCACACAAGCGCAAGAAGTGAAAGGCGGCATCAGCGAGGACATGATGCAGCAAATCAAGCAGAGTTACCAGAACACCCCGAATGACAAGGCCATCCGCAACGCCATCGGCAACAACGACATCCGCAAACTGGCTCTGAACCAGGACAACCTGAAAGGTATGGATACGCACTTTTCTATCAAAGTGAATTCCAAAGGTATCACCGACCAGAAATCTTCCGGCCGTTGCTGGCTCTTCACCGGTCTGAACGTGATGCGTGCCAAAGCCATCGCCCAGCACAACCTTGGCTCATTCGAATTCTCACAAACTTACCCTTTCTTCTTCGACCAACTGGAGAAAGCGAACCTTTTCCTGCAAGGCATCATCGACACCAGCGACAAACCGATGGACGACAAAATGGTGGAATGGCTTTTCCGCCATCCTTTGAGTGACGGTGGTACCTTTACCGGCGTAGCCGACATCGTGAGTAAATACGGACTTGTCCCCAAAGACGTAATGCCCGAAACGAACAGCAGCGAAAGCACATCTCGCATGGCGAACCTGATTACCTTGAAGCTCCGCGAACAAGGGCTTCAACTCCGCGACCTTGCCGCCAAAGGCACAAAACCGGCAGCCCTCGAAAAGACTAAGACCGAAATGCTTAGTACCATCTATCGCATGCTTGTCTTAAACTTAGGCATTCCCCCCACTGAATTTACCTGGACGGAATACAACGCCCAAGGCAAGCCCGTCTCTACTGAAACCTACATCCCGCTTTCTTTCTTGAAGAAGTATGGTGACGAAAACCTCATCGGGAATTATGTCATGCTCATGAATGACCCCAGCCGCGATTATTACAAGTGTTATGAAATAGACTACGACCGTCATCGTTACGACGGCAAAAACTGGACCTATGTCAATCTCCCCATCGAAGACATCAAAGAGATGGCTATAACCTCTCTCAAAGACAGCACCATGATGTATTTCTCTTGCGACGTAGGCAAATTCCTCAACTCCGACCGTGGTTTGCTCGATGTTAAAAACTACGACTACGAATCTCTCATGGGCACTACGTTCGGCATGAACAAGAAGCAGCGCATCCAAAGCTTTGCCAGTGGCTCAAGCCACGCCATGACACTCATGGCGGTAGACCTCGACAAAAATGGAAACTCAACCAAATGGATGGTTGAAAATAGTTGGGGTGCGGCTTCCGGTTATCAAGGCCATCTCATCATGACCGACGACTGGTTCAACGAATATATGTTCCGCCTTGTAATAGAAACAAAATACGCCACGAAGAAAGTCTCTGAAATCCTCAAGCAGAAACCCATCCGCCTTCCGGCTTGGGACCCCATGTTTGCGGAAGAAAAATAACCTTGTTTTGAGGGCACAACCAGTAACATGTCCTCAGCAGCGAACACGCCGCATGGGGATCGGCCTACTTTTTTCTCCGTCAAGCGAACGCCCGAAACGTAGCGTTAAGAAGGGCAGACTGTTTGAGCGTAGCGAGTTTCTGCCCTTTAGCGAAGTGCAGGAAGAGAGTAGGAGAAAAAAGTAAGCCTTGAGTTTTTCTTTGCTTCTTTCTTTTGTTTCAAGACAAAAGAAAGATGATTATGTGTACGAACACGAAAGGAATTACGGATATTTTTCCGTAATTCCTTTCTTTTTTCCTCCCGAATCACATTATTATTTATTACTTTTGCGGCAAATTTATGAAACCATTATTTTATTTATAGCATGGCAAATGTAATAAAGTTACGCAAAGGCCTTGACATAAACCTGAAAGGTACGGCTGCAGAGACGTACACAACAGTGAAAGAGCCGGGATTTTACGCACTCGTACCCGATGATTTTCCTGGAGTGACGCCGAAGGTAGTCGTAAAAGAGCAGGAGTATGTGATGGCTGGTGGACCCTTGTTTATCGACAAGTATCATCCTGAAGTAAAATTTGTTTCGCCCGTGAGCGGCGTAGTGACAAGTGTAGAGCGTGGAGCCCGTCGTAAGGTACTGAACATTGTGGTGGAAGCTGCTGCAGAGCAGGACTACGAAGAGTTCGGTAAGATGGATGTCAACGTGATGGACGGCAATTCAGTGAAAGCTGCTTTGTTGAATGCCGGACTGTTCGCATTCATCAGACAGCGTCCTTATGACATCATCGCAGATCCGTCGGGGTTCCCGAAGGGTATCTTCGTGTCCGCGTTCGACAGCAATCCGCTGGCACCCGACTTCGAATTTGCGCTGAAAGGCGAAGAAGCAAATTTCCAGACAGGACTCGATGCCCTCGCCAAGATGGCAAAAACTTACCTGAACATTAGCGTGAAGCAGAACGCTGCCGCGCTGACACAGGCAAAGAACGTTACAGTTACCGCATTTGACGGGCCGAACCCTGCAGGAAACGTGGGCGTTCAGATCAACCATCTCGATCCCATATCCAAGGGCGAAACAGTATGGACAATTGATCCGCAAGCTGTCATCTTCATCGGCCGTCTCTTCAATACAGGCCGCGTAAACTTCACACGCACAGTAGCCGTGACAGGTTCCGAAGTGTTGAAACCTGCGTACTGCAAACTTCAGGTAGGCGCACTGCTCACCAACGTGTTTGCCGGCAACGTAACAACAGGCAAAGACCTGCGCTACATCAGCGGTAACGTGCTGACAGGAAAGCAAGTGTCCCCGAACGGATTCTTAGGCGCATTCCACAGCCAGGTGACAGTCATCCCCGAAGGAGACGACATTCACGAAATGCTCGGATGGATCATGCCGCGTTTCAATCAGTATAGCGTCAACCGTTCATACTTTAGCTGGTTGATGGGGAAGAAGGAATACACACTGGACGCACGTATCAAGGGTGGCGAACGCCATATGATCATGTCCGGCGAGTACGACAAAGTGCTTCCGATGGACATTTTGCCTGAATTCCTGATTAAGGCCATCATCGCCGGCGACATCGACCGCATGGAAGCGCTCGGCATCTATGAAGTAGCTCCCGAAGACTTCGCGCTTTGCGAATTTGTCTGCTCTTCAAAGATGGAACTGCAACGCATCGTTCGTGTCGGACTCGACATGCTTCGTTCGGAAATGGCATAAGAGAATTAATAATTAAAGATTAAAAATTAAAAAATGATAGTTGGGACTTTGTGAAATCGTCTTCCGGTAAACACAGCGTAGTTATTTCTCAATTCTCAATTCTCAATTCTCAATTTAATAAATGAAAGCGTTAAGAAATTATCTCGATAAGATAAAGCCGAACTTTGAAGAAGGCGGCAAATTCCACGCATTCCAGTCGGTGTTCGACGGCTTCGAAACATTCCTGTTCGTGCCCAGCAAGACTGCGAAAACGGGAACGCATATACACGACGCGATTGACAGCAAACGCATCATGTCGATTGTGGTTATTTCGTTAGTACCGGCATTGTTGTTCGGTATGTACAATGTAGGTTACCAGCATTTCACCCATACAGGTGCCGCAGGCAGCTTCTTCGAAATGTTCATCTACGGATTCCTGGCAGTACTGCCCAAAATTATCGTATCTTATGTAGTAGGTCTTGGCATTGAGTTCGTTGTAGCCCAATGGAAGAAAGAAGAAATTCAGGAAGGGTTCCTTGTTTCAGGTATCCTGATCCCGATGATCGTTCCGGTAGACTGTCCGTTGTGGATTCTTGCCGTAGCTACTGCATTCTCTGTAATCTTCGCTAAAGAAGTATTCGGTGGTACAGGTATGAACATCTTCAACGTGGCGTTGATAACCCGTGCATTCCTGTTCTTCGCATACCCGACCAAGATGTCCGGTGATGCCGTTTGGGTATCGGGCGACAGCATCTTCGGCCTGGGACAGTCAGTAGACGGACTAACCGTTGCCACTCCGCTGGGAGAAGCCGCTACAACAGGCGCTGCCCCTGCATTCAACATGGATATGGTGACAGGTCTTATTCCGGGTTCCATCGGTGAAACAAGTGTGATTGCTATCCTGATTGGTGCCGTTATCCTTCTGTGGACAGGCATTGCAAGCTGGAAGACAATGATTTCCGTATTTGTCGGCGGTGCATTCATGGCTTGGGTATTCAATGCCATCGGCATTGAAGGCAACGCTATGGCTAACATGCCTTGGTACGAACACCTCGTTCTCGGTGGTTTCTGCTTCGGTGCCGTGTTTATGGCTACCGACCCTGTAACTTCCGCACGTACGGAAAGAGGCAAATACATCTTCGGATTCCTGATCGGTGTGATGGCTATCGTCATCCGTGTCCTGAACCCGGGTTACCCTGAAGGTATGATGCTTGCCATCCTGCTGATGAACATCTTCGCTCCGCTGATTGACTACTGTGTAGTGCAGGGTAATATCAGCCGCCGCGAAAAACGTGCTATCAAGTCTAACCTATAAATACCGGATGAAAATGAATACAAATAGTAATAGTTATACTATCATTTATGCTTCGGTAATGGTTATTATCGTAGCATTCCTGCTGGCATTCGTTAGTTCTTCACTGAAAGCTACACAAGACAAGAACGTGCAGCTCGACACGAAGAAGCAGATTCTTGCTGCTTTGAATATCAAGAATGTGGAAGATGCGGATGCTGAATATCAGAAATATGTAAAAGGTGACATGCTGATGAACGTAGACGGTACGCTGACTGAAAATACAGGCGAATTTGCTACCAACTACGAAAAAGAGGCAAAAGAACAACAACGTCTTCACGTATTTGTATGCGAAGTGGACGGTCAGACTAAATATGTAGTTCCTGTTTACGGTGCCGGTCTTTGGGGCGCTATCTGGGGATACGTTGCGCTGAACGAAGACAAGGATACTGTTTACGGTACTTATTTCTCCCATGCAAGTGAGACTCCGGGTCTGGGTGCTGAAATCGCAACCGACCATTTCCAGAACGAATTCGTAGGTAAGAAGACGTTGGAAGGCGGTTCTGTCGCTTTGGGAGTTGTGAAGAACGGCAAGGTAGAGAAACCTGAATATCAGGTGGACGGTATCTCGGGTGGTACAATCACCTCTGTAGGTGTGGATGCCATGCTGAAAGCTTGTCTGGGTAGTTACATGAGTTTTTTAACTAAATAATAAGGAGAAGAAAAGAATATGGGACAACTGTTTTCAAAGAAGAATAAAGAAGTATTCTCTGCTCCGTTGGGAATAGATAATCCGGTTACCGTACAGGTGCTCGGTATCTGTTCTGCACTTGCTGTTACCGCAAAACTGGAGCCTGCTATCGTAATGGGACTTTCGGTAACGGTTATCACGGCATTTGCTAATGTTGTTATTTCACTGTTGCGCAAGACCATTCCCAACCGTATCCGTATCATCGTTCAGTTGGTGGTGGTAGCTGCCTTGGTTACTATCGTAAGTGAGATTCTGAAAGCGTTTGCTTATGACGTAAGCGTTCAGCTTTCTGTATATGTAGGTTTGATTATTACCAACTGTATCCTTATGGGACGTTTGGAAGCATTTGCCATGCAGAATGGTCCTTGGGAGTCTTTCCTGGATGGTGTCGGTAATGGTTTGGGATATGCCAAGATTCTGGTAATCGTCGCTTTCTTCCGCGAGCTGTTGGGTTCGGGAACGCTGCTCGGTTTCAACATCTTGAACTATGAGCCTATTCAGAATATAGGATATGTGAACAACGGCCTGATGTTGATGCCGCCGATGGCGTTGATTATCGTAGCCTGCATCATCTGGTATCAACGTGCACGTCACAAAGAACTGCAAGAAGAAAGTAATTAATAAAGATGAAGAACTCTTCATCCTTAATTCTTAATTGAAGATATGGAACATTTATTAAGTTTATTCGTCCGCTCTATCTTTGTGGACAACATGATATTCGCGTTCTTCCTCGGTATGTGTTCATACCTGGCTGTATCGAAGAATGTGAAGACTGCCGTAGGACTGGGTATCGCCGTGACTTTCGTGTTATTGGTGACGTTGCCGGTCAACTATCTGTTGCAAACCAAGGTGCTGGCTGCCAATGCTATCATCGAAGGCGTTGACCTCAGCTTCCTGAGTTTTATTCTTTTCATTGCCGTTATTGCCGGTATCGTGCAATTGGTGGAGATGGTGGTAGAACGTTTCAGCCCTGCGCTGTACGCTTCACTGGGTATCTTCCTGCCGTTGATTGCCGTTAACTGTGCTATCATGGGTGCTTCCCTGTTCATGCAGCAACGCATCAACCTCGGCCCGAGCGACCCGAAATACATTGGTGATATCTGGGACGCGCTTTCTTATGCACTGGGTTCGGGTATCGGTTGGTTGCTGGCTATCGTTGGTCTGGCTGCTATCCGTGAAAAAATGGCTTACTCTGACGTGCCTGCTCCGTTGAAGGGCTTGGGTATCACATTTATCACAGTAGGTCTGATGGCAATCGCATTCATGTGTTTCTCTGGTTTGAACATCTAAAAAGAAAGGAATAAAGACAATGGATATGAATTTAATATTAGCGAGCATTGGGGTATTCCTTGTGGTTATTCTGTTGCTTGTTGTGATCTTGTTGGTTTCCAAGAATTTTCTGGTACCATCAGGAGATGTGAAACTGACAATCAACGGTGAAAAGGAGTTGGAAGTGGCTTCCGGTTCTACTTTACTGAACACGCTGTCTGTAAACGGAGTATTTCTGTCATCCGCTTGTGGTGGTAAGGGTTCTTGCGGACAGTGCAAATGCCAGGTGCTCGAAGGGGGCGGCGAAATCCTTCCTTCCGAGGTTCCTCACTTCAGCCGCAAACAGCAGCAAGACCACTGGCGTCTGGGCTGTCAGGTGAAAGTGAAAAGTGATATGTCTATCAAGATTGACGAATCTGTACTCGGCGTGAAAGAGTGGGAGTGCGAAGTTATCTCCAACAAGAACGTGGCTACGTTTATCAAGGAGTTTATCGTGGCTCTGCCTAAAGGCGAACACATGGACTTTATCCCGGGGTCTTACGCACAGATTAAGATTCCTAAATTCTCAATGGACTATGATAAGGATATCGACAAGAGCCTGATTGGTGACGAGTATCTGCCTGCATGGGAGAAATTCGGTCTGCTGGGCTTGAAATGTAAAAACGATGAGGAAACCATCCGTGCTTACTCTATGGCGAACTATCCTGCCGAAGGTGACCGTATCATGCTGACAGTGCGTATCGCTACTCCGCCGTTCAAGCCGAAAGAACAAGGTCCCGGATTTATGGATGTAATGCCGGGTATCGCTTCTTCTTATATCTTCACTCTGAAACCGGGTGACAAGGTTATCATGAGCGGTCCTTACGGAGATTTCCACCCGATTTTCGATTCTAAGAAAGAAATGATGTGGATTGGTGGTGGTGCCGGTATGGCTCCGTTGCGTGCGCAAATCATGCACTTGACGAAGACTTTGCATACTACCGACCGTAAGATGTCTTACTTCTACGGTGCCCGTGCACTGAACGAAGTGTTCTATCTGGAAGACTTCTTGCAGATTGAAAAAGACTTCCCGAACTTCACATTCCATCTGGCACTTGACCGTCCGGATCCTGCTGCCGATGCTGCAGGCGTGAAGTATACTCCGGGCTTCGTTCACAACGTAATTTATGAAACTTACTTGAAGAACCACGAAGCTCCTGAAGATATTGAATACTACATGTGTGGCCCTGGCCCGATGTCGAAAGCTGTTGAGAAGATGCTCGACGACCTTGGCGTACCGGCGCAGAACTTGATGTTCGATAACTTCGGCGGATAATTCTCCGGAAGTTAACTTTCGGTCGGCGAAATGGCCGGAAAGATAACATAAGAACAGAGCGGGAAACCTGAAAAGCATATCAGCTTTTTCAGATTTCCCGCTTTTTCTTCTGTTACGCTTCTTCTGTTACGCTTCTTCTGTTACGCTTCTTCTGTTACGCTTCTTCTGTTACGCTTCTTCTGTTACACTTCTTCTGTTACACTTCTTCTTTTGTGCTTTTTCTTTTTGTGCTTTTTCCTACCTGTCTTTCCGCTATGCCATTCGGCTTTTTTGTGTCCGTTTTGAAGATAATCTCCTGTTTTTACCTATACTTATTTATTATATTCGTATATTTGACTGCCCAATAGAACTTAAATACATTACAGGTTATGGAATACCATCGTATATCTTTTATTCACGACGATACGGAGTACACATTTGTCAAAGCCATGAGTTCGGAACTGACCGGATATGCATTAATATCAGCCTGCCGCGCGGAAGTTACCATTTATATGCGGGAGAATAATCTGAAAGGACGGTATATCTTGACCGGTATGGCTAAAGTGTAAGTCCCCATGTTAGAGAAAAATGAAATTATACAGTCGGCTCTTCGCAACCTGAAGATTGAGGAGCTGAATCCGATGCAGGAAGCATCACTTGAACAAGCAACCGGAAGGAAAGACGTTATATTATTGTCTCCGACAGGGTCGGGCAAGACACTGGCTTATCTATTGCCTTTATTACTTACCCTGAAACCGGATGACGGAAATGTGCAGGTCTTGATTCTCGTTCCTTCGCGTGAGTTGGCTTTGCAGATTGATACCGTGTTTAAGGCAATGGGAACTTCCTGGAAGACCTGTTGCTGCTATGGCGGTCATCCCATTGCGGAAGAAAAGAAGAGTATTCAAGGGAATCATCCCGCTATCATTATCGGTACTCCGGGGCGTATCACCGACCATTTGTCTAAAGGAAACTTCAATCCCGAAACGATTGAAACTTTAATCATTGATGAGTTCGACAAGTCTTTGGAGTTTGGTTTCCATGATGAAATGGCGGAGATTATCACGCAACTTCCGGGGCTGAAAAAGCGTATGCTGCTCTCGGCTACGGATGCAGAGGAGATTCCCGAATTTACAGGACTGAACCGGACGGTCAAACTGGATTTCCTGCCGGACGTTTCTGAAGAACAGGAATCCCGCTTGACATTAATGAAGGTGATGTCTCCTGCGAAAGACAAGATTGATACTTTATATAACCTGCTTTGCTCATTAGGAAGCAGTTCAAGCATCGTCTTTTGTAATCACAGGGATGCGGTAGACCGTGTGCAGAAACTATTGGCGGAAAAGAAACTGGTAGCCGAACGTTTTCACGGCGGCATGGAACAGCCGGATCGGGAGCGTGCTTTATACAAATTCCGTAATGGTAGTTGCCATGTACTGATTTCTACCGATTTGGCAGCGCGTGGGCTGGATATTCCGGAGATTGAACACATCATTCATTATCACCTGCCGGTGAATGAAGAAGCCTTTACGCACCGGAATGGACGTACGGCACGTTGGGACGCTACCGGAACATCTTATCTGATTCTCCACGAGGAAGAAAAATTGCCTGCTTATATTCCCGAAGATATGGAAACAGTCGTTTTGCCTGAAAATCCGCCCCGTCCGCCGAAATCGCTCTGGGCTACTATATATATAGGTAAGGGAAAGAAGGAAAAACTGAACCGGATGGATATTGCCGGATTCCTATATAAGAAAGGAAACCTGGCTCGTGAAGACGTGGGTGCGATTGATGTGAAGGAACATTATGCTTTCGTTGCCGTTCGCCGGGCAAAGGTGAAACAACTCTTGAACTTGATTCAAGGAGAGAAGATTAAAGGAATGAAGACCATTATTGAAGAAGCTAAATAAATATACGTTTTTATTGCATTTCGCTTTCACTTTATTAGTAACTCCCCCATACAATGTTTATATTTCGACCTTTATCCCTTACTTGATATCCGTAGATAACAATATGGTGTATATATCCTGTATAAACCAATAAAAAGAAAGGAAAATCTGCTTTAAAACAGTATTTTTATAAGGAAAGATTTGTGCACCGGAAATAAATTCGTAAATTCGCAAAGTCAAAGGACAAAAGTAACGAAATTGTTAAACCAAAAACAAACTTCAAATGAAAAAGCATAATTTCAATGCAGGACCTTCCATTCTTCCGCGTGAGGTGATAGAAGACACAGCGAAGGCTATTTTAGATTTCAACGGCTCTGGTCTTTCTATAATGGAAATCAGTCACCGCGCCAAAGACTTCCAACCTGTGGTTGACGAAGCAGTGGCATTATTCAAGGAATTACTCAATATCCCCGAAGGTTATTCGGTGCTGTTCCTTGGTGGTGGTGCCAGTCTGGAGTTCTGCATGGTGCCTTTCAACTTCCTTGAGAAAAAGGCTGCTTACCTGAACACAGGTGTATGGGCAAAAAAAGCAATGAAAGAAGCTAAGGGGTTTGGTGAAGTTGTAGAAGTTGCTTCTTCTGCTGAAGCTACATATACTTATATCCCAAAAGATTATACAATCCCGACAGACGCAGATTATTTCCACATCACTACCAATAATACGATTTATGGTACGGAATTAAAGGAAGATCTCGATTCTCCGGTTCCGATGGTTGCCGATATGTCTTCTGATATTTTCTCACGTCCGATTGACGTTTCTAAATATATCTGTATCTATGGTGGTGCACAGAAGAACTTGGCTCCCGCAGGTGTTACATTCGTTATCGTGAAGAATGACGCGGTAGGCAAGGTGTCACGTTACATCCCCTCCATGTTGAACTATCAGACTCACATTGATGGTGGTTCTATGTTCAACACTCCGCCGGTAGTACCTATCTATTCTGCCATGCTGAATCTTCGTTGGATCAAAGCACAGGGTGGTGTGAAGGAAATGGAACGTCGTGCCATCGAAAAGGCTGATATGTTGTATGCGGAAATCGACCGCAACAAAATGTTCGTAGGTACTGCTGCCAAGGAAGACCGTTCACGCATGAACATCTGTTTCGTAATGGCTCCCGAATACAAAGACCTTGAAGCCGACTTTATGAAGTTTGCTACTGAAAAGGGTATGGTAGGTATCAAGGGACACCGTTCAGTAGGTGGTTTCCGTGCATCTTGCTACAACGCTATGCCGAAAGAAAGCGTACAGGCCTTGATTGATTGCATGCAGGAATTTGAAAAACTTCATTAATAATATTTTCACCACAGATTACACAGATGGACACAGATTTTTTAATTCTGTGAGAATCCGGGTAACCTGTGGTGAGTCTTTATAAACAGAATTAAATTATGAAAGTACTTGTAGCTACTGAAAAACCGTTTGCTAAAGTTGCGGTAGACGGTATTCGTAAAGAAATAGAAGCAGCTGGATATGAGCTTGCTTTACTCGAGAAATATACAGATAAAGCTCAGTTGCTGGATGCAGTGAAAGATGCTAACGCTATCATTATCCGTAGTGATATTATTGATGCCGAAGTGCTTGATGCTGCCAAGGAATTGAAGATTGTAGTTCGTGCCGGTGCAGGATACGATAACGTAGACCTGGCTGCTGCCACTGCCCACAATGTATGTGTGATGAACACTCCGGGACAGAACTCGAATGCTGTTGCCGAACTGGCTTTGGGCATGATGGTGTATGCTGTCCGCAACTTCTATAACGGAACTTCCGGTACGGAATTGATGGGCAAGAAACTGGGTATCCACGCTTATGGAAACGTTGGCCGCAATGTGGCTCGTGTTGCCAAAGGCTTCGGAATGGAAGTGTATGCTTATGACGCATTCTGCCCGAAAGAAGTAATCGAAAAAGACGGTGTGAAAGCACTTGATTCGGCAGAAGAACTGTATAAGACTTGCCAGGTTGTATCTTTGCATATTCCTGCAACTGCCGAAACTAAGAATTCTATCAATTATGCTTTGCTGAAAGATATGCCGAAGGGCGCGATGTTGGTAAACACTGCCCGTAAGGAAGTTATCAATGAAGCCGAACTGATTAAGTTGATGGAAGACCGTGCCGACTTCAAATACATCACAGACATCATGCCTGCCGCCAACGCAGAATTTGCGGAGAAGTTTGCCGGACGTTATTTCTCAACTCCGAAGAAGATGGGTGCACAGACTGCTGAGGCAAATATCAATGCCGGTATTGCTGCTGCCCAACAAATCGTTGGTTTCTTGAAAGACGGTTGCGAAAAATTCCGCGTGAATAAATAATATTCATAGAAATAGTAGTATATTTGAGCCACAGATTTTCAATAAGTCTGTGGCTTTAATTTTTTACATATTAAATACTAATATCATGGCAATAATTAAACCTTTTAAGGGCATTCGTCCACCGCAAGAGTTGGTGGAACAGGTTGCTTCACGTCCTTATGATGTCTTGAATTCAGAAGAAGCCCGCCTTGAAGCGGAAGGTAACGAAAAGTCTCTTTATCATATCATTAAACCTGAAATTGATTTTCCCGTTGGCACGGACGAACATGACGAGCCGGTGTATGCCAAGGCTGCCGAGAACTTCCAGGCGTTTCAGGACAAAGGCTGGCTGGTGCAGGATACGAAGGAAAACTATTATATCTACGCCCAAACGATGAACGGGAAAACACAGTACGGACTGGTTGTCGGTGCTTATGTTCCCGATTATATGAATGGAGTTATCAAGAAGCACGAACTTACCCGTCGTGACAAGGAAGAAGACCGTATGAAGCATGTCCGTGTGAATAATGCGAATATCGAGCCTGTTTTCTTCGCTTATCCTGATAACGATAAGTTGGATGCCATTATCAAAAAATATACTGCGGAAAAGCCTGTCTATGACTTTATCGCTCCGGGTGATGGTTTCGGCCATACTTTTTGGATTGTTGACCAGGACGAGGATATTGCTGTCATTACGGCTGAATTTGCGAAGATGCCGGCTCTGTATATCGCCGACGGGCATCACCGTTCCGCTGCTGCCGCATTGGTAGGGGCAGAGAAAGCGAAGCAGAACCCGAATCATCGCGGTGATGAAGAATATAATTACTTCATGGCCGTTTGCTTCCCCGCCAATCAACTGACTATCATTGATTACAACCGTGTAGTGAAAGACCTCAACGGATTGACTCCCGAACAGTTCCTTGCTGCATTGGAAAAGAACTTTGTCGTAGAAGAGAAAGGTGCGGATATTTACAAACCATCCGGTTTGCATAACTTCTCTCTTTACTTGAATGATAAATGGTACAGCCTGACTGCCAAAGCCGGAACATACAATGATAATGACCCTATCGGTGTACTTGATGTTACCATTTCTTCTAATCTGATTTTAGATGAAATCCTGGGAATAAAAGACTTGCGTTCGGATAAGCGTATCGACTTTGTTGGCGGTATCCGTGGATTGGGCGAACTCAAGAAACGTGTGGATAGCGGTGAAATGAAAGTAGCTCTGGCACTTTATCCTGTGTCTATGAAGCAACTGATGGATATTGCGGATACAGGTAATATCATGCCGCCCAAGACCACCTGGTTTGAACCTAAACTTCGCTCAGGATTGGTTATTCATAAGTTGGATTAAGGAATAAATCTTATTTAATAAAATCAAGCGGTCGAACCGTTACAATCATACAACCGATTGTAGCAGTTCGACCGTTCGTTTGTAATGGAATAACCGTTTGTTTGTAGTAAAACGACCGTTCATTTATACTGAAACGACCGCTCGTTTGCATCAATTCGACCGCATATTGATGAATGAACATCACTTAATATTTCCAAATGATAGATTGAATTTTCTCAATAAAGCCGTATCTTTGCACCATGACTGCTGAAGATACTTATAAAACCATCACAGAACCTTCCGAAGGTATTTATACAGAAAAGCGAAGCAAGTTCATTGCTATCGCCCTTCCTGTGCGTACTATCGACGAGATAAAGGTACATCTTGAAACGTATCAGAAGAAGTATTATGATGCCCGGCATGTATGTTATGCTTATATGTTGGGTGCGGCACGCAAGGATTTTCGTGCCAATGACAACGGAGAACCTTCCGGCACGGCAGGCAAGCCTATTCTCGGACAGATTAATTCCAATGAACTGACGGATATTCTGATTATCGTAGTCCGTTATTTCGGTGGAATCAAGTTAGGAACCAGTGGATTGATTGTTGCTTATAAGGCTGCTGCTGCCGAAGCTATCGCTGCCGCTACGATTATAGAGAAAACGGTAGATGATGATGTGACGGTCATGTTCGAATATCCTTTTATGAATGACATCATGCGCATTGTAAAAGAAGAAGAACCGGAGATTCTCAACCAGTCGTATGACATGGATTGCAGCATGACACTGCGGATTCGCCGTTCGATGATGCCGAAACTACGTGCACGACTGGAAAAGGTGGAGACAGCGCGGATTCTTGATGATGAAGAGAACTGACGTGTAGAAAGTAGTGATAGTTGGAACAGGTCGATTAGATTGAATTTGAATGAGAAAGAAATACTGCATATTTTATATTCTGCTTTTAAGTTTCCTTGCATGGGGGAGTGCTCGGATTGTTTGTGCACAGGAGACTCAAATGATTCAGGAGACTCGAACGACTCAGGAGACTCGGAAGATTCAGGAGACGCAGAAGCCTCAGGAAGCGCAGAAGCTAGCTCCTAATAACATTCCCGTTCCCTGGTATTCGCAGAAAATCACGGGATGTCCTTATTCGCATTGTTCCCTGGCTTCCTCTTTGATGGTATTCGACTATTTTAAAGGGATGACGACCGAAAAACAACGGTCGGCTCAAGATGCGGAAAAGAAACTGGTAGAATATCAACGGAACTACTTCCTGAAAAAGCATGCTCCTTTCCGTCGGCGTACTTCGATAGGGCAGGGTGGTTATTATTCTTTCGAGATAGATTCACTGGCCCGTTATTACGAAAATATGGTAAGTGCCGAGCATTTCCAAAAGAAAGATTACCGGATATTGAAAGATTATATTGACCGTGGTATTCCTGTGTTGGTGAATGTAAGATATACAGGCGCAGTGCGTGGCTTGCGTCCCGGGCCGAGGGGGCATTGGATGGTACTTCGCGGCATTGATGATAAACATGTGTGGGTGAATGATCCCGGCCGTTCGCCGGAGATGCGGAGTAAAGGTGAGAATATCTGCTATCCCATAAAGAAACAAACGGGTAATCCCTCTTATTTTGATGGCTGCTGGACAGGGCGTTTTATCGTGGTTACCCCCAAAGAATGGATACGTAATCCGCTCTTTGCACAAGTGGGAAAATTGCCGCCATTGGAAGAGGTGACTTATGTAGTTCCCCCTTTTATTTCGTCTATGGAGTTGCCACGGGTTATCAGTCAATAAAAGCAATGCATTTATAAAACATCATTAGTAAAATAAAGAAGAACAAGATATATGGCATTTGAAGCAACTAAAAAAGAGTGGTGTGAACTATATACTTTCTTCCGCCTGTTGGCGGACGGGAAGGTTGTATTAGGTACGGCAGAGGCGAAAGCAGGAGAGATTTCCTGGCCTGTGGCAATGATTCAACGGGAAGAACATGACGGAACACGCCGGTATTATATTGAAGAAGAAACGATTCGCATCGAAGGAGAAACAGGGATTAAGTCCATGCCTCGCGAGGATTTCGGCATTGTGGCCGAATTGATATTACAGGCCGTTAAATCTTCTTCGGAGAATGACGTTACCTCACCGGACGGAGTGGAAGAGTTTTTGGACGAAGCGGGTATCTTCGATTTGGAAGCAAAGACGGAAGACCGTACAGACTTCTCTGTCGCCTTTTGGCATCCGGAAGCACCGTTGAGAGGATTTAATGTCCGTTCCCGATTGAGTGCAATGAATCCGTTGTTGGATGGCGGACGTGCCGCAAATCTTAAGTTGGAGCAGAGTGGAATTAAATTTGCCACTCCGACAGTGAACAAGATTAATGCTTTGCCTGAATCTCCTAATGAGGTAGCCGAGCGAATGATGATGATTGAACGTTTGGGTGGTGTACTCAAATATTCGGATGTGGCCGACCGTGTATTCCGTAGCAATCTGTTGATGATTGACTTGCATTTCCCGCGAGTATTGACGGAAATGGTGCGTATCATGCATCTGGATGGTATATCCCGTATCAGTGAACTGACGGAGATTATCAAACAGATAAACCCGTTGAAGATTAAAGACGAACTGATAAACAAGCATAAGTTCTATGAATTTAAGATGAAGCAGTTCTTGATGGCACTGGCATTGGGTATGCGTCCTGCGAAAATCTATAACGGACAGGATTCGGCAGTAGAAGGTATACTATTGGTGGATGGTAACGGCAATGTACTCTGTTATCATAAGTCGGAGAAACAAGTGATGGAAGACTTCTTGTTCCTGAATACCCGGCTGGAGAAAGGTTCTTTGGATAAGGATAAATACGGATTCCTGGAAAGGGAGAACGGAGTATATTACTTCAAACTGAATGCGAAGATTGGTCTGGTTAAAAGATAGGTTCTAAACAAGATAAGTTTAAAACATAGTATGAAAACAAATGAGATTTTAGAAAACATCAAAGCGCGTCGTAGTGTACGGGCCTATACGAATCAGCAAGTTTCAGAAGAAGATTTGCAGGCGATTTTGGAAGCGGCGACTTATGCTCCGAGTGGAATGCATTTGGAAACATGGCATTTCACGGCTATTCAGAATACCGGCAAACTGTCGGAACTGAATGAACGCATTAAGGGAGCTTTCGCAAAAAGTGATGATACCCGTTTGCAGGAACGTGGTCATAGCAAGACTTATTGTTGTTATTATCATGCTCCGGCTTTGGTGATTGTATCTAATGAACCCACCCAATGGTGGGCAGGTATGGATTGTGCCTGTGCAATTGAGAATATGTTCCTTGCCGCCCGGTCTTTGGGAATCGGTTCTTGTTGGATTAATCAGTTAGGTACAACGTGTGACGATCCTGAAGTCCGCGAATTTATTACTTCACTTGGAGTACCGGAAAATCATAAGGTGTATGGTTGCGTAGCTTTGGGATATGCTGACCCAAAGATTCCGATGAAAGAGAAGAAAGTGAAAGCGGGTATGGTGACGATTGTCAAATAGAGAATATCAGCCGACTTATTATTTTGAAGCAACGCTTTACGATTCATAAAGCGGTGCTTTACAACATTTAAAGCGGCGCTTTAGGACTCCTAAAACGCCGCTTTATATTTTATGAAACGTCATGTTCTCCAAGTTACCTCAGAGACACATAATCAATCGAATGTTCCATATCGGGTCGGCAACAGTTTGCGGTCGCCCAAGGTATTATCTACACGTGCTACGTTTACCCAGAATTTATTGTCACGTACACTTGCTATCGGATAAGCTGCCTTTTCACGTGTGTATGAATGTTCCCAACGGTCATTAACCACTTCATATTCGGGATGAGGGGCATTAATCAATACATTGTCATTCTTGTCCGCTTCGCCGTTCTTCACTTCCTGGATTTCTTTCCAGATATTCAGCATGACATCTATAAAGTTATCCAGTTCGGCAAGGCTCTCGCTTTCCGTCGGTTCAATCATCAGTGTACCGTGAACAGGGAAAGATAGGGTAGGAGCATGATAACCGTAGTCCATCAGACGCTTTGCAATATCATTCTCCGAAATACCGGTTTCTTCGTGTACTTTGCGACATTCCAAAATCATTTCGTGTCCTACAAAGCCATTTGCTCCGCGATAGACGACACCATAAGTGTCCTTCAGGCAAGCAGCCAGGTAATTGGCATTCAGAATGGCAATTTTAGTTGCCTGTGTCAAACCTTCCGTACCCATCATCCGGATATATCCATATGTGATAGGCAAAATACCTGCGCTGCCGAACGGGGCGGAAGAAACCTGATTCTGTGAATTGCCGAAGATGCCATGTCCGGGCAGGAAGGGCACCAAGTGTTCCGCCACGCAGATAGGGCCTACTCCCGGGCCGCCACCACCGTGAGGGGAAGCGAAGGTCTTATGAAGATTAAGATGGCAGACATCCGCACCGATAAATCCCGGATTGGTCAATCCTACTTGTGCATTCATATTGGCGCCATCCATATATACTTGTGCGCCACAGGCGTGAATTATTTCACAAATCTCCTTTATCTCCGTTTCAAAGATGCCGTGAGTGGAAGGATAGGTAATCATTAATGCGGCTAATTCATCCTTATTCTCTTCAGCTTTGGCACGCAAGTCGTCCATATCCACATTTCCCAACTCGTCGCAGGCACAAGTGACGGTCGTAAATCCTGCCTGGATAGCCGATGCGGGATTCGTTCCGTGAGCCGATGCCGGAATCAAAACTTTGTTCCGATGTCCCTGACCGATACTTTCAAGATAAGCGCGAATCACGCGAAGACCGGTATATTCTCCGGCAGCACCCGAATTCGGCTGTAAACTGACTCCTGCGAAGCCGGTGATAATCTTCAAGTCTTCACTTAAATTCTTTATTAATTCACGATATCCCTCTGCCTGATCTTCGGGAACCAACGGATGCATACCCATGAATCCTGAACAGCTCAAAGGTAACATCTCCGAAGCGGCATTCAACTTCATCGTACAAGAACCAAGGGAAATCATAGATTGAGCCAGCGAAATATCCTTGCGATCCAAACGCTTGATATAGCGCATCATTTCCGTTTCCGTGTGATACTTGCTGAATACTTCGTGAGTAAGGAAAGGAGACGTACGCTTCAACGCCTTGTCGATATTGCTTTTTTCTGGAATATCATCTACTTTCTGATAATCTTTTCCGGCAGCAATGGCAAAGATGGAAAGCAACACGTTAGCGGCTGCGATATCAGTAGTTTCGTCAATGCTGAAACCTACATTCCCATTCTCATAATAACGTAGATTTACTTCTTTGCTAAGTGCAATCGTACGAATCTGCTGTGCCGAAACGTGTTCGGGCAGTTCAAAACGCAATGTATCGAAATATTGTGCGTTGACTTGCGTATATCCGAATTTCTTCAGTTGCTTGTCAAGAAAAACTGTGATGCTGTGGATGCGTGAAGCAATGGTTGAAATACCTTCCTGTCCGTGATAGACAGCATAGAAACCTGCCATTGTGGCGAGCAGGGCTTGAGCCGTGCAGATATTCGATGTCGCTTTTTCACGCTTGATATGCTGCTCACGTGTCTGCAAAGCCATCCGGTAACAGAGCTTGCCGTATTTATCTTTCGACCATCCGATGATACGTCCCGGCATATTCCGTTTGTATTCATCCCGTGTGGCGAAGTAAGCAGCGGACGGGCCACCATAGAACATCGGTGTGCCCAGGCGTTGAGTTGTTCCGAATACGATATCCGCTCCCCATTCTCCCGGAGGAGTCAGCAGGGCGAGACTTAGAATATCGGCGGCAACAGCCACTTTGCAATCAGCCGCATGTGCTTTTTCTGTAAATGCGGCATAGTCTTCTACACTTCCATTGGAATTAGGATATTGCAGGATGCAGGCGAATACTTCCGGTGAAGGTTCGAAATCTTTATATTTACCTATGCGCAGTTCGATACCTTGCGGCACGGCACGTGTAGTCATGACAGCTAGTGTTTGCGGGAAAATGTTTTCGTCTACAAAGACAACGTTTGCACCCGATTTCTGTTGGGCACGGGAGCGCAGGGCATACATCATGCTGACAGCTTCGGCTGCGGCGGTTCCCTCGTCCAGCAATGAACAGTTGGCAAGCGGCATGGCGGTGAGGTCACACACGGCTGTCTGGAAATTCATCAATGCTTCCAGACGTCCTTGAGACACTTCCGCCTGATAAGGAGTGTAAGAAGTGTACCACACCGGATTCTCGAATACATTCCGTTGGATAACGGCGGGCGTGATTGTATTATACCAACCCAGTCCGATATAGGTGGTGTACAGTTTGTTTTTGCTTGCCAATGCGGCAATGTGTTTTCCAAATTCGTATTCCGTCAACGGACTGGCCAATGCCAACGGTTCTTTCAGCCGGATATTGGCAGGAATTGTTTTGTCAATAAGTTCATCCAGTGATTCTACTCCGATTTTGCGGAGCATCACGGTTGTGTCTTGTTCATTGATGCCGATGTGACGGCTAGCTAACAAATCGGTTTTCATATTATGAGGGATTTTTATGTGTTATCTGAAAAATGGATTCTCTGCTTTTTCCATTCCGATGGTCGTGGGAGCACCATGTCCCGGATAAACGACTGTCTCGTTAGGAAGGACGAAAAGACGGCTGCAAATATGCTCTATCAGTTCGTCGAAGTTGCCACCTGTAAGGTCGGCGCGGCCGATACTGCCTTGGAACAGGACATCGCCGGAGAACATACAGTTGTCTTCTTTGCAATAATACACCAGGCTACCGGGCGAGTGTCCGGGTACATGGATTGCTTCCAGTTGGGTGTGTCCGAAAGTGATGATATCACCATCATGCAGATATTTCCCTAACGGGACAGGTGCTTCCTGCAACTGGAAACCAAACATCCGGCTTTGTTTCGGCGCTTCGTCAATCCAGTATTCGTCAGCTTTGTTGGCTTCTGCCGACAAGCCGAATTCTTTCAGCATGAAAGGATTTCCGAAGATATGATCCAAATGTAAGTGAGTATTCAGAAGATGCTTCACGGTGAGCCCGTTCGTGAGAATGAACTTTTTCAGTGCTTGTTTCTCTTCTTCATAGAAACAGCCCGGATCAATGACGACTGCTTCTTTTGTTTCGTCCCATAATACGTAGCAATTTACGGGAAACATATTAAATTCAAACCTTTTTATTTTCATGGTTCTTTTCTATGATTAAATCTTATTCGGAACTAATAGTCTTTAAATCGGAACATATACCACTTTTTTGGTTTCAAAGAATTCTTCTTCGAAGTTATCGCTCAAGCTATGAATCATTGTCTTGTGCTTGAACGGCATTGTCTCATGCTCCAGCTCGCCGCCTTTGAGACAGATTAGCCCGTTGGGCAACGCGTTCTGCTGTTTGGAAGAAATATTCTTTTTGATAATCTTGACCAAATCCGTCAAAGGCATCACGGCACGGCTGACAACAAAGTCGAATGTACGTTTTTCCTCTTCCGCACGGGCATGGCGGAAAGTGACATTCTTCAGTCCGATGGCATTGGCTATCTCTGTCGCTACACGTACTTTCTTGCCGATGCTGTCCACGAGATGAAACTTCGTTTCAGGAAATAATATAGCCAATGGAATGCCGGGGAAACCGCCGCCCGTACCCAAGTCCATGACACTGGTTCCGGGACGGAACTGGATTACTTTGGCAATACCTAACGAATGGAGCACATGGTGCTCATACAAATTTTCGATGTCCTTGCGTGAAATAACGTTGATTTTCGAATTCCAATCGATATAGAGGTCATATAGAGCCGCAAATTGTTTGCGTTGCTCTTCTGTCAGTTCAGGGAAGTATTTCTGTATGATTTCCACTTTTATTAATTACAAATTACGGATTATAAATTATAGTAAATGAATATCCTTCATAATTACTATTGGCGTAGTAACAACAGGATATTCATTGGGTTTTGTTCTTTTATGAAGTTTAATCTTTCAGCTCTCCCAAAATCGGGTTGCTGCCGAGAAGATGTTCCATCATAGGGAATGGAATTGTCACCTTTACGGGGCCCATAGAATAGGGAGTGATATCATATACATTATAGTAGAAGGTAACGCCCTCTTTACTTAGATAGAAATTCTCGGTCGGGGTAATGTCACCGGTTGAAGCATATCCCATGTCTTCCAAAGCTTCGTGAGTCGTCACTTTGTTATCAGCCATGAGCTGGTTCCAGATCAGGTCGGTCAATGAGTCTTTGTAATCTCCGACGAAGATATCATCAAGACGAAGCGGGCGCATCAGAGTAAGATCCATATTCAGATAAGTTGTCATATAGATGCCGTGTGCACCGCCGGTGTATTCATTATAGTCGATACGATACACAAGCAAGTCTTTCTCATACAGTTGCACGTGGCTTTCGATACCCTTATAATAAGAATACCAGGCACCGATGGAAGCTTCGTCTTCCTTGTCTTTTTCATCCTCTGTGTACATCGGCTCCAGATCGCGGCGATATTCACTGATATAATTTTCAGTATATTGCTTTATAACCTCTTCCGGTTTTTCCCCGATGTACTTATCGCCGAAACAGGCGGAAATGAAATAAGCATTCAAACTGTCTTTCAGCATATCATCCGATGACTTGACGGGATAGGCGAAATTGATAATAATATTACAAGCCGGTTTGGCTGTATCGTTGAACAGGTGTGCCGTCTTGTTCACCTGAATACTATCGAACTGCAACGCACCTGTATTTTTGTTCATCTTGTCATGACAAGAAAACAAAAAGCCGCTTACCGAAAGTATAATAGCAAGCAGGCTGACATATTGTTTTTTCATACTCGTTTTTTCTATAAATTACACATTTACTGTCTCATTCACTATTGACAAATATAGATGAAATTCATGAATCGGACTAATAAAAACAGAAAAATATTCAGATGATTTTCAAACTTTGCTTATCATTAGAGCCTTATCTAAGGAGTGGATTTATAACTAGGTCGATATTCCTTATAAATTATATGTTTATTTTACCGTTTGGCAAGTTTTCGTCGTTGGGCAACCGCAATCACACCGTTGCCCAATGACGAATTTATCGTTAGCCAACGGTGAAAACGTCTCAAATGTGTTAAATGTCAAAAAAAATAGGAAGACATTTCTGCCTTCCTATTATTAAAAAACGAGAGATCCCCCCTGTCAGAGACTAGGGTCGGGTGTCTCTTCCTCACCCGGATCAACTGTACCTCCATTACCGTTTTCATCCCCGCTTTCGGCGCCGTTAACAGAAAATAGCTCCATACCGGCATTGGACAGCATGGACTGGAACTTGCTTCCCGGTGTGAAGGCAATTCTCCTTCGGATGATGGATGAAGCTGTCACCTCCTTTTCATCATCTTGTCCTTCCGCATTGATAGCGGGGCGGAAGGAGCCGAATTCACCCAATTTCACCGAGAAACCCTCTTCAAGATAGGCAATCATTGTGTCTTGCGCACCTGCCAGCACTACATCCACTATCGAACGATGGATGCCTGTCCGTTGATTTACTTCACTACACAACTTTGCGTAGCCAATGCTGCCAACAAGAACATTGGCTGCCACATACTTCTCTACAGGATTCTCCTTGTCGAATCGAAGTACGATTTTCTTCTTTTTGTACCTTAGTGACATAAAAAATAGTTTATATGAATAAATAAATCCAGAAGCCACTCTCTTGGCTCCGGCACAAAAGTAGTTCTACAAAATGGCTTCTGCATCATCTGAATTATTCTAATTCGTGACTTTCTCCGAACAGTCACGAATGGGATCTGAGAATCTTTCTTTCCTCCGAATTACCGCTCTACTTTTGCCATCATCAAGACTTGAGAACAGCAGATAGATATGAAAGTACTGATAGACGAGCACAGATAGTCTGCAAGTAATTAACCCTTTAACGATCTGAAAGGAGGTGTAAATAGTATGGCAATAAAGAAATCCGTATGGGACGTCATTATCAAAGTGGTGATAGCCGCCGTTTCGGCTTTGGCAGGAGCGCTTGGCGTGAATGCGACGAATTTGTAAAAGCAAATAAGTAAACAAGTAATTAAAACTCTCATCCCGGGCATAGTGAAGAATGCATGCCTGGGATGACAAAATAAACATTCAAACAAAAATGAATTAACATGAAAAAGGTAATCTTATTAATTTTATGCGCGTTATGCGCAATAACAGGAAGTCTCCGGGCTCAAAGTCCCCTTCCCAGCATGCCGAGTCCGACGGCTTCCAATCTGGGGCTTTACGGAGAAGTTCCGGTATCGGAATTTACAGGGACACCTAATATATCTATTCCCTTGTATGAATTTAAAACCAAGTCATTTACTATACCCGTTGCCCTTAGCTATCATGCGAGCGGCATCCGGCCGGAGCTACATCCCGGACCTACCGGCTTGGGATGGACGTTGTTTGCCGGTGGTGCCATAACTCGTGAGGTAAGAGGTATTCCGGATGAGAACGATTGCAAAGGCCTCATGGGTACTGTAGGATATGGTTATTTCCTCAATAAAAATGGCTGGCTTGCCAGGTCTGACTGGAAGCCATCTTCAAATTTAACGTCAGAAGAATATGAGCGGTACTTTTCTCCGTTTAGGAATGAATTTGAGCCTGATGAGTTTTCTTTCAATTTTTTCGGCATCTCAGGTAAATTCTATTTTGACCAGAAAGGAAATATCCGGGTGCAGAGCGACCGACTTCTCACTGTTTCTTTTGACCCCAATAATTATTTGAAAATGTCGGAGCTTGATTTTGCTAACAATGGGTCCTTGTACAGGTCGATCAGAGAATTTGTGATCACTGATGAACAAGGTAACCGATATTATTTTGGCGGCAAAGATGTTGTCGAGATATCCGACCCTATTTCGTATGGCCCTGAAGGAGTGTCAACAAAGGATAATATGAGTGTTACGTCCTGGTTCATCACCAAGGCTGAGTCCGCAGATGGTGAAGATGTAATTTCTTTTGAATATGAACGCGGTCCTTTTATCAGCCAATTGTATAAATGGAATGACAATCATCTATATCTCGGTGCTAACGGGTTTGGTGGTTCGGCACAAGATTGGTCTGCTATGTCCGGCTACCGACAGAACGGAAGTTTTATTTCTCCCGTATATCTTCGTACTATCAGGAGTAGCAATGGGACGGTTCTTTCCTTATTTTATAGCGAGAGCAGAGAACTCGTGTATCCGGATAAAGAGTATCGCTTGATTTTTGAACAGAATAGTCTGCATCCCGAGGATCCGTATCCATTGCTGTCACGAACCTCCCAAATTCCTTGGTTGAATAATGGCATTACTTCTCCTCCCGTGGGCTATTCTAATTCTTTGGATAATATTCGTTGGTTAAAATGCGATGTGATAGCCATCCGGCAAGAATCTGCCAGTCAAGTCAAAACTGTTGAATTTCACTATAACGACAATTCTTCGGAAAGACTTTTCTTAGATAGCCTGACGATAAAGGGAGAGACGCAAGGAAAGGACAATCCTTATGGTCCGCCTGTACCCTCTTACGGATATTCGTTTAAATATAAAAATCGACACCGGTTGCGTCCCTATTTGGAAAGCATTACTGACCATTGGGGCTTTGATAACGGACGGGGATTTGGAACATCTTTTACTCCTTCTTTACGTGAACCGAATGCAGAATATGCTCAAAATGGTATTCTTTCATCCATTCACTATCCCACCGGCGGGATTACTTTCTTTGAGTATCAGAGCCATGATTATGCCAAAGCGGTTGATAATAAAGACAGGAGAATAGTATCGCCCGCAAAGGGAGTGGCCGGAGGTGTCCGGATATGGAAAATCGTCTCAGACGATGGAAGAGGAGGCGGATTTACCAAAGAGTATTTCTATCGTACTTCCCCTACTGCGACCGTGTCGTCAGGAGTACTCAATGCTACTCCTCTCTATCGGTATTCAATAGATATAACCGATGACGGCGGGCAACGTCTTCAAATGTACAGCGTACGCAATACACCTGTGGTCCCGCTGACTCAGTGGAATGACGGCATCGCGATCGCTTACACCGATGTGTGTGTGAAACAATCTGCAAAGGGCTGTGACAATGGATATGTTCATTACACGTTTACCAACCATGATAATGGGTATGCAGATGAAGTGCTTGCAGGAGGACAGTACAATAGAGCGCCTTATCCCCAAAATCCTGCAAACTCCCGTTCCTTTGAACGTGGGAAGCTAATGAAAGAACTGCAATATAATGCAGCGGGAAAACCAGTGTATGAAAAAGAAACGACCTGGAATCGGTATGGCTCTCAAGGCGAAGATAATGTCCGTGCCATTTTTGTTCAAATTGACGGTATCACCTTTACATGCAGTTCCTTGGCTTGTTATCTGAACTATGTGTATAAGTTTTTACCCGCTAAGCAAGTAGAGACGGTTTATGATACTACTGGATCTAATCCGGTAGCAAAAGCCACGGCTTATACGTATAATGCACAGATGCTTCTCTCAGCGGAAGAGACAACAACCAGCAGAGGTATCCGTAAAACAACGTATAAATACCCTTCCGACTTTGCCACTACCGAGCCGTACAAGACGATGGTCGCAAAACATATACTGTCTCCCATCGTGGAAAAAAGCCGGTATCAGGACAACGTGTTTTTGCAGAAGGATTTGACCCGATACAAGAAATGGACTACCCGATATGAGGAGGAGGACGAGACGAAGATTTCGACCTTCTTCGCTCCGGAATTGATTCAAACACAAGCCAATGGGCAGACAGCCCCGGATACCCGCATCAAATATTTGAGCTATGACATGTATGGCAACCCTGTCGCTGTTTTGAAAGATGGGGCGGAGAACATGGTATATCTTTGGTCATATGGTGGGCAATATCTCGTTGCAGAAATCTGGAATGCCACTCTTGACGAAGTGAATGCCGCGTTGAGTTCTGTCTTTGGTGTAGCTTCTGCAGGTGAGTTTTCGACTTGGGTGACGCCGGACGAGACGGTGTTAAAAAATGGCAGTTTGCAACGGGCGTTGCCGAAGTCGCAGGTCACTACCTATACACATAAACCGCTGATGGGGGTGATTTCATCCACTGATCCTGCAGGATTGACCACTACCTATGAATACGATACCTTCGGACGTCTTGCCAAAATCAAGGATCCCGACGGACACGTAATAGAATCTTATGAATATAATTATGCTCATTAAAACAGGAAAGATTATGAAACGAATAAAACTATATACTCTCTTTTTGCTTTGCTGGCTAAGCTCCGTTGCATCCGGACAAATCAGCCCGCAAAACTTCCAACGCTTGCTCCCGGGCAACACGTCTTTGACGGTTGCCGTAGATTCCCGCAACTCTTCAAAAGAATATGATGGCAGCAACAATATTCTGGCCTACTTCTTTGGGTTAGACTGTTATATGGATATCTCAGTTACTTTGTCAAATGCCGAATCAGACAGTGTTAATATTTCTCTGCTTGATGATAAGGGAGAACTCATTGCATCCTCTCAAAATTCTAAGCTGGACGTCATGATATTACCTCCCGGTATGTATTGCCTGGCTGCAGAAGGTATAAGGGAAAACGGGGTAATCTCGATGAATATTGAAACTAAACCTTCGGAAAAGGTGGTTATCGACTTGGGAAGATATTCGGAGCTGTTCCAAATCAGCTGTGACGAAAAGGATACTCGTGAACTTTATGATGGATATCGTCCGGCTGACTGGCCGTGGGAAAACTCTCCCAATGACGTGTTCTATCGGTTTACGTTGGATACCCCCATGTTTCTTTGGGCTGAAATGACGACAAATTTGGAGGAAGTTACAGGTGTTCTATATTGTTTGGAAGAAGAACCGGGCACCGGACAATTGACACCCATTCCGCTCGTGGAAGATTTTATATTCACTACCCCCATACAAGGCAGATACTTAAAAACCGGCACTTATTATCTGGTTGCCGAAGGGCCGGTAGATAATGGTGGTATCGCTATTGATTGTATGATGAAGACGGAAATAGTAGGCCTCCCCGGCAGATATACAGTCCCTCTTGGTCTTTTATCAACGAATATTCAGCAAACACTTACAGGCGATTCTCACAGAACCTCCAGCGAACATGGGGATTCTGTTCGAAACGATGTTTATTACAGTTTTGACTTAAGGTGTCCTATGAAACTCTCCGTTTCCTTGAATCGTTCCTCGAACTTGGGTAATGTGAATTTGTATCTTCTGGATGGTTCAAACAAAGTAATCGTGTCATCAACAGATGGGAGTTTGTTTGTAGAAAAACTACTATGGGGAAAGTATTATCTGATGGTGGAGGGACAAGAACGTGATGGAATGTTTGCTGTAGATTTTGAATTGGAGCCACAAGAAAGGAGCATTGATTTGGGCAAGGTATCAGGAACTAAAACTTTTTCTGAAACTTACAATACGACTAATGCTGAAAATCGTTTTGGATTATCTCCTAATGAAATCTTCTATAAACTGCAACTTACCCGCGGAATGGATATCTCCATATCCAACCATCCATCTACAAATAACATCATTTTAAGCAATGCGACCGTTATTTATCTATTGGATGCAGATGAGAACGTCATTCAGAGTACTCAAGATGGCAAGGCGGGATTGACAGTCAAAAACCTTCCTGCCGGAACGTACTATATCGTTTCCGAAGGAAAAGTTAGAAACATGAATATAGTCACTCAGATATCGACTACTTATTATGATCTTCATCCGGATAAAGATCCTGATAAAGATTCAGATAAGGGTCAGGATATGTATAAGGATATGGGCAAACATAACTATATCATGACTCGTACCTACACAAAGACCGACGGTTCTGATAGCCGCATTAATATAGACTACTTTGATGGGCTTGGTCGTTCTTCCAATTCCATTCTTTTGGGTGCATCACCCTCAGGGAAGGATATTGCGACCCGTCAAGATTACGACAGCTTCGGTCGTCGCTCTTGTGAATGGCTTCCCCGGGTATCGACATCCTCAAACGGGAGGTATCTTACGCCTACTGAGTTTGAGGGTTTATCCTCCGGGATTTACAATAACGATACTCATCCTTATTCGATGCCTGTATATGAGTCTTCTCCTTTGAACCGGATACTGGAGCAATATGGCCCGGGGCAGGACTGGTATAACAAAGGGGCTTCCGTCTCAACAGCCTATAAAACCAATCTCCTTGGAGATGCTGTCTTGAACTGTAAACTTTATGTAGTTGGTGGCACCAGGCAAAACCCGACCTTAGGCCAGAGTGGCAACTACGCTACCGGGCAACTGTATGTCACCGGGGTGAAAGATGAAGATGGCAACACGACTTATGAATTTAAGGACAAACTGGGTCAGATAGTACTCACCCGCCAAATGAAAGACAACGTAGCTCATGATACTTACTATGTGTATGACGACTTTGGCAACAAATGTTTTGTACTTCCCCCGCGCATCCAGGATGAGGACATCACACAGGCTAAGCTTGACGAACTTGCCTATCAATACATATACGATACCCGTAATCGCCAGATAGCCAGGAAACTCCCCAGTGCGGGTTGGACATACTACGTCTACGACAAGGCAGACCGGCTAATTTTTAGCCAGGACAGTATCCAACGTAAGAAGGGAGAATGGTTGTTTACAATCCCCGATGTCTTCGGCCGTGTAGTGCTCACGGGTATTTGTAGTGATACTATCTCCGTGACCAATAAGTTCGTCAAAGGGGTGTATTCTTCTGTGGGTCAATATAATTCCTATTTTATCCATATAGATGGAGTCTACGGATTCTTTTCGGCTTCGCCTACCATTCTGTCTGCCAATTACTACGATAACTATGATTTTCGCGGTGTAACGGCAACGAAGATACCATCTGCCGGAACTGAATACAACGAAGAGATAGGCTATGGCACTCGGTATACAGGAGTCAAAGGTCTGCTCACCGGCACGTTGACTGCTCAAATGAATGCAGATGGTACGCCGTCATCTGCTTATCTTTACTCGGTGATGTACTATGATACTCGCGGGCGGGTGATTCAAACCAAGAGCAACAATCCACTGGCTGATGGCGTTGACCAGGAATATCTGGCTTATGATTTTGTAGGGAATGTGATTCAGCGTAAGCATGTACATCAAGTCGCAGGAAAGGCACCGCAGACTGAAATCTATAAATATGACTACGACCATGCAGGGCGATTGCTCACTACTACGCATAAGGTTAACACGGAAGCGGAGATGACTCTTGTCAACAATGTCTACGATGAATTGGGGCGTCTGGCAACAGACAAGCGTAACGGCAATGCCAAGTTCAAGACAGATTATAAGTATAATGTGCGTAACTGGACGAAGTCCATCACTAGTCCGTTATTCAGCCAAACGTTGTATTATAACGACAAGCGAGAAAATGGTACACTGAATACCCCGACTTACAACGGAAATATTTCCGGTATGGACTGGACGGGCGGTAAAGGCTATAACTTCACATACGACCACTTGTCACGTCTTACAAACGCTGCTTATTTGGAGAATAACGTCGGCAGCACGAAGTTCAATACCTCTTACTCGTATGATAAGCATGGAAATATGCTCACGTTGTCACGTAATGGTAATCAGGCCACTGCCATTGATAATTTGACATTCACTTACCGAGGCAATCAATTGATGAGGGCAGATGATACTGGGACGAACTCTACGATGGCCGGTTCTATGGACTTCCGTAACGGAACGAACACAGGTGACGACTATGCTTACGATGCAAATGGTAATCTGATTAAAGATTCTAACAAAAATATTGTTGATATCCAATATAATGTTTTAAATTTGCCAAGTAAGATAACTTTTGGTGATGGCAACTCTGTTTCTTACATGTATGCTGCTGATGGGAGAAAACTTCAGACGGTGCATACAATCAACGGAGCTACCACGACAACGGACTATGCAGGTAATATGATTTACGAGAACGGGACATTGAAGCGGATTTTGGTGGATGGAGGATACAACGAGAATGGTGAGTATTACTTCTACTTGAAAGACCATCTGGGTAATAACCGGGTGGTGTCGAAACAAGATGGTACTGTTGTTGAGACAAATGATTATTATCCTTATGGGATGACATTTGCAGAAAGTGCTGCGACGGATGCTCAGCCTTATAAGTATAATGGTAAAGAACTGGATACTAAGGGTGGATTGAATTTGTATGATTATGGGGCACGACATTATGATCCGGTGTTGGGTAGGTTTATGACTGTGGATCCGCTGGCGGAGAAGTATTATAGTTGGTCGCCTTATGCGTATTGTTTGAATAATCCAATGAAATATATAGATCCGGATGGTCGAGATCCAAAGAAGTTGAGTCATTGGATACGATTTGGAAAAGAAACCGCTAAGGCTGTCAGTATTGTAGCAAGTGTAGGACTTCAGGTAGCTGGCGAGGTGGAGTTGGGCAGCAAGAAGCTTGGAGGTGATATGAACCTTATTTCACAAGATGTTGCAGGTGTCAAAGATGGTGTTTTTTTCCATCCAGGTGGTAATTTTGATAAAGCGGAAACAAAACAAGGGGTAGAACTTGGAGCTGGTTTAGTAGGTGTTTCAGTACAGAAAAAGATAAAAGAGGAGTCTGGTAACCAAATATTAGAAGAACAACAAAGTATTTCTTTGGGACTTTTAGAACATACCAATACAGAAAGTACTCCTATCGATCAGAATTATCGTACGGTAGGTAAAACACAAAAAACATCAGAAACAAAAACTGCAGATTTGAGTGTAAAAGCAAAGGCTATAATTGGGATTGAATTTAGTCTCGATCTGAACAAATTATGGGACGCATTAGGTAATTTGTTATTAGACAAGTAATTAAAATAAATCATTAATATGTTTAACAGATTTGTACCTCTTTTCATTGTCATTGGAATTCTGCTTATTATTTACGCGTTTGCGTTAATGTTTATAGGAGATTGGGAAAATGGTATTGGATATTTTTTCTCTGGGATCGCCGGTTTGATATTATGTAGAATAGTACTCAAAATAAGAAAATGGTGGAGAGATTGATTATGCCAAACATGTGTATTATATAAAAAGTTAGTTATTATGAATATAATAAATAAAAGGATTGAAGCTTTCGTTATAGATATTATTGTTTTAATCATAATGAGTTCTTCTTTTTTTCTAATAAGTGTTTGGCTTAATAACAGTATGCTTTGGATGAGCTTTGCTTTGGCTCTAATCTATAGCTTTCTGTTTTGTAAGGACGTGAATGGTGGAAGAAGTATTGGAAAGCAGAGGACAGGATTGTGTATTCTTTCAGAGAAGAGTGACTCAGTTCCTTCCGCAATAAGATTGATATTACGAAATATATTCTATATTTTGTGGCCTATAGAAATACTCTTGTTTTTTTGTAACTCGGGAAAAAGGCTTGGTGATTTAGTAATGCAAACTAAAGTTGTTGCGTGTAATGAAAAATCAGATGTAACCTTTCGATTTACACTTAAATATATCTGTTCTATTTTGATCATGACTGTTATCTTGTTTACTCTATTTTATTCTATTGCTAGATTAATATATGGATTTAGTCCGCTAATGCGTCTATTATATTCTTGATAACCGTCCTTTCGCATATGTTGTGCGGAAGATTGAGTATGAAAATTACTTATCCCGTTAGTCTGCAATATGGCTAACGGGATTTTTGTTGTTTATATTTTACCGTCCTTCTTATGAGTACATCAAAGAGCATGTCCATATTGTGCACGCCTATTGAACCGAAAATGATGTTCTTTCAACGGGAACTGCTACAACAACGGATTATGTAAGCAATATGATTCAGGAACATTCCATATTTCTATAAATATACTTGTAAATTTGTACTCTATTATGTATGTTATCAATTTCTTTTCTTACTTTTGTACGTTACATAACTAATGTTCTTGCACAATGAAACAAAAGAAGCTACTATTTTATTTGATAGGATTATGTTTGCTTTTAGGGCTTTCTTCCTGTTCAGATTCAGAAGATGATAAAAGTGTGTTTGGTGATGATTTCGATATTCCCCAATTGACTGATGCAAATACAATTCAGTTCACGGTGGATGCTACCGGAGAAAGGGAACTATTACAGCTAATTGGTGGTGGCGGTAGAATGGCTATTGAATGGGGAGACGGGCGATTACAAAAAGTGGAAAATGCAGATGCCAACCTGATGATATATTACAAGTATCGTAATCGTAAAGTATACCATATAAGGATTTGGGCGGAAGAACTGGACTTTTGCTCTATTGGTATTAAAATGCCGCCTGTCAGTGAACTTCATCTAGGATATTTACCCAAAATGAAAGAGTTGAAACTATATAATTTTTCAGCTACTCCGGAACTGGACTTAAGTACTTCCTGCCCGAATGTGGAGTCAATTAATATTGCTTATTGGGCAGACTTAGAGAGGGTAGAATTGAGCCAATGCCTGAAACTTAAGAATATAGAAATTTATGATAATCCTAAATTGACTTTGCTAAAATGAAAATAAGTTTTTGGGTAGTAGAAACTGAGATCAGTGTTTACAAACCTTTGTTATATCTACCGTAAATCCATCTTCAGCAGGCATGAATTTCCCTTTCATCTTAAGGAACTCTATAAGGGTATCCACATCCATATCTTCTGCCGAGCAAGTGTAGAAATGCTGCTGTTCACCAAACCTTTTAATGATTGCTGCTCGCAATGATGATTCCGAGTAGCTATTTCCTTCCATCATGTGAAGGACTTCATGTGCATGTAACTGTTCCATAATCTATCTTTTTTTGCAAAGATAGGGATGAGATAACTTATAGATTGTAACATATGTGACATTCTTCTTCTTTTTTGGTAAAATATGCATTTAATTTGATTTTATTATTATCTTTGTCCCTTGGTATGAAAAGATTAGCTTACATAACAGCATTGGTTCTTTCACTCTTGATTATTTATTCGGGAGCGGGAGTATCTATTATGCACTATTGCTGTGCCCGTTGCGAAACGGTGCAAAGCTGTTGTGACACAGGCTGTCCGAAATGTAAGAAAACACATACTTGCGACTCAAAAAAGGATTGCAAAGCAAAAGGTTGTACGGCTACTATCTATAAGCTGGACTTGATGAAACATACTACTGAACTCAATGTTTCAGTTCAGGCGATCGACCTTTTCTGTGCACAGTTCTGCTATCTGCTGACTTCTACGTATTTCGATAAACCGGTAGAATATACTACTATTACTTCGCCGCCACCTCTCTGTTCCCGACAGAAGCTGGCATTATATTCCACCTATATTATTTAGCCACTAAATCTTTCTTTTTAGGGACTTTGCTTTCTGCTGCATTTAAAGCAGGAAAGTGAGGTGTAATTGAATGCAACCAAGTTGCATGAGAAATGAATTAATTTTGTATCTCGAAAGAAAGTTTAGAAAGAATGAAATATATGATAATAGGACTGTTCCTGTTGTTTGCCGGCAATATGCATGCGCAAGTACACGGAACGGTAAAAGATAGTACCGGAGAGGTTATTCCGGGAGCAAACGTATTTTGGATGAATACAGGACAAGGCGTGACTACTAAGGAAGATGGAAGTTTTTCTATCGCCAAACCTTCAAAAAGCCATATGTTGATAGTCAGTTTTATCGGTTTTCAGAACGATACGGTTCATGTGAACGGTAAGAATCAGAAACTGGATATTGTGCTTCGTGATGGAGTGGAACTGAATGAAGTCAATGTAGTCAGTCGAAGACTGGGAACAATGAAACTGCGTAGCAGCGTGATGAATGAAGATATGATAAGCAGTGCCGAGTTGAGCAGAGCCGCTTGTTGTAACCTGGGAGAAAGTTTCGTGACGAATCCTTCGGTTGATGTGAGTTATTCCGATGCGGCAACGGGAGCCAAGCAAATCAAACTCTTGGGACTTTCCGGTACTTATGTACAAATGCTGACGGAAAATATTCCGAACTATCGCGGGGCTGCTGCTCCTTATGGTTTGGGCTATGTCCCCGGCCCATGGATGCAGAGCATACAGGTTTCCAAAGGAACTTCTTCCGTAAAAAACGGCTATGAAGCCATTACGGGACAGATTAATGTCGAGTTCAAGAAACCCCAATTGCCGGAAGCCGACTGGGTGTCTGCCAATCTTTTCGCAAGCACCACCAATCGTTATGAAGCCAATGCGGATGCCACGCTGAAAATCTCCAAACGTTGGAGCACTTCTCTGCTGGCACATTATGAAAACGAGACGAAAGCTCACGATGGTAATGACGACGGATTTGTAGATATTCCGCAGGTAGAGCAATATAATGTGTGGAACCGGTGGGCGTATATGGGCGACCATTATGTCTTTCAGGCAGGTATCAAAGCCCTTTCTGAAACACGTACCAGCGGGCAAGCCAATCATGGCGGAATGCATTTCGACAACCCTTATAAAGTGAACATTGATACGGAACGCTATGAATTCTTCACCAAGAACGCCTATATATTTAATAAGGAGAAGAATACTAACCTGGCTTTGATTCTCTCTGCCAGTTTACATAATCAGGATGCCAATTACGGACTGAAGCTCTATAATGTAGACCAAACCAATGTCTACGCTTCATTGATGTTCGAAACGGAGTTCAATAAACAGAACAGCTTCTCCGCAGGATTAAGTTTCAATTATGATGCTTACGATCAACACTACCGTTTGGCAAACAATGCGGATAACACTCCTCTCAAAGCCTTTGAGAAAGAAGCTGTTCCTGGAGCTTACGTGCAGTACACTTTGAATCTGAATGACCAATGGATGCTGATGGCAGGTCTTCGCGGGGATTATAGCAACGAGCATGGATTCTTTGTAACTCCCCGTGCGCACCTCAAATACAATCCGAATGAGTATGTAAACTTCCGTCTCTCTGCCGGAAAAGGCTACCGGACGAATCATGTACTGGCAGAAAATAATTATCTGCTTTCCAGTAGCCGTAAAGTGGAGATTGCAAAGAATCTGGACATGGAAGAAGCATGGAACTATGGCGCAAGTGTGTCTACCTACATCCCGATATTTGGTAAAACATTGAATATAAACGCTGAGTACTATTATACGGACTTCTTGAAACAAGTCGTAGTAGATATGGATAGCAATCCCCACGGAGTATCTTTCTATAATTTGGACGGTCGTTCGTATTCTCATGTATTTCAGGTGGAAGCAAGCTATCCGTTCTTCAAGGGATTCACCTTGACGGGTGCCTACCGACTGACGGATGCGCAAACCACCTACAAAGGCGAGCGGATGGAAAGACCTCTGACCAGTAAATACAAAGGTCTGCTGACTGCATCTTACCAAACTCCACTGGGAATATGGCAATTTGACGCAACGTTGCAATTGAATGGCGGCGGCAGAATGCCTTCCCCTTACGAACTTGGAGACGGGCAACTGTCATGGAATCGCCGTTATGGCAGTTTTGAGCAACTTAGCCTGCAAGTAACCCGTTATTTCCGTCGCTGGTCTATCTACGTGGGCGGCGAGAACCTGACAAACTTTAAGCAGAAGAACCCGATTATCGACGCAGCCAATCCTTGGGGAGATAACTTTGACTCTACCATGATATGGGGGCCGATGCACGGTGCGAAGGCGTATATCGGACTGCGTTTCAACCTGGCTAGAAACAGTGAATAAAAAGAATAACTAACATTTAAACTTATAAGAAAAATGAGAACAAAAAGATGGATGGCCACTTGCGTGGTGGCTCTTTTGAGTGTAGCTGCCGTAATGGCGAAAGATATTCGTGTAGTAGTATTCAAAGTGACTCAGATGCACTGCGAAAACTGTGAAAAGAAGGTGAAGGACAACATGCGTTTTGAGAAAGGTCTGAAAGATGTTTCCACTGTCGTGAAAGACCGGACTGTCACTATCACATACGATGCTGAAAAGACAAATGTAAAGAACTTGCAAGCGGGATTCAAGAAGTTCAATTATGAAGCCGAATTTGTGAAAGAAACGAAGAAGGACGATAAGAAAGCGGATAAGAAGTAATTGAACAAATACCCGTATTGGCTTGTTTCTATAAGTAAATAATGGTCTTTCCCTGTTCTTTATCAAAGGTACAGGGAAAGACTGAAAAATAATAATATATATGGGTAATATGGTAAAAAAGGCATTTCCCGTGCTCAATATGCATTGTGCGGGTTGTGCTAATAATGTAGAAAAAACAGTAAGAAAATTGCCGGGAGTCATGGAGGCTTCCGTTAATTTTGCCACCAATATGCTGACTATTTCTTACGAGAAAGACAAACTGACTCCCGGAGAAATCCGTGCGGCGGTGCTTTCGGCAGGTTACGACCTGATTGTAGAAGAAGCCCATAAAGAGGAACGTCAGGAAGAAGAGCAGCATAAACGCTACGTTCGCTTGAAACGGAAAGTGATTGGTGCATGGATTTTGGTAGTACCATTACTGGTATTTTCCATGATATTGATGCATATGCCATACTCTAACGAGATTCAATTGGTACTTGCTATCCCTGTCATGGTCTTTTTCGGCGGCGGTTTCTTTACCGGAGCGTGGAAGCAGGCGAAGATGGGGCGGAGCAATATGGATACTTTGGTTGCACTGAGTACTTCCATCGCGTTTCTGTTCAGCTTGTTTAATACTTTCTTTCCTGAATTCTGGTATGCTCGCGGACTGGAATCGCATGTCTATTATGAAGCTTCTGCGGTGATTATCGCCTTCGTGCTGACCGGAAAACTGATGGAAGAACGTGCGAAAGGAAATACATCCACCGCTATCCGCAAACTGATGGGTATGCAACCTAAAGTAGCCCGTGTCCTGCGCAACGGAGTAGAAGAGGAGATTCTGATTGAGCAACTGCAAGTCGGTGATTTGGTAGTCGTTCGTCCGGGAGAGCAGATACCTGTGGACGGTAAACTTTCCGAAGGCGATTCATATGTCGACGAAAGTATGATAAGCGGTGAGCCTATTCCGGTAGAAAAGAAGAAAGGTGATAAAGTACTGGCGGGAACTATCAATCAGCGCGGTTCGTTCATTATCAGCGCGGCACAGGTCGGCAGTGAGACGGTATTGGCGCGTATCATCCATATGGTACAGGAAGCACAAGGCAGTAAAGCGCCCGTACAGCGTATCGTTGACCGTATAACCGGTATTTTTGTACCTGTCGTGCTTGGTATTGCCATCCTGACATTTATCCTGTGGATTACCATTGGCGGCAGCGAATATATATCTTATGGAGTTCTGTCCGCTGTGTCTGTTCTCGTGATTGCCTGTCCGTGTGCTTTAGGGCTTGCCACGCCAACCGCATTGATGGTAGGAATCGGCAAGGCGGCCAATCAGCATATACTGATTAAGGACGCCGTCGCTTTGGAACAAATGCGCAAGGTCGATGTCGTAATACTGGATAAAACCGGAACACTGACCGAAGGACACCCCACAGCTACCGGATGGCTATGGGCACAATCGCAGGAACCACATTATAAAGATGTACTCCTCGCTGCGGAAATGAAATCGGAACATCCTCTCGCCGGTGCCATAGTCGCTGCACTTCAGGACGAGGAAAAGATAACTCCCGCCAAATTGGATAGCTTTGAAAGTATCACAGGAAAAGGTATAAAAGTTTCCTATCAGGGACAAGTGTACTGGGTAGGAAGCCATAAACTTTTAAGGGATTTCAGCGCTACGATGAGTGATGTAATGGCTGATATGCTGGTTCGCTACGAATCGGATGGTAATGGCATCATCTACTTTGGTCGTGAGAATGAACTATTGGCTATCATTGCCGTCTCCGACCCGATAAAGGCGACCTCTGCCGAAGCGGTGAAAGAGTTGAAGCGTCAGGGTATCGACATCTGTATGTTGACCGGCGACGGACAACGGACGGCCTTGGCTGTCGCTTCCCGTTTGGGAATTGAACGTTTCGTTGCCGACGCACTGCCGGACGATAAGGCCGACTTTGTACGCGAACTGCAATTGCAGGGAAAGAAAGTCGCTATGGTGGGTGACGGAATCAATGACTCGCAAGCCTTGGCATTGGCTGACGTCAGCATTGCTATGGGAAAAGGTACGGATATTGCCATGGACGTTGCCATGGTTACTTTAATGACATCCGACCTGCTCTTGCTTCCCAAAGCCTTCCAGTTATCGAAGCAGACAGTCAAACTGATTCATCAGAACCTCTTTTGGGCATTTATTTATAATCTGATAGGTATTCCTATCGCTGCCGGAATCCTGTTCCCATTGAATGGATTGTTGCTGAACCCGATGCTGGCAAGTGCCGCTATGGCTTTCTCCAGTGTGAGTGTAGTGCTTAATTCACTGAGTTTGGGAAAAAGGAGATTGTAATTGGCGATGATTCAAAATAAATAATTCTGTTTTAATCAGGCACGGATTACGCGGATTTCACGGTTTTCTGAAATATGGTTGTACAAAGCAACCGCGTATTCCGTGTAATCCGTGCCTGAAAATATTATTACCCGTTTCTGAATTCCAATGGCGTCATTCCCACATATCGTCTGAAATATTTGCCGAAGAAAGAAGCACTGGGGAAATTCAGCGAATAAGCAATTTCCTGAATTGTCATATTCGTACCTTTCAGTTTGGCTTTGGCATCCATGATAACGATATAAGCAATCGTATCCAATACACTTTTCCCTGTCACTTGTCTCACCGTAGTGCTCAGATGTTGGAGAGATACCCCCAACTTATCCGCATAGAACTGCGCACGACGTTCGTTTCTGTAATTCTCAGTGATAGATTGAATTAGTTCCCGACATATTTCCTTTTTACGGTTTGAGCTGCTGCTCTCTCCCGGATAATTATGATATATCAGCCGTATGCTTGTCAGGATAGTCTGAAGCGACAATTCTACCAGTTCAGGATCCATATCAAAGTTCTCATTGCAACTGGCTCGTGATAGCAGGGCAAAGTAATCCTTCAGATAACTGGCTACTTCCTCATTAAGCGGAACTACCGGTTGTTCGATAAGTTTAGGATAAGCATTGCCGATATTCTTCATCAGATTGATACGTCCGGCGCAATGAGCGGAGAAACCTGCGAAGCAGAGACATACTTTTTCTGTTTTTTCCCGAAACTGGATGATAGTTCCCGGTAATAATGTTATCAAGTCATTGGGACGTATTTCATAATCAAGCAAGTTGATGGAAGCTTTCATTGAGCCTTCAGTACAAATAGCGACAATACATGCCTGCAACCGACAAGATTGCTTATAAATGTTCAGAATATCTTCCGTGACATTCGTCCATGCTAATACTTCGGTAGGCAAGTCTACCTGTGGAAAGTCCATTTTCATAGTTGTGTTTGTTATATTCGGCCAACAAATGTACACATTTTCTTTTTATTTCTTACCTTTGTTTTTATGAAAACAGTTTTTGTCGATTGGAATTTGATACCGTATGCCGAAGCCTGGCAACGGCAGACGGAATGGTTTGACGGAGTTGTCCGTGCAAAAGCACAGGATGAAGCCTATGAGAACCGTATTATTATGTGTGAGCATCCCCACGTCTATACTTTGGGACGTAGCGGGAAAGAAAATAATATGTTGCTGAGTGACGAACAGTTGAAAGCGATTGATGCGACCCTTTACCACATAGACAGGGGAGGAGACATCACTTATCACGGCCCGGGGCAATTGGTATGCTATCCGATACTGAATCTTGAAGAATTTGGGTTAGGACTGAAAGAATACGTCCATCTGTTGGAAGAAGCAGTGATACGTGTCTGCGCATCTTATGGCATTGAAGCGGGACGACTGGAGAAAGCGACGGGCGTATGGTTGGAAGGTGATACACCCCGTGCCCGTAAGATATGCGCGATAGGAGTGAGAAGCAGCCACTATGTCACCATGCACGGACTGGCTTTGAATGTAAATACGGATTTACGATATTTCAGCTATATCCATCCTTGCGGGTTTATAGACAAAGGCGTCACTTCACTTCGTCAGGAACTGAAGCACGATGTGCCCATGGACGAAGTGAAGCGACGCCTCGAAGAGGAACTTAGAATACTATTCCGACTCCCAACTGCCAGGTTCGGTGCATAAAGCAATCCTTATCTGCCAGTGTGTAAGAGAAATCGGCACGTATAGGCCAGAAGTTGATTCCACAGCCTAGAGTGCCGTAGCTGCCTACGCCCTTGTTCTTATCTCCGAAATGATATCCTGCACGGACTACTCCGTATTTGAGGAAATTATACTCGGCTCCTACGCCCGCCTGCAAATGGCGGATTTCGGAAGGAAGCAGATAGTTGAAGTCAAGTGCTACCTGCAAACGGTTCTCCATGCTGAATGGCAAGTCGATGGCACCCCCTAATCCCAACTTGGCGGGAAGTTTATATCCGTCCAACTTTTTCCCTATATTAGCAGCCTGGAAACCGATGCTCCATGATGCCATTTCGTCCAAAAGAGCCATATTGCGGTGGTATGTAGCCCCAAAATCCAGACAAACAGAATTCTCACTGTCTGCACTTTGCCAGGATTTGGATTGCATATATCTGAGAGTTAAGGAGAGGGACAGGTTTTTTGCTACATTTCTAAAATATCCGGCTTCTAAATCCCATATGTAGGGACGAAAACCGGTATTAAGCCCCCCGTCTAATTCCTGTTTCGGGTCTTTGAAGTGGCGGAATCCTACCATAAAGCCGTGTTTCCCTTCTCTTCCGATCTTATAAAAGAGAGATGCGCTGTGCAACGCATAATCTTTATTAATGTCGGCGTATGAATAACTTGCACCCATTGTTTCCATAGAGAATGCAAGAGTAGAAGCGTTATGAAAGATTGCTGTACTTCCGTTGTCAGTGATAGCCAATCCTGTACCTGCCATACCCGCCGATTGAGCATCTGGGGTAAGTTCCAGAAAATAGGCACTTGGAATTGATGCCAATAGGTCAACGCCTGCCCTTTTTTGTGCTCCCGCTAAGACAGGAAATAAGCACAAAATGAAAAGGAAATGTTTTACTCGTTTCATAATCAGTTATTTTTAATGTGCGACATCCGGACGACACGTATGCCTGTCCACGATTTATTGTTGTCAAGCATATGGCGGAGAGAGGTATCGCTGACAACCACTTTCCCTAAGGTAGAAGAAGCGTGCAGCAGATGTAACTTTCCCCGTTTATATTCTGCTATTCCTACGTGAGCAATGTCCAGTCCGGGCAATTTGGTCGTAATAGCAATAATATCTCCATCCATAATCCACGGCAATCCGTTTTCCGGCAATTTGCTTTTCGGCAGCCAATGTACTGTTTTTCCTGATAATGCTTTCTCATATTCAGCCATCCGTAACACATTTTCCGGCGAATCAGCCAATTTCTTGTATTGTTTGGGATGGGTGGACATGTATGAAAGGGACAATTTCATTGTAGACGTACTGTTCCCGGCAGTGACATCTGTAAGGAAACCATTGCGGACACCATTTTCAATCCAGTCGGACGTATAATGCAATCGCGAAGGATAACCGTCGATGATACCGTCACGATATCGTATCTTTTGCAGATTTTCTGTAAAGGAAGGACTGATGGCCTGCGCCAACGTATATTCCACGAACGTGAGACAATCCACCGCATCCGTCCGGATGACCAGTCCTTCCTCTCCATCCCGGTCTAAAGTATTGGCTACATATTTTGTCCCCAGATAAGACTTTCCGATTCGCAGCATATCGCCGGAGTCCTGCGGAGCAAGCTCCGCAGACTGTTTCTGTGCAAAGGTCATTACACTGACAAGCGATACTATGACGGATAAAAGTCTCCTCATACTATTTTATTTAACTTTCATTGAAGCCTTGATAAAGTAAAGAATCAGCAGCGCATATGCTCCTAATGCTAACACTTCCGACCAGGTATTGTTCAGCCATGCTTCATTCACCAGATTGACTCCGCCGAAACGCATAGCGGCACTGATAACCCCCATCAATGCACCACCGGCAATGAAACCGGAAGCCAGCAATGTTCCTTTTTCTCCTCTTTCCGTATTCAATGTTGCATCTTTGCTACGAGTGGTCACAAACCAATTGACAGCTCCACCCACTACCAACGGCACATTCAGTTCCAAAGGAATAAACATACCCAATGCAAAAGCTAATGCAGGAATTTTACAAAGAGTGAGAATAATAGCTAACACAGCACCGATACCATATAGCAACCAGGGCGCACCTACACCACTCATCAACGGTTCGATAACGGCTGCCATCGCGTTTGCCTGCGGAGCAGCCAGTGCGCCGCTCGTAAATCCGTATGTCTTGTTGAGGATAATCATCACACCGCCTACGGTTGCAGCCGATACGATAGTTCCCAGAAACTTCCATGTTTCCTGTTTGGCAGGAGTGCTTCCCAACCAGTAACCGATTTTCAAGTCAGTGATGAAACCACCCGCCATTGAAAGTGCGGTACATACTACACCACCCATCACCAATGCGGCAACCATTCCCGAAGGGCCTTTCAGACCGACAGCCACCATCACTACGGAAGCCAGAATCAGCGTCATCAACGTCATTCCCGATACAGGATTCGTACCTACGATAGCAATCGCATTGGCAGCTACCGTGGTGAATAGGAATGAAATACCTGCCACCAGGACAATCGCTACCAATGTATGCAACAGGTTACCCTGCATTACGTCAAAGTAGAAGAACAATACAATCAATATCAGTGTAATGATAGAACCTATGGCGATAATTTTCATTGAAAGGTCACGCTGCGTACGCATAATGCTCTTTTCCACATTACCCTTGCCACCCATTTCCTTGGCAGCCAGTCCGACAGCACTTTTAATAATACCCCAGGAACGGATGATACCAATCACACCCGCCATGGCGATGCCGCCGATACCGATACTCTTCGCGTAATATTTGAAAATCTCTTCCGGGCTCATCATCCCTACGGTAGACGTGATTTCGGGATTCCATGCATTCAGCACACTGTCTCCCCAGATAGCGGACATTCCCGGAATGATAATCCACCATACAGCCAGTGAACCGGCACAAATGATAGAAGCATATTTCAATCCGACGATATATCCCAACCCCAGTACGGCAGCACCCGTATTCACTTTAAATACCAGTTTGGCCTTTTCTGCCAACATCTCTCCGGCACTGCATACACGCGTCGTGAAATTCTCGTTCCACCAGCCGAATGTAGCTACGATGAAGTCATACAATCCACCAATCATACCCGCCATCAACAACGGTTTGGCCTGACTACCGCCTTTCTCGCCTGAAATCAGCACCTGTGTGGTAGCCGTTGCTTCCGGGAAAGGATATTGGCCATGCATATCACTGACGAAATATTTCCGGAAAGGAATCAGGAACAGGATACCCAATACGCCACCCAGCAGAGAACTGATGAACACCTGCATGAAAGTAACCGTCATTTCGGGATATTTGGCCTGAAGGATATAAAGAGCGGGCAGGGTGAAGATAGCTCCCGCCACAATCACTCCCGAGCAAGCTCCGATAGACTGGATGATTACATTTTCTCCCAACGCATTTTTCCTCTTGGCTGCTCCTGATACACCTACCGCGATAATCGCAATCGGAATAGCAGCTTCGAATACTTGCCCCACCTTCAAGCCCAGATAGGCTGCGGCGGCGGAGAAAAGGATTGCCATGGCGATACCCCATGCTACTGACCAGAAATTAACTTCCGGATAATTTTTCGAGGGACTCATCAACGGGTTGTATACTTCCCCCGGTTTCAACTCTCTGAACGCATTCTCGGGTAACCCGGTGAATTTGTCTTCTTCTTGTTTCATAGTTTTATAATTTGCTAATGTGTCAATTTACATTTCTGTCCTCAAAGTAAACAAAAAAAAAGGAGAACCGAAAGATTCTCCTTTATGTAATAGTCTATTTTTTCCTACTTTGTGTCTTTTGCTTCCATATCGCCCTCGATATACAATCTTACCATCTCAGTTTTGGCATTGGTACGCAGGGTGATTGACTTCTTGAAGTGTCCCGGATATTTACCCGTTCCGTTATAAGTCACCTTGATTGTGCCTTTTTTGCCCGGCATGATCGGTTCTTTCGTATATTCGGGTACGGTACATCCGCAAGAAGCTACTGCCTGGTGAATTACCAAAGGAGCATCACCTATATTAGTGAAGGTAAACGTGCAACTGACCACCGGACTGTTTTCTGAAAACTTACCGAAATCGTGAGTTGTCTTGTCAAACTTGATGTCCGCATTTGTTTGCGCAAATGCAAAACTTACCCCCATAACTAATAAGGTCATTAAAAAAAGTATCTTTTTCATTTTTCCTTCTCTTTATTGATTACAAGTGCCAAAGGTAATGCTTTTTCCCCTAAAATATACTCTATGGAGTGCGAAATAGTATTAAACGCCCCGTTTTTGCTATTTGGTGAGTTGGAATCCCAACATCATTCCGTCATAGTTGTCGGCCAGTGAACTGACTGTTTTCAGTGCGGTGCTGTTGCTCTTGCTGCCGATAAAAGCCATCAGTTTCAGCAACTTGTCCGAGTTGAACAGTAATTCCAGTGAGTTGGAAGTGCAATTCACTTTTGCGTGCAGGTTCAGCAATTTCAGGTATTTCAAGTCTACCTGTTTGGTAGAAGCATTGTAGGAGTAAGTACCATTCAGTTTCTTTTTTCCTACGGTACTGGTGAAAGTACTGTCGGCATTAAAAGTAAAGCTCATCTGGCCTTCCTTGATACCGATTTTGCTCAACTGTTCGTTCAGTTTGCTTTCCGCCATGGTAGCTGCGGCAGCTCCGCCCGCTTTCATCAACAGGTTGTCCGATTCGAACTCGACGGCTGAACCTTGATAACTCCATGTTCCGGTCATGTCGATAGACGCGGTATTGCCGGTAATGGCGTTCACCACTTTTGAAATGTTGTCCTTGTTCAACAAGTCCGCCCATGATTGCGCGTGGCTGTCAGTAGCCGTCAGCATGAATGCTGCCATAAAAGCAAGTGATAAAAAAATCTTTTTCATTTTCATTCTCTTTTTCATTGATTGATACTCTTGTTTATGTTTTCTATGTAGTCAAGTATTTCTTTACGTCCTGTGCGGTCTTCCGAAGAAGAAATAAAATAAGGCGGGAGTTCTTCCCATTGCTTTCTTAATTCGCGCAGATATGAATTGATATTCATTTTCAGGCGTCCGCCCTTGAGCTTGTCCGCCTTGGTGAAGATGATGGCGAAAGGAATACCGTTTTCGCCCAGCCATTCCATAAATTCCAGGTCTATCTTTTGCGGTTCGAGACGGCTGTCTATCAGGACAAACAGGTTTGTCATCTGCTCCCGTTCCAGAATGTAGTCTTCGATGATGGTACGTATCTGGTCTTTGCCTTTCTGGCCGCGTCGGGCATAGCCATATCCCGGAAGGTCGACAATATACCAGTTCTTATTAATCAGAAAGTGATTGATAAGCATCGTCTTTCCCGGTGTGGCGGAAGTCATAGCCAACCCCTTACGGTTGGTCAGCATATTGATAAGGCTGGACTTGCCCACGTTGGAACGGCCGATAAAGGCATATTCGGGGAAAATACCTGCCGGACATTTCTTCACGTCCGTGTTACTAATCACAAATTCTGCACTTGATATTTCCATATTTTTGTCATTTATTTCTTCATTCTATTATTTATAATAAACTCGTTCATCGTTTATAATAAACTATCGCGTCGTTTATAATAAACTCTGCCATTATTTATTATAAACGCCGGAGTACTTGTTTTCATGGTACTTTCAGCGTTTTCTCTTTTCGAGACATTATTATTAATCCTGCAAAGGTAAGTGTTCCATTTAATATTAGCAATTCATAACCGAATTTATATCCGGTTTCTTTGGCTATCCACCAGTCCAGGGCATAGCAGAGCAAGGGAGAGGCGATGGCTATGAAAGGCACCCGGCGGTCGTTGGTCTGCCTGCGGGTAAACAGTCCGAAAGCAAACATTCCGAGCAGCGGCCCGTATGTGTAGGAAGCGATGATGTAGATGGCATCAATTACACTTTTATTATTCAGCATTTCGACCAGGCAAATGAAGAAAGCAAGTAGAACCGAGAGTGATAAATGCACCTTGTTCCTTTTACGGCGGGCTACTTCTTCGGTATCCTTTTCAGTGTCGAGCAAATCGACGCATACGCTGGTCGTCATGGCTGTCAGGGCGGAGTCCGAATTGCTGAAAGCAGCCGCAATGATTCCGATTGTAAAGAGTATCAGGACGGATTGTCCCAAATAACCTTGTGTAGCGAACATCGGCAGAATATCATCGTTCATGGCAGGCAACTCCAGTTGCATCTGTCCGGCCAGTGTTATCAGCAGGATTCCCAGACACAGGAAAAGAAAGTTCAGCGGGATGAATGAGAATCCGTAACAATACATATTCTTTTGCGCTTCGCGCAGGTTGCGGCAGGAAAGATTCTTCTGCATCATGTCCTGGTCAAGTCCCGTCATCACAATCACGATAAAGATTCCACTAAAGAATTGCTTGAAGAAGTTTTGCCGGGATACCCAGTCATCGAGTACGAAAATCCGGCTGTATTCACTGCTCTGAATAGTCCGGACAATACCGCTGAAATTCAAGTCCAATTTCTGAATCGTGAAATAAATGATGAAAATCAGCGCGGCAATCAAGCAGAAAGTCTGCAAGGTATCTGTCCATACAATGGTTTTTATTCCGCTTTTATGAGTGTATATCCATACCAGTGCCACCGAACCGACGGCAATCGCCCAGAAAGGAACATGCATCTCCTGAAATACATAAGTATGGAGAATCAGGCAGACCAGATAGAGCTTTGCGGCCGTTCCCAGCATACGCGATAATAGAAAGAAAAAAGACCCCGTGCGATAGGCTCGTGTTCCGATGCGTGTGCCGAGATAGCCGTATATGCTTGTCAGATTGAGCTTATAATATAAAGGAAGCAGTACATGCGCCACTACCATATATCCGAAAAAGAATCCGGATACCGTTTGCATGTAAGTCATATCCATCCCGCGTACCATGCCCGGCACAGAGACGAAAGTAACTCCGGAAATGGTGGCGCCGATCATTCCGAAAGAGACTACATACCAGGGCGATTTGTTCTCTCCCTTGAAGAACGCTGCGTTCGAACCGCCTTTGCGTCCGGTGATACGGGCTATTAATAATAATACCGCAAAGTAACCTATAATAGTAATAAGTATCATCATAACGGCTGCAAAGGTAGTATTTTTTGCAGGTATTAAAACAATAATCTGTATCTTTGCGCCAAAATATCGATAGAATAGCAATTATTATCTATGAACCAACAATATCCTTCCGTACTGCTTGAAAAGGCAGTCGGTGAATTTTCAAAACTTCCGGGCATCGGGCGTAAGACGGCTATGCGGCTTGTCCTGCATCTGCTCCGTCAGGACACGGCTACCGTGGAAGCGTTCGGAAGTTCCATCATCACCCTGAAACGTGAGGTGAAATATTGCAAAGTCTGCCATAATATATCCGATACCGAAACTTGCCAGATTTGCGCGAATCCGCAACGGGACGCGTCTACTGTTTGTGTAGTGGAAAATATCCGTGACGTGATGGCGGTAGAAGCGACCCAGCAATACAGGGGGCTGTATCATGTCCTGGGCGGCGTCATTTCTCCGATGGATGGGGTAGGGCCGAGCGACCTGCAAATAGAGAGTCTCGTGCAACGGGTATCCGAAGGGGGCATCAAGGAAGTAATCCTTGCCTTGAGCACTACCATGGAAGGGGATACCACGAACTTTTATATCTACCGCAAACTGGATAAACTGGGAGTCAAACTGAGTGTAATCGCGCGCGGTATATCCGTTGGCGACGAACTGGAGTATGCCGATGAGGTGACTTTGGGACGCAGCATCGTGAACCGTACCGTTTTCACCGGAACTATATAATCAAATCAACTTTAGAATTAAGAACTTTAGAATTTAAAACTTTAGAATTTAGAACGAACATGGAAGAACAGATAAAACGCGCTGTCAGAAACTTGAATATCAGTTATGTTCTCTTTTGGGTGCTCCCTGCGTTTCTGCTTGGGGCAGGAGAGTTTGAACTTATTCCTGTCGGAATCCTTGAAGGGAACGTGCAGGCTACTTATTACTTTGAAACGGCCGGTATCCTACTGACGGCCTTGTGCATACCTCTTTCCCTGAAACTATTCAGCCTTGTACTGAAAAAGAAGATAGACCACATGACCATTACCCTTGCGCTGAAACGTTATGTGCAGATGAGCATCGTCCGGTTGGGAATACTTGAAATTGCCATCGTCGTAAATCTCCTGTGCTATTACCTGACGTTGAGCAGCACGGGCAACCTTTGTATGCTCATTGGGCTGACAGCTTCCCTTTTCTGTCTGCCGGGCGAGAAAAAACTGCGTAGCGAACTTCACATCACCAAAGAAAAAGACGAATGAGACAATCTTTCTTGATGAACGACCGTGTCTATCTTCGTGCGGTAGAACCGGAAGATATGGATATTATGTACGAGATGGAAAATGACCCTTCCATGTGGGACATCAGTAACTTTACAGTTCCTTATTCCCGCTACGTGCTGCGCCAGTATATCGAGGGTTCGCAATGTGATGTGTTTGCGGACAAGCAGTTGCGCCTGATGATTGCCGGCAAGTCCGACCATCGTATACTTGGCACGATTGATATTACGGATTTTGTCCCTCTCCATTCACGCGGAGAAGTGGGAATTGCCATTCATAAAGACTACCGCGGACAAGGATATGCCGCCGATGCATTGAAATTACTTTGTGAGTATGCGTTTGATTTCCTGTCTTTCAATCAGCTTTACGCACACGTGGCAGTAGACAACGAAGTCTGCATGAAGCTGTTCACCTCTTGTGGCTTCATCCAATGCGGATTATTAAAGAACTGGCTGCAAGTAGAGGGTCGCTATAAAGACGCGGCACTCCTTCAGTGTTTGAATCCTAAGAAATAAGAAATGAAGCAATCAGTTGAGAGTAGGCACTTGCGGGAAACGTGACCACGTTTCATACTTGCTGCCTAACTTCTCCAGTGCTTCCCGCCACATGTCTTTGGTGTTATCCTTCATCAGGTAAGATTTCCCTTCCTCAGAAACCAGCCATGTGTTCTCTTTAATCTCATTGTGCAATTGATCGTTTTCCCAACCGGAATACCCCAGGAAGAACCGGATACATTCACTTATTTTATTCCCCTGCAATATGTATTTCTTTATTGCGTCAAAGTCTCCATTCAGATAAAGACCTTTGCTGATAGAAATAGAACCGGGAATTTCCGCTAATGTATGGAGATAAAACAATGTATCAGTGGCGACAGGCCCACCTTTATATAAAGGTATCTCATCGAGATACTTGAATTCCATGATAATATCATTGAGTAGAAGCGGCAATTGCTTGTTGATAACCAGTCCCATACTGCCTTCTTCCGTATGATCGACCAGTAATATCACAGACCTGCCGAATGTCGCGTCACGTAAAAAAGGTTCGGATATTAAAATCTTTCCTCTTGACGGAAGCACATTATTCGATTGAATCTTAAATATATCAAGGTCTATATTCATGCCACTAAAGTAATAAAAAAAACGGAATAACAATCGTTCTTTCCGTTTTTTTTCATTTTAAGTGTAGCTTTTATAAATATCTTCTGCCAAACGATTAGCCTGCCGGATGATTTTCCGCAAATAGTTTCATCCTTTCGTCAAGCTGCGCATATTGATGGTCTTTAATAAAAGAGGTACATGCACGCAGACCTTCCTGATGGCTTCCTGTGGTGACTAACGAGATGGCGCTTACACCATAATACATTAATTCCTTAGCCAATTCACCGCTGGTCATCCCCGGATACCCGATAGTAAAATAAAATCCGTCCGCAATGGGGTCGCCCAAATCGTTGTCATATACCAGATGGAATCCGTGACGAAGGAAAATCTCTTTTAGCTTTTTCGCTCTTTCGCCATATATCTTCACTTCGTCGAGGAAATTGTATTGTCCCTCATTGGCAGCTTTCAGCATGGCAGCCATGGCGAACTGTGCGGAATGGCTTGTACCGGAAGAAAGCGCATAAAGCACGCGGTGAATGAAAACAGTACCGAATGTACCGCCGCCATAACGCTTGGTCAGCCCCGGATAACTCCGATGATACAGTTTGTCTGAAATACAGCTCACACCGATACGCTGTCCGGCATAACTGAATGCCTTTGAACCTGAAATCAGCAATACATAATTATCGGTATAATGGGCAACCGACGGTTGGAACGGTGCTTGATACGGCTTGCTCAAATTTTGGCGGAAATCCATCGCGAAGTAGGCCAAATCTTCCAGAACGATGACATCATACTGTGTAGCCAACTCACCGATGATTCTCAATTCTTCATCTTTCAGGCAAATCCAACTGGGATTATTCGGATTTGAATAGATAATTGCCGATATATTTCCTTTCTTCAGGTAACTTTCCAGTTTCTCTCTCAGTTTTTCGCCCCGATAGTCGTAGACATCAAACGTTTCATATTTTTGCCCCATCACTACCAACTGCTGCTTCTGCACCGGAAATCCCGGATCGATAAACAGAATCGTATCTTTCTTTTCATCGCATTGGCTGCAAGTGAGGAAAGAAGCGAATGTTCCCTGCATGGAACCTGTCACGGGTACACATCCTTCCGGACTCAAGTCTACATTAATAAATGCCTTGATAAAGTTGGAAGCCTCTTTTTTAAGTTCCGGCAACCCGTTAATGTCAGGATATAAACTGGCGATACCCTTCTGCAATGCCTCAATTTCCGCTTTTACACCTACGGCGGACGGCGGAAGTCCCGGAACACCCATTTCCATCTTGATAAATTCAACTCCCGATGCTGCTTCCGCTTTAGAAGCAATAGCTTTTACTTCCCGGATGGTAGCTTTGGAAAAATCGACAATTTGAAACTCATTGATGGTTTCATCAATCAGATGTCGCTCAATTGGTGTATTTTTCATTCTATTTTCTATTTTATGTAATAGCTGCAAATGTACACGATAATTCTTAATAAAACCACTTTTTCAGAAAAAAGATACGAAAGCTATTGCAGGTTTCAAAAAAATATCTACCTTTGCAACCGCAATCGAGAGAGATGCGATTAAAAAGAAATTCTGGTGCGTTAGTTCAGTTGGTTAGAATACATGCCTGTCACGCATGGGGTCACGGGTTCGAGTCCCGTACG